>NZ_MSRR01000047.1 GCF_001956585.1 Actinomyces naeslundii | reverse complement strand
CGCCAGGACCCCGAGCTCGACACCCTCGTCGAGGAGATCGAGGAGATCGCCTCGAAGCGGGAGCTCTTCACCGACCAGGATCGCCGTTTCCACATGCGCCTGCTCGAGCCCCTGGACAACCACCTCTTCCTGCACCTGACCGAGGCCTTCTGGGCCGTCCACACCCTCACCGTCCCCCTCCTGGACGGCCCCAGGTCCGAGGACATGCTCAGCGCCGCGAAGGCGCATCGGAGCATGCTCCGGGCCGCCCGCGCCGGGGACGCCCAGGCCTACCGCCAGGCCACGGCCCAGCACTACGCCCCGCTCCTGGCAACCCTCACCTGAACCGACTGGTCATGGCCTCCTCAGTCAGGGCCGGGTAGGTTCCGGCCTGAGCCACGGCCGCGATGTTGAGGCGGGGGTCCTCGGGGTGAAGCAGTCTGTCCATCCACAGATCGCGCGCCGCGGTGAGTCCTTGAGCCAGCCAACGAGCATTGACGAACTCCATGGCATGCGTCCCCCCGGGGTAGACGTGCAGCTCGGCGTCCCCGCCGTCGCGCCATATCTTGGAGGCGAAGGCAACGACCTCATCGCGGAAGACCTCGGCCGATGCGACCGAGATGAACAGCGGCGGTAGGCCGCCCAACCATGTGGCGCGGGCGGGCGCCTCATAAGGGGTGACCAGCTCAGTTCCGCGTCGCCGCCTCAGCGCCGCCTCCCAGGCGACGTCGTTGTAGGCCGCGGGCCAGGTGCCGTCGTCGGGATACTGGCGCGCCGAGACCGACCCCTGCCATCCCGGCAGCCCGCTGCGGTCGTCAAGCATGGGATAGTCCAGCAGCCCGCCAAGCACGGCCGGCCCCTGCCGGTCACGCGCCATGAGCAATGTACCGGCGCTCAGACCACCACCTGCACTCGGCCCGACGACGACCACACGCTCGGGGTCTGCGCCGAGGTACTCGGCGTGCTCGATCGCCCAGCACAGCGTGGCGTAGCAGTCCTCGACGCCGGCAGGAGCCGGACTCTCCGGGGCCAGACGGTACTCGGGGCTGATAATGACACCTCCGTACCGACGCAACCATGGAACAACCGTCAACAGACCGTTAAAACGGCACCCCATGACGAGCCCTCCCCCGTGCAGCGACAGGAACACAGGACCGGGCCGGTCCCCGGAGAGACCCCGAGAGAGCCGGACGGCCGCAGCAGGAAGCGTGGTCCCGTCCTCCCGAACGACGTCGACGTCCTCCAGGTCGACGTCAGGACACCGGACAAGGAACTCCGCTCTGACCTCATCAACGGGCGCGCGCCAGGTCGGAATGTTCTCCACCGTCATGGTGCGGAAGACACCGAGTGCCTCAATACGCTCGAGCAGGGCAGCGGTAGCGCCGTCATAAGGAGGACGGGCGGGGAGCACCTCATGTGTATCGGGCATACCGCAACTGTGGCATCATGATCGTTATAGGAGCAACTTGCGTACATTCACTCATCAATCCGCAACGGACCTCGCCACGGCCAGGTGCTGCTCCGGATGTTGCCCCGGAAAAGAGCGACAGCCATGGCTGGGGTCTCAGAAATATGCGGATAGGCACGGGCCAACATTCACCAGCGCACATGCACCGAAAGTCGGACAATGGGGTTATGCAGACGTCCCGCGGTGTCATGTCCGGCCTCACCACCACCCCTATGACTCAGTCCTCCACAGCGATCGCCGAGATCAAGAACTACATTCTTGCCAAGGGACTGCAGCCGGGTGATGCCTTGCCGACC
>NZ_MSRR01000046.1 GCF_001956585.1 Actinomyces naeslundii | reverse complement strand
GGCATCGCTTGGCAGTGACGCCGCGCTGCCCCACGAAGGATCAACGGCCACAGCGGCTCCGCGCATGAGCAGCCCGGCGATGCTGGCAGACAGAACAGCGAGGGAGAGGGGATCGGCCATGCCGCTATCGTACAAGCGGTCAGCGGTGCCGAATCAGAATTCTCACGGCGTCCCGAAGAGCTTCTCCGCATCCTCGATTCTTCCAGCGGCGCGATAGGCGCCGGCGAGGTTGCCGCGCGAGGTGAGAGTGACAGGGTGAGCAGGTCCCAGGGTGCGGGTGCGGTCCTCGAGGTTCTGCTCGAACAGGGGAATGGCCTCCTCGAGCCTGCCCGCATCCCGGTAGGCGCCGGCGAGCGTGCTACGCGAGGTGAAGGTGTCGGGGCGGTCGGGACCCAGAATGCGGATGAAGTCGGTGAGGTTCTGCTCGAACAGGGGAATAGCGTCGTCGAGCCTGCCCGCATCCCGGTAGGCGCCGGCGAGGCTGTGGCGTAGAGCCAAGGTTCCAGGGTGGTCGAGGCCCAGGGTGCGGGCGACGTCGTCAAGGTTCTGCTCGAACAGGGGAATGGCCTCCTCGAGCCTGCCCGCATCCCGGTAGGCGCCGGCAAGGGTGCTGCGCGAGCTGAGCGTGTGGGGGTGGTCGGGACCCGCGAGGCGGGTGACGTCGGTGAGGTTCTGCTGATACAGGGGGATGGCCTCGTCGCGTCTGCCCGCATCCCGGTAGGCGCCGGCGAGCGTGCCGCGCGAGGCCAAGGTTTCAGGATGGTCGAGGCCTGAGAGGCGGGTGACGTCCTCGAGGTTCTGCTGATACAGGGGGATGGCCTCGTCGAGCCTGCCCGCATCCCGGTAGGTTGCGGCGAGGTTGTTACGTGCGGCCGAGGCGCCGGGACTGTCGGGACCCATGATGCGCATGGCGTCTGCGAGGATCTGCTTCTTCAGGGTGATGGCCTCGTCGAATCGGCCCGCTTCCCGGTAGATGCCGGCCAGTTCGTCGCGTGCGGTCAGAGTGCTGCGGTGGTCGGGGCCCAAGACGAGGCTGCGGCCGCTGAATACCTGCTCGTACAGGGTGATGGCCTCGTCGAGCCTGCCGCTCGCCCGGTAGGTGCCGGCGAGGTTGAGACGTGAGGTCAGGGTGCCGGGATGGTCGGTGCCCAGGACGCGGATGGAGTCCTCGAGGGTCTGCTCGTACAGGGCGATGGCCTTGTCGAGCCTGCCGGCGTCCGGTAGGCGCTGGCGAGGTTGTTGCGTGAAGCCAGGGTGTGGGGGTGGTGGGGGCCCAAGGCGTCGCAGGCCTGGGTCACGGAGTCAGTGAGACAAAGGGCCAGTTGCGACATCCCAAGGCTGGTCGCGTCGTGTAGTGTCTCGGCGAGCTTGGAAGACACTTGTGGCTCAGAAAACAGTGAATGAGAGTAGTCCTGTGATGTGATTGAGAGTAGCTGCTCGATGAGATGGTGGGTCTCTTGTCGCCGTTGTTCAGGATTCTCTAGGTGGTCTACGTCCATCCCGCCGAGAAGTGTTGCAGCGCACCTACGCGCCTCACCGAGTTGCTTCTGGTCATTAAGGTAGGTTTCCCGGTACACGTGTCCCTGGAGCCAGTGAATGAAGGTCTTGTCGCCGTCGCTGGATTCTTGGAGGATAGCGACGCTCTTCAGGAAAGACAGGGTGTCGCGTACTGCGTCGGAGTCGCTGTCGAGCCTCAATAGCCAGTGAGTCGGTACGCCGGAAGCTGTCAGGAGGGACAGTGTGTCGAGGAGCGATACGGCGATCCTCTCCTGCTGAGGGTGCTTGGTTCTGAGCTGCTCCAAGACCTGTTCGTATGCCATGAGCAGTGCGATGCCGACGGCGTTCGGGTAGTCGTCGCCCTCGAGGGGACTGATGCTTGACTCGAGCGGGTGATGACTCAGCCTGTCAAGGTAGCCGGATAAGGTGTATCCGCCCTGTTTTGCTGTCGCGGCGGCTTGGGCTATGGCGACGGGCAAGTCGCCAAGCGCATCCGCGATCCGGTCAGCTGCTTCGCGGTGAGTGTCGACGGTACGCTCGCACAGGAGGGTGATCGACTGCTCCCGATCGAAGGCGCCAACCGTGAACCGCAACCACCCCAGGTCGTCCCAGTCGAGGTGGCGCGTGGTGGTGATGAGGGTTCGAACTCCGGTGCTCTCGGGAATGAGGTCTCTCAGGTCGTTGGGATTCTCCACGTTGTCGAAGACGAAGAGACTGTTGCTCCCATCCGCTGAGCGCAAATGATCCATGAGGCGTCGAACGATGACCTCCAGGGGGATGCTATTCGGTGCATCGATACCGGTCCGCAGCGCGAATTCGTAGAGGTCGGCAATGATTTGCTTGCGTGAGGCCGCATGAATCCACGCGACTAGGGGCCAGCCCTCCTCCTCGCACCTGGCCGCAATCGCAGCTGCCAGCTGAGTCTTTCCGCTTCCCCGCATCCCGGTCAGAACTGTGCGAGGCTCGGCGCGAGTGAAGACGGCGTCGAAGAGCTCATCCTGCCCCTCCCGTGTGACGAATCCTGCGGTGACCTGGGGGCGATTTCCAAAGCGAAGCAGTTTACCGGCTTGCATGTGAGAGGGTGTCATACTAGTGTTATTGATGCTGTTGGTGATCTTATCTGGGTGCTCGTGAGCCTTCTTGTGCTGGTCTGACAATTGTTTTTGGCCTGTGAGTACTTGCTTGAGTGCGGCAAGGTTGAAGGTCCGTGAGCCCGGTGCTCGATAGATGAACTCGTCGGCGACGATGCGGGTCAGGTCATTGAAGAAGGGCTCGGCTGCTGCTTCGACGTTCTGGCGGTGGCTGGCCGTTCGCCGTCGGAGGTGCGTCTCGAAGTTGCCTGGGTGGCGTACCGCCTCGATGACTGCGGCGTCGTCCTCACTGAGCTCCTTGAGTGCCACCTCCATCTCGGTGACGGCTCCAGCCAGCGCGGAATGGTTCACCTTTTGGTATTGCTTGCTGGCGGCATCCACCTGCTCCTGAACTCGGCCCTTGATGGACGCCTCCAGCGGATTCTCCTCGCCGCCTCGCCCTGGCAGCAGACCTCTCATGCTGCGCCACGCGTTGAGGGCATCGCTT
>NZ_MSRR01000045.1 GCF_001956585.1 Actinomyces naeslundii | reverse complement strand
CGACGGGCTGAGCCCGTCGGAGCGGATGGAACCGCCTGACCATTGTTCACCGGGGGAGAGATGACGGGTGGCGAAACCAACCGTGAAGTTGATCGATAAATCACTGTGAGGATGCTGGTCGAGGTGCTCCGGTGGTCCTGAGCGCTCGCGTTGGCCGAGCCTGGTGCGCTGTCGGGGTGCAGTAGGTGAGAGGATGGCCCGGTGATGAAGCAGATCATCAGGCGACCGCCCCCGGCAGTGCTGCTGGCGATCGCGGGCGCGGCGCAGAGCGCCATGACTCGTGGTCGGACAGCGACACCCGCGTCGGTGGCGGCGGCCACCGCCGTCGTCGGCGGATCGCTGTGCCTGCTCGCCGGAAGCGCAGGCACCTTTCTTCGCCACCGCACCACGGTCGACCCAGTGAGGGTCGAGCGAGCCCAGCACCTCGTAGTGGACGGCCCCAACCGGCTGACGCGCAATCCCATGTACCTGGGCCTGACGGGCCTGCTGCTCTCGCACGCGATCGCGCGCAGGAGCCCGTCCGCGCTGATCCCGCTGGCCGGCTTCGTCTGGCTCATCGACCGCCACCAGATCCCGGCTGAGGAGAAGGCCCTGGAGGAGAGGTTCGGGCAGGACTATCTCGACTACAAGGAGACCGTTCCCCGCTGGCTGGGTACGCCGTGGTGCACCCAGGGGTGCTGCCGATCCCTCTGCCGGCGCTGAGAGCGTGCGGCGCCTGAGGGCGGGGTGACCCGAATCGCGCGGTCGGACGGAATGATCCGACGGAGCGCGTAGTTGAAGGTTGCATGAAAGCATTCGGGTTTCTCAGCTTCGGACACTATGGACACGGTCGCGGCCCTGGCGACCCCGACGCCGGCCAGGCGCTCAAGGAGGCCGTCGAGATCGCCGTCGGCGCTGACGAGATCGGCGTCAACGGCGCCTACTGGCGCGTCCACCACTACGCCCGCCAGGCCGCCGCCCCCATCCCGCTGCTCTCCGCGGCCGGCGCCCGTACCCAGCGCATCGAGGTCGGCACCGGCGTCATCGACATGCGCTA
>NZ_MSRR01000044.1:2379-2972 GCF_001956585.1 Actinomyces naeslundii | reverse complement strand
GGTGGTGGGGTCCCAGGAGGTCTTCAGAGTCTTTGAGGTTTTGCTCGTACAGGGTGATGGCCTCGTCGAGCCTGCCTGCAGCCTGGTAGGCGTTGGCGAGGTTGTGGCGTGAGGTGAGGGTATGCGGGTGGTTGGGGCCAAGGAGGTTCTTGAAGTCCTTGAGGTTCTGCTCCTGCAGCGTGATTGCTTCGTTAAGCCTGCCCGCGTCGTGGTAGGCAACCGCGAGGTTGTGGCGTGAGGTGAGGGTATGCGGGTGGTGGGGTCCCAGGATGTGGATGCTGTCCTCAAGGTTCTGTTGGTGCAGGGTGATTGCTTCATCGAGCCTGCCTGCAGCTTGGTAGGCGTTGGCGAGGTTGTGGCGTGAGGCCAGGGTGTCGGGGTGGTCGGGTCCCAGGATGTGGATGCTGTCCTCAAGGTTCTGTTGGTGCAGGGTGATTGCTTCATCGAGCCTGCCCATCTCCCGATAGGCGTTGGCGAGGTTATGGCGTGAGGCCAGGGTGTCAGGGTGGTCGGGTCCCAGGATGCGGATGCTGTCCTCAAGGTTCTGTTGGTGCAGGGTGATTGCTTCATCGAACCTGCCTGCAGCTTGGTAG
>NZ_MSRR01000044.1:0-2335 GCF_001956585.1 Actinomyces naeslundii | reverse complement strand
GGGTGGTCGGGTCCCAGGATGAGGGTGCGGTCTTTGAGGTTCTGCTCGAGTAGGTTGATTGCCTCCCCAAGCCTTCCCAGATCTTGGTAAGCGCCAGCGAGGTTGTTGCGGAAGGTGAGAGTGCCGGGGTGGTGGGGTCCCAGAATTCGTTCGGAATCCTCGAAGTTTTTCTCATATAGGGTGATTGCCTCCTCGAGTCTACCCAACTCTTGTTGAGTGCCGGCGAGACTATTGCGCGAGGTCAGGATATCGGGGTGATTGGGGCCCAGGATGCGGATGCGATCAGTGAGAATTTGCTCGAACAGAGATGCGGCACCTTCGAGATCACCCCTGTCCCGACTGGCTTTGGCGAGGGTGCTGAGTGAGGTCAAAATGGCTGGTTCTGTGCTTCCAATTAGCGTCGTGGAGTGCTTGAGGTTCTGTTGCACTAACGCGACGGCCTTTTCTGTCTGACCTTCTAATAGGTAGGCGTCGGCGAGGCTGTTGCGTGAGGTGATGATATCAGGGTGGTCTACCCCTAGTGCTTCACTGGCTTTAGTGAGTGGATTAATTAGGGCTAGTGCGATTTGATGCATGCCGAGTCGCCATGCTTTTTTAAGGGTTCTCGCGAGTATTGTGGCGATGGTGGGGTCAGAGAATAAAGGAAGTGAGTGTTCTTGGGATGCGATGGTACTTAATTGTTCGATAAGGTTATGTGTCTCTTGCTGTTCTTTGCTTGGACTGTCTTGAGTGTGTGCGCTAATGCTCTCCAGTACACTTATTGCCACGGAAACAGCGGCGTTCATTTCTATTTCCGTACTGAGGCGGTTCTCTCTGAAAACTCGCCCTTGAAGTCGATGAATGAGGGTCTTCTTGCTGTCTGCTGAGATTTGACATACTGAGGAGTTTAATAGTGCACTGAGAGACTTCTTGGCGTTCTCTGTGTCGTTATAGTCTTCCAGCCATGCGGTGGGCACTCCTGGTGCTGCGAGTAGAGATAGTGTGCTTATCTGATGGATTGATAATTGTCCCTGCGTGGAGTTTTTCTTCTTGATGCTGTCTATCGTTGCTTTACACGCAAGCCATAAAGCTGTGCTGATTGCTTTTGGGTAATGCTCACCTTCTTGTTTATCAATAGTATCTGCTAGTGGAAGACTGTTTAGGCTGCGAAGGTATTCATTGAGAGTGAACCTCTCATTGCGGGCTGTTGCGGCGGCTTGAGTTATGGCGACAGGAAGATCTCCAAGTGTGCTTGCGATTTGGTTGGCTGCGTCGCGGTTAGTGTCGCCAGTTCGTTCACAGAGGAGGGTGATCGACTGGTCTCGTTCAAAGACTCCGACTGTGATTGGGTGCCATCCGAGACTGTCCCAGTCGAGGTGGCGTGTCGTGGTGATGATGACCCGGACTCCTTTACCTTCAGGGGTGAGGTCTTTCAGGTCGTCGAGGTTCTCCACGTTGTCGAAAATGAAAAGGCGGTCAGCCGCGTCTGCTGAGCGCAACTTATCCAGGAAGCGTCGAGCAGTGAAATCCGGTGTTTTATCGTGTGGAGCGTCGATCCCGGTCAGTGTGGCGAGTTCGTAGAGGGTGGCAACGAGTTTCTTACGTGACGCCGCGTTGATCCATGCGACTAGGGGCCATTCCTCGTCTTCGCACTTGGCGGCAATCGTGGCTGCCAGCTGAGTCTTGCCGCTCCCTTTCATTCCCGTTAATACTGTGCGAGGCTCGTTGTGAAAGAAGATGGCGTTGACGAGTTGATTTTGCCCTGTTCGTGGAATGAAGTTGGTGGCGACCATAGGGCGGCTACCAAAGTGAATCCGTGTGGGTGTGGCGTGTAGTTGACCGCGTGTGTTACGGATGTTGTCGATGCTGTCGATAATCCTGTCCAGGCGCTCGTAAGTCTTCGTGTACTGGTCTATCAGTCGTTCCTGTCCAGCAAGTAGCTGTTCCTGGCCTGCAAGTAGCTGCTTGAGTGCGGCGATGTCGAAGGCCCGCGATCCCGGTGCTCGATAGATGAACTCGTCGGCGACGATGCGGGTCAGGTCATCGAAGAAGGGTTCGGCTGCTGCCTCGATGTTTTGGCGGCGGCCGGCCGTTCGCCGCCGGAGGTACCTCTCGAAGTGATCCGGGAACCGCACCGCCTCCAGGACTGTGGTCTCGTCCTCGCTGAGATCCCTAAGCGCCACCTCTATCTCGGTGACGGCTCCAGCCAGGGCGGATTGAGTGACGCTGGTCCGCTCGTACCGTTCATGGGCGGCATCCACCTGCTTCTGAAGTCGAGACTTGATGGACGCCTCCAGTGGATTCTCCTCGCCGCCTCGCCCCTGCTGCAGACGTCTTAGGCTGCGCCATGCGTTGA
>NZ_MSRR01000043.1 GCF_001956585.1 Actinomyces naeslundii | reverse complement strand
TGGTGGAGACCATGAGAACGCGGCTGCTCATGAGGGCCTGATAGAACGTCCCGAAGAAGATGGTCATCACCCCGAAGGTCGCTGCCAGCATGAGCAGGGGAACATACCGCCAGCCCTCCGAGAACTCCGTTTGCAGCATCAGTCGGGAAATCGGTCGGTTCAGGGCGATGACCAGCCCGGCGGCCGACAGGGTCGCCAGGGAGTAGCCCCTCAGCACAGCACCGAAGAACGCGCCCCGGTCAGGTGAGCCGATCTCGCGGGCCGTCGAGTACTGCCAGGCCTGCTGGAACACGGAGGCGACAATGTTGATGAGCGAGGGCATCTTGCTCGCCGCCGTGAACAGCCCCGCAGCCGCCAGGCCACTACCCCACAAGACCGCATAGCGCCCGGAGACACTCACCAGCCACCATGACAGCAGGTTGGGCACGAGCGGCAGGCTGTAGACAAGCATCCGGCGCAGCAGCACCCGATCAGCCCGGAAGGGCACCAGCAGCCGGTACTCGGCCGACCCCAGGAACGCGGCCATGCCGCCTACCAGATAACCGATGGCGTACGACCAGAGATATCCCTCGATCCCTGCACGCCCCTGCACCAGGAGTAGGTAGGTGGCAATGACCATGGCCAGCGCGTTGATGAGGCCGTAGGCCACGAAGCGGCGCACGTGGCCAAGCCCACGGGCAAGCTGGGTCGTGGCCTTGAAGACGCACACCGAGCAGAACAACACGAAGAAGGACACCACATGCTCCACACCCCACACGACGCCGGCGAAGGCACACAGCACCGCAGTCCCCACGATGCCGCTACCCAGAACCAGCAGGGAGTTAGCGAAGAGCTCATCCTTGGGAACGTCATCATCGATCGAGAAGCGGTAAAGGGCCTCCACCACCCCCAGGGAGAGCAGCGGCAGCACGATCTCAATGGCACTGTTGAGCAGCTCAGCCGTCCCGTACTCACCAGCCGTCAAGGCAGTCGTGTACAACGGCATGAGCACCAGGGAGACCGCCTTAACCGCCAGACCCCCCAAGGCGAACACCAAGGTATTGCCCAACAGGAGCGTCATGCGCCCCTTACTACTCACCGACACCGAACTGCGCCTTCCACGTCTCGATGAGGTTGAAGTCCAGACCATGAATCCTCGTTGCCCAGGAGGACTCGACCAGGTCGGCCAGGTCAGTCTCGATGGAGTCACGCTCCACCAGCGGCAGCGAGTAGTCCTTTCCCATCTCCCGCGCCCGGTAGTCGATGGCCACGATGATGGCGCGTCGTCGCCGCTGCAGGGCGAAGATGCCACCATGCAGGCGGTTCCCCACATAGTCGGCACCTCGGCCCAGAACCGCCCGAAACCCGGCCAGGTTCGGAGGAACGATCTCGACGTCGTCGGCCGCACCTAGCGACTGCAGGTAGTCCAGGTCGTTGATGGACTGCGGCCAGAAGTGCAGCCGGAAGTAGTGCCTGCGCAGCACATCGATCATCGCCCGATCCTTGCGGGGGTCGGGGTGGTAGGAGGTGAGGGTGAAGACGACCTCGTCGCCCTTGGTACGGACAATGGCCTCACAGTGATCGGGGGTCAGCCCCCACAGGGTTGGGCAGCCGGTGTTCCACGCACGGAACCCCAAGCTCTCCAGAAGCCTCTTGCTCCGCTCGTCGCGCGCGGAGTGCACGACGTCGCGAGCCAGTACCTTGCGGTAGAGGGCACGGGTGTAGAGGTTGACACCTCGGGAGTTGACTCCGGCCCCCACCCCCAGGCACACCGTCCCAGCAGCCATTCTGCAGTTAATATAGTTGATGTTCCATGCCGGCAAGGGCCGCAGCATATTCGTATACAGAGCATTGGTGCCGCATAGGAACTTGATGTCAGCACCTTTGAAGATACTGAGCTTGCGCTTGTACAGGAGGTTCTGAACGGGCGTGTACATCGGGGTGTGGGTAGCCAAGCGCATGACATAGTTGAAGGAGAACAGATCGGGCCAGTTCACCTCAATTGATCGACCGATGATCTCATCACCCATGTTGAGTGAGCCGACAGACGTATCCAAAAGCAGAATATGCTTCATAATCTTCCCTTCTTGCATTCGCGAAAATTCTTAGCGCGAGCAATTTGATAAGGGTACGTCGCATCGACAGATTCTCTTTCTCAGAGACATTACGGTAAGACAACAGGTCTTACCGCGCTTGTACAGTCAAGACAGAAGATACCGGTGACTGCAAAAGCAATATTACAAACGCAGCGCTGACCGGTCTCTTTGCTCACAGAAATGTTCTTCGGCACACCTCCTGCGCCGGGGCTCCGTGCCGGAGCCGGCTCAGCGGCCCCCGTTCCGGCGAGCCAGAATCTCTGTCACGGCTCGAGTACTGGTGGTCAGGACTGTCATGTCGCTGGTTGCCAGCAGGGCCAGGCAGGTCCAGACCGTGGCGGT
>NZ_MSRR01000042.1 GCF_001956585.1 Actinomyces naeslundii | reverse complement strand
TTCCGGGGCCGACGCCGTCGAGATGAGCGAGCCGGTAGCGCTCCCCGCCTGTCCGGTGAGTCCGGTCAGTCCAGGTAGTCGCGCAGGACCTGGCTGCGCGAGGGGTGGCGCAGCTTGGACATGGTCTTGGACTCGATCTGGCGGATGCGCTCGCGGGTGACCCCGTAGACCTTGCCGATCTCGTCGAGAGTCTTGGGCTGACCGTCGGTCAGACCGAAGCGCATGGAGACCACGCCGGCCTCGCGCTCGGAGAGGGTGTCCAGCACGGCGTGGAGCTGCTCCTGGAGGAGGGTGAAGCTCACCGCGTCGGCCGGGACCACGGCCTCGGAGTCCTCAATGAGGTCACCGAACTCGGAGTCCCCGTCCTCGCCCAGGGGCGTGTGCAGGGAGATCGGCTCGCGCCCGTACTTCTGGACCTCGACCACCTTCTCCGGGGTCATGTCCAGCTCGACGGCCAGCTCCTCCGGAGTGGGCTCGCGCCCCAGGTCCTGGAGCATCTGGCGCTGCACGCGGGCGAGCTTGTTGATGACCTCGACCATGTGCACCGGGATGCGGATGGTGCGGGCCTGGTCCGCCATGGCGCGGGTGATGGCCTGGCGGATCCACCAGGTGGCGTAGGTGGAGAACTTGAAGCCCTTGGTGTAGTCGAACTTCTCCACGGCGCGGATCAGACCCAGGTTCCCCTCCTGGATGAGGTCCAGGAAGAGCATGCCGCGGCCCGTGTAGCGCTTGGCCAGGGAGACCACCAGTCGCAGGTTGGCCTCCAGCAGGTGGTTCTTGGCCCTCTGGCCGTCCTGAGCCACCCAGTGCAGCTCGCGGCGCAGCTTGGCCGGCAGGTCGTTGCCCTCCTCGGCCAGACGGTGCTCGGCGTAGAGGCCGGCCTCGATGCGCTTGGCGAGCTCGACCTCCTGCTCGGCGTTCAGCAGCGCGACCTTACCGATCTGCTTGAGGTAGTCCTTGACCGGGTCCGCGGTGGCACCGGCGGTGACGACCCGCTGTGCGGGCTCGTCGCCCTCATCGGAGTCGGAGACGGTGAAGGAGCCGTCCTTGTCCTGGGACTTGCCGCGCTTGCCGGACTTCTTGGAGGCGGCCTTTTCCGCCTCCTCCCGGCGCATGCGCTCAAGCTCACCGGTCAGGGCCGCGATGGAGGGCTGCATCTTGATGCCCTTGATGACCCATCCGCGGAAGATGTAGCCATTCTGGGCCAGGTAGTCGCGCGCGACCATGGGGGCGGAGTCGCCGATGACGAAGCGGGGCACCGGGCCGTGGCCGTAGGGCGCCAGGGTGATGGGCTCCTCCAGGGTGCCGTGGCCGGCGATCTCCAGGTTCTCCACGATCGTGCGCGAGCGCACGAAGAGCGTCGCTCCCGGGGCCAGCCGAACGCCCTTGAGCGAGGCCGGGGTGTTGAAGGGGCTGCGCTTGGAGCCGTCGCCGTTCTCCTCCAGACTCACGTCCAGGTAGTAGTCGCGCAGCTCAGGGGCGGGGCCGTCGTCCTCCTGGACAGACTGTGCCTCGGAGTCGTCGTCCTCCTGGCCCTCATCCTCATCGGAGTCCTCGTCGTCATCCTCGTCGGAGTCGTCGAAGTCCTCATCGTCGTAGTCGGAGTCGTCGGTGTCGTCGTCTCCTTCGTCGTCTCCTTCGTCGTCGAGGTCGAAGTCCTCGTCGTCGAGCGCGGTCTCGTCGACGTCGTCAGTGAGCTCGGCGCTGGAGCGCGTCACTGTGGAAGAAGCCACGGAGTTCCTTTCGCGTGGGCGGGCGGACAGCCGGCGGCGGGGTATGGGGACCCGTCCCGGCACAGCAGACAACCCCAGAATTGTAGCGTTTATTCCCCAGCAGCTCCGCACCAGCGACTTAGCGTCACCTAATCTTCGCGGTGGCAGGCTTCCCGTGGCGGCGAAGTCACCGTTGACGGCACGCCCGCCCTCCTCGGCCTCCTGCGTCTACCCTGGCCGTCATGAGCACTCTGCCTGCAGCCCTGAGCCGAGTCCGCCCCGCCGTCGAGCACCGGCTGGAGGAGGTTCTAAGCGGCTGCCGCCGGCGCTGGGAGGACCTGGGCCAGGCCGCACCTGAGCTGCTCGACGCCGCCGGGAGCATCCTCGGCGGAGGCAAGCGCATGCGGGCCGTACTGGGCGCGGTCGGCTGTGCGCTCCTGACCGCCCCGGAGCGCAGGGCCGAGCGTCTCACGAGTTCCGACGCCGTCGGCCTGGGAACTGCGCTCGAGTTCTACCAGGCCAGCGCCCTGATTCACGACGACCTCATGGACGGAGCCGATACCCGCCGGGGTCTGCCCGCGGCGCACCGCTTCTTCGCCCGGGATCACGACGCCCGTGGCTGGCTGGGGCCCTCGCAGACCTTCGGGGCCAACGGAGCCATCCTGCTCGGCGACCTCCTGCTGTCCTTGGCGGGCGAGGAGATGAGCGCCCTGGCGCGGACTCACACCTCCTGCGAGCCCGCGGACAAGGCCCTGTGGCGCGCCCGGGCGGCCTTCGATGCCATGACCACCGAGGTGGCCCTGGGCCAGTTCCTGGACGTGCGCAGCGAGAACCTGCCACTGCCCTGGGGCCAGGAACCCGCGGTCGCGGCCAGGCACATGCACGACGACGCCCTGTCGGTCGTGCGCCACAAGTCCGCCCGCTACTCGGTGCGCCACCCGCTGCTCATCGGCGCTCTTCTGGCCGGGCTGGATCCGAGCAGCCCCACCGCCGAGCACCTGGCGGCCTTCGGCGAGGAGATCGGCATCGCCTTCCAGCTGCGCGACGACGAGCTCGGCGTCTTCGGCTCGCCCCAGGTCACCGGCAAGCCGGCCGGAGACGACCTGCGCGAGGGCAAGCGCACAGTGCTGCTGGCCCTGACCTGGGGGCGCTGCGACGACGCCGGCCGCCTGCTGCTCGGCAGCGTCCTGGCCAACGCCGAGGCCACGCCGGAGCAGATCACCGAGGCGGCGGCGCTGATCGAGGGCTGCGGCGCGCGCGCCGCCCACGAGGAGATCATCACCACGCACCGTGATTCCGGGCGAGAGGCGCTGGAACGGCTCAGGAACGAGGGCGTCGTGAGTACCGCATCGCTGGAGGACCTGGCGGCCCTGGCAGACCTTCTGACGCACCGGAGCTCCTGACATAGCAGACGAAACGAGCGGTGTCCGCCAGGTGGGCAGGACTACCCGTCTGAGCCGGGGAGCGGCTGTCGCAGCGCCATCGGCACCGTAGAATCGCACCGTGGTCACAGATCCCCTCATCGGTCGACTGGTCGACTCTCGCTACGAGATCGTCGACCGCCTTGCGCGCGGTGGCATGGCCACCGTCTACCGTGCTCACGACCGTCGTCTGGACCGGACAGTGGCGCTCAAGCTCATGCATGTCCATCTGGCCGACTCCCCCGACTTCGTCTCGCGCTTCCGTCGTGAGGCCCGGGCGGCGGCCCGCCTGTCCAACCCGGGCGTGGTGGCCGTCTACGACCAGGGCAGCCTCGACGGGGTGGCCTACCTCGTCATGGAGTACGTCGAGGGGCCCACGCTGCGCGACCTCATCGCGGCGGGGCCGCTGTCGGTCAAGGAGGCCCTAGGGCTCGTGGCCCAACTGCTGCGCCCGCTCGGAGCGGCGCACCGGGCCGGGCTGGTGCACCGCGACATCAAGCCGGAGAACGTCCTGCTGCCCTCGGACGGCTCGGTGGCCAAGGTGGCCGACTTCGGTCTGGCCCGGGCGGTCACGGAGGTCACGCAGACGACGACGGGCAACGTGCTGGGCACGGTCGCCTACCTGGCGCCCGAGCTCATCACCTCGGGGGACTCCACCTCGCGCGCCGACGTCTTCTCCGCCGGGGTGGTTCTCTACGAGCTCCTGACCGGTGAGCAGCCCTTCACCGCGGACTCCCCCATCCAGATCGCCTTCCGTAACGTCCACGAGGACGTGCCCCTGCCCTCCAAGCTGGTGCCCGACATGCCAGCCGACGTCGACGAGCTCGTGGCCACCATGACGCGCCGCGAGCCGCAGGACCGTCCCGCCGACGCCGACGAGGCGCTGGCGCTGCTGCGCAACGTCGTCGACGAGCTCACCGACTCCGAGCTGTCCGTGCGCCGTGGCGGCGGGACCGGCTCGATCCGGACCCAGCAGGTCATGACGGCCAACGCCCAGGCCGCCCGCTCCGCCATCGACAACGAGCCCCAGGAGAGTGAGGACGAGGCCTCAAGCGAGGACTCCACGCACGCCGGCATGCGCACGGTCTCCCTTCCCATCGGTTCCATCGGACCGGACGCCAAGGGCCGGACGCGGGCGCTGTCGCGCAAGGCTGTGGCGGCCGACGCCCAGAGGACGACCGCCGTCCCCACCCGGGGGCGGGGCCCGGGCGACCTCAAGCGGCGCACCGCCATCATCGTCGGGCTGCTGGCCGTGGCGGGCACCGGGGCCGGCGCCACCTGGTACCTGACGGTGGGGCCGGGACGGCGGGTGCCCGTGCCCAATATCGTCGGCATGTCTGAGGACCAGGCGCAGCTCGCCCTGGAGAAGCAGGGACTCGACTGGGGAACGCCGACGCGGGCCTACTCCGACACGGTCCCGGCCGGAAGCGTCGTCTCCTGCCAGCCGAAGGTCGGTCAGAAGGTGGGGCTCGGTCAGGCCGTCACCGCCGTCATCTCCCGGGGCGTGGAGACCAAGACCGTTCCCGACGTCGTCGGCAAGACCAAGGACCAGGCCAGTGCCGTGATCAAGGGGGCGGGGCTGACCCTGGGGGACGTCACCGAGCAGTACTCGGCCAGCGTCGACTCGGGCAAGGTCATCTCATCGGATCCCAAGGCCGGCAAGGTCATTGAGCACACCGCGAAGATCTCGATCGTGGTCTCCAAGGGCAAGGAGCCGGCCACGATCCCCGACGTGACCGGCCAGAGCGAGGACGAGGCCAAGAAGACCCTGGAGGACGCCGGGCTCAAGAAGGGCAAGGTCAGCAAGGACTACTCCGACTCCGTGGCCAAGGGGAACGTCATCGCCTCCTCCCCCATCGCCGGGGCATCGGGCTACTACAAGGGCGACTCGGTGGACCTGACCATCTCCAAGGGACCGGAGAAGGTGACGATCCCCGACGTGACCGGCAAGGGCCAGGACGAGGCCAAGAAGACCCTCGAGGAGGCCGGGCTCAAGGTGGAGGTCAACAAGCGCCTGGGCGGCCCCTTCGGGACCGTGCGCTCCACCGACCCCGCACCGGGCTCCAGCGTCAAGCCGGACTCCAAAGTCACCATCAACATCTTCTGACGGCGGTGGCCCGGCCCGGTGTAGTCCGGACCGGGCCACGCCTCGCCGAGCCGACGGCGGGTTCCCAGAGTGGCATTCAGCCCTTGAGCATCTCGGCGATCTCGAAGGCGACCTCGAGGGACTGCTGGTGGTTGAGGCGCGGGTCGACGAGGGTCTCGTAGTGCTCGGCCAGGCCGGCCTCGTCGATGTGCTCGCCTCCGCCGAGAACCTCGGTGACGTCGTCGCCGGTGAGCTCGACGTGGATGCCGCCCGGGGCGGTGCCCAGGGAGCGGTGGACCTCGAAGAAGCCGCGGATCTCATCGAGGATCGTCTCGAAACGGCGGGTCTTGTAGCCGTTGTCCGAGGTGATGGTGTTGCCGTGCATGGGGTCGGTGATCCAGGTGGCGGGGCGACCGTCGGCGCGCACCGCCTCGACCAGCGTCGGCAGGGACTCGCGGATACGGCCCGCACCCATGCGGGTGATGAGGGACAGGCGTCCGGGGACGCCGTCGGGGTTGAGCCGGTCCATGAGCCGGAGCACGTCGTCGGGGGACGTGGTGGGGCCGACCTTGACGCCCACGGGGTTGTGGACGCCGGCGAGGATGGCCACGTGGGCGCCCTCGGCCTCGCGGGTGCGCTCCCCCACCCAGAGCATGTGGGCGGAGGTGTCGTAGAGGCGCCCGGTGCGGGAGTCCTCGCGGATCATGGCGTCCTCGTACTCCAGGAGGAGGGCCTCGTGGGCGGCGTAGAAGTCGACCTGGCGCAGGGCGTCGAAGTCGACGCCGGCGGCCTCCATGAAGCGCATGGCCCGGTCGATCTCCTCGGCGAAGGACTCGAAGCGCTTGTAGGCGGGGTTGGCGGTGAAACCGCGGTTCCAGGAGTGGACCTCACGCAGGTCCGCATAGCCACCCATCGTGAAGGCGCGGATGAGGTTGAGGGTGGTGCCCGAGCGCAGGTAGGCGTCCAGCATGCGTGTGGGGTCGGGGATGCGGGACTCGGGGGTGAACTCGTGGCCGTTGACGGAGTCGCCGCGGAAGGAGGGCAGGGTGACATCGCCGCGGGTCTCGGTGTCCGAGCTGCGGGGCTTGGCGTACTGGCCGGCCATACGGCCGACCTTGACCACGGGCATGGAGGCGCCATAGGTCAGGACCGCGGCCATCTGAAGGATGGTCTGGACCTTGAGGCGGATGTTGTCGGCCGTGTTGTGGGCGAAGGACTCGGCGCAGTCCCCGCCCATGAGGACGAAGGCGTTTCCGGCGCTGGCCTGGGCGATGAGGTCACGTAGGGAGTCAACCTCTCCGGCGAAGACGAGCGGGGGCCGGCGGCGCAGGTCCGCCACGACGCCGGCCAGCGCCGTCTCATCGGGGTAGGCGGGCTGCTGGAGGGCAGGCAGATGGCGCCATGCGGAGGCCTGGGCGTCCGTACGGGCGGCAGAGAGCTCGTTCATCACGCCCGTCAGCATAAGCCAGTCGGGTTATTGCCAGGCGTCAGCGCCGCATCGCGAAACGCGAGGGGACGCTCACACCTTCACCATAAATACCCCCTAAGAAAGATCCATTTCACCATATTTTCTAGGGCTACGAATCCCTCGATCTAGAAACCGATTTTCCGCAAGCCGAGGAGCAATCTCAGACTGCAACCAATCACCATCAATTGAAGCATGCTCGAGTAACCCATCGAGAGCAACTAGAACACAATATACCGATCTTGGATCGAACTTACCATACTTGCGCTCTATCCGCTTTTTAATCCGCTTCTTCCCCTTCCTATTTCCAGAAAGCGCTGGAGCATCAATCACAGAATGATTCCAGATTCTCGCATTGTGGGCAATGCGATTGCGCAGATAGACGAACGATCGAATCTGGCCAGGAAGAATCGCTTTCGATATATTTAGCGAGCCAGCAATATCGTCAAGCACTCCGGAACCAGCGGAAGCTTCGACACAGCGAGACAAGGTGCCGAAAGACAGCACCTCGACCGCCACCCACACCGGAAGATCATGGTACGCGGCGATAGTGAAGACCCCATTGTCCACTTCGCCGTTATCGCGGTAACGGCCGACGAAAGCCTCTTTACTCCGATTAAGGTCTCGTAGAACATGGTCGCTGACATCTGGGCCGCTTGAAGATCCGGGAGAAGCAAGCCCCTCACCTTGAACAAGATTCCACCCCGACCCCACACACTTCCCGTAGGAGTGTGAAAATCTAGTTCGAATTAGGATCTCAACTCGCCTTATCGCAGCGAAAATGACGTCCGCAACTTCACACTCCTTGCGATAAATATTTTCAATGGTTTCTAAATTAATGCCATCGAGGAACTGATCATCACCATACTTCGGATTTTTCTGCCAGTAACGGAAGTAGCCCGAAAAACGATAGTAGCTGACCTCAGAAAGGAAGGACTCACAAGCATAGGTGTCAGAAACAACAAGGCCTCGTTCTTGAAGTCGAGAAACTTGCTCCTGGTAACTCAGCCATTTTTTAGCCATACCTGCTCCAAAAAAGGCCCCGGCCTAGTCTGCCTCTCGAGGAGGCCTGGCCGGGGGGCGATTAACTTAATCCTAGCAGGAAAGGAGTCTCATGTCATGTACACATACCCCAAAACTTGGCCTCGACATTGGATAGTTACACGTCATGTTGAACACCCACTGCGGGGTTGGCGATATGACGAACATCACCAACCCCGCAGTGGGTGTGTAACCCAATACCGACTCGAGTTCAGGCTCAGCCTCAGTGCTCGGGAGCGGCCTCGGCGGGCTCGACCTTCTGGCCCAGGTCGGCCATGAGGTCGGTGAACCACTGCTGGGTGATGTCGAAGGGCTTGGCGCCGGCGATGCGCGGGAAGGCGATCGCGGTGAGCTCGTCGTTGTTCTCCTCGTCCTGGCCGATGACACCGGACTCGCCGCGCAGGGCGCAGTCGACGGCCAGGTCGCACATCTTCTTGATGAGGGCGAGGTCCTCGGCGTTGGCGTGGGCGGCGCGCGAGTAGTAGCCGGACTTCTGGACCATGACCTTCTCAGCGCCGATGAGCTCGGCGAACTGCTTGGCGAACCACTGGCCGGGGTTGATGGTGTCGAGCTTGACGTGGCCGAAGGGGTCGCGCTGGACCTCCTGGCCGGCGGCCTCCATTTCCGCGATGATCTCGGGGACGCCGGCGCCCTCGGACAGGAAGATGTTGACGTTGCCCTGCTCATCCATGATGGCCTTGAGGCGCTCGGCCTCAGCGGCGATATCGAGCTTCATCTCGGGGACGAAGACAGCGTGGACGTCCCAGCGCTCCTTGGTCAGGCCGAGGGAGGGGGCCCACTGCTTGGTCTGGAGCAGGTCGTGGTAGCGGCGGGCGGTCTCGGCGGTGAGGTAGCCGCAGTTGCGGCCCATGCACTCGTGGACGATGAGCATGCGGGGGTTGGAGCGGTGCTCGCCGATGACGTTGAAGGCGAAGCCGGCGCCCTCGTCGGCCGCGGTCCAGGCTCCCAGGGACTGGCGGATCGGGACGACGTCGTTGTCGATGGTCTTGGGCAGGCCGACAACGGTGAGCTCGTAGTCGTTCTCGTGGAGGTAGGCGGCCAGGTCGGCAGCGGTGGTGTTGGTGTCGTCGCCACCGATGGTGTGCAGGACGTCGACGCCGTCCTTGCGCAGCTGCTCGGCGGCGAACTCCAGGGGGTTGACGCCCTCCTCGACGAGGCCGCGCTCGACGAGGTTCTTGGCGTTGGTGAGCTTGACGCGGGAGTTGCCGATCGGGGACCCGCCGAAGTCGCGCAGGATGCCTGCGTTCTTGCGGCCCTCGTCGTCGATGACGATGTAGTTGCCGGTGAGCAGGCCGTGGTAGCCGTACTGGTAGGCGATGATCTCGACCTCGGGAGCGACCTGCGTGTAGCGCTCGATGAGGTCGCCGACGGCGGCGGACAGACAGGGGGCGAAACCGCCAGCGGTGAGCAGGGCGACGCGACGAATCGACATCGGGAACCTTTCGGGTTGTGGGTACTCGGGGTCAGCGCCCCGGCCGGATCGGGCGGCACGTGCCGCACCGGGCGTCAGTCTACGTGCCATCGGCGGCAGCTGACAGGGACCGAGACCACGGATTCAGGATGCCGGGAAAATCGCTCAACGGCAGCCGCCCCTATTCGACGCCGGGCTCGGCCTCGTCGTCGGAGGCTCTGTCCTTCTTCTTGTCCTTGCCGCTCTTGTCCTCGGGCGGCTCGGGCACGGAGACCTCGGGGGCGGGGCGGCCACCGGGCGCGGCCACGGGAGCGACCGAGGGACGGGCCTGCGCCTGAGCGGCAAGCATCTCGGTGACAACCTCGTCGGCGGTCCTCTTCTCCGAGTCCATGGCCTTCTTGACGTCGGCGGCATAGAGGTCCACGTACTCCTGACCGGAGAGTGCCATGAGCGCGTACATGATCTCGTCGGTGATGGAGCGCAGCACGAAACGGTCGTTCTCCAGGCCCTTGTAGCGGGAGAAGTCCAGCGGCTCGCCGATGACGATGCCCACGCGGTGGCGGGTGGAGGGGATGGACTTGCCGATCGGCTGGGCCAGGTTGGAGCCGATCATCGCCACGGGCACCACGGGGGCGCCGGTGGCCAGGGCGATGCGGGCCACGCCGGTCTTGCCGCGGTAGAGGCGCCCGTCGGGGCTGCGCGTGCCCTCGGGGTAGATGCCGAAGAGCTGCCCCGAGCGCAGGCGGTCGATGCCGGCCTGGAGCGCCGCCTGGGAGGCCTTGCCGCCGGAGCGGTCCACGGGAATCGTGCCCACGGTCTTCATGAAGTTCTTCACCGCCCAGCCCTTGACGCCCTTGCCGGTGAAGTAGTCAGCCTTGCCGATGAAGGCGACCTCGCGGTCCACCAGCAGCGGCAGGAAGAAGGAGTCGATGACCGCCAGGTGGTTGGAGGCCAGGATCGCCGCGCCCTCGGTGGGAATGTTCTCCTCACCGCGGATCCAGGGCTGATAGAGCATCTCCAGGGCCGGGCCGACTGTTGCCTTGATGGGTCCGTATCCCACGCGGGGCCTCCTGTGAACTGCTGACTGGGCGGCCACCACACGGTCCTGCACCATCGGAGACGGACGGCACCGGAGCCGGCGGCGCCGCTCGGGTATGGGGATGATTCTAGGGTGCTTCCCACCTTGCTCGCACCGACTTCCCGACTGGTGAAGACGATGCGTGTCACTGCCATCCTCTAGCCTGCGACCGTGAGCACCGTCGGGACCCAGGTGTCCTTCGCCGACATGGGCACGCCCCTGGAGCGGGCGACCTTCGTCGTGGTGGACCTGGAGACCACCGGCGGAGCGCCAGGCGCTCGCTCTCTCACTGAGATCGGGGCCGTCAAGGTGCGCGGCGGGCAAGTGCTGACGGACTTCTCCACCCTGGTCAACCCCGGAGTCGCCATCCCCGCCCAGATCACCATGCTCACCGGCATCACGAACGCCATGGTGGCCGGCGCCCCCGGCGTGCGCACTTGCGTGGAGGCCTTCCTGACCTGGGCGGACCTGCCGGCCGACGACGTCGTCCTCGTGGCCCACAACGCCCGCTTCGACGTCGGTCACCTGCGCGGCGCTGCGGCGGCCCTGGGCCTGGAGTGGCCCGAGCCCCGCGTGCTGGACACGCTGGCGCTGGCCCGCAAGGCGTGGACCCGCAGCGAGGTGCCCAACCACAAGCTGGGGACGCTGGCCGCCTTCGTGGGCTCCCGGACCCGCCCCACACACCGGGCCCTGGACGACGCGCGCGCCACCGTGGACGTCCTGCACGCGGCCCTGGAGGTCATGGCGCCGCTCGGCGTCACGCACCTGGAGGACCTGACCACCGCCTCCGACCCGGTCCCGGCCAGGCGCCGCGCCAAGAGCCGCCTGGCCGACTCCCTGCCTAGCGGCCCAGGCGTCTACCAGTTCCGCTCGGCGGCCGACCAGGTGCTCTACGTGGGCAGCGCCGCCGACCTCAAACGTCGGGTGCGCTCCTACTTCACCGCCGCGGAGAAGCGCCGCAAGGTGGCGCAGATGCTGGACACGACGGTGAACGTGCGGCACATTGCCACACCCACGCTCATTGAGGCACGGGTGCGCGAGCTGCGGATGATCGCCGAGCTCGATCCACCGGTCAACCGCCGCTCCCGGGCCCCGCGCCGCCGGCCCTGGCTCCACCTGGCCCAGGGCTCAGGCCCGGGAGCCGAGCCCCGGTTGGCACTCACCACCGTGCTGCCCACGGAGGAGGTCGGTCGCGCGATCGGGCCTTTCGCCTCGCGCAGCCGAGGCCAGGAGGCCCTGCGCGCCGCCGAGTCGGTGCTGCGACTGCGCCACTGGGACGGCCACGAGATGCGCCGAGTGCGCCGCGAGGACGTCCCGGCCGAGCCGGCCGAGGCGCTGACCGCCTTGTCGGGCGAGGTCGACCTCGTGGCCGATCCCCTGCTGGAGCGCATCGCAGCACTGTCCCAGGCCGAGCGCTACGAGGAGGCCGGGGCCTGGACGAGCCGCCTGCGCAGTCTGCTGCGCGCGGTGGCGCGCGCCGAGCGGGTACGGCCGCTGCTGATCTGCCCGCATCTCATGGCGGCTCGCCGGCGCGAGGTCGGCGGCTGGGAGCTGGTGGTGGTGCGCTGGGGCGTACTGGCCGGCTCCATGACGACCGCGCCGGGGGCCGACCCACGTCCCGCCGTCGAGCTGCTGCGCGCCAGCGCCCGGGTCGTCGAGAGACCGGGCCGCGTCGGTGAGGTGGCGAGTATCGAGGAGACGAGCCTGCTAGCCGACTGGGTCCTGGACGACGGCGCCCGCATCGTCGAGGTCGACGGCGATCCCTCGGTACTCGCGTGGCCGATCGGCTCAGCCGCCCGCCATCGCAAGGTCCTCGCCTCCGAGGACTGACGGCGCCACGCGTGAGCCAACCACCGCCGCGTGGCCGACGTCCGGCTCAGCCGGCGGGGGTGACGGTGCCGCGGCGGGCGGTGAGGGCCTTGGCGACACCCTCCTGGAGGCTCAGCGGGTCCAGGGGGCGGGGCACGACGACCTCGGCCTTGGCCCAGGCGGCCAGCCAGTCATCCTGGGGCCGGGCGGTCAGCAGCACAACGGCAGGGCGCTCGTCGAGCTCGGTGAACAGCTCGTGGGCCAGCCCCATACCGCCGAGCTTCTTGGCCTCGGCGTCCAGGACGAGAGCGTCGAAGGGCGGCTGGTCCTTCTTCTCGCGGTCCTTGATGGCCATGCGCACGCCCTCGGCGGTGGCCGCCTCGGTCCAAGTCACCAGCGGCAGCCCCTTGGCCGGTCTGCGCCCGACGCCATCGATGACATCCTGACGCACGGTGGCGTCGTCGGAGAAGACGAGGAGCTCGAGGAGGGTGGAAGCAGCCTGGTCGGTCATGGAGGATCCTTCGTGGACGGGTGCGGACGGCGGTGTTTCCGCGGTCAGTGTAATCACACAGAGGCTCACTATCCCTCTTCCAGCCTCCGCGTCTAGCATGAGCCATGTTCAGGACTTCAGTCCTAACGCCCCTGCTGAGACGGGACTGAAGCCAACCTCACCCACCGAAAGGCAGTCCTTGATGGCCGTGTACACCCTTCCCGAGCTCCCCTACGACTACGCCGCCCTGGAGCCCCACATCTCCGGCAAGATCATGGAGCTCCACCACGACAAGCACCACGCCGCCTACGTCGCCGGCGCCAACGCCGCCCTGGAGGCCCTGACCGCCGCCCGTGACGCCGGCGATCTGGGTGCCATCAACCTGTGGGAGAAGAACCTCGCCTTCAACCTGGGCGGCCACACCAACCACTCCATCTTCTGGAAGAACCTCTCCCCCAATGGCGGCGGCCAGCCTGAGGGCGAGCTCGCCGAGGCCATCAAGGACTCCTTCGGCTCCTTCGAGAAGTTCCAGGCCCAGTTCACCGCCACCGCCCTGGGCATCCAGGGCTCGGGCTGGGCCGTGCTCGCCTACGACTCCATCTCCGGCGGGCTCGTCATCTTCCAGCTCTTCGACCAGCAGGCCAACGTGCCCGTGGGCACCATCCCGCTGTTCATGGTGGACATGTGGGAGCACGCCTTCTACCTCGACTACCTCAACGTCAAGGCCGACTACGTCAAGGCCGTCTGGAACATCGCCAACTGGCAGGACGTCGCCGAGCGTCTGGCCGACGCCGTCGCCAGGACCCAGGGCCTCATCGTCCGCTGAGGCTCATCCCCGGAACAGCGCGAGAATGGCTGTGGCCGCACCCCTTGAGGGGGGCGGCCACAGCCATATCTGGCGCTGCCA
>NZ_MSRR01000041.1:9689-25331 GCF_001956585.1 Actinomyces naeslundii | reverse complement strand
CGACGCCGACCCCCACCGAGGAGCCCACGCCGACGCCCACTCCCACCGAGGAGCCCACGCCCGGCACCTCGGCCAGCACGCCACCAAGCAATAGCGGCAGCAACCTGGCGAGCACCGGCTCCAACGCCGTGCCAGTCATCGCAGCCATGGCCGTATTCCTGGTGACGGGATATGTGATCCTGGCAGTCCGTCGTCGCGCATCGTGACCGATCGTCAGCTGACTAGGCTCCTTCCCGGAGCATGAGATGGGCCCCAGTCCTTCACGGACTGGGGCCCATCACCATTGCCATCGATTGGCTCAGGATCTGTCAAGCACCGCGATCGTCTCGAAGTGGTGAGTGTGCGGGAACATGTCCAGCGCGCTCATGGCACCCAGGCCGTAGCCGGCCCGCAGAAGGGTTCCCAGGTCCCTAGCCATGGCCGCCGGGTCACAGGCCACCAGGACGATCCGCTCGGCCCCGAGGGCGGCGACAGCCTCAATGATCTCGCGACCTGCACCCTGGCGCGGCGGGTCGAGGACGACGACGTCGGGGCGGCCTGCGGCGAAGGAGACGGCGAGCTCGCGCACCGAGCGGGCGCTCACACGTCCGGCAGCCAGGCGGGCGCCGGGATGCTCGTGCAGGGTGCGGCGGGCGTCGCGGACGGCCTGCTCACTGCCCTCCAGAGAGAGGACCTGTCCGCCGCTGCCCACGAGGGCGGCCAACGGCAGAGTGAACAGACCGGCCCCCGAGTAGAGCTCCAGGACGCGACTGCCCGCGGCCCGTTCGAGGTTCTCCCCCAGGGCGGCGCGCACGACGCGTTCGACCAGGACCCTAGGGGCATCGACATGGACCTGCCAGAAGCCCCCGGCGTGGACGGAGTAGGTCAGCTCCCCCAGGCCCAGGGCCGAGGCGTCAACGATCTCCTGGACGCGGCGCCGCCCGGTGCTGCGCGCATGAGCAGTCAGAAGCCGGTCGTCGAGCAGGACCACGGGCTCGCCGCCGCTGGGGGCAATGGCCTCGATGCGCATGCCGGGCCGGTAGTGGGCGCGCCAGCGGGAGCGCTCCAGCAGGCCGATCTCGGTGATGGCGGGCACGGCCAGGGGCAGGCGGCGCAGGGGAAGGACCGTCCCTGAGCGGAAGGCGTGCATGCCGGGCTCGCCGTCGTCGTTGACCGTCAGGCTCACGCGGGTACGGGTGGCGGTACCGGCCAGAGCGCGCCTGCGGGCGCTGGTGGAGGCCTGGGCAGCGGCATCGGTGGGCATGGGCTCGATCGGTACGGCTGCCCCTGCGGAGGCCTCGGGCAGGGAGGCGACGGCGTCGGCCACCTCCTGCCCGCCGATCCGGCGCAGGCAGTCGGCCAGGACCCAGCGCTTCCAGGTGCGCTGGGCGTCCAGGGCGACGTGGGCGAGCTCTCCCCCGCCCACGCCTGCGGGGCCGGCCTCGGGCCAGACGGACTCGACGCGGTCTGGGGAGGCCTGGAGGACCTCGACGGCGTCGGCCCGCCAGGTCCGCGAGGTCATCTCGGTCAGCCGGGCCCGCACCGTCTCACCGGGCAGGGCGTGGCGCACGAAGATGACGCGGCCATCCGGGTCGTCCACGGGCCGGGCCACGCAGTGCCCGCCGTGCGCCGGCGCCCCGACGGCCAGGGTGAGCTCACGGGGACGCCCGCGGCTGGGATCGGGCTGATCGTCGGGCCGGCCGGGCTGCGGGGTCATCGGTTCTCCTGGTGGTCTGCACCGACGTCACCGGTGCCGGAGCTGTTGAGGTGACTGAGGTGGCTGTCGACGTGACGGCGCATAGCGACGTCGGCGTCGATGATGCCCTCAGCGGTGCGAGCGCGCACGCCATGGTGGAAATGCCGCTGGCCGGGCAGTCCCAGCTGCCAGGGCACGGAGGCGACGACGACGCCGGGTGTGAACAGCAGGACGGTCTTCAGGCGCAGGGCGGTCTGGTTGTGGAGGATCTGCTCCCACCAGTGGCGCACGATGTACTCGGGCAGGAAGACGACCACGAGGTCCCGGGGGGACTCTCGGCGCACCGAGCGCACGTAGTTGATGACCGGGCGGGTGATGTCTCGGTAGGGCGAGTCCAGAACCGTCAGCGGCACTGCGATATCGGCCTCCTCCCAAGCGTCCAGGAGACGTTCGGCGCCACCGTCACCGGTGTCCACCGTCAGCGCCTCCAGCGCGGTCGGGTGGGTCGACTGGGCGTAGGTCAGGGCCCGTAGCGTCGGCTGGTGGAGGCGTGAGGCCAGGACGATGGCGTGGACGTGGGCCGGTAGGACGCGGGCGTCGTGGAGGTCGGAGATGGCCACCTCCTCGCTGACCCGCCGGTAGTGGCGGCGGATCCGGTTCATCACCAGGTAGAGCAGTGCCATGATCGTCAGGGTGATCCAGGCGCCCCGAGTGAGCTTGGTGAGCAGGACGATGACCAGGACCGTTCCGGTGCCCAGCACCCCGATGGCGTTGATGATGCGGGCGCGGTGCATGCGCGAGCGGGCCCTGGGCTCGGTGGCGATAGTGAGCTCACGCGTCCAGTGGCGCACCATGCCCACCTGGGAGAGGGAGAAGGAGATGAAGACGCCCACGATGTAGAGCTGGATGAGGCGGGTCGTGTTGGCCTCGAAGCCGATGAGGAAGGCCACGGCTCCCAGCCACAGGACGATGATGCCGTTGGAGAAGGCCAGGCGGTCGCCGCGCTGGGAGAGCTGACGGGGAAGGAACTCGTCACGGGCCAGGACACTGGCCAGGACCGGGAATCCGTTGAAGGCGGTGTTGGCGGCCAGGACCAGGATGAGCCCGGTGACGGCGGCGACCAGGTAGAACATCGGCCGGAAGCCGGAGAAGACGGTGGCGGCGATCTGTCCGATAGCGGGGTCCTGGTGGTAGGTGTCTCCGACCGGGACGCCGTTGCGCAGGAGCTGATGGGCCGGGTCCTCCACCATGCGCACGCCGACGGCGCCGGCCAGGTGGATGACGCTCATGAGCATGAGGGCTGCGATGCTGCCCAGGAGCAGCAACGTGGTGGCGGCGTTGCGGGACTTGGGGCGCTGGAAGCTGGGGACGCCGTTGGAGATCGCCTCCACACCGGTCAGGGCCGCGCAGCCCGAGGAGAAGGCCCGCAGGACCAGGAAGCCTCCGGCCAGGCCGGTCAGGCCCTGCTCCCAGCCGGCGTGGGTCACGACGTCGAGCCCGGCGGACTCGGCCTGTCCGAGCGTCCCGGTCAGCTCCTGGATGAGGCCGACGACAGCCATGATGCCGATGACGCCCATGTACAGGTAGGTGGGAATGGCGAAGGCCCGGCCCGACTCGCGCGAGCCGCGCAGGTTGAGCACCGCCAGGACGGTGACGACGGCGACGGAGATCTCCACCTTGTACGGGGCCAGGGCCGGCAGGGCCGCCGCGAGGTAGGAGGTGCCCGAGGACACGGAGACCGCGACGGTCAGGACGTAGTCGCTCAGCAGGGCCGAGGCCACCAGGAGGCCGGCGTGGGAGCCGAGGTTGGCCGAGACCACCTCGTAGTCGCCACCGCCGGACGGGTAGGCGTGGACGGTCTGCCGGTAGGAGGCCACGACGACCACGAGAACGCCGACGACGGCCAGGGCGACCCATGGGGACAAGGCGGTGGCAGCGACCCCCGCCACGGCCAGGGTGATGAGCACCTCATCGGGGGCGTAGCCCACGGAGGACAGGGCGTCGGAGGCGAATACCGGCAGGGCGATCCTCTTGGGAAGGAGCGTCTCCCCCAGGGCTCCACTGGGGACAGGACGGCCGACGAGAAGCCGCTTGATGCGGTCTGCGAAGTCACGCACGTCTCCAGATGTTACGTCCGTGGCCCGACAACGGAGTACCGTCCTCCTCGTGCACTTCGTCATCATGGGCTGTGGCCGCGTTGGAGCGTCCATGGCCGTACAGCTCGACCGCATGGGGCACTCGGTGTCCGTCATCGACCGCTCCTCGGACTCCTTCCGCCGGCTGCCCTCGGACTTCAACGGCCGCAAGGTCAAGGGCGTCGGCTTCGACCGCGACGCCCTGGAGCAGGCCGGCATCGACGAGGCCTACGCCTTCGTCGCCGTGTCCAACGGGGACAACTCGAATATCGTCGCCGCACGCGTGGCGCGGGAGAGCTTCGGCGTGGACAACGTCGTCGCCCGGATCTACGACTCCCGCCGGGCCGATGTCTACGAGCGCCTGGGCATCCCCACAGTGGCCACCGTGCGCCAGACGGCCGACCAGATGATGCGTCGCATCCTGCCCGGCTCCAGCGCCCGCGAGCTCGAGGACCCCTCGGGCATGATCGCCCTCATCCAGCCCAGCGCCTCACCCCAGTGGGTGGGCACCACGATCGGGGCGCTCGAGGACCGCCTGAGGGTGCGCGTCGCCTGGATCTCACGCGATGCCACGGCCCTGCTGCCCGAGGCCGCCACCGTCATCCAGGAGCATGACCGCCTGCACCTCGCGGTGAGTACCGACCGCATCGGTCAGGTGCGCCGTGCCCTGTCACACGCCCCGTCGCAGGAGGCCTGAGCCATGCAGATCGTGATTGCCGGAGCCGGATCCGTGGGCCGTTCCATCGCCCGTGAGCTCATCAGCCACGGCCATGAGGTCACGCTCGTCGACCGCTCCGCCGAGGCCATGCGTATCGCCTCGGTCCCGGAGGCCGACTGGCAGCTGGCGGACGCCTGTGACATCGACGCGCTGGAGCGCGCCGGGGCCGAGACCTGTGACGTCATCGTGGCCGCCACCGGGGACGACAAGGCCAACCTGGTCATCTCCCTGCTGGCCAAGACCGAGTACGGGGTGCCCCGTACCGTCGCCCGGGTCAACAATCCCAAGAGCGAGTGGCTCTTCGACGAGACCTGGGGCGTGGACGTGGCCGTGTCCACCCCGCGCTTCATGACGGCGCTGGTGGAGGAGGCCGTCAGCGTCGGCAGCCTGGTGAGCATCTTCCACTTCCACCAGTCGGGCGCCTCCATGCATGAGCTGACCCTGCCGGAGGACTCACCGGTCATCGGCGAGCTCGTCTCCGACATCGAGCTGCCGCCCCACACGGTGCTGGCGGCTATCCTGCGCGACTACCGGCCCATTACGCCCGACCGCGACGAGCGCTTCGAGCGCGGGGACGAGCTCATCTTCCTCACGGCGCGCGAGGGAGAGTCCGGCCTGAAGGAGCTGCCCCTGATCTTCACGTGACTGGGAGCCGGAGGGCTACTGGTCGGCGACGGCCCGGGCCTGTGCGATCCGGCTGGGGGCGACCAGCAGCCAAATGAACCACAGGGTCACGGCGTACAGCGGCACGCCCAGAATGAGGCGGGCGGCGCCCAGGTAGGACACGGCATGCTCGCCGGCCAGGTAGAGGGGCACCTCGACGACGAGCCGCAGGGCGAACATCAGCGTCAGGACCCAGGTGCCCGCGTGATAGCGGCGCCTGACGTTGCGCAGGGCGGGGTCGGTGCGCCAGGCCGACGGCCGCGCGTCTGGATCGTCGTCGGCCTGCACAGACTCCCTCGATCCCCCGGACTCGTCCGACTTCCCGGACTCATCGGTGACCCGGTGCCACAGAGTGATGAAGGCGCCCACGATCGGCCAGCCGATGAGCAGGGAGACCAGGCAGACGACCAGCCAGGCGGCGTTGATCATGAGCCCGGTGGCGTAGAAGTTGGAGGCCTCACCACTGCGCCAGGCCCACAGGGCGGAGACGAGGACCAGCACGATCCCGCCCACGACCTGGGCCGGCGACTGGCGCTGCACCAGGCGGGTCACGAGGCCGACGGCGCTGACGACCAGGGAGGCGGCCAGGGCCGCCGCCAGGGCGGTGGGGCGCACCGCCATGACCAGGACGAAGACGAGGGTGGGAACAACGGACTCAAGAACGCCTCGCCACCCGCCCACGGCGGCCATAGCGTCGAAGCGCTCGGAGTCGATCGCACCCAGGCCGGTGCGACCAGGGGTGTTCGCTGAACGGCTGCTCATTCGTAAGTCCTTCTCCGGCGTCGGTGCAGTGGCTACTGCCCCGGCCCCAGCAGCTGGTAGGCGGGATTGTGGATCTGCAGACGGTAGGTGCCGTCAGCGACCCGCCCCTCGACCATCAGATGGGTGCCCGGTTTGATGCCGGCGATGCGCCGTCGGCCCCACCACACCAGGTCGATGCTGCCGGTACCGTCATAGAGCTGACCGACGAGGATGGGCTTGTCCTGGCTCGAGCGGTAGGTGACCGCCTGCAGCACACCCGAGACCCGGGCCCGCTGACGCGACGCCAGGGACCCGATCGGATCGGTGCCCCGCCGGCTGGCGGAGCGCTCCTCGTCCTCGGCCTCCAGGTGCTCACGACTGGTGCGAAGCAGCCTGGCGAGCCGCTTCAGGCGAGCGAGCAACGCCCTCATCTAACGCACTTCGGCGATGGTCGGGCCGGGAGCCAGCGGGTCGATGCCGGGCAGGTCCTCGGCCTCGGGGCCGGTCACGGCTCCGGGCGCGTGCATGGGCAGGATCTCGCGGGGCGGGCGGGCCTGGCCGTCACGGACGACGACGATGCCGCGCAGTACCTCCCGCAGCGCCTGGGCCGACTGCTCGGAGGAGGCGGCGTGCCCCTGGAGGACTCCCCGCAGGAACCAGCGGGGTCCGTCGATCCCCAGGAAACGGATCGTGCCGGTTGTCGTCGTACCGTCGGGGCCGCGCATGGGCAGGTGGGCGACCAGCTCGGTGCCGTACTCCCCGTAGCTCTCCTCGTAGCGGGCGCCGTTCCCGGCGAGCTCATTGGCGATGTCACTGCGCAGCTCGTCCCAGATGCCGGCAGTGCGCGGCGCGGCGAAGGCCCGCAGCTCGAGCGCCGAGCCGCCCAGCGCGAGGACGACGGCGGTGATAGTGCCGTCGGGCCCCTGCTCCAGGCGCAGCTGCATCCCGTCTACGGCCGGGACCTGCAGGGCGCCCAGATCGATACGAGGCACGTCCTCCTGATCCTCTGGCAGCTCACTGAGGTCCCACGGCCCGGAGGCCGCGGACTCGTTGAGATCGTCGACGTCGGCCCCAGCGTCGGAGGCGAGGATGGACTCGTCGGAATCGGTGGATGCGTCGTCACGACGGCGCGAGAACAGTCCCATGGGGGTCTCCTGAATCGGGTGGGATGTCAGCCGGCGCAGTCGGCGCACACCGGAAGACCGGTCGCCTCGTCGACGAAGGCCAGCTGGCTGCGGTGGTGAACGAGGAAGCACTCCGAGCAGGTGAACTCGTCCTCGAGCTGAGGTACGACGTGAACGCTCAGCTCCTCGCGGGACAGGTCAGCCCCGGGAAGCTCGAAGCCCTCGGCCGCCTCGTTCTCATCCTCCTCGATCGCAGCGGAGGACTGGTCCTTCTGCCGCGAGGTCAGCTCCTCGATGGAATCGGCCTCGGGCTCGTCATCATTCTTGCGCGGGGCGTCGTAGTCGGTCGCCATGGCCTCGTCACTCTTTCTGTCGACGGCTCTCAGGTCACCTCCGGGGCGGGAGTCGAGCGCCGTACGCACACTGGCATCGCGGCAACGATCTGCGCATTCGTCCCAGAAGGCACGCGCACAATAGCACCGACAGGCGTCCCGTCAAGCCAAATCGCCCGATGGAAGAGCACAGTTCGCTTGCAGTGCGTTCGATCCAAGGGTATTCACGAGGGTATTCACACGTGCTTCACATGTGGCACACCGCTGCGCCTCCCACGGCTTGACGCCTGCGGATGGCAGGCTGTGAAGCACAGTGGAGCAAATCGTGCTGACATCGGGATGAAGGAGGCCCCGCCCATGGTCGAACTCGAGCTGCTGGGTGCCAACGGTGACACGATTGTCATGACAGACGAGGACGGCGAGCGCTACAGCATCGTCGTCGACGACGCCCTCAGGGCCGCGGTGCGCCGTGACCGCGGCGCCATCGTGTCCCCGTCGACAACGACTGCGGAGACGCCAGCGCCTCTGCGCCCCCGCCAGCTCCAGGCGTATATGCGCGCCGGTGCCACCGCGGCCGAGGTCGCGATCAGCACGGGCATGGACGTGGAGCACGTGCGCCGTTTCGAGGGACCGGTACTCGCCGAGCGCCAGTGGGCCGTCTCGCAGGCCCAGTCCTGCCGTATCGGATGGGAGAAGGACTCTCCTCTGCTCGGCGAGCTGGTGGTGGACCGCCTGGCCACCCGCGGTGTCAACCCCTCAAGCCTGGAGTGGGACGCGTTGCGCGAGGGCCGCGACCCCTGGCTCATCATGGTCACCTTCGTGCAGTCCGCTGAGGAGAAGCAGGCCCGCTGGTCGCTGGATCTGACGGCCCGGGCGGTTCACGCTCTGGATGATGAGGCGCGTTGGCTCACGGAGGCCGGCGTGGGCACTCACCGTCCAGCGGTCTTCGACCAGGACTCGAAGGCTCCTGGGGCCTCGGCCGGCACGCCGTCGGCCCAGTCGGGGGCCTCCCCCGCCTCCGTGGGCTCACCCGGCACCGGCGCGCTGTCGGCCGTCTCCGCTCCGGCCGCCGCCTCCGGCGAGACCTCGGGCCTGGCTGTCGAGATGCCCGCCGGGATGCTGCCGGTACGGGAGTACGCCCGCCCCACCAACGGCGCCATGTCTGCGGATGACACCGATGCCCTGCTGGCCGACCTGGCCTCCAGCCGAGGCCGGCGCGTCGAGGTCGGGATGCCCCATGACGACGACCTGAGCGGTTTTGCCGGCGAGAGTCACGGTGATGAGGACACCTTCACCGACCCTCACGGTATCGACTACACCAGCAGCCCGGACAGCCCTGAGGTCCCCTCGCCCCCGGCCAGGGGGATCGAGGAGCGCCGCGCCCAGGCCCACACCGAGGTTCACAGCCAGGCGGCCGACAAGTCCACGGGGCAGGCTACGGGTCTGAGCGCCCAGGTCTACTCGATGTCTGAGCGCCGGCGCCTGCACACCGGCAACCACCCCGCCGGGACCAGGCTGGTGACGGCCTCCAGCGCCCCTTCGGCGGCTCCGTCAGCCCCGAGTCCCGCTGTGGACCGGGTACCGGTGGGGCGTCAGGCGCCGGTGGGTGCGGACAGTCCCACCGAGCCGGTGCCGGAGATCCCCATGCCCTCACGCTCCGAGGTTCTGGCCAAGGCCTCGCCCCGGCCATCAGCTGCCTCAGGCGCGGGCACCCAGGAGACGCTGCCCGACATGCCCAGCACGGTTCCGGCCAAGAAGAAGTCCCGCCGCCGCTCGCGTCGCTCCGTCCCCTCCTGGGACGAGATCGTCTTCGGTGCCAGGCCCGAGTAGCCAGGAAACCAGGTCGCGGCGCCAGCCCTCTCAGGGCTCCTGTCCTCGTCAGGCCCCAGTGTTGCCTCGTGGCTTCTGAGACACTGGTGCGGTGGGTCGCCCTGGCCCCGTCAGGCCTCGGTGACGAGCAGGGGCACCTGAGTCTCGGCCGGTGTGAAGGAGCCGTGGACGCCGGGCATGGCGATGGCGGACTCGGAGTGGACCCGAGGGTCCACAAGCACCCAGGTTCCGGCCATGGCCACAACGACGTCCCCGACGACGCCTCGCGCCCGCGCTCCGAGGGGCCCCAGGTGCTCAGCGGCCTGCTCCCGGGTACCGATCCACTCCGCCCGGTCCCCCAGCACGTCGCGGTAGCGGCGGGCCACCTCAGCGGCCAGGTCCGTGTCGCCGTCTGCGACGTGCAGGTGGGTCAGGCGGGGCTCCCCGGCCACGGCGACGACGTCGCGGGCGAGCTCGCCGTGGGCGCTCAGGTCGATGCGGTGGTCGGCGTCGGTGTCGACCATGCCGTGATCGGCACTCAGGATGATCCTGGTGCCGGCCGGGACGCGGCGGACCAGCTCGGTCATGGCGGAATCGAGGCGCTCGAGCTGTGCCAGCCACTGCTCACTGAGCCAGCCGTGCTTGTGGCCGGTCTTGTCCAGCTCACCGACGTATAGGTACACCAGGGGCGTGCCGCGGCGCAGTGCGCCGGCGGCCAGACCGGGCCGATCCTCCAGACGATCCGCTCCCAGGTGCGAGGCACCCCGCAGGGCCGCCTCGGTCAGGCCGGAGCCGGCGAAGCGGGCTGGTCCGATGCTCACCGCGCTCCCTGCGGGAAGGCGCTCGAAGATCGTGGGAACGTCCTGCCATGCCCGAGGGCTGGGAGCGTCGTCACCCTTCCAGGTGATGAGGCTGAGGACCTGGTCGGGGCTGGGGACCGTTGAGGCGGGAAGGGTGGGCCCCAGGCAGGGCTTGAGCACCGAGTAGCCGACCATGCCGGTGGTGCCAGGCAGGGCGGAGGTTCCCAGCATGGTCAGGGCCGCGGCCGTCGTCGAGGGGCGGCAGGTGAGGATCCCGGCGCCGTCATTGCTGTCGCCGTTGTCCTGCTGAGCCAGCCATCTGCGCAGGGTGGGGGTGTGTCCGCGGCGCTGGCGGAGCATCTCCAGGCCCAGCCCGTCCACGAGGACGACGACGGTCCCGGTGCCGCCGGCCGTTTCGATCCCCCAGGTGCGGGCGACGCGACGGGCCCGGGCGTCGGTGACAGCTGAGTCGCCGTCGATCTCGGTATCGCGCAGAGTCAGCCCGGCGCTGACGGCGCCGACCGTCAGGAGGTAGCGCAGAGCCGGGTCCTGCGGGCAGTCCACGATGGGAGCCGGTGAGGGCTCCTCGGCGGCAGTCTGAGACCTCATCGCCGGTCCCGTCACACGGAGGCGGCGCGGGCCGTCATCTGCGAGAGCCGGCTGGCGAAGGTCTCAGCACGGGCGAGCGCGGCAGCGCCCTCGACACCCGCAGCCACGCGGATGACGACGTCGTCAGGCACGGAGACACCGGTCATGCCGTGGTCGGCCTGGCAGTCGGGGTCACCGCAGGAGGCCGGTTCCATGTCGATACGGCGCACGGAGCCCCAGGAGACCGCGATCGTCATCTCGGTCAGGGTGCCGCCGCCCTGGGCGGGTTCGGACACGCCCCGGGTCAGGGCCATCGAGCGGATACGGCTGAGCGGAACGGCCTCGCTGGTGGCCAGGGCGCCGGGGCTGCCGTCGTCACGGGGGGCGTCGTCGACGTGGACGATGATGAGGCGGGTGGAGGTCAGGGACAGGACGGTCAGGTGCCGGTGGACGGCCTCGGCGAAGGTGGTCTCGGCCTGGACCATGCCGGAGACGATCTCCTCCTCCCCCGCGGCCAGTCGGAGGGTGTCGAGCACCAGCTCGGGGTAGTAGCCGGCGAGCTCCACCTGCTGCGCCAGATCGACGGCCGCGTCCTGCGGCGCCTTAGAGGTGGCCGAGCCAGGGGCCGGGCTGGCGGCCGAGTTCTGGCGTGAGTGGGTCGTCATGGTCGTCATTGTGCCATCGTCGTCGAGCGCCGGTAGCCCCGGTCCCGGACCGGACCGATCACGCTGGACGGGTGCGTCTGACCTGTCACGCCCGGGTGTCGTGGTTTGTTTTCGGCTCGATTCCTCGGAGAATGCGCCCATGCCGAAGTCCGCCTCCACCCAGGCTCCTCCCCCGACCGACGGGGAGATCGTCGACCTTGACCTGTCCACGGAGATGCGCACCAGCTTCCTGGAGTACGCATACTCCGTCATCTACGCGCGCGCCCTGCCGGACGCCCGCGACGGGCTCAAGCCGGTTCAGCGCCGCATCCTGTTCCAGATGGACCGCATGGGGCTGCGCCCCGACCGCCCGCACGTGAAGTCCTCCCGGGTCGTGGGCGACGTCATGGGCCGACTCCACCCACACGGCGACACCGCGATCTACGAGGCGCTGGTGCGTCTGGCCCAGCCCTTCACGATGCGTCTGCCGCTCATTGACGGGCACGGTAACTTCGGCTCCCTGGATGACGGACCGGCGGCCCCCCGCTACACCGAGGCACGCCTGGCCGAGCCGGCGCTGGCGCTGACGGCGGATCTGGACGAGGACACGGTCGACTTCGCCCCCAACTACGACTACACGCTCACCGAGCCCGAGGTCCTGCCCGCGGCCTTCCCGAACCTGCTGGTCAACGGCGCGGCCGGTATCGCGGTGGGTATGGCCACCAACATGCCGCCGCACAACCTCGTGGAGGTCGTGGCGGCCGCCCGGCACCTCCTGACCCACCCCGAGGCGAGCCTGGAGGAGCTCATGGCCTTCGTGCCGGGGCCGGACCTGCCCGCCGGCGGCATGATCGTGGGACTGGACGGGATCCGGGAGGCCTACCGCACGGGGCGCGGCAAGTTCCTCACGCGCGCCACCGCCCACGTGGAGTCGGTCTCCCCGCGCCGCAAGGGCATCGTGGTCACAGAGCTGCCCTACATGGTCGGACCGGAGAAGATCATCGCCCGGATCAAGGAGGCGGTCGGCTCCAAGAAGCTCCAGGGCATCACCGACGTCGCCGACCTCACCGACCGCAGGCACGGCACGCGCCTGGTCATCAGCGTCAAGAACGGCTACAACCCCGAGGCCGTCCTGGCCCAGCTCTACAAGCACACACCGCTGGAGGATTCCTTCGGCATCAACAACGTCTCCCTCGTGGACGGCCAGCCCCACACCCTGGGCCTGCGCGAGCTGTTGGAGGTGTTCGTGCGCCACCGTCTCACGGTGGTCACCCGGCGCACCCGGTTCCGCCTGGGCAAGCGCCGTGAGCGCGCACACCTGGTGGACGGGCTGCTCATCGCCATCCTCGACATCGACGAGGTCATCGCCGTCATCCGCTCCTCCGACGACGCCGCCACGGCGCGCACGCGGCTCATGCAGGTCTTCGACCTCACCGAGCCGCAGGCCAGCTACATCCTCGAGCTCCAGCTGCGCCGGCTCACGAAGTTCTCGGTGATCGAGCTGGAGAAGGAGCGCGATGAGCTGGCCCGGGAGATCGAGGCCCTGGAGGCGATCCTGGCCGATGACGTCCTGCTGCGACGGGTGGTCTCCCGCGAGCTGGTGGCCGTGGCCGAGCAGTTCGGCACCCCGCGGCGAACGGTGCTGATGGAGGCCTCCGGTGAGCGCGTGACCTCGTCGGCCGCCGGCGCAGCGACTCCGGACGAGGCCTCCGCCGCCTCAGGCGGAGGCGCGAAGCGGGCCGGCACGTCCGCTCAGCCGATGACGCTCATGCCGAGCGCGTCCCCGGTTCCGCTCACCGTCCCCGACGACCCGTGCCGGGTGATGCTCTCCGCCACTGGCCTGGTGGCACGCACCCCCGACGCCGAACCGGTCGCCCGCACCGGTGTGCGCCAGCCCCATGACGCCCTGACCTCCCAGGTGTCCACCACGGCGCGTGGGCGGATCGGCGCGGTCACCGACACCGGACGTCTGGTGCTGCTCGACGTCGTCTCCACCTCGGAGGTGCCCCGCACCGATGGCGCTCCGGGGCTTGCCGGGGCGACTCCGGTTCGCCAGCTGGTGGACATCGAGCCGGAGGAGAAGGTGGTGGGGCTGGTCCCGGTGGGCTCGGCCGAGCACGCACCGATCGTCCTGGCCACGGCCGAGGGCGTCATCAAGCGGGTCAAGCCCGGCGATGAGCCGAGGAACGCCGAGAGCTGGGAGGTCATCTCCCTGTCCGACGACGACCGGGTGGTCTTCGCCGGCACGGCGGCCGACACGGACTTCCTGGCCATGGTGACCTCTGACGCCCAGCTGCTGCGGTTCCCGGCCGCCAAGGTGCGCCCGCAGGGCCGGGGCGCCGGCGGCATGGCGGGGATCTCGCTGCGCGAGGGCGCCCGGGTGATCGCCGGTGCGGCGGTTCCCGAGGATCTTCTGGCCGAGGCCGTGGTGGTGACGGTGGCGGGGTCCGAGAGCTCGCTGCCGGGCACCGGCGGCGGCAGTGTCAAGGTGACCCCGTTGGACCGCTACCCGGCCAAGGGACGGGCCACGGGCGGGGTTCGCTCCCACCGCTTCCTGCGCGGTGAGGACGAGCTCGTGGCCGCCTGGGTGGGCGTGGCCCCGGCGCGGGCGCTGCGCGATGGGGGCAAGCCGGTCCCGCTGCCGGATGCCGATGAGCGGCGCGACGGCTCCGGCTCGCCGCTGCCGGCCCCCATCGTCGGCATCGGCTGAGCAGGTTGCCGGGGCGGCGGGTCATACCGGGGCGGAATGCCCCGGATACCGCCCGTGGTCAGGACGGATGTGCCTAGAGTTGCCCATGGCTGATCAACCGTCCGCAGACCTGATCATCAGGGACGTTCGTATCGTCCCCTTCCGTTCCCGCACCGAGCTGGGTGGACTCCGAGGCTGCGGTCGGGGCCCGGGCTCACTGGATGCGCCGCCCTGCCCGGGTGAGCCCGTTGACGTGCGTGTGACGGGTGGTCGCGTCGTCGAGGTGGGGCGGGGCCTCCATGCTCCTGGAGCGCCAGTGCTTCAGGCCGATGGTTCCTTCCTCATCCCCGGCCTGTGGGACGCCCACGCCCACCTGGATATGGAGGCGGCGCGCTCGGCTCGCATCGACACGCTGGCCACGCGCAGCGCCGAGGAGGCCCTGGAGCTGGTGGCCCGGTCGCTGCGGGACCTGCCGGCGGGTTCGCAACCCGCCACGATCCAGGGCTTCGGGCACCGCCTGTCCAACTGGCCCCGTCTCCCCACCGTGGCCGAGCTCGATGCCGTCACCGGTGACATCCCCACGCTGCTCATCTCCGGGGACGTGCACTCCGGGTGGCTGAACTCGGCGGCGCTGCGCATCTTCGGTCTGCCGCAGGCCAGCGCCCAGGAACCGGGGGCTCCGCTGAAGGAGGATCCGTGGTTCGCCCTGCTGGACCGGCTCGATGAGGTCCCGGGGACGCGCGAGCTGCGAGAGTCCGGCTACCAGCAGGTCCTGGCCGACATGCTGGCCCGGGGCGTCACCGGCGTGGTCGACATGAGCTGGTCGGAGGATCCCGACGACTGGCCGCGACGTCTGCAGGCCATGGAGACCCAGGGTGTCCTTCCTGAGGTGCTGCCCCGTATCCGGGTCGCGGTCTACCGCGACAAGCTGGAGCACTGGATCGCCAGGGGACTGCGCACCGGGACCGAGCTGGCGGGCTCACCACACCTGCCCGATGGCTCCCCGGTGCTGGTTCAGGGACCGCTCAAGGTGATCGCCGACGGGTCGATGGGCTCGGGCAGCGCGCACATGTGCGAGCCGTACCCGGCCGAGCTGGGCCTAGAGCACGCCTGCGGCGTGGTCAATATCGACCGGGCCGAGCTCACCGACCTCATGGCTCGGGCCGGCCGGCAGGGCTATGAGATGGCCATCCACGCCATCGGGGACGCGGCCGTCGACGACGTCGCCGCCGCCTTCGCGCTCTCCGGAGCCGCCGGGCGCCTGGAGCACGCCCAGCTGCTGCCCGCCGACGCCCTCGATGAACCCAACGGGGCCCTCAGACGCCTCGTGGGGTGCGGCGTCGAGCTGTCGGTTCAACCGGCCCACCTCATTGATGACTGGACGGCCGTGGGCCGGGTGTGGCCGGGCCTGGAGGGGCGCACCTACGCGTTCGCGGACATGGTGGCCGGCGGGGCTCTGCTGCAGCTGGGCTCGGACGCGCCGGTGGCGCCGCTGGACCCGTGGCTGGCGATGGCGGCAGCGGTGGGGCGCGAGACGCCGGACGGCTCGGTGTGGTCATCGGACCAGCGGCTCACAGCCGAGGAGGCCCTGGCGGCCAGCGTCAACGGGGCCGGACCGGTGGCGGTGGGTTCTCAGGCCGATCTGGTGCTCCTGGCCGAGGATCCCCTGCGCCTGGGGGCCGAGGATCTGGCCCGGGTGCGTCCACCGGCCACGATCGTGGCCG
>NZ_MSRR01000041.1:0-9633 GCF_001956585.1 Actinomyces naeslundii | reverse complement strand
CCGGCCACGATCGTGGCCGGTGCCGTCGCCCATCAGCGCATCTGACCCGCCGGGCGGCCACACCGGGCGCTCAGACGTCGAGGGCGTAGAGGATGGTGCCGCGGGTGGGCACGTAGCCCAGGGACTCGTACAGGTCCACAGCGCCACTGGGGTTGTCGGTATCGACGCCGGCGGCGGCGTACTCCATGCCGTCGGCCGCGTAGGCGCGCATGGCGGCCACCAGCAGCGCGGGCCCGATCTGTCGGTGGCGGTAGTCGCTCAGGACCCCGAGCACATCGGTGTAGCCCTCACGCCAGCCCAGTGCCTCCCAGTCCTGCTCATAGCGGCCCGAGCGCAGGTAGCCGGCGACGCGGGCCCGGTCCCCGGAGCGGTCCATGGCCACGAAGCTCCATTGGGGGGCGAAGTAGGCGCTGCCGGCGGTCCAGTCCTCGGGGGTGACGTTCTCGGCCTTCCAGGTCTCAGCCATGGCCTGGTTGTAGGCACGGCGAACATCGTCATCGATCTCGGGGGTCCAGGGATCGATCGTGATGAAGCCGTCCAGGTCCACCTCGGGGATCTCGTCGCCGAGGAAACGGCGCACCTCGCGGTACCAGCGCATCGGCTCAAAGCCCATGTCCGTGAGGTGGCCCTGCATGCGCTCGTCGTCCTCCAAGACGGTGGTGACCACGTGGGCGGGAACCTGGGTCGAGGCCTTGCCCGGCACGGAGCCGGCCCGCTCGGCGCCCACGAGATGGCGGGCCCGCTCGGCCTGCCAGTGCAGAAGGGCTCGACCGATGCCGCGCTTGCGTACGGCCGGGTCCACGGTGCCGGTCATGGAGGCGTAGATCTCGCCGGCCGGGCGCAGCCGCACCAGGCCGAAGGCGCGCATGACGCCGTCGGCGTCGCGGCCGGCGACCCCGGAGTAGGTGGGGTCGAGGAAGTACTCGGCCGTCTCCTGCTCACTGGTGCGGTAGGGAGGGTTGTCGACCTCCTCGACCCGGGCGATGAGCGCGGCCAGCTCGTGGTTGTCCTCAGGTCCCAGGGGGCGCCAGGACAGCTCGCGTGACAGCGCTGAGCGGGGCCCCGGGCGCAGGATGGGCCACGGTGAGGAGCCCGCCCGGCGAATGCCGTAACCGGATGCCATAACGCACCTCCCTCATGAAGGACGAACAGGGGCGAGTACAGATGAAGAACGACGATACGTCGACGATGCCGGGTCACGACCACTGGCGGGCCGTGGCACGAAGGTTACTGAGACTACCTGAAAGAGCCGTCGAGGCCTGATGCGATGGTCAGGCGTCGATGCGCTCGCGATCAACGTCACGGGCGCCCTCGACGATGAAGTCGCGGCGGGGCTCGACCGAGGAGCCCATGAGGAGCTCGAAGACGGACTCGGCCTCCATGACCTGGGCCTCGTCTCCCAATGTGATGCGCCGCAGGGTTCGGTGCTGGGGCTCCATGGTGGTCTCGGCGAGCTGGTGCGCGTCCATCTCCCCCAGGCCCTTGTAGCGCTGAGGCTCCTTGAAGCTGCGCCCCGAGCGCTCCAGCCGGCGCAGGGTGGTAACGAGCTCGTCGTCGGAGTAGGTGTAGATGATCTCCTTCTTGCGCCGACCTGAGCCGGAGACCTCAATGCGGTGCAGGGGCGGGACGGCTGCGAAGACCCGACCCGCCTCGATCATGGGACGCATGTAGCGGAAGAAGAGGGTCAGCAGGAGGGTGCGGATGTGGGCGCCGTCGACGTCGGCATCGGTCATGAGGATGACCTTGCCGTAGCGGGCGGCCTCGAGGTCGAAGGTGCGTCCGCTGCCGGCACCGACCACCTGGATGATGGCAGAGCACTCCACGTTGCGCAGCATGTCGGCCTGGGAGGCCTTCTGCACGTTGAGGATCTTGCCGCGGATCGGCAGGAGCGCCTGGAACTCGGAGTTGCGCGCGTTCTTGGCGGTGCCCAGGGCAGAGTCGCCCTCGACGATGAACAGCTCGGAGGCGGCGACGTCGTCACTGCGGCAGTCGGCGAGCTTGGCCGGCAGGGAGGAGGTCTCCAGGGCCGTCTTGCGGCGGGTGATCTCCTTGTGCAAGCGCGCCGAGACGCGGGCGCGCATCTCGCCGACGATCTTCTCCTCCAGAGCGCGCGCCTGGGTCTTGAGGTCCCGCTTGGAGGAGGTCAGCAGGGCGGTGAGCTCGCGCTCGACCACCTTGGAGACGATCTGGCGCACGGGCCCGGTGCCGAGCACCTCCTTGGTCTGTCCCTCGAACTGGGGTTCGGGCACGCGCACGGTGACGACGGCCGTCAGGCCCGCCATGATGTCGTCCTTCTCGACCCGGCCGTCCTTGGAGGTGATCTTCAGGGCCCGGGAGTCGGCCTCGATGCGCTTGCGCAGCACCTTGGTGAGGGCCTGCTCGAACCCGGTCAGGTGGGTGCCGCCCATAGGGGTGGCGATGATGTTGACGAAGGAGCGCTCGGTGGTCTCGTAGCCGATCCCCCAGCGCAGGGCGACGTCGACGATGCAGGTGCGCTCGACCTCCACGGGCCGCAGGTGCCCGCTGGCGCGGTCGAGCTGCTGGACGGTCTCGGTGTAGGTGCCCTGACCGGTGAGGCGGAAGGTGTCGGTCACCGAGCCGTCGGAGGCCAGGAAGTCGACGAAGTCGGCGGTGCCGCCCAGGGCCTGGAAGACCTCGACGCCCTCGTCGGCGCCGGTGTCGAACAGGTCACCGCGGTTCTCGGTGGCGTTCTTGGCGGCCGCCCGCAGGGTGACCTCGTGGACGGCGTCGTCGGTCTCACCGGCGTCGGCGGCGGGCGTGTTGGAGGCGGCGATGGCCTCGGCCTCGGGGCGCTTGTCCTCCAGGCGCAGGGTGAGCCCAGGCACGAGGAAGCTGGTCTGGCGCAGCCGGGCGCGCAGGGCGGCAGCGTCGTACTCGGTGGGCTTGGGGAAGATCTGGGGGTCGGCCCAGTAGCGCACGCGGGTGCCGGTCACGCCGCGGCGCACCTTGCCGATGACTCGTAGCTCGGAGGCCTTGGTGAACTCGGTGAAGGGAGAGGAGGGGCTGCGTCCGGCGGAGTCGTCGAAGATGCCGGGCTCACCGCGGTGGAAGCTCATGGCGTAGGTCTTGCCGCCGCGGTCGACCTCGACGTCCATGCGCTCGGCCAGGGCGTTGACGACGGAGGCGCCCACGCCGTGCAGGCCACCGGCGGCGCCGTAGGAACCACCACCGAACTTCCCGCCGGCGTGCAGCTTGGTGTAGACGAGCTCGACGCCGGTCAGGCCGGAGGAGGGCTCGATGTCCACGGGCACGCCGCGCCCGTTGTCACGCACCTCGATGGATCCGTCGTCGTGGACGGTCACCGAGATGTCGTCGCCGTGCCCCTCAAGGGCCTCGTCGACGGCGTTGTCGACGATCTCCCACACGCAGTGCATGAGGCCGCGCTGGTCGGTGGAGCCGATGTACATTCCCGGGCGCTTGCGCACGGCCTCGAGCCCCTCCAGGACGGAGAGGTGGCGGGCGGAGTAGTCGCCCCGGCTGGTCTTGTTCTCGGATGAGGGCACGCTGGGAATCTAGCCGATCGGCGCCGCCCGTGCCTCGCGCCCCGCCGCGGGGAGGCGTGTGGCGTCATACGTCAGGCGAGCGTCGACCCACCCGGCACCGCCGAATCGTTCAGTCGAGCGGGAGGGCGGGGCTCACCCGGGCGCTGCCGATCCCGCGGTCCGCCTTGCCCAGCCGGAAGCGCACCCGCCTCTTGAGCACGGTACCCGAGACTGCCCGGCCGTCCACCAGACCCTCGGCCGGGAAGAGCGTGAAGGTCCACCGCTCGGCGTAGTCGGAGTCGGGAACGAGGCCGGGCGGGCACTGCAGGAGTCGGGCTCCCCACAGCCGGCGGGTCATGAGGGCGCGGGTGTCGACGCCGTCGACCTCGAAGCGCTCCGCGGGGGCTGAGGTGACGTCCTCATAGCTTCCGGCCGAGATCCCGTACTGGCCGACGACGCCGGCCACCATGATCCAGCCGTCCTTACCCAGCGTGGCCCCGGCAAGGTCAACGGGGTCAGCGGGGTCAGTAAGGCCAGCACCCTCCCCCAGGGCCGGGTCGACGAAGTCCTCGAGCAGGTCGGGCCGCTGACCGCGGCGGATGCGAGGATCCACGGCGCCGCGGGTGTCGAGCCGGTCCGTGGCCGGGATCGCCAGGAGCCCGTAGTCAACGTCGTCGGCGAAGCGGAACGGGGCGAAGTGCTCTCGCAGATGGGCCACTGTGCGCTCTGCCCGCTCCCAGCGGCTGCCAACGTCCCCGCTGCCGCCGTCCTCATCCAGGCACTCGGCCACGACCTCGGCGGGCGGCCGCAGCCCCACGGCCTCCAGCCTCTGGCGAAGGGCCGCGTTGGTTGCCCAGCCCGAACGCTCCAGGCGCGCGATCTCACGGTCGCGGAACTCCTGCACCACCGACATCCTGACTGCTCCCCTCCCGATTTCCGTCCGTTGACAACCCGCTGGCACCACCTCCAGCATCCACCCGATCGGCAGGCACCACGGTGAGGTGCGCCATGACGGCGGTGCGCCGTGGGCGAAAGCGCGTGCGCCTCAGGCGGAAACGGCTCTTTCGGACAGCAGGAGTCGCCTTCCTCATGATGCAATGCGAACCATGAGCACAATCGGAACCTCGACCGCCGCACAGGCGGTGACCACCCTGGACGAGCAGACCACCTCTGCCGCCGACTCCTCCGAGCGCCCGCTGACCACGGCCGACCGCTGCGACGTCTGCGACGCGCAGGCCTACGTCCGAGTCGTCATGCTGACCGGCGAGCTCTTCTTCTGCGCTCACCACGCCCGCCAGCACGGAGAGAAGCTCAAGGAGGTCGCCCTGCTGTTCCAGGACGAGACCGCGAGCCTGACCGCCGGCAGCTGACGTGGAAATTATCACTGAAATTCACCCTACCGTTCACTGAATACCACCGCCGGTTCCCGCCGGAACCCGTTTATCCTCATCCTTGAGGCCCTGCCCCTGTTCCCACCTCGAGTCTCCCGACACAGAGCCTTACGCTGATCCAGCATCCCGTCTGCTCCCACCCAGGCTCGACGAAGCCGTGTGACTCCTGAAGGAACCGTCTGTGAAACGCCCCATCCGCGTCCTGGCCGTCTCAACCCTGCTCGTCTCCTGCGGTGCGCTGGCGCTGACCGGCTGCTCGGGATCCTCCAGCTCCAGCGCCTCCGCCTCGGCGCACACCACCCCGGCGGACGCGAAGGCCACTGGTCCCGTAGTCATCATCGACCTGCGCTCAACCAAGGACTACAAGCAGGGTCACCTGGAGGGGGCCGTGAACTACGACTTCTCCTCCGGCACCTTCTCCAAGGAGATCTCGGGACTGGACCACAACTCCCAGTACCAGCTCTACGGGAGCAAAGACCAGTCGAAGATGGCCAGTGCCGCCATGCGCAACGCCGGCTTCCCCAGCGTCACCGACCTGGGAACCATCGACGCAGCGAAGAACACGACCGGGGCGAAGGTCGTCACCGACTGACGGCGGTCGCCCCGGCGGGCGAGTTCGCCCAGCCCGCCCCGATCCTCAGAGAAGCGGCAGCCTCTCCAGGAGATGGGTGAGAGCGACGACCTGCCGAGGCACGTACTCGGCGATCGTCAGGCCGACGACGTCGGCCGCCCGCCCCAGATCCCTGATCACGCGGTTGGTCTGAGTCACGCTCAGGCCGCCGCGATCGTAGCCCAGTCCCAGCCGGACCTCATCGGCGTCCACGGTGTCGACATCCAGATGGACTGCTACGCGGCTGCAGCCGGTGGCCTCCAGCCACCTCAGCAGGGGCTCTGTCGAGTCGCGCAGGTCGGCCGGGCCGAAGGCGTGCAGCCCCCACGTGGCGATGTTGGGGTAGTCGTCCTCGGTCCAGGAGTGCAGGCCCGCCAGGGCCAGTCGGCTCGGGGAGACGAAGGCCGCCAGCTCCTCCATCACCTCGACGTCACCAGTACCGATGATGTGGGAGACCGCCATGGCGTGGTAGCCGGGGTACTGGGAGTGCGAGGTGCCGATGTCGGGGTGGGAGTCGATCCAGACGACGGCCATGTCGTCTCCGTAACGGGCGGCGAGCTCGGTAAAGGGGACGACGGAAACAGCGCAGTCCCCGCCCAGGGTGAGGATCCTGGGAGCGTCGTGCCGGGCGATCGCCTCGCGGGCGTCACGAATCCCGGCCAGGATCTGGGCACGCGACTCCATGCCGTTAGTGACGAGGACCTCCTCGCCAGTAGGTTCATCGCTGACGGGGACGATCTCCGTGGGGCCGGCGTGCTCGGGCAGGAGCGCCGTCAGCACCCGGGTTCCCAGTGCGTAGACGCGCCGCGCCTCCCCGTAGGGCAGCTCGGGCAGCAGGCTGCGCACCGAGGTCTCTCCCGCCCCCTGCCACTGGGGCCAAATGAGGCGAAGGGTGTCGGACTGGGCGAGGGCGGTGCGTGCGTCAACCATCTCAGCTCCTGAGCGAGGAAGTCTCCCAGGTTTCAGTTTACGAGCCCGGGCTGTACGCCACCTGACTCATTCCTACGTCGCACGGGCAGAAGTTCCCGGTAGGAGCGACCGCGATCGCAGAAGAGTCTCTGAAGGCCTCATCTGAAAGATTCAGGCATTGCCCTGGCGCCCGGCAGGGCCGGGTTCCATCATGGGCAGTGGACTGCCGACACGAGCCGAGAAGACGAGTGAGAGGAGAGTCGCCGTGGACCAGCAGCTGAAGGCCGAGGGCGGCCTCGGCCGCTCTCCGGCTGTCACCGCCCTGACTGCTGCGGCTGCGGGCGCGGTGCTACTGATCCCGCTCCCCTTCATTGGAGTACCGCTGTCCTTCGTCGCCCTTGTCATAGGTGCCGCACACCTGCGCGGCTCGAGCCGGTATCGGCGGTCGGCGTGGGCGGCCGTAGCGATCGCCTCGGTGACGCTGGTCGCGGCACTCGTACTCGCCATGACTCTTCTGGCCGTCAGAACGGAGTCCACGACAACAACGCCGCAGCAACCGGTTCCAGTGCGGACCGCGCCGTCGGCTCCAGGTAGCAGCCAGGGCTGAGGTCCAACGCATCAGTCCCCGGCGGCCGCCGGTTGATCCTCGGGGATCGACTCGGCCTTCCTACCGAAACTGGTGGGTGCGGTCACCGTCGTCAAGGACGCACTGGGCGCCGCGCCTCCACCCTGCGCAAGCTCGGCAGCGTGAGCCGGGGAGGTCGCCGACGACAACGACATAACTTACCATCCGGTTCTAGTCCAGACTCGGTAAAAATGGTGGACGGGCCCGCGCCCGTGTCCAACGCCCAGGGCCTCGGCGTGTGCGATGGCGCCGGTGAGGTAGTCCTTGGCGTCCCGCACCGCTTCCAGCCAGGTCGCCCGGCGTGGTCGCAGCGAGGCGATCGCCGAAGAGAGCGTGCATCCCGTGCCGTGGGTGTTCTGCGTGGCCACCCTGCGACCGCACAAGATCTCGACGCCGTCGGCATCGGCGTAGACATCGACGGCGTCACCAGCGTCACCGCTCAGGTGACCACCCTTGACCAGTACCCTACGTGCACCCAGATCCCTCAGGCGCTGCGCCTGGTTGCGCAGCTCACCGAGGGTCGCCGCGGGCTCCTCCCCCAGCAGGACGGCCGCCTCATAGAGGTTAGGAGTGATGAGATCGGCTTTGGCGCACAGACGGCGCACGGCACCGACCGCCTGCTCGTCGAGAAGGCGGTCCCCGGAGGTGGCCACCATGACCGGGTCGAGCACCGTATGAGTGAGTCCAGGCAGGTACTCCCCCACCGCGTCGGCCAGCTCGGCGGTGGCGAGCATCCCGATCTTCGTGGCATCGGGGACGATGTCCTCCAGCAACGTGTCCATCTGGAGACGGACGAAGTCGACCGGCACGGCGTGCACACCGGCCACACCGCGCGTTGACTGGGCAGTCAACGCCGTGATGACGCTCATCGCGTAGGCGCCGAGGGCACTCATGGCCTTCATGTCGGCCTGAATGCCGGCGCCACCACTAGGATCTGAGCCGGCGATGGTCAAGGCGGTCACGGTTGCCGAACGCTGCTGGCTCATCGCCGACATCCTTCGTCCCAGGCACGGTGCAGGTCGGCGGCGACGCTCCTGGGGTCATCAGCCGTGCAAATGGCTGATACGACGGCGGCACCGGCCAGACCACCCGCCCGGAGGGCCGGCAGGTCGCTGGCCGTGATGCCGCCGATGGCCACAGCAGGCAGATCGATCAGGGCAGCCATACGCGCCACGCCGTTCACCCCCAGGCTCTTCGGAGCGTCGGCCTTGGTGGCGGTGGGGTGAACGACGCCGATGCCGACGTGGTCGCAGGCGCCCTGCTCTTGGGCGGTGCGCAGTTCGTCGGGAGTCGCGGCCGACAGCCCGAGGTAGGCTTCTTCCCCGACGAGACGGCGTGCGATGCGGGCGGGCAGGTCCGACTGGCCGAGGTGTACCCCGGCCACGGGCGCTCCCTGATCGCGCGCCGCCAGGAAGATGTCGACGCGGTCGTTGACGATGACGGGGACCTGATCACCAATCACCTCGGCCACCTCCAGCACCTGAGTCAGGAAGAGTCCGCCGTCGGTACCCTTGGCGCGCAGCTGGACGCAGGTGACTCCGCCGTCGACAGCAGCCTCAACGGTGGCCAGGACGTCTCTGCCGCGCGAGCGGCACTGGCCCTCATCGGTAACGAGGTAAACCGACAGGTCCGGTGCGGCCCTCATGCCGGCCCTCCCCCGGCGGCGGTGGTCGCGCTGGTAGCACTGACGCTAACGTTCTGCAGGTCCTGCATCTCAAGGGCGTACAGGGCGTCGAGGAAGGCTGGTGGGAAGGATCCGGGGCCGGTTGATCGGGCCTCCGCTCGCTCGGCAGCAGCGCTGTAGACGGCATGCGCAGCGACGACGGCGCTCACGTCATCCAGGTCCTCCTTCCGCCCCGCCCCGAGAAAGGCCGCGACCACCGCACCCAGAGCGCAGCCCCCGCCGGTCATCCGGGTCAGTAGCGCGGAGCCGCCCTGAACGTGGATGACGCTCTCGCCGTCGGTGATCAGATCGACGGGCCCGGAGACGGCGACAACGCAGCCGTGGCTGCGGGCCAGGTCGCAGGCCGGATCGAGTGTTGCGGCGACGTCGTCGGCGGTCTCGACGCCCCGCCCACCGCTGCCATCACCGGCCAGAGCCAGGATCTCCGAGGCATTGCCCCGTACGACGCTCGGTCCCCGGCCGAAGAGCTCACGGGCCAGCGCAGTGCGGTGCGTCAGCGTGCCGATGGCCACCGGGTCGAGGACCCACGGCGTGCCCGCGTCGGCTGCCGCAGCCACGGCCTCACGGGCGGCGTCCCGCTGCTCGGGCTGAGGCGTGCCGAGGTTGATGAGCAGCGTGGAGGCGACGCGGGCAAAGGGGCCCGCCTCCCCCGTGATATCCACCATGGCGGGCGCCGCGCCTAGAGCCAGGAGAACGTTAGCGGTGATGTTGGTGACCACCGCGTTGGTGATGCAGGAGACCAGCGGGGCGTGGCGGCGTACCGCCTCAAGCGCCGCTGGGGTAGACATGCCCCAGTGCATGTGACATCCCTTCGTCAGTACTAGCTGGACAGGTTCGACGGGTGTGTTCTCAGCCATGTGGCACCCCGTGTCACGATCGAAACACTAGCATCGACGGCGTCGGCCCCGGAA
>NZ_MSRR01000040.1 GCF_001956585.1 Actinomyces naeslundii | reverse complement strand
TTGGACACCGAGAACGAACCCGTGTCACGGGTGTAGGTGTTGGTGGCGGTCACGGCCACGGTCTGGTCCTTGGCGATGGTCACCGAGTCCTGCGACAGGGTCGAGGCCACCGAGTACCCGTCCTTGGCGGCCGACGCGGCGTCCTCCGCCAGGGTGCAGGAGACCCCGGTCGGGATCTTTGGGGAGGACACGGCCGTCCCGTCCCCGGGGACCGTCAGGGTTCCCTGCACGTCGCCGTCGCAGGTGTAGGTGAAGGAGTAGGAGCCATTGGCCGCCCCTTCTGGGCCGCCCTGAACCGACTTGGCGATGGAGAAGGTACCCGTGTCGCGGGTGTAGGTGTTGGTGAAGGAGGTGTTGACCACCTGGTCCTTCTCAGAGACCGTCACCGTTTGGGCCTCCGGAGCCGCCAGGGTGTAGCCGTCGATCGCGGCTGTCTTGGCGTCCTCGGTGACGGTGCACTGTGTGCCCGTGGGGACCTTGGGGCCGGTGACCGCCTCGCCATCGGCCTTGGCCTTGAGCGTGCCCTCGGTGCCGTCGGTGCAGGTGTAGGCGAAGGTGAACTCCTTGTCACCGGCCTGCGCGCCCGCCACGGCCTTTGACACGGTGAAGGTGCTGCG
>NZ_MSRR01000039.1 GCF_001956585.1 Actinomyces naeslundii | reverse complement strand
GGTTCGTTCTCGGTGTCCAAGAGTGTCAAGGGTGACTACACCCCGCAGGCCGGCGAGACCGTCAAGGTCGGCTACACCTGCAACGACCCCGACAGCACCAAGGGCACACTCGACGTCCCCATGGACGGCACCGCCGTAGGCGGCCCGACCCTCCCCACAGGAACGGCATGCACCCTGAACGAGGACAACACCTCGGCCCAGCGTGAGGGCTACGCGCTAGCCACCACCTACTCCACAACCACAGCCACGATCGCCAAGGACCAGGTCCCGAACGTGTCGGTCACCAACACCTACACCCGCCAGACCGGAGGCTTCTCAGTGTCCAAGACGGTCCAGGGCGACGGCGCGAAGCTGGCACCAGCAGAGTTCACCTTCGAGTACACCTGCACCGACAAGGTCACCGGCAAGACCGCCTCCCCCAAGCAGCTGGTAGTCAAGACCGGCCAGACCGCACACGTGAACGACCTGCCGACCGGATCGTGCACACTCACCGAGAAGGACGCCTCCGTCAAGGCCACGAGCCTGTCAACCACCCTGGCCGTAGACGGCACCCCCGCCCAGGAAGGCAAAGCAACCTTCGACGTACTCGGCGGAGACAACCCCGCCGTCAACATCTCAGCCACCAACACCTACACCCTCGACCGCAGCACCTTCACCGTGT
>NZ_MSRR01000038.1 GCF_001956585.1 Actinomyces naeslundii | reverse complement strand
GGCGATGACAGCGGGGATGCTCATCAGCCGCAGGCGGATCGTCCGGGGCTCCCAGGCGCGGGCGGGGGCGTCGGCCAGGGCGAGCAGCTGGGAGAAGGCCAGCAGGCCTGCGGGCCAGAGCCACGATCAGGCACCAGACCCGGTTGGCCGCAAACCCCTGCAAGGGAAAGCGGTCAAGCCCGGTGTCCTTGGCACAGCGGATACGGTCCCCTGGCAGCGGGCCCGCAGCCGGTGGCGCACCTCGAGATCGGCGAGCTGACCCACCCTCGTGCTGGCGGCGAAGGCGGTGGGCCGGTAGCCGCCCACGTCCTCGAAGCGCAGCTGGGCGCCCTGATGGGGCCGCTCTCGGCGCACGGTTGACCCGCATACCGCCCGGCCAGACGGTCAGGTCCAGCAGGTCGGCGGGTCTCAGCGACGGCCGTACCCTGTCTGGGCTGGCCGTCAGCGTTGTAGGCCGGGGCCCAGGCGGTCTCGGGGATGGTGCCCGTGGATCTGCGGCGTGTGCTCGGGAAGCGTGAACCCCACGCTGTAGGACACCCGCCGACGGGCCAGGAACTCAATGGTCTCCTTCGTGCCTCCGGCCCCGTCGATGCGCACCAGCACCTTTCTACCGGGTCTGGGGCCGAGCCCGGCCTGGTCCAGTGCCCGGCGGATGATCTCGACGTGGTCGGCGGCGGTATTCGAGCCCGCGTTTCCGGGCCGCAGCACGAGCGCCGCGCACTCACCCCCACCATCGGGGCCGTGGTCGAACCATGCGGTCAGGGGGTGGTAGCCAAACCCCTTCTTGAAGGTCGGGGCCGCACCCTCTTTCTCTGAATGCACATTAACCAAGGTGGCGTCAACGTCGATCACCAACGGACGCTCAGCGCTGATTCCAGCCGTTGGTGAGTGCTCGCCGGCCAGGTCCCACACCCGCTGCCGCACCGTCTTGCGAGCCCGGCCTCGGCGGCCTCGACCACCTCGACGTGGTCGGCCAGGGTCCCCACAAGTCGCGAGACCGTCGGGTCAGAGGCAACAGGCCCGAAGACCTCCTTGTCGCACCGCAGCAGCGAAAGGTCAGACAGGCACCGACCTCCCAGGGCCACGCACACCGCCAGATCCAAGATGATCTTGCCCGGGTCGTGCACCGCCCACCACCGCCGCCACACAGACAGGACCCGTGAGAGCTCGTCGCCCAGGCCCGTGACCCTGCTCGTCTCGGTCAACAGCCTCACCCCGGCCAGCCCCACCGCAGGAACACCCCCCGGACTCCACACCCACAACCGGGTACAACCCGATATTCTTCACCACGAAGGTGTCCCTCCCCTGGAGCTCTCGGATCTCAGCAACCCGCATTATTCCAGGCGAAGCGACACCTTCACCCC
>NZ_MSRR01000037.1 GCF_001956585.1 Actinomyces naeslundii | reverse complement strand
TAGGCGCCGGCGAGGTTGTGGCGTGAGATGAGGGTGTCGGGGTGGTGGGGTCCCAGGATGCGGGTGCTGTCTTCGAGGGTCTGTTCGTGCAGGGGGATGGCCTCGTCGAGCCTGCCAGCGTCCTGGTAGGCGCCGGCGAGGTTGTGGCGTGAGATGAGGGTGTGGGGGTGGTCGGGGTCCAAGGCTTTGCCTGCCTGGGTGACAGACTCGGTGAGAGTAAGAGCCAGCTGCGGCATTCCAAGATCGGTTGCATCGCGCAGCGTCGTTGCGAGTATTGCGACAAAATCTGGATCGGAAAATAATGGGCGAGAGTGGTCTTGAGATGTGATCGCGCCTATTTGTTCAACGAGATTTCGTGTTTCCTGTCGCTGCTGTTCAAAATTAGCTAGTTGGCCTATGTTAATCTTGTAGAGGATGGTTGTTGCGTATATGCATGCTTTGTTAAATTTCCCTTGTTCGCTCAGGTAGGTTTCGCGGTAAACTTGTCCTTGAAGGCGGTGGACGATGGTCTTTTTGCCGTCCGTGGATTCTTGAATGATTGATGATCTCTTCAGGAATGACAGGGTATCTCGTACCGCGTCGGAGTCATCTTCGAGCGCCAGAAGCCAGTGAGTCGGTACTCCGGGAGCGGCCAGGAGGGATAGTGCGTCGAGGAGCGATATAGCGATCCTCTCCTGCCAGGGGTACTTGGAGTTGATCTGATCCAAGGCCTGTTCGTACGCCATGAATAGCGCGACCCCAACGGCGTCTGGGTAGTCATCGCCCTCGAGGCGACTGATGCTTGACTCGAGCGAGTGGGTGCTCAATCTTATGAAATACTCTGAAAGGGAGTAGTGTCCCCACTTGGCTGTTGCCGCGGCTTGGGTTACGGCGACAGGTAGGTCGCCAAGCGCCTCTGCGATCTGGTCGGCTGCATCGCGATGAGCGTCACCGGTGCGTTGGCAGAGAAGAGCGATCGACTGCTCGCGATCAAAGACGCCGACTGCCATCGGTGACCATCCCAAACTGTCCCAGTCAAGGCGACGTGTGGTGGTGATGATGACCCGGACTCCGCTGCCCTTGGGAGTGAGACCCTTCAGGTCGTCGAGGTTCTCCACGTTGTCGAAGACGACAAGGCGGTCCGCCGCATCTGCTGAGTGTAGCTGATCCAAGAAGCGTCGAATAATAGTCTCCGGAGGAATGTCCTTCGGTGCATCGATACCGATGCGCAGTGCGAGCTCGTAGAGATCGGCAATGAGTTCCTTACGTGAGCCTGCATTGATCCATGCGACTAGGGGCCATTCCTCCTCGCATCTGGCCGCAACGGCAGCGGCCAGCTGAGTCTTGCCGCTTCCTCGCATCCCCGTCAGCACTGTACGAGGCTCGGCGCGGGTGAAGATGGCATCGAAGAGCTCATCCTGCCCTTCTCGCTTGACGAAGCCTGCGCTGACCCTGGGGCGGCTACCGAAGCGAATCCGCGTGGGAGGGGCAGATTGGTTTCGAGTGACCGCGCTATGGATCTCCTGGATATCCGTAGCCACTGCCGTCAAACGTTCGTTAGTCTCTGCTTGCCCGTCCAGGATTTGTTCCTGCCCCGCAAGTAACTGCTCCTGCCTAGCGAGCAACTGCTTGAGCGCGGCGATGTCGAAACCGCGTGAGCCTGGCACGAGACGGATGAACTCGTCGGCGACGATGCGGGTCAGGTCATCGAAGAAGGGCTCGGCTGCTGCCTCGATGTTTTGGCGGCGGCTGGCCGTCCGCCGTCGGAGGTAGGTCTCGAACTTGTCCGGGAACCGCACTGCCTCCAGGACTGCGGCGTCGTCTCCGCTGAGATTCCTAAGCGTCACCTCCATCTCGGTGACGGCTCCAGCCAGGGCGAATGGGGCGACTCCGGTCCGCTCGTACCGCTCGCCGGCGGCATCCACCTGCTTCTGAAGTCGAGACTTGATGGACGCCTCCAGCGGATTCTCCTGTCCACCTCGACCGTGCATCAGGCTCCATATGCTGCGCCACGCGTTAAAGGCATCGCTTGGCAGTGACGCCGCGCTGCCCCACGAAGGATCAACGGCCACAGCGGCTCCACGCATGACCAGGCCGGCAAGGCTGGTGGTCATGGACAGGACAGCGAAAGAGAGGGGATCGGCCATGCCGCTATCGTACAAGCGGTCAGCGGCCCGGAAACAGAATTCTCACGGCGTACCGAAGAGCTTCTTCGCCTCCTCGGATCTCCCCGCGGCAAGGTAGGCATTGGCGAGGTTGTTGCGTGAGGTGAGGGTGTTGGGGTGGTGGGGTCCCAGGATGCGGGTGTGGTCTTCGAGGTTCTGTTCGAACAGGGGGATGGCCTCATCGAGCCTGCCCGCGGCCTGGTAGGCGCTGGCGAGGTTGTGGCGTGAGGTGAGGGTGCTGGGGTGGTGGAGCCCCAGGACATAGGCATGGTCCGTAAGGGCCTGCTCGTAGAGGGTGATGGCTTCGTCGAGTCTGCCAGCTTCCCGGTAGGCACAGGCGAGGTTGTTGCGCGAGCCCAAAGTGTCGGGGTGGTTGGGGCCCAGGATGTGGGTGCGGTCTTTGAGGTTCTGCTTGTGAAGGGTGATGGCTTCGTTGAGTCTGCCCGCGGCCTGGTAGGCGCTGGCGAGGTTGTTGCGCGAGCCCAAAGTGTCGGGGTGGTTGGGGCCCAGGATGTGGGTGCGGTCTTTGAGGTTCTGCTTGTGAAGGGTGATGGC
>NZ_MSRR01000036.1 GCF_001956585.1 Actinomyces naeslundii | reverse complement strand
TGGGACCCCACCACCCCAGCACCCTCACCTCACGCAACAACCTAGCCGAGGCCTATCGCGCCGCAGGCAGGATTGAGGATGCGGAGAAGCTCTTCGAGACGCCGTCGGGCTCCGAGCAGGACGGCACCGAGGAGGACCCGGACCAGATGACCGGCGACTGACCGCCACAGGGCGCCGTCATTGATGTCGGTGGGCTGTGAGACAGTGTCCGCATGCGGATCCTCCACACCTCCGACTGGCACCTGGGGCGCACCTTCCACGGGCGCGTGCTCGATGACGCGCACGCCGCCTTCGCCGACCACCTCGTCGAGCTCGTCACCGCCGAGTCAGTCGATGCCGTCCTCGTCGCCGGGGACGTCTACGACCGCGCCATCCCACCCAATGACGCCGTCGCCCTCCTCGATGAGACGCTGCGCCGGCTGACCGAGCGTACCCGGGTGGTCCTGACCCCCGGCAACCATGACTCCGCCCGCCGCCTCGGCTTCGCCGCCGACCTCATGCGCGAGGGCCTCATCATCCGGGCCCGCACCGCCGGCCTCGACGGCGGCATCATCCTCCCCGACGCGGACGGCAACGATGCCGCCATCGTTCACGCCCTGCCCTACCTCGACCCCGACGCCGCCCGCGAGATCCTCCCGCCCCTCCTCGCCGAACGCCTCGGCGAGGAAACCCCCGCAAAGCAGGCGGCCGACAACGACCAAACCGAGGACGGAGGCACTTCCTCCCGTCCCGGCACACCGGAGCGCCCGCGCCTGCCCCGCTCACACGAGGCCGTCGTCTCCGCCGCCCTGCGCCTCGTGGCCGCGGACCTGGACCGCCTGCGCGCCGGCCGCAGCCGGCGCCTACCGAGCCTGCTCATGGCCCACGCCTTCGTCGTCGGCGGCGAGGCCTGCGAGTCCGAGCGAGACATCCGCGTCGGCGGCGTCGACTCCGTACCCTCCGGCGTCTTCACCACCCTGGGCGGCTCGCCCCTGGCCGAGCGCAGCGGCGGCCTGGACTACGTGGCCCTCGGCCACCTCCACCGGCCCCAGGAGCTCACCCGGCCCACCGGCCCGCGCCTGGTCTACTCCGGCTCGCCCCTGCCCTTCTCCTTCGACGAGGCCGAAGGCGCCCGCAACTCCGCCACCAAGTCCTCCGTGCTGCTGGACCTGGGCGCCGACGGCGTCACCGGCCTAGAGCGCATCCCCACCCCGGTCCTGCACCAGGTGCGCACCCTGACCGGCACCATGCCCGAGCTCCTCTCCCCCGCCTTCGACGACGCCACCGGCGCCTGGGTGCGCGTCATCCTCCAGGGCGAGCGGCCACCCGGCGCCCTGGCCACCCTCAAGGAGCGCTTCGGCAGCCTCCTGGCCTTCCAGCACGAGGCCCCCACGCGCACCGCCCGCGAGCGCATCGCCGTCACCGCCGCGGCCGACCCGCTGCGCATCACCGAGGACTTCTTCGACGACGTCTGCGGGCGCGCCCCGCAGCCCTCCGAGCGCAGCGTCCTGCGCAGCGCCTACGAGTCAGCCCTGGCGAGCGCGAGGAGCGAGCGATGAGGATCCACTCCCTGACCATGACCGGGATCGGCCCCTACGCCGGGCGGGAGCACATCGACTTCGACGCCGTGGGCGCCTCGGGCCGCTTCCTACTCACCGGCCCCACCGGCTCGGGCAAGACCACCATCATCGACGCGATCGTCTTCGCCCTCTACGGGGACGTGGCCGACTCGGCCGACTCCTCCAAGGAGCGCATCCGCTCCACCCTCGTGGGCCCACACACCGAGAGCGTCATCGAGCTCGTCTTCTCCACCGGCGCCGGCGTCTACCGGGTGCGCCGCACCCCCACCTACGAGCGGGCCAAGCGGCGCGGCCAGGGAACCACCACCCAGAACGGCACCGTCAAGCTCTGGCACCTGGCCGAGGTCGGCGGGGAGCCGCTCGACGAGCCCGTCACCCGCGTGGGCGACGCCGACGCGGAGATCGCGCGCGCCGTCGGGCTCAGCCGGGAGCAGTTCACGCAGACGGTCGTCCTGCCGCAGGGTAAGTTCGCCCGGTTCCTGCGCGCCGACTCCTCCGAGCGCCAGCACCTCCTCAAGGACGTCTTCGGCACCGGCATCTACGACGCCATCCAGGACGCCCTCATCCAGGCCTCCCGGGACGGGGCCCGGAGGGTCGAGCAGGCCGCGGCCGACCTGCGCGGGCAGGTCGCCTCCCTGGGACGGCACCCCCTTCTCGCCGAGGCCCCCTACCCCGCTGAGACCGCAGATGCCGGCGAGGAGATCGAAGACGCCAGCCATGGGGCGGTCCGGGATGACCCGTCGCAGGAGGCCCCGTCCGGAGGAACCCAGGAGGCACTGCCGCTGCCCATGAACGACGCCGACCGCGCGGAGCCGGAGGAGGCCGACGCCGGTCCTGCTCCGACGCCGGCCCAGGCCTTGGAAGCGGCGATGGCGGGAGCCGCCCCGAACCTGGTGGCTCTTCGCCGCGTCGGCGCCGAGGCACTGGAAGCCTCCCGCAACCGGGTCGCATCGGCCGACGCCCGCTCTGAGGCCGCCGGGACGGCACTCACCCGGGCCCAGTCGGCACGAGAGGAGGCCCAGAGCCTCCACGACCTCCTGGAGCGACGCCGGGCACTGATCGAGGAGAACGAGCGGCTGGCCGAGCGCGCCGAGCAGGAGGCCGACGACGCCCGGCGTCTCCAGGACGCCGAACGCGCCTCCCGGGTGCGGCCCTACCTGGCCGCCGAGCAGACCGCCCATCGCCGCGCCCAACAGGCCGTCGCCGCACTGGCCGCCCGCGCCGACCAGAGCGGCCTGGCCCACCTGGCCGAGCAGGCCGGAGTCACCAGTCCCGGCAGCACGGAGGAGGCCACCGGCAGCGATGCTGACAGCCATGGCGCCGCGGTGACGCCCGCCGCCCTCGTCGAGCCCCTGGTCCGTGAGGCGCAGCGCCAGCTCACCACCCTCGAGGATCAACCCAGCCAGGCGAGCGCCAGCAGTACCGAAGTGGACACGGACCCACAGGACTCCAAGGCGGCAGAATCCCCTATAGCGGCCGATGAGTCGGAGACGGACATCGCTGAGGCCCTGAGCCCCCGCGACCTTGACGACCTGGCGCACCACTGCCGTCACGAGCACGGGCAGCTCGAGACCCTCGTAGGCCTCGAGGCCGGCCTCCCCGCACGCGAAAGCGCCTTACAGCAGCGGGAGGCGGAGCTGCAGCACTCCGCCGGCCAGTTGGAGCAGCGCGCGGAGAAGCTCGCCGAGCGCCCCGCGCAGCGCACCGCCCTAGTGGAGACGCTGGAGGCGGCGCGCGCGGCCCGCGCGGGTCTCGAGGGCCTTCAGGATCGCCGCACCCGAGCCGAGGAACGTCACCGGGCGGCCCTGGCCGTCGAGCAGCTCAGCGCCCAGCTCGCCCAGCGAGACGCTGCCTGCACTCAGGCGGCGACGCTCGCGCGGGAGGCGACCGAACGGGTTCGCGCCACCCGCCTGGCATGGATCTCCGGGACCGCCGGGGCACTCGCCGGTGAGCTCACCGAGGGCGAGCCCTGCCCCGTGTGCGGCTCGACCACGCACCCCTCCCCCGCCACCGCCGGCACCGACGGCGCCACCCGCCAGCAGGTCGAGGCCGCTGAGGAGCACCAGCGGCAGTCCGACGAGGCGCTCAGCGGCGCCGTCCGGGAGCGCGACGCCTGTGCCACCCGGCTTCAGGAGGCCCAGCGCACCAGTGACGGCATGGATGTCGCCGCCGCCAAGGAGGCGCTGGAGGCGGCCGCCACCGCCCTGGCCACGGCGCGGGCCGCAGCCGACGGCGTCGAGGAGCTGGTGGAGCGGCTCGAGGCCTTCGATGCCGGCACCGAGCAGGAGCGCGCCGCGCTCGATACCGCCCGCTCGGCCCAGGAGTCGGCCCGCAGTCGCATGGAGGCCGACCGCGAGGCTCTGGCCCAGGACCGGCGACGCTGCCTCGAGGCGCGCGAGACCTGGCCGAGCGTCACCGCCCGCGCCGCCGCACTCCTCGTGCGGGCACAGGAGGCCGAGGACGCCTCCGAGGACGTCGACACTGCCCGCACCGCCCTGGCCCAGGCCCGCAGCGCCCTGGCCGACCTGGCCGCGGCGCTGGAGGAGGAGGGCTTCACCAGCGCGGCTCAGGCAACGGCGGCCTTCATGGAGCGCGGCGCTGTCGAGGCCCTGTCCACAACCGTGCGCGCCGCCGCCACCGCCCGCGAGCGGGTCCGTATGGGGCTGGAGGACCCGCAGATCGCCGCCTTGAGCGGCCAGGAGGAGGACCGTCTCGAGGATGCCTCCGCTGAGCTCGCCCGGGCGGATGCCGCCGCCAGGCAGACCGCCTCCCTCCAGGCGCGCACCGCCGAGTCCCACGAGCACCTGCGCCGGGCAGTCGACGGCGTCGAGCAGGCGGCCACCGCCTATGAGGAGGCTGCCGGCTCCAGCGCCGACCTCATCCGGGTGGCCTCGCTCGCCCGCGGGGAGAACGAGGCCGGCACGCCCCTGGCCACCTGGGTGCTGCAGGCCCGCTTCGAGGAGGTCCTTGTCTTCGCCAACGAGCGCCTGTCCCAGATGTCCTCCGGGCGCTACGAGCTCATCCGAGTCGCCGAGGAAGCTAGCCAGCGCCGGCGCCGCAAAGGACTGGGGCTGGCCGTCGTCGACCACCTCGGTGACGAGCGCGCCCGCGACCCCCGGACCCTCTCAGGCGGGGAGACCTTCTACGTCTCCTTGTCACTGGCCCTCGCCCTGGCCGACGTCGTCTCAGCCGAGTCCGGGGGCGTGAGCCTGGAAACCCTCTTCATCGACGAGGGCTTCGGCACCCTGGACGCCGACACTCTCCAGACGGTCATGGCCGAGGTCGACCACCTGCGCGCCGGCGGGCGCACGGTCGGCATCGTCTCCCACGTGGCCGAGCTGCGCGACCAGATCGCCGAGCGCATCGCAGTGCGGCGCGTCGCCTCGGGCGGGTCCACCCTGAGGGTGACCGCCTGAGACGACGCGCCGCGAACGCGTTCTCCTCACCGGTGCCGTCCCAGCGGCCGGCACCGGCCTGCCGTCCTAGTAGACGCCGGAGGAGGACTCAATCGTGATGGTGGGATCGCCGGAGCCCTCCGGCAGCTCCACCTTCCCCGAGAAGGTGAACTTCGCCTTGCGGGAGCTGGGGTTCTTGTCGAAGGCCGACGGCTTGGGCGAACCGGAGATGTTGATCTCGTCGGACTTGAAGGACAGGTCGGTACTGTCCTCGGAGAACTCCACCTTCGTGGCGTCCTTGTCCACCGACAACGAGGTCATGTCCGTGGAGGTCTCGAAGGGGCAGAGCTTGTCCGTGTTCGTCGGAACCGTCGCGCAGGACTTCGTCTGCTCCTTGACCTTCTCCAAGGCCTTGGTCTTCAGCTCATCGGTGGGAGTGGCCTCCACCTTCTGGCTGCCCGCCGTTTCAAAGGACGAGTTCGCGCTCGCGCCTGAGGGAATCAGCGTGAGCGAGGACTCCTTCACGGTCAGATACTTGCTGACGGAGTCCGAGGCCGCCACCGGGTAGACACCCGGGTAGGCGTACTGGGTCGCGTTGCGAGTGCCACCCCACCCGCTGTCGTCCTTAGCCAGGTCGACGGCGACCCCGCCGACCTTCAGCCCGGGAAGCGTGGAGGAGCTGAAGTCCGTGGAGACCACAAGGGCCTTGTCCACCTTCCAGGTCTCCAGCCCGAAGGAGCCGGAGCTCTTCGAGGCGGTGAAGCTGTACTCGAAGGCCTTTCCGTTCAGGGACAGGTGAGCCTTGATCGTGGCGGAGTTACCGGAGATCGTGGGCTCGTCGATCTTGGAGACCTTGATCCTCGCCGTGGCGGCCTTCATGGCCTCGTCGGTCAACAGCTTGCGCTGGTCATTGGGAACGCCCGGGTCCACCATCTTGGTGGCCTCGGCGGCCTTGCCCTCCGACAGGAGCGTCAGGTAGCTCTCGACCGCCTTGTCGGGCCCGCGCATGCCGTTGACGACGTTGAGCGCGACGACGCCGACCACGACCAGCGCCACCACGACACCGGCCACGGTCAGCCCCAGGACGACCTTGCGGCGTGAGGCGGCGTTCATCGGGGCGGGCTCGGGCAAGGCGCCCGCCCCGCCCGCAGCGGCTGCGCCGTCGACGCCGGGAACTGGGGCCGGGGCCTGTGACGCGGGGGTGGTCTCCGTCCACTGGCCGGTCGCTGGATCCACCGAGAAGACCGCACCCGTGGCCGTGTCCGTGGCGGTACTGGCCCCGGTGACCGGGTCGGTGCCGTAAACCCACTGCTGGGACGACGTCGTCGGCCGACTGCCGGAGGTGCCCGCACGCCAGGCCGCACTGGCCTTCTTCCCACCGGCCAGCTGCAGCACTGCCGGGAAGGTGGAGTAGATCCACATGGGGAGCAGCTCCGCCAGAACGGAGATGATCGCCACCACGATCCCGAACATGAAGAAGGTCAGGGCATTGGGCTGGATGCCTTAGGAGAGCTGGCGAGCGGCCTCGCCGTCCGAGGAGCGCAGCGGAGCGTCGGTGCCTGAGAAGTGCAGTGGGAGCAGGCCGTAGAAGACGATCGCCCCCAGGACGAGCGACACGAGCGGGAGCTGCCAGACTCGCGCCCACTCGGCCCGCCCAGTGCGAGCACGCCTGACGCCCACGCGCACCGCCGCCGCCACGATGGCGATGATCATGGCCACGAACAACAGGATCGACCAGCTGCCGAACCAGGTCCAGGCGTAGGCGTCGCCGCCCTTCTCGCCGCCCAGGGACGGCATGTAGTAGGCCAGGTCCATGGCCTGAGCGGTGTCCGCGGTCAGGCCGCCCAGGGAGCCGAGTCCCAGAGCGATCAGCACCAGGTTGGGCAGGAGAACCGGGAGCAGGAGGATCGAGGCGAACCCCCATCCTCGAGTGAGCGCCGCCGCAATGTAGGCGACGATGACGAAGACTCCCAGAACCACACCGAGCGCGACACTCAAGGCGCCCAGCTCACGGCCGGCCTGAACCACCTGGCCCGGCAGGCGCTCGAGCAGGGGCCCGCCACTGCGGGCCACCACCAGTGCCACGAAGACCACGACAGTCACCAGCAGGATCGTCATCAGCGGGGAGGACGAGACCACGACCCGCTCCAGCCCCAGCATCTTGATGCTCAGGGAGAAGGGGGCCGTGACCAGGCAGGACAGTAGTGCCACCGCGAAGGCCTCGACTCCGGCCCTCGCCAGCGTCGGAACGAGCGGGGCCGCCGATCCGTCAACTGCAACGCGACGTCGAGCCAGCACGTAGACCCCGATACCGGCGGCGGTCAGCGCCCCCATCGGAAGCAACGTGAAGGTCAGGGTGACGGTCTCATAGGAGGTTGAGCCCGTCATGGCGAACTGCCCGCCCAGGCTCCAGCCCATGAGCAGCGGCAGCATGGAGAAGGTCGTCGGGAACGTGTCCGTCGTGTCCATGGTTGTGATGGCCACGAGCGTGAGGATCGCGCTGACGGCCGCAGATCCGAGCACGACCGCCAGCGTCAGGCCCGTGGAGGTCAGACCCGGAGCGCGGAGCCACGCGGTGAAGGTCTGCGCCAGGGGCGAGGACTGCCCGACCTGCTGGGGCAGCCCGACCTGCTGGGGCTGCGCGAACCCGCCTGGTGCCTGAGGCATCGGCTCTCCCGGAGCAGGCGCCACGGCGACCGGGGCACCCACGGCCTGCGGGGCGGCCACGGGCTCGACGCCGGCGGCCGGTGCCGGGGGCGGAGGAACCTCGGTCGCACCCGGCGGGGCCGCGACCGCACCCGGCGGTGGGGCCGGAACAGCAGCGGGCGGTGGGGCCGACGTGGCAGCGGGTGGCGGTGCCGGCGCAGCAGCGGGTGGCGGTGCCGGCGCGGCAACCGGCGGTTCAGACACGGAGGCACCCGGCGGCGGCGGAACCGGAATGGCGGGGAAGCTGCCGGTCTCTGGCCCAGATGTCATCGGGGGTGGAGGCGCAGGAGCGTCGCCGGCGCTGTGTGAGGACTCAGGAGGAAAACTACTGTTAGACACAGGGCTGCCTTCGATAGGGATTCGAACAGGGTAGTTCTACCCCATCAAAACCAGCCACACATCTATTTCGTGACCCGGTCTTGACATGTGACCCCGCTGTCCACAGCCGAGCATCGACGCCGCCACGATCAATGCGCCGAACGTCCTACCGCCTTCTGTCTACCCTTCACCGCCGGCCTGCTCACCGTCTCCCTGCTGGCCATCGCCGCCTTCCTGGCCAGTGCCGTCCTGGGAGCCGTCCTGAGTGCCGTCCTGCTGGTCACCGGACTGCTGGTCGCCACCCTGCGAGTCAGCTCCCTGCGGGTCGACGCCCTGCTGAGCGGCCTTGTCCTTCACCGTGTTGAGGACGCTGATGATGTCCTCACGCCCGGGGAAGGAGACTCCTGACTGCAGGGTGTTGAGGACCTGGTCGATGTCGCCGGTCTTGATCTGGCCGGCAAAGTTCTCCGCCTCAGCCATGGTCTGCGTCTTGAGGACACCGGCTCCGTAGTAGACGCCCGCAGCGGTCGCCGCCAGGGGCAGGAACAGCGCGGCCAGAAGCAGCAGTGCCGCCGGAGCCTTCGGCTTCGCCCGCGCCAGGGCCGTGCAGGCGACGAAGAAGGCGATGAAGGCCAGTACCGCTCCACCGCCGACCGCGCCGATCGCGGTCCAGTTCGGGGTCCAGGACCGGCTCGAGATGATCTCGAAGACATGAAGCGTGGTCAGCAACGTGTACGTGCCCCATCCCAGGAGCCCGGAGGCCACCAGCACCATGATCGTCCCCACCGGCAGCGCGGCTGTACGACGGCGCTCTGGCGGGCGAGGAAGCGCCACTGGACGCTCCGGCTCGGGCTCGTTCCAGGTCTCCTGCACCGGGCCCCGCGAGGCCGCCGGCCGAGCGGGCTCGGGGTTGACGTAGACCGGCTGGACCTGCTGGACCGGCTCAGCCGGGTAGGTAGCCTGCATCGGCATGGCCATCGTCTGCGGCGCCGCCTGCATCGGCTGGAGGACCTGGGTGTACTGGCTGCGCTGGTCGGGTGAGGCGGCCAGCTGCGGGGTCGACGTCGACGGCGGCAGGTAGCCCCAGCCCTCGCCTCCGGGCGGCATGGCGATCGCCTCCGTCGCTCCCGCCTGCGCCTCGGCCTGGGCGAGGTCGATCCGCTCGGTCGGCCGTCCACGGTCAACATGGTCGACGCGGTCGACTGCCGCATCACCCTCGGCGTCGTCGTCGAACTGCGGCCCACGGGAGAGAGGACGGGACACGATGAGGCTCCTTGCCACGGGGGGTATCGATTGGGTCTCTACGCCCCCGAGGCTACGCCACCGACGCCGTAGGCACGAGGAGCCGCAGGTCCTCGTGCGGTGACTCACCGCATGTTGTCTCGCACCGCGAGCGCCGAACGCGGGGCCAGGACCACATGGCCCGTGCAGGCCTCGCCGGTCAGCAGGTCGGTGCCCACGATTCCGGCCACCTCGGCGGCCCGGTCACCGTGGTTGAGCAGGAAGAGGATCTCCCCGCGCCGCTGGGCCTCCACGCCGTCGGGCAGGTCGGCCACGACCGGCCGCACCCGGGCGTGCGCGCACACGAGTCTCAGCAGGGCGGCCCGGCTGAGGGCGTCGAGGTCGGCGGCCACGTACCAGGCCGCCCCCGCCGCGCCTCCCACGGCGCGCCGGGTGATGGCGGGCCGCCCGGCCAGGTCCGCTCCCCCACCGCGGCCGTCGAAGACCGCCACGACCTCGGCCGGTTCCCATCCCTGAGCGGCCTCGTCGTCGCCGGGTGCTTCGTCGACTCGGATCTCCTCGGCCCAGCCGCCGGCGCGCAGGTCGGGGGCCGGTGAGCCCATCCGGTCCAGGACCCGGTGAAGCGTCTCGGCCACAGCCTCCAGGCCCGTCCAGGTCTCGGCGGCGGGTGTTCCGACGACGCGGCTGAGACGGTTGACGAGCGAGCCTCGCGGGTCGGACTGCTCCACCGGCCCGCTTAAGGCGGCATGGTCGGTGACCCGCACCCCGAGCAGGGGCCGCAGCGATCCCAGGTAGCCGCCCAGGACCGCCCCGACGCCGGCGTCAACGACCCCGGTGGGGCCGACCACGACGACCTGGGCGCCCGCGGCGGCGGCCTGCTCCAGGCTTCGGGCGAGCCCGGGGTAGTCGATGAAGATGGCGGGAACGATGATGAGCCGGTAGCCACTCAGGTCCGCTCCCGGATCGGTTTTCGCCGGGATGACGTCGGTGGCGATCCCGGCCTCCCACAGGCTGCGGTGCCAGGATCGGGCTGTCTCGAAGCGCTCACCGAGCTCCACCGGGCCAATGGCTGCGCTTATCGCCCACTGGCTCTCCCAGTCCAGGACGACGGCTGCCTCGGCGCGCACCGGCTCGCCCAGGACCGGGCCGAGCCGTTTCAGGGCCCGACCGGTGGACACCACCTCGTCCCAGGTGCGGCTGGCGCGCCCGGCGTGGGGGACCATGCCGGAGTGGAAGGTCTCGGCGCCCTGTCGGGACTGGCGTCACTGGAACTGCAGGATGCCGTCGGCGCCGTGGGCCACGCGCGCCAGGGACCACAGGAGGAGCTGTCCGGGGCGCTTGGGTGAGTTGCGCCCGCGCCACTGGACGGCGCTGGGCGCCTGCTCCATGAGGATCCAGGGCCTCCCACCCGCCAGGCCCCGCATGAGGTCACCGGCCCAGGCGACCTCGTGGGCGGCGGCCGGGTCGGCGGGGTCGGGGTAGGAGTCGTCGGAGATGATGTCGAGTGACTCGGCCCAGCGCCAGTAGTCGGTGGCCGGGAAGTCGCCCATGAAGTTGGTGGTTACCGGCTGGCTCGAGCGCTCGCGCAGGATGCGGGCCTCGGTCTCCATGAGGCTGCGCAGCTGGTGGTCGCTGAAGCGCCTCCAGTCCAGAAGCTGGGCGGGATTGTGGAAGGTGGGCATGGCCGCCGGTGGGGAGACCTGCTCCAGGCTCGTGTAGCGCTGGGACCAGAAGTCGGTGCCCCAGGCGGTGTTGAGGCGCTCGACGTCGCCGTAGCGGTCTGCCAGCCAGGCCCGGAAGTCCTGGGCGCAGGCGGGGCAGAAGCACTCGGCGGTGTGGCAGCCGTACTCGTTGCCGACGTGCCACATGACGACGCCGGGATGGTCACCCAGGCGCTCGGCCAGCGCCCTGGCCAGGGCGGCGGAGCGCTCCCGGTAGACGGTCGAGCTGGGGCAGTACTGCTGGCGCGAGCCGAAGCCCAGGCGCACGCCGTCGGCGTTCACCGGCAGGGAGTCGGGGTGGTCGGTGGCCATCCAGGCGGGCGGCGAGGCGGTGGCGGTGGCCAGGTCGACGGCGATCCCGGCGTCGTGGAGGCGGTCCACGATCTCCACGAGCCAGTCGAGCTCGTAGCTTCCCTCGCGCGGCTCGAGTCGTGCCCAGGAGAAGATGCCTAGGGAGACCAGGTTGACGCCGGCCTCGGCCATGAGCTCGAGGTCCTCGGCGAAGGTGGCCTCGTCCCACTGCTCGGGGTTGTAGTCGCCGCCGTAGGCGGGGCTGGTCAGCCCCAGCAGCTCGTGGGGCGCCGGGCGACGCGCGGTGGCGGGACCGGGCGTCCGCTCGGGTTGGTGTGTGACGGCTGCGGCAGAGTGCACGGGGCTGGTCATGGGCTGATTCTCCCCCACTGCCCACACCCCGGCGCCCGGATCGGGAAGCCGCACGCAGAATTCAGCTGATCGTTGAGCGCGAGCCCGTCAGCCAGGCCAGCGGCACCGTGGTGAGGAACAGTCCCTGCCACTCGCGCTCCCACAGCAGGGCGATATCGCCGTTGGGAAGCTGGGCCATGCACTGGTAGACGTAGTGGCGCGGGTTGATGACCCGGTTGTGGGGCCAGGTGGCGCCGTCGTCGTGGCTCAGGCGCATGACGCCGCAGCCGCGGAAGGGCAGCATCTGGGAGGCGTTGGCGAAGACGATGCTCCTGCTGCCGGGGTCGGCGACTCCGGCGGCGTCATGAGCGCCGGTAACGGCGATGGCGTTGGGCTGGGAGAAGATCTCGGTGAGCTGGTCGTGGTAGTCGACCTCGCCCCAGGTGGCACCGCCGTCCCGGGAGACGGCATGGGCGACCCGCCCCGCGGGGTGCTGGTTGCGGGCCCAGACGTGCACGGCGCCGTCGGCGCCCTCGACCAGGACAGACTCGTACAGGCTGGCCCGCTCGTCGGCCAGGTCGCGCGAGGAGACGACCGCGCCCAGGACCTCGCGCCCGTCGTTGGGTGAGGCGCCCAGGGTCCAGCTGGCCCCGCCGTCGTCGGAGTAGATGGCGGCGCAGGACAGGTAGCCGGTGCCGCCGGCCTCGTGGCTGTAGTAGACGGGGACGAGGATGCGTCCGGCGTGCTCCGCACCGGTCAGCTGGATGGCGTTGCCGGGGCCGGTGCCCAGGAAGCACATCCAGTCGGCCTTGACCTGGGCGGTGATGTCGATCGGCTCGGACCAGGTGGCGCCCTCGTCGTCGGAGGTGATCATGAGCAGGTGGGAGCTGCGGTGCTGGAAGAGGCAGTCCTCGGGGGCCTGCTCGTAGGCGAGGTAGATGCTGCCGGCGGCCTCGCCGTCCAGGAGGACGTCACCGGCACGGGCACACGTCGTGGCGTCAGCGCCCAGGACGACGCGGTAGTCGGTGGGCTCGCCCGAGGCAGTCACCACGGTGCCGTCGGGCTCGACGGCGAAGAGCTCTCCGACGCGGTTGTGCAGCATGCGGCGCCCCTGGGCGTCGAAGCCGGTGCCGACGACGGCGTTGGGCTGGCCGACGCCGCCGGGGAACTGGTCGACCAGGCAGATGACGCGGCCGGTGGAGCGGTCCTGCACCAGGACGGAGTCGATGAGGGAGGCCCCCAGCGCCCCGGTTCCCGGCAACGAGAGGAGGGTGCGCATCTCCTCCCAGGTCTGCCCGCCGTCGAGGCTGCGGCGCATGACGAGGTTGATGTCGTTGGGAGCGTCGTTGGGGATGGAGACGCGCTGGTCGGCGCCGGCCAGGACGACGCCGCTGTCCAGGGTGAGCAGGGAGGGGATCCGGTAGGACTCGGCGCCGTGGTAGCCGGTGTCGAACAGGGCGCGAGTGGGCAGCGGGGAGGCCCCTGCCAGGCGCTTGATCTGGGCGTCGGTGAGGGCGGCGTCGTAGATCATGGCGGTCTGGGCCTCACCGAAGAGGCGCTTGCCGTCCAGGTCGGCGCCCACCACCACGCGGGCGACCGGTGCGATGTCGGCCAGGAAGGCGCTGCCGGGGGCGTGGGCGACCTGGTAGCCGTCGACGTGGATCTCCGTCGCGCCGCGGGCCGAGGTCACGACGACGTCGTGCCAGGTGCCGTCGTCCCAGTGGCCCGGGGCTCGCACCTCGATGAGGGGCTCCGTCTCGGACGAGTCCGCTCCGGGCAGGATCCGGTAGGACAGACCCCCGGCGTCGATCTCGAGGTGCAGGGTGCCGTCCTTTCCGCACGCGGCGATGACGGTGCCGGCCTGTCCACGGCCTCGGGTGCGGAACAGAGCGCGGATGGCGCCGGTGGTCAGGGCCCCGGTGCGGCGGGCGTCGCGTGCGGAGAGCTCACTGGCCGCGAACTGGACCATCGGGGTGGCGGCCAGGGACTGGGCCATGACGGCGCGGTCGCTGAGGGGCTCGGCCCAGACGGCCAGGCGGGTCACCTCCGCGATCCCGTCGGGGTCGATGCTCACGCCGGTCAGGCCGATCTGGGCGAGGAATGCGGCCAGGGTCGTGGAGAAGCACTCGTAGCCATCGGCGTAGAGGTGGGTACCGGTCTCGTTGACGCTCAGGGCGATCGTGTGGGGGCGGCCGTCGTCCAGGCCCAGGGCGTCCTCGGCGTCGAGGATGCGCCGCTCGACGCCGTCGCCCGCCGCCGGCGAACCGTCGGCTCCGAGCACCTGCTCGCCGTAGAGGCGGCCTCCGCGCAGCTCCAGCGCGATCCGCCCGTTGGTGCCGGTGAGCGTCATGAGGGTGGCGTCGGCCCTGGCGGAGACATCAAGGAGGATCGTGCCGCGCTCGCAGACGGCCAGAGCGGCGAGGTCGCGCTCGCTGACACTCAGCGGGGAGGAGGCATCGGATGGGATGAGTTCGAGGAGCATGAGCCGGGTCTCTCAGGAGAGTATCGACTTTCTGGCGGAGTGATGCGGTGAAGCGAAGCCTGTGCGCGACGGTGCGCCACAACGCCATTCAGTCATATGATGTCTGACGTATCGCGCACTGTAGCACGATTCCAGAACCTCAAGGAGACCCTATGTCCGCCTCAGAGAATCGGACTGAGAACCAGACTGAGCACCAGGCTGAGAAACCCGCTGAGCACCGCGCCGTACCGTTCGTCGTCGGCGCCTACCCCATGCTTCCCCCGAATGACGAGGACCGCCGCGGGGCTGCTGCCCTCTACGCCGACCTGGCCGACCTCGGTTGGGTCGACGGCATTGAGCTGCCCTTCCGGGAGGCGCTCGACGCGCCCACGCCATGGCTGGCCGAGCAGCTGGCGGGGCGCTTCACCCAGTGCGTCGTCACGGCGATTCCGGGAACCATGGGACGTGCCGGGGCCGATCCCGCCTTCGGCCTGGCCTCCCCCGACGACGATGGGCGCGGCCAGGCCCTGGCCTACACCCGCTCGCTGCTCGAGGCGGTCGACCGCCTCCACGAGGCTGCGGGCCAGCAGCTCGTCACCCGGGTGGAGCTGCACTCGGCGCCCCACCATCAGGCCGGCGCCGAGGCCTTCCACGCCTCCTTGAGCGAGCTGGCCGAGGACTTCGCCTCCCGGAACCTGGGCATGATCGTGGAGCACTGCGACGCCGAGGGCGGTGTGGGTCCCTCGGAGAAGGCCTTCCTGTCGCTGTCCCAGGAGATCGCCGCCTGCCGCGACACCCCGGCGCTCATCACCGTCAACTGGGGACGCTCCGTCATCGAGACCCACGACCCGACCACCCCGGAGAGCCACGTACGCGAGCTGGTGGAGGCCGGCCGCCTGGGCGGAGTCATGATCTCGGGCGCCGGTCCCGAGGAGACCCAGTGGGCCTGGGCGTGGGCCGACGCGCACCTGCCGCTGGCCGAGCACGAGCCGACCAGCTGGCTCACGCCCGAGCGGGTGGCCGCCACCATGCGTGCGGCCGCCTTCGCCCAGACCTATGAGGGCCTCAAGATCAATACCCCGGCCAGTGCCTCCCTGGAGGAGAAGCTCGCCTGGGTCGGCCGTGTCCGCGAGGCCATGCTCAGCGCCTGAGTCGCCCTCGTACCTCTGCCCGCCCTCACACGACGTTCGGCCCGATCCCCTACCGGGGAGCGGGCCGAACGCTATGCCATCCTCAGGCCGTGCGGGCCCAGTGAGGGCTCGATCAGAACTCGACGTCCTCGCTGCTGGAGAAGCCGGTGCGGAAGTCGTCGGAGAAGTCCGCACGCAGGTCGCCGCCGAAGTGGAAGTCGTCCAGGGCGACGGACTCGCCGAAGACGTTGTCCCCCAGGTCCACGCGGGAGAAGACCTCGGCCTTGACCTCCTCGGTGGGCTCGACCTCGATGTCCGAGTACCGGGCCAGTCCGGTACCGGCGGGGATGAGCTTACCGAGGATGACGTTCTCCTTGAGCCCGAGCAGCGGGTCGGACTTGCCGTTCATGGCGGCCTCGGTGAGCACGCGCGTGGTCTCCTGGAAGGAGGCGGCGCTCAGCCAGGAGTCCGTGGCCAGCGAGGCCTTGGTGATTCCCATGAGCTCGGTACGGCCGGTGGCGGTCTTACCGCCCTCGGCCATGACCCGACGGTTCTCGGCGCGGTAATGCATGACATCGACCAGGTCACCCTGGAGGAGGTGGGTGTCCCCGGAGTCCAGCACGGTCACGCGGCGCAGCATCTGGCGCACGATGACCTCGATGTGCTTGGAGTGGATGTCCACGCCCTGGGAGCGGTAGACCTCCTGGACCTCCTCCACGAGGTGGCGCTGGGTGGCGGCCACCGAACGCAGGCGCAGGACCTTCTTGGGGTCGACCGGCCCCTCGGTGAGGGCCTGGCCGGGCTCCACGTGGTCGCCGTCGGCCACCAGCAGGCGCTGACGACGCGAGACCGGGACGATGACGTCCTCCTCGCCGTCGTCACGGGTGATGACCAGGCGCTTGCCGTCGGCGTCGTCCTCGATCTTGAGGGTGCCGGCGGCCTCGGCCACGGCGGCCTCGCCCTTGGGTGTGCGGGCCTCGAAGAGCTCCTGCACACGGGGCAGACCCTGGGTGATGTCGGCGGCGCCGGCCGCGCCACCGGTGTGGAAGGTACGCATGGTCAGCTGCGTTCCGGGCTCACCGATGGACTGGGCGGCGATGATGCCGACGGCCTCACCGATGTCCACGCGCTTACCGGTGGCCAGCGAGCGGCCGTAGCAGGCGGCGCAGGTACCGACGTTGGAGTCGCAGGTGAGCACGGAGCGGACCGTGATCTCCTCGATGCCCGCGTCGATGGCGGCCTGGATCTCGGCGTCGCCGAGGTCGGCGCCGGCCTCGATGATGAGGTTGCCCTCGGCGTCGATGGCGTCGCGCGCCAGGGTGGTGCCGAAGACGGTGGTGCCCAGGATCTCCGAGGGCTCCTTGATGAGCTCGTCGCCGGCCTCGATCCAGGAGAAGATCCGCTTGGTCAGGCCCTTGCGGGTGCCGCAGTCCTCCTCGCGGACGATGACGTCCTGGGAGACGTCGACCAGACGACGCGTGAGGTAGCCGGAGTCGGCGGTACGCAGCGCCGTGTCCGCCAGGCCCTTACGGGCGCCGTGGGTGGCGATGAAGTACTCCAGGACGCTCAGGCCCTCGCGGTAGTTCGACTTGATGGGACGCTCGATGAGGCGCTGCTTGGGGTCGGCCACCAGACCGCGCATACCGGCGAGCTGGCGGATCTGGTCCCAGTTGCCTCGGGCCCCGGAGACCACCATCTGGTAGACGGTGTTGCGCTGCGGGAAGTTCTCGCGCATCGCCTCGGCGACCTCGGCGGTGGCCTTGGTCCAGATGTCGATGAGCGAGGCGTAGCGGTCGTCCTCGGTGAGGGCACCGAGCTCGAACTGCTCCTCGATCTCGGCGGCCTCGTTCTCGTAGCGAACGAGGATCTCCTGCTTGGCCTCCGGGGAGACGACGTCGGCGAAGGCGACGGTGATACCGGACCAGGTGGACCAGTAGAAGCCGTTGGCCTTGAGGGCGTCCAGGGAGGCGGCCACCTCCACGCGGGAGTAGTTCTCCGCCAGGGCGTTGACGATGTTGCCCAGCTGCTTCTTGTCCACGACGTAGTTGACGTAGGGGAAGGTCTCGGGCAGCGAGGTGTTGAACAGGGCCCGGCCCAGCGAGGTGCGCAGGGTGATCGGGTCGCCCTCGCTCCACCCCTCGGGCGGCTGCCAGCCCTCGGGCGCGGCGATGCCCTCCTCGAAGCGGATGTCGCAGGCGGCGTTGACGTGGAGCTTGCCGAAGTCGTAGGCCATGACCGCCTCCGCGAAGGAGGAGAAGGCCGGGACGATCTCGTTGCCCTCGGCGTCGCGCTCGACCTCGACCGCCGGGTCGGGGTCGGAGGTGAGGTAGTAGGTACCGATGATCATGTCCTGGCTGGGCATGGTCACAGGGCGCCCGTCAGAGGGCTTGAGGATGTTGTTCGAGGACAGCATGAGGATGCGGGCCTCGGCCTGCGCCTCGGCACCCAGCGGCAGGTGGACGGCCATCTGGTCGCCGTCGAAGTCGGCGTTGAAGGCGCCGCACACGAGCGGGTGCAGCTGGATGGCCTTGCCCTCGATGAGCTGGGGCTCGAATGCCTGAATACCCAGGCGGTGCAGGGTGGGGGCGCGGTTGAGCAGCACGGGGTGCTCGCGGATGACCTCGGCCAGGACGTCCCAGACCTTGGGGTTGGCGCGCTCGACCATGCGCTTGGCGGCCTTGACGTTCTGGGCCTCCTTGAGCTCGACGAGCCGCTTCATGACGAAGGGCTTGAACAGCTCCAGGGCCATCTGGCTGGGCAGACCGCACTGGTGCAGCTTGAGCTGGGGGCCGACGACGATGACGCTACGGCCGGAGTAGTCCACGCGCTTGCCCAGGAGGTTCTGACGGAAGCGGCCCTGCTTGCCCTTGAGCATGTCGGACAGGGACTTCAGCGGGCGGTTGCCCACGCCGGTGACCGGGCGGCCGCGACGGCCGTTGTCGAACAGGGCGTCGACGGCGTCCTGAAGCATGCGCTTCTCGTTGTTGACGATGATCGTCGGGGCGCCCAGGTCCATGAGCCGCTTGAGGCGGTTGTTGCGGTTGATGACGCGGCGGTAGAGGTCGTTGAGGTCGCTGGTGGCGAAGCGGCCACCGTCGAGCTGGACCATGGGGCGCAGGTCCGGCGGGATGACCGGGATGTTGTCCAGGACCATCGACTCCGGGGCGGTGCCGGTCATGCGGAAGGCGTTGACGACCTTGAGACGCTTGATGGCGCGGGTCTTGCGCTGACCGGTGCCGTTCTCGACGATCTCGGCCAGGGAGGAGGCCTCGCCCTCCAGGTCGAAGCTGCGCAGGCGGGCCTGGATGGCCTCGGCGCCCATGGAGCCCTTGAAGTAGATGCCGTAGTCGGCGACCATGTCGCGGTAGAGGACCTCGTCACCCTCCAGGTCACCGACCTTGAGGCTCACGAAGCGGTCCCACACCTTGTCCATGTGCTCCAGGGCTCGCTGGTTGCGACGGCGCATGGCCGTGATCTCGCGCTCGGCGGTCTTGCGGAGCTTGTCGCGCTGGGAGGCCTCGGCGCCCTCGGCCTCGAGCTGGGCGAGGTCCTCCTCAAGGCGCTGCTGGCGGGCCTCGACCTCGGCCTGGCCGGACTCCTCGAGGTGCTTCTTCTTGACCTCGAGCTCGTTGCGCAGCGAGGGCAGGTCGTCGTGACGGCCCTCCTCGTCGACCTCGGTGACCATGTAGGCCGCGAAGTAGATGACCTTCTCCAGGTCCTTGGGCGCAAGGTTGAGCAGGTAGCCCAGGCGCGAGGGAACACCCTTGAAGTACCAGATGTGGGTGACCGGAGCGGCGAGCTTGATGTGGGCCATGCGCTCGCGACGCACCTTGGAGCGAGTGACCTCGACCCCGCAGCGCTCGCAGACGATGCCCTTGTAGCGCACGCGCTTGTACTTACCGCAGGCGCACTCCCAGTCCCGGGTGGGGCCGAAGATCTTCTCGCAGAAGAGGCCGTCCTTCTCGGGCTTGAGGGTGCGGTAGTTGATGGTCTCGGGCTTCTTGACCTCGCCGTGGGACCACGAGCGAATGTCCTCCGCAGTGGCGAGGCCGAGCTGGATCCTGTCGAACACGTTGGCGTCGAGCACAGTTCCTACTTCCGATGGTGAATCTCATCAGGTGGTGGTCTGGGGGCGTTCCGTCGTCGTTGTTCCATGACTCCGACGGCGCCTGCGAGCCTGGTGGGAGGGCGGGCGGCGGACCTGCCGCCCGCCCTCAACCGGGGCTCGATGAAGTTGTCACGAAGTCGTCACCGCAGTGGCCACTCAGATCTCGTCGACCGTGGAGGCGGTGGCTCCACCCGGACGCCGGCCCAGGTCGAAGCCGAGCTCCTCGGCGGCGCGTGAGCCGTCGTCGTCGGTGTCGTCCAGGGCGATGGCGCTGCCCTCGGCGTCCAGGGCCTCGACGTTCAGGCACAGCGACTGCATCTCCTTCATGAGCACCTTGAAGGACTCGGGGATGCCGGGCTCGGGGATGTCCTCGCCCTTGACGATGGCCTCGTAGACCTTGACGCGACCGTTGACGTCATCGGACTTGACGGTGAGGAGCTCCTGGAGGGCGTGGGCGGCGCCGTACGCCTCCATGGCCCACACCTCCATCTCACCGAAGCGCTGACCACCGAACTGGGCCTTACCACCCAGCGGCTGCTGGGTGATCATGGAGTACGGGCCCGTGGAGCGGGCGTGGATCTTGTCGTCCACGAGGTGGTGGAGCTTGAGGATGTACATGTAGCCCACCGAGATGGGGTACGGGAAGGGCTCGCCGGAGCGGCCGTCGAACAGGCGCGCCTTGCCGTTGGGCTCCACCAGCTGCAGGCCGTCGGAGGTCGGCAGCGTCGAGTTCAGCAGCCCCATGAGCTCGTTGTCGCGCACGCCGTCGAAGACGGGTGTGGCCACGGGAGTGCGGGGCTCGGCCTTGATGCCGTTCTCGGGCAGGTTGGCAGTCCAGGCCTCGCCGGCCTCACGGGCGGCAGTGGCGTCCCAGCCGCGGGAGGCAACCCACCCCAGGTGCAGCTCGAGGACCTGGCCGACGTTCATACGGCTGGGCACGCCCAGCGGGTTGAGGATGACGTCGACCGGGGTGCCGTCGGCCAGGAAGGGCATGTCCTCCACGGGCAGGATCTTGGAGATGACGCCCTTGTTGCCGTGACGGCCGGAGAGCTTGTCACCCACGGTGATCTTGCGTCGCTGGGCGATGTAGACGCGCACCATGCGGTTGACGCCCGCGGGCAGCTCGGCGTCGTCGGAGGCGGCGTCGATCTCGCGCACGCCGGTGACGATGCCGTACTCACCGTGGGGCACGCGCAGGGAGGTGTCGCGGACCTCGCGGGCCTTCTCACCGAAGATGGCGCGCAGGAGGCGCTCCTCGCTGGTCAGCTCGGTCTCGCCCTTGGGGGTCACCTTGCCCACGAGGATGTCACCGCTGCGGACCTCGGCACCGATGCGGATGATGCCGCGCTCGTCGAGGTTGGCCAGGGTCTCCTCGCTGACGTTGGGGATGTCCCGGGTGATCTCCTCGGCACCCAGCTTGGTGTCGCGGGCGTCGACCTCGTGCTCCTCGATGTGGATCGAGGTGAGCATGTCCTCGGCGACCACACGCTGGGAGACGATGATGGCGTCCTCGTAGTTGAGACCCTCCCAGGTCATGAAGGCGACCAGGAGGTTCTGGCCCAGGGCCAGGTCGCCCTCGTTGGTAGCGGGGCCGTCGGCCAGGACCGAACCGACCTCGACGCGCTCGCCCTCGGTGGCCACGACCCGCTGGTTGTAGCAGTTTCCCTGGTTGGAGCGGCGGAACTTGGCGACCTTGTAGACCTTCTCGGTGCCGTCGTCGTTCGCCACGCGCACGAAGTCAGCGCAGACCTCGGTGACGACTCCGGCCTTGTCGGCCACGAGGACGTCACCGGCGTCGACGGCGGTGCGCCGTTCCATGCCCGTGCCCACCAGCGGGGCGTCGGGACGGATGAGCGGCACGGCCTGGCGCTGCATGTTGGCGCCCATGAGGGCGCGATTGGCGTCGTCGTGCTCGAGGAAGGGGATGAGGGAGGTACCCACCGACACCATCTGGCGCGGGGAGACGTCCATGAGGTCCACCTGCGAGGAGGGCACGAGGGCCGGCTCACCGCCGGTGACGCGGCACAGGACGTGGTCCTCGGCGAAGTGGCCGTCCTCGGTGAGGGTGACGTTGGCCTGGGCGATGACGTGGCGGTCCTCGTCGTCGGCCGTCAGGTAGTGGGTCTCGTCGGTGACCTGGCCGTCGACGACGACGCGGTAGGGGGTCTCGACGAAGCCGAAGGGGTTGATGCGCCCGAAGGTGGCCAGCGAGCCGATGAGGCCGATGTTGGGACCCTCGGGGGACTCGATGGGGCACATGCGCCCGTAGTGCGAGGTGTGGACGTCGCGGACCTCCATGGAGGCGCGCTCACGGGACAGACCGCCGGGACCCAGGGCGCTCAGACGGCGCTTGTGGGTCAGGCCCGCCAGCGGGTTGTTCTGATCCATGAACTGGCTCAGCTGGGAGGTGCCGAAGAACTCCTTGATCGCGGCCGTCACGGGCCGGATGTTGATGAGCGTGTTCGGCGTGATGGCCTCGACGTCCTGGGTGGTCATGCGCTCGCGCACCTGACGCTCCATGCGGCTCATACCAGTGCGCACCTGCGCCTGGATGAGCTCGCCGACGGCGCGGATACGACGGTTGCCCAGGTGGTCGATGTCGTCGTACTCGACGGCGATCTCGGTGATCTCGCCGTCGCGCACGCCCTCGACGGTCTCGGCGCCGGCGTGCAGGGCCAGCAGGTAGCGCAGGGCCGCGACGATGTCCTCGATCCGCAGGGTGGACTCGGTCAGGTCCGAGGCCAGGCCCAGCTTCTTGTTGATCTTGTAGCGACCGACCTTGGCCAGGTCGTAGCGCTTGGGGTTGAAGTAGAAGTTCTCCAGCAGGGTGCGGCCGGCCTCGACGCTGGGCGGCTCGCCGGGGCGGATCTTCTTGTAGATGTCCAGGAGCGCCTCGTCCTGGGTGGTGATCTTGCGGTCCTCGTCCAGCGCGGAGGTCAGGGCCGGGAAGTCGGCGAACTCCTTGCGGATCTCCGACTCGTCCATGCCCAGGGCCAGCAGGAAGACGGTGATGTCCTGCTTGCGCTTGCGGTCGATGCGCACCGCGACACGGTCCGACTTGTCGATCTCGAACTCGAGCCAGGCGCCGCGCGAGGGGATGAACTTGACGTTGTAGACGTACTTATCCGTGGCCTTCTCGGTGGTGCGCTCGAAGTACACGCCAGGTGAGCGCACGAGTTGGGAGACGACGACGCGCTCGGAGCCGTTGACGATGAAGGTGCCCTTGTCCGTCATGAGCGGGAAGTCGCCCATGAAGACCGTCTGGGACTTGATCTCACCGGTGGAGAAGTTCTCGAAGTCCGCCACCACGTAAAGAGGGGCGGAGTAGGTGAGGTCCTTCTCCTGGCACTCCTCAGCCGTGTACTTCGGCTCCTCGAAGCGGTGGTCGTGGAAGGACAGGGCCATGGTCTCCCCGAAGTCCTCGATCGGGGAGATCTCATCGAAGATCTCCTCCAGACCGGAGGTCTCGGGCAGGGAACCCGGGTGCGCCTTGTTGGCGGCGATCATCCGCTCACGCCATCTCTCGTTACCGACGAGCCAGTCGAAGCTCTCGGTCTGGAGGGCGAGCAGATTCGGAGCCTGCATGGGCTCAGCGATCTTGGCAAAGTTGATACGACGCGACGCGGTACGAGCGGCGATGTCAGCAGCAGTGGGTGCAGAGGTGCGCGAGGCAGCCAAAGGGGGATCCTTCCCTCAGATCGGGGATCACACAACGCGCACCGCGAGCAAAGGGTTGAGTAGAATCTGCGGTGTCGGGCTCGCGCCCGCCAGGGTTCCGGTCGGGCCGAGGCCCGCGCGGAGGGCAGATACTCCTCGCGCCAATACACACAATGCACGCAAAGCGCTAGCGTACACGGCCGACGTCAAGGACTCCACGCCGATTCCCACCTCGTCCTTGCGATTCCCACCACAGTCGCGCATACTGCCCCGCCGGCGCCCTCCGCGTGACTTGAATCCCTCAGCACGATCGGTTCTCGGAGCAGCTGAACCGGTTCGCGCCAGGCCGCTGCCGCCCCTTCGCACCTCCCGGCCACCCCCGTTCCCACAGCCGACGCCGCTAACGCCGCCGAGAACGTACTTTCCGCTCGGCGACTGCGTTCTCCCGCAGACCACTGGGGACGGACCTCAGTCGTCTGCAGGACATCGCAGTCCTCGCGGCACAAGTACGTTCCCGATCTCCTCGATCCCCGCCGAAGCGGACAGCGAGCAGAATCCATCTCGACGTCGTCGGGCCGTAGCGAAGCCGACCACAGGGGCACGATGAAGCGCCAACGAGGGCTTCGCTCCCACTACCCCTCCACCAGGAATCCGCAGCCTCCCACAGCTCCGGGATCCACAGCAGGGTCTTTCTCCGGCGAGACGCCGCCGGATCCACAACCTCAGGGGCCTGCGCTCGTCACAACTGTGCCCCCTGAGGAGACTCAGCGCATGAGCCCCATCGCAGCCTCCGCCAGTCGCCCCGTTTCCGTCTGCCCGGTCCCTGCACACCTTCGACCAACCATCATCTACTCGGGCCGCCGCAAGCGCTTCACTGCGTCGCGCAATCCCGGTCTGCTGCGACTCATGTCAGGCGCCTACCTATGCCCCGCCCCAGGCCGACAACGCTGGGAGCAGGGTGGGTCTCTTAGTGTGG
>NZ_MSRR01000035.1 GCF_001956585.1 Actinomyces naeslundii | reverse complement strand
CCGCCACGCCGAGTCACTTGATGCTGGCTCCTGCGGCCTTGAACGCCTCGTTGAGCTTCTTCTCGCAGTCCTTGGCAGCGGTCTCCGGATCGGTTCCGTCGATGATGATCGAGTGGTACATCTTCTCGATCAGTCCCTGGCTGGTGAGCACTCCTGCTTGGACCAGCGGCCCCTTCTCCATACCGATAGCGCTGCCGACGCTGACCTGGTCCTGGATCACCTTGATCGAGTCGGAGTACTTCTTGATGGTCTCGTTGCTCGCGTAGCTCGACTCCTGCGAGATGTCGTTGAGGGTCGGCAGCATGCCGCCGGGGACCGAGTGGAGGAACTCGATGTACTTGTCCTTGGTGAACAGGAACTCCAGGAAGGCCTTGGCCTCTCGCTTGACCTCTGAGGCCTCCCACACCACCAGAGGCACATTGGACACCTCGGCCGGGTAGTTCACCGGATCGGAGGCCTTCATCCTGGGAAGCGGCGCAGCGGCGATGGAGTCGACCAGGTCGGAGCGGTTGGTGGCTACTCCGGAGATGTGGAATCCGGAGTTGAAGTCGAAGGCGGTCTTGCCCTGATAGAAGAGCGTCGCCTGATCGAGGACCGCATAGTCCAGGGAGCCCTCCGGGGAGACCGACTTGTACAGGTCGGTCCAGTACTTGATTCCGCTCAGCGCGGCCTCGGAGGTGAGGTTGGCCGTCCCGTCGTCCTTGAGCAGTCTCTGGCCGGCGGAACGAACGTAGAAATTGAGGTAGCGGGCCCCCAGCATGTCCCCCGTCCCCAGGGGCACAGACAGGCCGTAGAGGCTGTCGGACTTTCCGATCGCCTTGGCCGCCTTGGCCAGCTCCTCCCAGGTCTTCGGGACCGACAGCCCCTTGGAGCTCAGCACGTCCTTGCGGTACCACATCACCTGGGCGTGGGAGTAGATGGGCACGGAGTAGGACTTTCCATCCGACTGCCCCTCGGCCAGTGCCGGCTTGGGGAACCGGTCCCGGCCGATGGAGTCGATGACCTTGTCCAGCGGCACCAGGGCCTCGGAGTTGATCATCTCCACGACGTTGTTGGGCAGTGCCGTGGAGATGTCCGGCACCTGACCTGAGGTCAGTCCGGTGGTCCACTTCGTGTTGAACTCGGACCAGGAGAACTGCTCGATCTTGACGGTGACGTCGGGATTCTTGGCGTGGAACTCCTCGGCCATCTTCTTCATCCAGTCCGCACGAGGCCCCTGGGTGAAGGACGACCACATGGTGACGGTGCCGCGCAGCGGCCCGGTCCCCTCGTCGTCGGAGGAGTCCTTGCCGCCGCAGGCGGCCAGCGCGCCGCACACGCCGATGCCTCCCAGGACCATGAAGCCGCGACGGCTGAGTGCGGAGGCCGAGTGAGACGAGACTGAGGTGGGGGGAGTCATGACAGTTCTCCTTTGAACGGGAAATGACGGTTGGGTGGTGAAGTGAGGTGTGGCTGACGGGTGATTCATCGTCATGAGAGTGAGGCCTGCTCCTCTGCCTGACGTGGATCAACGGTCTCGACTACGTCCGAGAACCAGCTCAGGGGCAGTCGGGAGAAGTAGAGGCCCTGGCACTCGTTCTCCCAGAGGATCCCGATCCTGCCGTCAGGTAGGACGCACATGCACTGGTAGACGTGGTGACCGGGGTTGAGGGTCCGCGAGTACTTCCACGTGCGCCCACCGTCGAGGCTGAGTCGAATGACGCCGCAGCCTCGAAACGGGAGCATGAGCGAGGCGTTGGCGAAGACAATGCGGTCCTCCCCCTCGGTTGAGGGCAGACTGATCGCATTGGGCTGGCACCAGATCTCGGGAAGCTCCTTATCGAAACGGATCGCCCCCCAGGTCTGTCCCGCGTCGTGGGACTCGCTGACGGCAACGCGCCCACGAGGGTGCTGGTTGCGCATGAACAGCAGAAGTACGCCGTCTCGTCGTTCCACCACTGCGGCCTCGTGCAGTGACCAGGTCTCATCAACGAATGTCTGCGGGTCGAGCTCCCCCTCAGGGGTCTGCCGTCCTTCATTGGGGCTGCGGCCTAGCTGCCAGGTCTCGCCATGGTCGTCGGAGTAGGCGACCGTTGCGCACATCGCCAGCCAGTTCTGATCGTTGTTGAAGTAGAGGGGAACGACGAGGCGTCCGGCGTGAGGGCCGTTCCTCAGGGCGATGCCATTGCCCGGGCAGGTACCCAGGAACCTCATCCACGGCTGTTTCAGCTGGGGGTTGAGGTCCCGCGGCTTGCTCCACGTGACGCCGTCGTCGTCGGAGTGAGCGATCTGCAGGTAGCTGGTGGGGATGGCCAGGAGGCTCTCGGCCGGGTCCGCCCCAGGGGCCAGCTCGATGTTGCCCGCCGGGTTGCCGTCACGGAGCACCGTGCCGTCATCCATCACCCGGAACTCGGTGTCCCGACCCCCGATCGTCGTGACCGCGCCGTCCGGGTCGACGACGTAGCGTGCGTCGTCGAGGTCCCTCAGCAGCCGCCTTCCCTGCTCATCGAATCCTGTGGACGCCCAGCAGTTGGGCTGCCCTATCCCGCCCGGGAAGTGGTCGATGAGGACATGGACCCGCCCGGTGTGCGGATCCTGGACCATGCAGGAGTCAATGACCGATGAGGCGTCCTCTCCGATTCCCGGGCAGTCAATGACGGTGCTCGCCGGCTCCCAGCTTCGTCCTGCGTCAAGGGACCGGCGCACGACGAAGTTGATGTCGTTGGGAGAGTCATTGGCGTTGGAGACCCGCTGGTCGGCACCGGCCAGGACGGTACCGGAGGTCAGTGTGAGGAGGGAGGGGATCCGGTAGGAGGCCGATCCGCAGTAGCCGCGGTCGAACAGCGCGTCGGTCTCAATCGGCTCGACCTCGTACAAACGCTTGATCTGCGAGTCACTGAGCGCGTAGTCATAGAGACCCGCTCGCTGAACCTCTCCGGACAGACGCACTCCCTCGCAGTCCTGGCCGACGACGATCTCATCGAGTCCCTCAACGTCTCCAAGAAAGAACTCGCCGGGAGCGTGCGTCTCACGGAAGCCGTCGACGTAGAGGTCGACCGAGCCGTGCCCCACAGCGACCACGACCTCGTGCCAGCCTCCGTCACTCCAGGTCCCTGCAGCCGTGACCTCGCGGCGCTCCCCGGCCGTGGTCACGCCCGTGTAGGCGATCCCCTCCGGCCCCACCGTGACGGCGAGCTGCTCACGCCCAAGTCCACCAGCGGCGAGGAGGGCGCCTTGCTGCATCCGCCCCCGAACCCGGAAGCGCAGCCAGAACGAGCCGTGCCGAGCGTCAGCGAAGCGGGCGACGTCGTGAGGACTCAAACGGTTCGCAGCGACCTCGACCAGTGGCTCGGCTCGTCTCGACAGGGCGAGGACCTCACGCGCCGTCAGCACCCGGGGGTGCACTGTGAAGGCCACGACCTCAGGGCTGTCCCCCTGCCCCACGACGGCCTGCGTCAGCCCAGGAAGGTCCTTGAGGAAGGCCGTGGTGGTACCGCAGAAGACCTGGTAGCCGTCAAGGTAGAGACGGGTACCGGTGGGGCTGACGGTGACGACGGCGCTGTGCCAGCGCCCGTCGTCGAGCGAGCGCGCATCCTCAGCCTCCAGCTTGTTCCACTTGTCTGGAACCGTCGCCTCGTAGACGAGCGACGATCCGGCGATGCGCAGGTCGAGACCGGCCCCGTCAGCTCCTCGTAGCGCAAAGAGGTTACCGTCAGACCTCGACCGGAACTCACAGGAGATGCTTCCTGTTTCAGCCTCGAGGATTTCTTTGTTAAGCCGCAGTGCGGTGCATACTGACCCGATCACTTGTCACCTATTTCTCAAAAAGGGCGCAGAAGCCCCTGTCAATCATTGCTTGGATCGCAATTCTTGGAAATCCGCGCCCAGTATCGCGAGCTGGACTCATCAAGAATGCGTCTGATCGCAGGCGCACTTCACCTCAGCGGTTCAAGTACGCCTCGAAACTCTCATCGCCTCATGGTTCTCGGCAATGAGACAGCACTGGAGGGTCGCACGAGCGCCCCGTCCCCTGACGCAGACCCTGGTTCCTCCCCAGGTGGTCAGAGGCAGATCAAGGACGGGCCCCGACCCTCGCGCACGACGGACCGGCGACGTGCAGTCGTGGTCACACGCCATGGCGCTGTGACATACATAGGAGCCCCTCCTCCACAATCAACACCTTTGTTGACGGCCATATGTGCCGCAATCAGATCCTCACCGAACTGATGAAAGTAATCTACACGACATGTGACTTGAAAGTCAATGTTCATGCACTCAGATTCACACAAGATTGACGGATGGATTTCTCACAATCACCAATCCGTCGCCTCCACTCCGACATCGGCGATATCGGGAACGAGACGGTCTCCTCAACGGGGCTGATAGACGGATGAGGGGCGGACCCGCGTGGGTCCGCCCCTCACAAGGAGGTACCGGTGCTACCGGCCACAGCCGGGATCGTCAGCTCAGGCGTCGAGCAGCGAGGGCACCGCCGCCAGGAGAGTACGGGTGTACTCCTCCTGAGGGTTGCTGAAGATCTCCTCGGTGGTGTTGATCTCAAGGATCTTACCGAAGTACATAACGGCGATCCGGTCCGAGACGTAGCGCACCGTGTTGATGTCGTGGCTGATGAACACCAGCCCCAGCCCCAGGGACGCCTTGAGGTCCTGGAGCAGGTTAAGCACCTGAGCACGCACGGAGACATCCAGGGCGGAGGTGGGCTCATCGGCCACGATGATGTCGGGGTCCAGAGCGAGCGCACGGGCGATCGCGACACGCTGGCGCTGACCACCGGAGATCTGCCTGGGCAGCACGTTGAGAGCGCTGGGGGGCAGACCCACGAGGTGGAGCAGGTCACGCACACGCGCCTCACGCTCCTTGGGTGAGCCGATTCCGTGAACGTTGAGCGGGTCGATAAGCGTGTCATGCACGATCATGCGCGGGTTGAGAGCCGTCGCGGGGTCCTGGAAGACCACCGAGATACTGCGCCCAAGCTCGCGTCGGTCCGAGGCGGAGTGCCCCAGCGGGCGCCCCTTGAAGATGACCTCTCCGGAGGTCACCGGCTGCAGCCCCACCATGACCCTGGCAGTGGTGGACTTGCCGCAGCCCGACTCCCCCACCAGCCCCAGCGTCTCCCCGCGCTTGACGGACAGCGAGACGTTGTTGACCGCATGGACCGTGTCCGGATTGAACAGGCCACCGGTGCGGGACTTGTGGATGACGTTGACCTCCTTGAGCTCGACGACCGGCTGGTCCTCGCTCCATGAGGTCGATGCAGAGGTGTTGGACGGCATCAGTGCTCCTCCTTCGCGAGCAGAGCCTCGAGCTCAGGCGTGATGGCGTAGCTGTGTTCGGTGGTGCCGGGTACGGGCTTGAGCACAGGACGCGTGTCCAGGCCGACCGTTGGGTGGGCCGAGCGGGGCGCGAAGCGGTCGCCCTTGACGAACTCGCTGGGCGAGGGGACCACACCACGAACCTGGTGGAGCCGCTTGGAGCCCGCCTCGATAGAGAGCACCGCACCCAGGAGCCCACGGGTGTACTCGTGAACGGGGTTGGACAGCAGCTCGCTGGTGGGCGCCTGCTCGACCACCTGGCCCGCATACATGACGGTGATGCGGTGAGCCAGCTTGGCCACCAGCGCCAGGTCGTGCGAGACGAAGACCATCGCGAAGCCGAGCTTCTCACGCAGCTCGTTGAGCAGGTCAATGACCTGCTTCTGGACGGTCACGTCCAGGGCCGTCGTCGGCTCATCGGCTAGGACCAGTGAGGGGTCACGAGTCAGTGCCATGGCGATGAGGACGCGCTGACGCTGTCCGCCGGAGAGCTCATGCGGGTAGCTGCGCAGCGTGCGCTTGGGGTCGAGCCCCACAAGCTCCAGAAGATCCTCCGCACTGCGAGTACCACCGCGAGAGGTCAGCTGCGACATCTGGGTACGGATGAGCATCGAGGGGTTCAGCGAGGACAGGGCGTCCTGGTAGACCATGCTCATCTCGTGGCCACGCAGGGCATTATGCTCAGTGGGTGTCATCTTGAGGATGTTGCGGCCCTTGAACAGGATCTCACCGGAGAGCCGCGCCGAGGGCGGCAGCAGCCCCATGACGGCCATCGAGCTGATGGACTTACCGCAGCCAGACTCCCCCACCAGCCCCATGGTCTCACCGGGGCGCACGGAGAAGGAGACGCCATCGACGATGTTGACCTCACCGTGCTGCTCGGGGAAGGCGATCGAGAGGTTCTTGACCTCCAGGACCGGGTCCTCCCCGGAGTCCTCGTAGACGAGGCGGTCGCGACGGGCGAGCTCAGCGACCCGCAGGGAGCTGAGCCTGTCGGCCAGGGGAACATCCTCAGCCGCCGGAGCAACGACACCGGTCAGCGAGCTCACGTTCGTGGCCCCATCCTCCTTGACGGCGGCGGAGTTGGCGGTCACTGCGTCAGCAGCATCATCCCAGGCGTCCAGAGTCTCCTGAGCCTCCATGGCCTCTTCATCAGCCTGAACATCGGGCTTGGCCTTGATGTGCGGCGAGGCCATGGCATCAGTCAGCCCCTCGGACAGGACGTTGAGGCACAGGGTGGTGATGAGGATGAGCAGGCCCGGGAAGAAGGTCGGCCACCAGTGGCCCGACAGGAGCAGCTCCTTACCCTCGGAAAGCATGTTTCCCCAGGTCGGGGTGTTGACGGACTTGATGCCCGCACCGATGAAGGACAACGAGGCCTCGAAGACGATCGCATCAGCCACCAGGACAGTCGCGAAGACCATGATCGGGGCGATGCAGTTGCGGGCCACGTGCTTGAGAAGGATCCACGGCACCGGCGCCCCCATCACCTTGGAGGCGGCGACGTAGTCCTCTCCGAACTGGGAGATGATGTTGGCGCGCACCACACGGGTGAGCTGGGGGATATAGAGAACAGCGATGGAGATGATGATGACCGGCAGCATCGGCAGCCGGGTCGACATCGCCGAGACGAGTACGGCAGCCAGAGCAATACCGGGGAAGGACATGACGACGTCGAGCACGCGCATGAGGGTCTCAGCGATCCACTTGCGCGACGTGGCGGCCACGGCACCCAGGACTGAGGCCACTAGAAGCGCAAGGCCAGTGGCGGTCAGACCCACGACCAGTGAGACCCTGGCGCCGTAGACGGCACGGGAGAAGATGTCGCGGCCGGTGCCGTCGGTGCCGAACAGGTGCGACATTGAGGGGGCCACCACGGGATCACTCGAGGTGACCTCACCGACGCCCTCGATGTACGAGGTCGTCTTGGCCTCCGCCAGACCGGTGGCACCGGGCGAGTACGGGGCGACGACGGGCGCCAGGATGGCGATCAGGGCAATAAGGCAGAGCACGACGATGGCGATCTTCGAGCCGAGGGGCAACGCCTTCCAGCCCTGGAAGCGCAGCCCGGGCCGCGAGGCCTTATCCAGTGTGGAACGGTGCAGCATCAGATGCTCCTGATTCGTGGGTTGACGAGGACGTAGAGCATGTCAACAACGATGTTGATGAGGATGAAGGCCAGCGCCACCGTGATGGACACTCCCTGGACGATATTGACGTCGTTACGGGTGATGCCCTGGAAGATGAGCTGTCCCATCCCCTTGATGTTGAAGATCATCTCGATGACGACGGCGCCTCCCATGGCGTAGCCGATGCGCAGTCCCAGAACGGTCAACGGGGTGATGAGCGCGTTGCGCAGCACGTTGCGGGCCACGACGATGTTCTTGGGGATACCACCACCGATGGCGGTACGCACGTAGTCGCGGTCGAGCTCCTCGACCATGGCGGTGCGGACCACGCGGGTCAGTGATCCAGCGTTGGGCACCGCGATCGCCAGTGCCGGCAGAAAGATCTGATTGAGATATGTTCCGGGATCCTCACTGAACGGCACCCACTCGGACACCAGCGCGGGGAAGGCACCCGTTCCACCCGGGATGTCGGAGAACCACTGGATGAGCAGCAGGGCGAGCCAGAAGGACGGCGTGGCCAGGCAGGCGATGGAGATGACGCGGATGACCTGGTCCTGCCACTTGTCGCGGTACAGAGCAGCGATGATGCCCAGGATCGTGGCGAAGATGACGGCCACGAAGATTCCAATGAAGGTCAGCTGGAGCGTGATCGGGAAGGCCCCGGCCACCATGTCGGAGATCTTGACTCCGGTGAAGGAGGTGCCGAGGTCGCCGTGGGCCAGGCCCAGGAGATAGTCCCAGAACCGCTTGAGAAGGGGATCGTTGAGGTGGTGGGCGACTCGGTACTGCTCGAGGGCGTCTGCCGTTGCCGCCTCCCCCAGCGCCAGGCGCGCCGGGTCTGCTGAGGAGAACGACATGACAACGAAGACGAGCAGCGTCACGCCCAGCACCATGACCGGCAGCGCGACCAGGCGCCGTCCGATCAGGCGGATGAGGTTGGACACTGAGATGCTCCTTTGCGTTAGCGTCCTGCCGCCTGAGAGGGCGGCTGGGTGGTTTGGCGGCTGGAAGGCCAACCGTCACCCCAATTGTCTGATGTCTGACGTCAGATAGCAAGTCCGTTGCTTCTGCGCCTTTGAAGCGCTGCGGCCCGACAACGGCTCGGGCGGCACGACTCACCAGAACTGGCTCGCCGCACCGCCCTCACACAGACCTCAGGACTTGGATGACCCCGTCCCCACGAAGGACAGACCAGTCAGCGAGATCGGCTTGAAGTTCTCCAACGTCGACGAGTTGTAGGCCGTCGGAGCCTTGCGGTGGAAGAGCGGGTACAGCGGAACATCCTCGGAGATCTTGTCGAAGGCCTCCTGCCACTTGGCGATCTGCTTGTCACCCTCCAGCTTGACCGCCTCGTCGAGCAGCGCCTGAATCGCCTTCTGCCCCTCCGATCCCTTCCAGTGCATGCGGGCGTCAGTCCACACGTCACCCCCGTACCACCAGCGCATGAGCAGGTCCGCGTCATCGCCGAAGACTGAGGGATCCCCGGGCGCGATAACGACATCCCACGCCTTCGCCCCATCCGCGGACTCAATGAAGCTGTAGGTGTCGGCGGACTTCTTCTCGTCATACTTGACCGTCACGCCCAGGGCCTCGAGGTTCTCGCGAATAACGGGCCGCACCGCGGAGAACCAGCCGTGGTCCGTGCACAGGAGGTTGATGGTCGTGACACCGGCCTCCGCCAGGAGAGACTTGGCCTTGGCCGCATCCATGGAGTAGACCACCTTGGCCTTCTTGTAGGCGGGGTGCCCCTCCTGGACGAAGCAGGTCGCCGGCGTCGCCAGCCCAGCCATGCTGGTGTCGCAGATCTTGGCGTAGTCCAGCGCGTAGAGCACCGCCTGACGCGCCTTGACGTTGGAGAAGGTGGTGTTGTTGAACATGGCGAAGAGCAGGCCGAAACCCTGCTGCGCCGCCACCTTGACCGGATCCTTCAGCGTAGAGAGGTTGGCCGCCGGGACGGCATCGATGGCCTGCACGGAGCCGGAGCTCACGGCATTGGTCCGGGTCGTGTCATCGGGCAGGACCTGCCAGGTCATGGACTTGGCCAACGCCGGGCGAGGACCGTTGTAGCTGTCGTTGCGCTCGAAGACGACCTTCTGACTGGCGGCGCCGTTGTCGGTCATCTTGTAGGGACCGCTCCCGGTGGGGTTCATGTCGAACTTCTTGGCGTCCGCCTCAACGACCGCCTTGGGGACGATCTTGACAACGCTCAGACGCTCCGCGACCAGAGAGAAGGCGTACTTGAGCTTGATGGTCACCGTGCTCGCATCCTTGGCCTCCACCTTGTCGATGAAGGGCAGGAACTGGGAGTACAACGACTTGTTGGCCGGGTCGAGCACACGCGTGAAGGAGAAGACGACGTCATCTGCAGTCACTGCCGAGCCGTCGGTGAACTTCGCGTCCTTACGCAGCGTCGCCTCATAGGTGGTGTCGTCCACCTTCTTGGGCATCTCGGCCGCCAGCGCCGCATAGACCTCTCGCGTGGCCGGGTGCAGCTCAGTGAGCCCCTCCAGAGTGTGCCAGTTGGCGGCAACCGTGAGCGCCGACGACGTCGTCATCGGATCGTAGCCATTGGTGCCCAGCTCATAGGAAATACCTGCGGTGATAACACCATCCTTGTGAGTGACCTCCTGGTCGGTGGCCGTGCCACTGCCCTTCGCGCCGCCCGCAGTCTTGGCCTTACCACCGCAGGCCGCCAGGCTGACAGCCAGGCCGGCAGCCATTCCGAGGGTGCCGGTCAGCCTGATGAAGTCTCGGCGGCTAGAGCCGGCCGGAGTCGTGATCGCCATTGATTCTCTCCTGAAGTCTGACGTCTTATGTCTGACGTTGGTAGGATGACTGTAGCAGAGATCGGGACGTCCAGACCACTCGCACCCCTGCAGGTCAGGCCCTCGATCGTCACCGCCCACCCAAGGGGTGGAGCCGTTCAACGAGCAGAGTCACATCGCAGTGAGCACAATGATTGACAGGGCAAGAACCGTGGCCGACACCGAGAAGAGCAGCACCGTGAGCACAGAAGCCAAGTCGAGCACAGCCGACGTTCCACCAAGAAACGAGATGAGCATCACACTCAATGCGGGTAAGACGGCGATCCCCCATAGCGCGTACTCCGCACTGGTCACGTCCCCCACCACTCAGGCCGAGACCACGATGACCGCGATCAAGGACTTCATCCTGAGAACCGGCCTTCAGACGGGTGATGCCTTGCCGACC
>NZ_MSRR01000034.1 GCF_001956585.1 Actinomyces naeslundii | reverse complement strand
GGGCGGCCGCCACAATGGCGGGCAGCGCCGTCGGGCTGACGGTCCTGGCCGGTCTGGCGGCCCCCGCCGAGTCCTGGGAGTTCTTCACCTCGGCCATGTGGGATCCGGGGCGCGCCGGTTTCGCCGACTACTCGGGCAATCAGAACCTCAAGGGCGCGATCGCCCGGGGGCTGCCGGAGTCGGCCTGGAACCTCACCTGGGCGGCCTGCTCGCTGCTGACGGTGCTCGCCGCCTGGTTCCTGTGCCGCCGGCTGGACCGGTTACGGGGAGCCGGCAGCCGGATTGCGGATCCTGTCTCCATCACCGTAAGTGACACCGCCGGCCCCGGCTCCTCAGGCCTTGGCGACGCCGGCCTGGTGCTGGCCCTCCAGGTCAGCGTGGTCATGGTGCTCGGGCTGCTCATCTCCCCCATCTCCTGGTCGCACCACTGGGTATGGTGCCTGCCGGCACTCATGTCGGTGTCGGCGGCGGCCTGGCGCTGGCGCTCCACCGCGCTCGGCATCGCCGGTGTCGCCGGAGTCCTCGTCTTCGTTCTGGCGATGCAGTGGTGGTTCCCCGAGCAGAACCACGTCGAGCAGAACTGGCCGACCTGGGCCAAGGCCGTCGGCTCGAGCTACACCTGGTGGGCCCTGGGCTGCGGAGCGACCCTGTGGTGGGCGTGCGGCCGGCACCTGGCGACCTTGCACCGCTGAGATCGCCTCATTTCCGGGCCAGAAGGCCCCTTCCATCGGCCTCCCCGTCGGGGCCTGTCATCTAGGATCTAAGGATGCCCCTCTCCGACATCGCCCGCGCCGTCGAGGACCTGTTCCACCGCGACACCGTCCCCGTCCTCAAGCGCCAGGGCTGGCGCCCCCGCGTCATCCCCTACGACGGCTACGGCACCAGCGCACCGGCTCAGTCGGAGTCCTCAGCCCCGGCAGACCCACCGCGTCCGACGTCGGCTCAGGCCCGCAGGACGAACCAGACGAGGACCGGGGCCGTCGGCCGCTCGGGCACCGCCTCCTCCTCTCGACAAGCCTCCCCACCCGCCTCCATGGCCCGAGTCCTCGCCCGTATGGTCATGCGCCCCCAGAACGCCCCGGCCGAGGGCCCGCTGTTCCGCTCCCTGCCGGCCTCCCTGCCCGTCAGCCCCGCCCAGGCCCGGGACTTCGCCATGACCGGGCTGCTCGACGCCCAGCGCGGCTGGCGCCTGTTCATCGAGGTACCGGTGGCCTACCTGCCGGTGACCGTCCACGTGGGCCGGGCCAGCGTGCGCACCAGGGCCGACCGCAGCGGCTACATCGACGTCGTCGTACGCGATCACGGGTTGGAGCCCGGCTGGCACGAGGCCCGCATCGAGGCGGCCGGGGCCGAGGCCGTCGCCGCCAAGGTCCTCATCATTCCCGAGGGCCCGCGCCTGGGCATCATCTCCGACATCGACGACACCGCGATGATCACGCACGTCCCCCGCGTGCTCGTGGCCGCATGGAACCAGCTCGTCAAGTACTCCTCCGCGCGTGAGCCGGTCCCCGGGATGGCCGAGCTCTACTCGCGCATCCAGGCCGCCCACCCCGGCACCCCGATGATGTACCTGTCCACCGGTGCATGGAACGTGGTGCCCACCCTGCGCTCCTTCCTCGCCCGCCACGGCTTCCCCTCGGGGCCCGCGCTCATGACCGACTGGGGGCCGACCAACACCGGCTGGTTCCGCTCCGGCATCGAGCACAAGCGCACCGAGCTGCGCCGGCTCATGATCGACCTGCCTCAGATCACCTGGATCCTCTTCGGCGACGACGGCCAGCACGACCCGCACATCTACGGCGAGGCCGCCCGTCACCACGCCGACCGGATCGCCGCAGTCGCCATCCGCCGCCTGACCGCCACCCAGCAGGTGCTTGCCGGAGGGCTGACCGCGCACCCCATGGGCATCGGCCCCGAGGCCCGGACCCTGGCCGAGGCCGACGTGCCCGTCGTCGTGGGCACCGACGGCTACGAGCTGGCCCGGCTCCTGCCCCGCGAGCTGCTGAAGGCATCGCCGCGCCGTTGAGGCCCCTGGACGGCCCACGAGAGGAATTCACACCCTCCGCGTCACTGGTGCCCGAGAAACCGCGAGACCCCGCCGTCAGGGAAGCATCCGGGGGCATGACGCCCTTGAGCAGAACCAGTGATGCGGCATGTCTCACGCCGACGACGTCGCACCGGCCAATCCCCGGAAGCGTGCGGCTTTGACGATGCCGCCACCGCTTCACAGACAGTCCACAGGCGCGCCCTACGAGCCCGACAGACCACAGCAGTTACCTGGTTCCACCTGGGGCCGACGCCCCGTTCCCACCCCATCGAATCAGGAGGAAGCACATGTCCCCCTTCTCCATGAGCTCCATGAGCTCCACCGACTCAACAGACCCCACGAACGTCTCAGAGGGCTCCTCGGCGGCCCGCGGGAGCTCGACCCCCTCAACCGCCGCTTCGCTGCGCCGCCATGCGATCCTGGCCGACCTCAACGTGCTGCAGGTGGTCACCCTCATGGGCACCGGCCTGCTGGTGGCGCTCGGCGTCGTCCTGGGTGGGCGCTCCTACATCACCACCGTCTCACCCGACGGGCTCATCAGCTCCCAGCCCGGCACCCACGGGTCCAGCACCGGGGACCCGGTGGCGGGCTCCGCCACCCCCGCTGACGGCGACTCGCCGTCGGTTGTGTAAGTCCATCATCGCGCAGCACCCCGACACATGACGCTGTGGGCGATCAGGCCGCCGACGGGAGGTCCTCACGGCAGTCGGCCCGGATCGCGACGGGTATGGTGATGACGCGTACCAGCACTTCCATCAAGCTCAGGAGACAGACATGGCCGGCAAGATCCCCTTCATCCTCGGACTCGGCGCGGGATACGTGCTCGGGACCCGGGCGGGGCGCGCCCAGTACGAGCGCATCAAGACCGCAGCCTCCAAGGTCGCTGAGCAGCCCTTCGTGCGCACCCGGGTCGACGCCGCCTCCAGCCATGTCAAGCAGGCCGTGCGGACCCAGGGCGAGGCCGTCACCGAGAAGGTCGCCGACGCCGTCAAGGAGCGGCTCTTCGGGGCTCCATCGGCCAAGAGCAACGGCCAGTCCCAGCCCGTCGACGCCGGCGAGGCCAGCGTGCGCCCGGTCGGCGAGGCCGGCTGAGTCCAGCGACTCGGCCTCTAGCCCGGGTCGGGCGGCTCCGACCGCGCGCACCCGTCGCTCGACCGCCCGCCGCGGCCGCGCCAGGCGGGGGACTTGAGCGGCCCCACCATGAGTGCCCGGCGCCAACCGACCAGCGCGCCCGGACCGCTGCGACGCCCGGCTCGGCGCCGCTCCCGGTCGGCGATGACCGGCAGCTGCCAGGAACGCCAGTAGGCGAGCACGCACAGACCGGCACCGACGGCGGTGGACACGAGCATGGCGTGCGCGTCGGCCACCCCCGCCTTGACCGCCAGGACCTGGGTGCCGGCGGCGATGAGCGCCGGGATCGCGTAGAGCTTGTTGCCCCCGAAGACGGCCGGGGTCTCCCCCACCGCGACGTCGCGGATCATGGAGCCGCCGATCGCGGTGAGGCAGCCCAGCAGGAGTGCCGGCATGACACCGAGCCCATGGGTGAGGGCCTTCGAGGCGCCGGTGGCTGCCCAGCAGCCCAGGATGACGGCGTCGGCGACTACCAGCAGGCGCCGGGTGGGACGCGAGGTCAGCGGCACGAACCAGGCCACCGTCGCCCCCAGGCAGGCCGTGTAGAGGTAGTACGGGTCGGTCAGGGCGAAGGGCGGGCCGGCCTGGATCATGACGTCACGCAGGATGCCGCCCGCGGTGGCCGTGAGCATGGCCAGGACGACGAAGCCCACCAGGTCGAAGTTCTTGCGCCGGGCGATGAGTCCGCCCAGGATCCCGTTGAGCAGGACCCCGCACAGGTCCAGCAGCCGAAAGGTGTCGGTGAGAGACGCTGGCATGTGAAGCGCGAGGGAAGAGACGTCCAGCACCCCGGTTGCCCGCCTTTCACTCCTGTCGTGGTTGCGTCCCGCCGTCGACCCCGGTGCCGGCCCGGCAGCCCGCCGCTACGAGGCACCTTAGCCCACGGCGGAACGCGGGTCGGGCATCCCGCCGCCGCGGCTGGCGCGTTGCGGCGATACGAAACCTCAGGTGGTCAGGGCGCACCGACCCACGCGATGATCGGGACGTGTCCTCCCGCTACTCGCCCCCCAAGGACCTGAGCCGTTACGCGTGGCTCTCCATCGGCGCCGCCCTGGGCACGATCGCGCTCAAGGGGGCCGCGGCCTGGCTGACCGGCTCGGTGGGTCTGCTCTCCGACGCCGCCGAATCGGTGGTCAACCTCGTCGCCGCCGTCGTCGCCCTCATCGTCCTGAAGATCGCGGCCAGGCCCGCCGACGCCGACCACCAGTTCGGTCACTCCAAGGCCGAGTACTTCTCGGCCGTCGTCGAGGGCGTCATGATCTTCGTGGCGGCCGCATTCATCATCATCTCCGCCATCGGCCGCCTCATCGACCCGCAGATGCCCGAGCAGCTAGGGCTGGGTCTGGTGGTCTCGGTCATCGCCTCGCTCCTCAACGGCGCGGTGGCGTGGGTGCTCTACCGCGCCGGGCGCCGAGAGCGCTCCATGACCCTGGTGGCCGACGCCAAGCACCTGGCCACCGACGTCATCACCTCCGCCGCGGTCCTGGTCGGGGTGGCCCTGGTGGCCGTCTTCCACTCGGCGCTACTCGACGCCGTCGTCGCCCTGGGGGCCGGGCTCAACATCATGTGGACCGGTTTCACGCTCATCCGGGACTCGGTGGGCGGGCTCATGGACATCGCCCCGTCCACCGAGGTGCTTCAGAGGGTCGAGAAGGTGCTGGCGCGTCACCGCCGCCAAGGCATGATCGACTTTCACGCGGTACGGGTGCGCGAGGCCGGCAACCGGCGATTCATGGAGCTGCACGTGCTGGTTCCCGCGGTCTGGAGCGTCAAGAAGGGGCATGACTTCACCGAGCAGGTCATCGACGAGCTGGTGGATGCTGACTCCAGCCTACGCATCTCGGCGCACCTGGAGCCGATCGAGGACCCCAAGTCCTACGAGGACCTCGAGGATATCTGAGGACATCTGACGTCAACCCGGTTTTCATCAACGTCCCGACATGTCAGACTCGGCCCCATGAACGCAATGAGGCTCACCGGCTCAGCACCGTCGCTGCGCCAGCACGCAATCACCGCCCCCACCCCCAGCTGGCGCCGGCCGGACCACGTCGTCCTGGAGACCTGCGTCGAGGACGTTGAGGGTGTGCGGATCTCCGCCCGCGCCGGAGCCGACCGGGCCGAGCTGGGCGACAACCTCACCGCCGCCGGCACCACTCCCTCGATCGGCACCATCGAGGCCGCGATCTTCGCCGCCGCCGAGCAGGTGGAGCAGCGCCGCGCCCAGGCCGGCGCCCACTGGGCGGACAAGCCCGAGGCCGCCGCCCCCTTCGGCCTGCGGATCCTCATCCGTCCCCGAGGCGGCTCCTTCGTCTACAACGCCGATGAGGGCCGGGCCATGATCGCCGACGTGCGGCGTATCGCCTCTCTCGCCCTGGAGATGGCCGAGTTCACCCGCCCCCAGGCCACCGGCGGAGGGCGAGGGGAGCTGCCGCCGGCCGTGGACCTGGGCTTCGTCGTCGGAGCCCTGACAGAGGACGGAGTGATCGACCGCGGCCTGGTGCGCCTGCTGGTCGACATGTCCAACGGCGCCCCGGTCACCTTCCACCGGGCCTTCGACCACTGCCGCGACACTGTCGAGGCCTACGGGGACCTGGAGGGCCTCGGCATTCGCTATGTCCTGACCAGCGGCGCGGCGCAGACCGCGGCCGACGGCGCCTCGGTGATCGCCGGGCTGGTGGCCAGTGGCGGGCCGATCGTCGTCGCAGCCGGGGCCGTGCGCCCCAACGGACTGGTCGACCTGGTGGAGTCCACCGGCGTGCGCGAGGTCCACATGCGCTGCCCGCGCGAGGGCCTGTCTCCCGACGAGCCCCAACGCACCGACGAGGCCCTGGTGCGGCGTGCCGTCGAGGCGGTCCGCGCAGTTCCACTACCCGAGTAGCCCGACCGCAACGGTTCCTCCCCCCTTCCTACGGTATTGACGGAGGGGTGCCGCCCCACACGCTCCGGGGCGGCACCCGATGTCGCAGTCCCCCATACTCCTTCACTCCTTCCCAGCGTTCCCCGCGCCCTTCCGCGGAGCGCCTCCCCCTCCACGACTCGCCCGATGTCCGCAATCCTCACGGTTCGTAGATATCTACAGTCCTCGGTGTGCACAACCGTCTCGACGCATCTGTCACGCTGCAAGCGCAATCGGGACAACTACCCCCATGAGCCCCATGACCGCCCCTATTTTCTGTCTTAGGTTGACCCCATGAGCGACGTCCGTATCGATACCCCTCGCGGAATCACCCTGGCCGGTACTCTCCGCCTTCCCACCGGGGCCGCCCCAATCGATCTGGAGGTTTCCACGACGCAGGAGGATGCTCAGCCCCCGCAGCCGCGCGCCGAGGGCGTGGTTCTGCTGGCGCACGACTTCCTCACCGACCGCCATGGCCAGAACGGCCGTCTGGACCGGATCGGCGCCCGCTACCGCGAAGCGGGCCTGGCCACGCTCAGCCTGGACTTCTCCGGCCTGGGCGAGTCCGACGACGACGTCATCACCCTGGCAGGCGAGGCCGAGGACCTGCGGGCCGCCTCCAGCTGGCTGGCAGGCCTAGGCTTCAACCGGCAGATGATCCACGCCAACGGATTCGGGGCAACGGCCGCGCTCCTGGCCCGGCCTGAACATGTGCGCACAGCCGTGCTCGTAGGCGCCATCGTGGGCCCGCAGTCGATCCTGTGGGAGGAGGTCTTCTCCCCCGAGCAGCTCGATGAGCTCGCCCAGCACGGGCTGACGCGCCTAGTGGACGACAACCCCAACTCGCGCGAGTGGAACGTGCTGTCCAAGGAGACGCTGGCGGACTTCTCGATGCAGGAGCCGGAGCGCACCCTGGCGGATCTGCCCTGGCCGGTACTCATGGTGCACGGGGTGCTGTCCAACGAGCTGCCGGACACCGCCGAGGCAACGGCCGAGGGTTTCCCGCTGCTACCCGACTCCAGTCAGATGGTGCACGTCCACGCCGAGACCCTTGACCAGGCCCAGGAGGAGGTCGCCCGCCTGAGCCTGGAGTGGGCTCAGCGCCGCCTGCGCTGAGAGTCTGAGGCAGCTGCCGCCCCCTCCGCGCCAGCGACCTGAGAGAGGCGATGGGGCGCGTATAGGGGACAATGGGCCACCTATGGAACAGGGCGAGAACCGCAGCCGGGGTCATAACGGCGATCAGGCCGACCGGAACAACAGCCAGAGCAACCGCGCGAACGGTGGGCAGGGCCAACGCGCCCCACGTGACCGCGGTCGCCGGAGCCAACGCCCCGGCAAGGGCTCTGGCCTGCGTCGGAGCACGTGGAAGGGCTACTCCCCCGAGCAGCTCGCCACCCGCGCCGCCGCCGTCCCGACGATCGTCTACCCCGAGGAGCTGCCGGTCTCGGCACGCCGCGAGGAGATCGCCACCGCCATCGCCGAGCACCAGGTCGTCATCGTCGCCGGCGAGACCGGCAGCGGCAAGACCACCCAGCTGCCCAAGATCTGCCTGGAGCTGGGCCGGGGCGTGACCGGAATGATCGGCCACACCCAGCCGCGGCGCATCGCCGCACGCAGCGTGGCCGAGCGCATCGCCTCCGAGCTGGGCACCCCGATCGGGCGCGACGGGGTCGTCGGCTACCAGGTGCGCTTCACCGAGGAGGTCGGCGAGAACACCCTGGTCAAGCTCATGACCGACGGGATCCTGCTGGCGGAGATCCAGTCCGACCCCCAGCTGTGCCACTACGACACGATCATCGTGGACGAGGCCCACGAGCGCAGCCTCAACATCGACTTCATCCTGGGCTACCTGGCGCGCCTACTGCCCCAGCGCCCGGACCTCAAGGTCATCATCACCTCGGCCACCATCGACTCCGAGCGCTTCGCCGAGCACTTCGGCCGCGAGCTCACCGGTGACCGAGGGAAGCCCTTCACCGTTCCCGCCCCGGTTATCGAGGTCTCCGGACGCACCTACCCCGTCGAGGTCCGCTACCGTCCACTGGCTCCCGACGACGTCGAGCCCGACTCCGACGACGCCGGCGGCACGTCGGCCGACGCCTCATCCGAGATCCGGCCTGGCCCGGCAGCGCCCGGCGAGCTGAGCGAGGCCGAGCTGGAGGCACTGACCTCCCCCGATCCGGCGGTGCGCGCCGCGGCGCGGGCCCGCCGGGAAGCCATCCGCTCCGGTGCCGGCTCCACCGCGCTCAGCCCACGCAACCAGGGCGCCCGCGGCAAGGGTCGGGGCCGGGCCGGTTCTACCGGGGTGGGTGCAGGGTCCAGCTCCGGAGCCGGCGAGCCCAAGGACCAGGTGACCGGGATCCTCGACGCCGTCGACGAGCTGCTGGGCGAGCCCAGCGGCGACATCCTCGTCTTCCTGGCCGGCGAGCGCGACATCCGCGACACCGAGGCGGCCCTCATCGACCACCTGGGAGCGCGCTACACGCCCGACGGCCGCTCACGCACGCCAGGGGCCATCGAGGTCGTGCCCCTGTACTCGCGCCTGAGCGCCGCCGAGCAGCACCGGGTCTTCGAGGCCCACCAGACGCGCCGCATCGTCCTGGCCACGAACGTGGCCGAGACCTCCCTGACGGTTCCCGGGATCCGCTACGTCATCGACCCGGGTCTGGCGCGCATCTCCCGCTACTCCAACCGCACCAAGGTCCAGCGCCTGCCGATCGAGCCGGTCAGCCGGGCCAGCGCCAACCAGCGGGCAGGCCGCTGCGGGCGCGTGGCCGACGGCATCGCCATCCGCCTGTACTCGCAAAGCGACTTCGAGGCGCGCCCGGAGTACACCGAGCCGGAGATCCTGCGCACCTCGCTGGCCAGCGTCATCCTGCAGATGGCGGCCCTGGGACTAGGGGCGGTGGAGGACTTCCCCTTCCTGGACGCCCCCGACTCCCGCCAGGTCCGCTCCGGCCTGCAGCTGCTCACGGAGATCGGCGCGATCGAGCCGGCCGGCACTACGTCCGCCCGGTCCGACGAGGCCCCCGACCGGGGTCGACGCGGACCGCGCCTGACGGAGATCGGGCGGCGACTGGCCCGCCTGCCCATCGACCCTCGCCTGGGTCGCATGCTCCTGGAGGCCGGAGAGCTGGGCTGCGTCGGGGAGGTCATGGTCATTGTGGCGGCCCTGTCCATCCAGGACGTCCGCGAGCGCCCGGCGGACAAGCAGGAGGCCTCCGACGCCCTGCACCGGCGCTTCGCCGACCCGACGAGTGACTTCCTGACCTACCTGAACCTGTGGCGCTACCTGCGCACGCAGAGCCGCGAGCTGTCCGGATCGGCCTTCCGGCGCATGTGCCGCGCCGAGTTCCTGCACTACCTGCGGGTGCGCGAGTGGCAGGACGTCCACACCCAGCTGCGCCAGCTGGCCCGACCGCTGGGGCTGGATGCCGCCCCGGTGGAGCTGCCGACGACCCGCTCGATCCGAGCCGCCACCGAGGCACTGGAGCCGGGCAGCCATGCCGCCCAGATCGCCAACGGGGGCGTGGCAGCCGCCGTCGTGGCCCTGGGGCGCAGCGCGGACACGCCCGACGCCGACGCGATCCACCGCTCGCTGCTGGTGGGACTGCTGTCCAACGTGGGTAACTGGGACGAGCGGCGTCGGGAGTACGCCGGCGCCCGCGGGACCCGCTTCACGATCTGGCCGGGTTCGGGCCTGCGCCGCAAGACCTACGACTGGGTGATGACCGCCGAGCTGGTGGAGACCTCCCGGCTCTTCGCCCGGACCGTGGCCAAGGTGGACTCCCGGTGGATCGAGCAGGTGGCGGACCGGGCCGGCCTGACCCGCCACGTCTTCGGTGAGCCCTACTGGTCGACCCGCCAAGGGGCGGCCATGGTCCACGAGAAGGTGCTGCTCTACGGGATGACGCTGGTGGCGGACCGGCCGGCGACGCTGGCGAGCGTCGGGACGGACTCGGCCCGCCAGGTCGCCCGGGAGATGTTCATCCGCTCGGGCCTGGTGGAGGGCGGCTGGCACGCCCGCCACAGCTTCGTGGAGCGCAACAGGGAGCTGATCGAGGAGCTTCAGGACGTGGAGCGGCGTCGGCGCGAGCACGGCCTGCTGGCCGACGACACCGCCCTGTTCGACTTCTACGACGACCGCGTTCCCGAGGAGGTGACCTCGGCGGCGGCCTTCGACGCCTGGTGGAAGGAGCAGCGGCGCACCACCCCGGACCTGCTGGACTTCACCCGTGAGCTGCTGCTGCCCGGCGGGGGCGATGCGAGCGGCTTCCCGGACACGTGGGTGCAGGGCGACCTGACCCTGGGCCTGGACTACGTGTTCGAGCCGGGTCACCCCGAGGACGGGGTCAGCGTCCAGGTGCCGGTGGAGGTGCTGGGGAGGCTCAGCCCGGAGGGTTTCGACTGGCTGGTGCCGGGGATGCGGGCCGAGCTGTGCGTGGCCACGATCCGGGCGCTGCCCAAGCGAGTGCGCCGCCAGCTGGTACCGGCCCCGGACGTGGGTGCCCAGGTGCGGGCCCAGATCGAGCAGGAGTTCCCGACGCCGCCGGGTGCGAGCTGCCCGGAGGTCCCCTTCGAGGAGGCCTTCAGCCGGGTGGTCTTCCGGCTCAAGGGCGTGGAGATCACGGAGGCCGACTGGGCCGAGGCCGCCGAGCGGTTGCCGGATCACCTGGCGATGGGCTTCGCGGCCCTGGATGCCCGGGGCCGGGTCATCGATCGCGGCCGGGACCTGGTCTCGCTCCAACAGCGGTTGTCGGGCAAGACGGAGGCCGCCGTGCGCTCGGCGGTGCGCGGCGCGCTGGCGCAGGCGATGGCCGAGGCCCAGGAGCACCAGGGCTCGCGGGGCGCGGGAGGGAGGTCCGGCCGCAAGGGGCGCAAGAAGAAGGGCCGGCAGGTTGCTGTCGCCCAGCGTCCCGACGGCGCGGCCGGGACCACTGGGACCGCCGGGGCCGGTGCCGGCCTGGAGGAGCGCCAGGGCCTGACCGACTGGCCCAGTGGCGTGCCGGGCCTGGGCGACCCGGATGGCTCGACGATCCCGGCCTCGGTGGAGTCGGCGGGCCGGGCGGGCCTGGTGGTGCGCGGATACCCGGCCCTGGTGGCCGTCTCCCCCAGGAGTGCGGACCTGCGGATCCTGCCCGACGCCACCGCCCAGGTGGGCGCTCACGGCGCCGGGGTCACAGCCCTGACCCTGGCACGCACGGCGCTGGCCACGGCCCGGGTGACGAGCCGGTGGAGCGCCCAGGAGTCGCTCATCCTGGCGGCCAGCCCCTACCGGAGCACCGAGGCGCTGGTGGAGGACATGCAGGTTGCCGCTGGGCGGATGGTGGCCGAGCGCTGGGCGGCGTCGGCCTCCGGCACACCGTTGACCGAGGTGCGCACCCGGGAGGTCTTCAAGTCCCTGGTCGGCGTCATGCGCGATGAGCTCGAGGACGAGGTCTACCGGGTGGCCCGGTACGCGGCCGCGGCGCTCAAGGCGTCCCAAGAGGTGGACCGCGTGGTGGGCGCGCACACCTCGCTGACCCTGTTGGGCACGCTCCAGGAGGTGCGCGAGCACGCGGCGGCCCTGGCCCCGGACGGTTTCATCGCCGCCACTCCGCCGGAGTATCTGGCGCACCTGGAGCGCTACCTGCGGGCACTGGCGATGCGCGTGGAGAAGGCGTCCTCATCGCCATCGGCCGCCTCCCAGGACGCAGCCCTGTCCTTCCAGGTCTCCCAGGCCCAGGAGGTGGTGGACAGGGCTCGCACCAAGGCGGCCTCGCTACCGGCCGACCCGCAGCGCGAGGCCCTGCTGGAGGAGGCACGTTGGATGGTGGAGGAGCTGCGGGTGAGCCTGTTCGCCCAGACGCTGGGCACGAGCCGCAAGGTGAGCCTCCAGCGCATCACCAAGCTCTGCGCCCAGATCGCCTGATTCCACGGACGACTCGCCTCGCGCCCCTCGTGAGTACACCATGAGGCGTCATCCCCACGATGACGTCTCCTCCCCCAGGAGGAGACGAGCCAGCGGCCCGTTCGCCCACCTGGACGATTACACCGATGTCCGGCGCAACTAACCTGGAGCCATAGAGGAAACGATCACTGCGGCGCCTGCTTTCTCCGTCTCTCCATCTCAGGCATCTCACGAACGCTTTCTCCGGTTCCACACAGTCGGCCCCCGCACCATCCCGGTGCGGGGGCCGACGACGTCAGGGCGTGCTGATCCGCTCGGCTCAGCGTCGGGACTGGTCGTCCCGATACTTACGCATCCAGGAACGCCTGGTTCGGTACAGACGGACCCCCGTTCCGAGCGCCACACAGGCACATGTGAATGACAAGGCCCACATCCACTGGGGTACCTCCACGCCGCACCTCCACTCGTGACAGCCGGTCGTCATGCCGTGGCTTTCTCAGGCACTATAATGTGATCGCAAGGACTATTTCTCCCGACCCGCTTCTTCGGAAGATCCCCGCCCCTCTCCCGCTACAGCACGGCGGACATGAGGCGGCAGACGTTGTCCACGTAGCGGTTGTACCAGGGCTCGGTGGCCCACACCTCCGGGGTCAGCTCGGTGCAGATGGCCCGGTAGTCGGCATCGTTGACGCGCAGCAGGTCGTCGAGGTCCCCTCCGAAGGCCAGCAGCATGACCTCGTAGTTGAGGGCGAAGGAGCGGAAGTCCATGTTGGAGGACCCGATGACCCCGACCTCGTCGTCGACCGTCATGTACTTCGAGTGCAGGACGGTTGGCGACGGATAGAGGTAGATCCGCACCCCCGCCGCCAGGAGCGCCGAGTAGTAGGAGCGCTGGGCGTGGCTGACGATGAACTGGTCGGACTCCTTACCCACGAACAGCTCGACCTCCACCCCTCGGTAGGCGGCCGACGTCATCGCGGACAGCAGCGCCTCGTCGGGGATGAAGTAGGGACTGGTGATGGACACGCGCCGCTTGGCCCCGTTGATGAGGGCCAGGAACATCCGCAGGTTCGGCTCGGTGGGGTAGCCGGGCCCGGAGGGGACGAGCTGCATGGCGTTGACGACGGCGTCGGGCCGCCCCGGCCTCGGAGCCGGTGTCCCCACCAGGATCCCCGGAAGCCCGGCCATCTCCGGCAGGGTCTCCAGCGGAGTGCCCAGCGCCAGGTCGAAGGCCTCGAGCTGCTCGCCGGCCTCGAAGTACCAGTCCATGGCGAAAACGGCCTGGGCCTCCAGGACGATCTCGCCGGTGACCTCGACCGACAGGTCCTCCCAGCGGCGCCCGGCCCGCACGTTGCGTCGAGTCCGGTAGCTGGGGTCGATGACGTTGTGGCTGCCGATGAAGGCCTTCTCCCCGTCGATGACCAGGATCTTGCGGTGATTGCGCAGGTCCGGGCGACGCCAGCGCCGTTTGAGCGGCAGCAGCGGCATCATGAGCCGCCAGCGGATGCCGGCGTCGGTCATGCGCTGGCAGAACTGCTTCCAGCCGGGGTACTTGCGGCTGCCCAGGTGGTCCAGCAGGAGGCGCACCGTGACCCCTCGGGCCACCGCGCGCTCCAGGGAGGCGAAGAAGACGTCGGTGACCTCGTCCCAGCTCATGATGTAGAACTCGACATGGACGTGGTCGGTGGCAGCGTCAACAGCGCGGGCCATGGCCTCGTAGGTGGTGCGGGGCTCGGCGTGAACCGCCACCACCTCACCGCTGACGCAGGGCAGCCCAGTGAGCCTGCGGTTCATGCGCAGCGCTCCGGCCAGGTAGGTCGAGGGCTGGGCTCCCTTGGGCAAGTCGGGCATGGAGCGGGTGTAGTCGAGGGTGATCTCGTTGACGGTGTGCTGCTGACGGCGACGAGTGCCGTGGACCCACGGGCTGCCGATGAGCAGGTAGAGCGGAAGTCCCACCAGGGGCAGCAGGAAGATGAGCAGCAGCCAGGCAGTCGACGACGACGGGCGGCGGTTCTCCGGAACCGTGCCCAGCGCGGCGATCTTGATGAGGTACTCGATAACGACCCAGGTGGTCGCCAGTACCGGCGGCAGCGTCATGATCGCATCATGTCATGCCCTCCGAACGAGCCTCGGGAAGAAGCCTGGGCGCGGGCCGGATGGCCCTGCGCCCAGGCACTGCGAAGGCCCGCCCCGGTTGATCTACCGGGCCGGGCCCTTCGCAACGAGGTCGCTTACCGGTTCCCATTCGGCAGCGGGTCCTCCTTCACTGAAACGTCCGAGCACATTCCCTTGGCTGTGGCCCAGACTCGGCGGCCACCGGTCAGCGGTACTCCCCAGTACCTCACGGTCGCCACCGTTCAGCGGTGACTATGACTCTGCCGAGGCTGTCTGAGAGAAGGCTGGAAATAACGCATCTAAATGATGACGCTTGGTGACAATATGGTTACGCTCCCCGGACTGGAACCACACCATACCTTATATCCCTTGAAACGACGCCGATCGCGAGCCCGGCTCGAGAACCGTCACTTCGACGTCGGACTTCCAAACAGGACTTTGAAGTAGCCGTAGAAGTTCCAGTTGCCCCACGAGGTGCACTGGTCCCCACCACTTCCGGCAGCCTCGTTGGGTTGGAACGGCGTGTAGTTGTACAGGCCCGCTGTCGCCTGGTTCGCCACCGTCACCTCACCGCTGCCGCACTGCGCATCGGGCGAGTAGGCGATTCGCGTCGGACGCTGCGCCACGACGTCGTAGGTCCCCGGATTGAGGCGATAGCGCTGGAACTGAGAGGCCGCCCCGTAGAGCTGGGAGGGGAAGCCGGCCCACTGAGGGTCGCAGGTTCCGTGATCGGGACAGGCGTAACCGGCGGCGGCCTCGTAGTCACGAGCGCTGAGCGTCCGACCGGAGGCGGTGAGCAGCCCCTGCTCCTTGTGTATGAGGACGAGGAGCACCTGAGGGTTGATGTCGCAGGCCTGGGAAACCGCCCAGACGACATCGGCCGCGCTGAGACCGGAGGCGGCCTCGATGCCGCCGGGACAGAAGGTGGATGCCTCACGGGCAGGCATGGAGAAGTCGGCGGAGGCCAGGCACTCGGTGCCGTCACTGCCGGGCTGGCAACCGGAGTTGACCCGAGTGATGAAGGCAGCGATCTCCTCATGCGTCATCGCGTCGGCGTTGTAGAAGACCTCGTCGTCGATGATGTGAGCCACGTCGAACCCGCTCGCGTCAGGCACCAAGGGGGCCGGCGCAGAGCTCGTCGCCCCCTGAGAGGCCCGCTGCCCCAGGCTCAGGAGCCCATTCAACCCACTGAGCGATGAACCGGCCGCACGCAGCGCGATGAGGCCCACCAGAAGCGTGACGAGGAAGGCACTGAGAACAACACCGAGAGGGCTGCGCAGGAAGACCAGGACTCGACCGCCTCCACCTGGCCGCTTGCGCTTGATGCTGGAGCTCAAGCGACCGGTGCGCCCAACGCCTCCCGGACGCCCCTGGGCCCGATCGGAATGATGCCTCCGGCCATCACGCCGAGCGCGGTCGGTACCGCGCGGCACCGTCGGACGGGCACGTTGCGAGGTGCGGACGGACTGAGACGAGGCGGAGCCGCCGGCGCTTCGAGGAGCCCGCGAGCGTCGTTTGGAGGGATGGTGGGACATCGACATCATCGTGTCACATATCGGCGGGACACATCGCGGCCCACCACCCGGACTTCAGAAGCATCTACCGGGACGGCACGCGTCTGCGAGATGCAGCCGGCACCACTGGCGCCGCCACCAGCCCGACGAGACCACCGGCGCATACTGTGGAGCCGTGAACCTTCCCGACGTCCTGATCCTGGCACGTGCTCTCATGGAGGAGGCCGGCGTCGGAGACTGGGAACTGGGCTTCGACCGTGCGCGCCGCCGGGCCGGCCAGACGGATCATGCACGACGTCGACTCACTCTCAGCCGTCACCTCATGCTCCTGTACGACGAGGCCCAGGTGCGCGAGACGATCCTGCACGAGATCGCCCACGCCCGCGTGGGACCCCAGCACGGACACGATGCCGTCTGGGCCGCCGAGGCGACCCGTCTGGGAGCCACGGGCCGACGACTCGTGGACGCTCAGGCACCACGGCTACGGGGACGCTGGGTGGGCAGGTGCCCGGCGGGCCACGAGGTCGATCGGATGCGTCGCCCCGGCTCGCCCGTCTCCTGCTCACGCTGCGCCGCTCGATTCAGCATGGAGCACCTGCTGTCCTGGAGCCTCGACGGAGACCCCGTCCCTCACGAGGAGATCAGCGAGCGCTACAGCCGCCTCCTGAGACTGGCTCGGAGCCAATCGCAAGAAGAGCCCGCAGAGCACTCCGGGACAGTATGCTCTCGACCACCGACATCACCGATCAACAAATTGAGTAGGAGCAGCCTATGATCGTCACTACCACCCCCACCGTCGAGGGATACCCCGTCACGCAGTACCTGCGAGTCGTCTGCGGAGAAACCATCGCGGGAGTCAACTTCCTCAAGGACATGGCCGCAGGGTTCCGCAACTTCGTCGGCGGTCGCTCTCAGACCTACGAGGACGAGCTCATCCGGGCCCGGGAGACGGCCCTGGCGGAGATGGTTCAGCGCGCCCAGGAGCTCGGGGCCGAGGGCGTCGTCGGCGTCGACATCGACTACGAGACACTGGGATCGGACAACGGCATGCTCATGGTGACGGCATCAGGCACCGCCGTCCGTTTCTCCGCCACCTCCTGAGCACACTCCTCGCACGATTAAGCGGCATCGGTCTGTGCAATGGGCGCCCCGCCTGTGACGAAGCGGACCAGTCACCCGAGCGTTGACTCCCGGACCACCAGCGTCGGAATGAAGGTCTCGCTGCGCACCCGCCCGTCCTCGGCGAGAAGCAGATCGGCGGCCGCGGCACCCATTTCACGCATCGGCTGATGCACGCTGGTCAGCGGTGTGATGAGCTCAGCTGCGAACGAGATATCGTCGTAACCGACAACGGCCACGTCGCCGGGAATCGATAGACCGCGGCGACGTATCTCCCGCATGGCACCGATCGCCATCTGGTCATTGGCACAGAAGATCGCCGACGGCGGGAGCGGAGCATCCAGGAGCCTGGCCGCTCCCGCCGCCCCGGAAGCCGCGTCGAAGCTTCTCGAGCCGACCTTGGACTCGACATCCTGAAGAACCTCTGCAGGATCGAGCCCTCTCGCCGAGAGCTCCTTGAGGACGCCGTCGTGCCGGTCCTTCGCCTGTCGTATAGCGAGGGGACCGTTGACGAAGCCGATTCTGCGGTGGCCGATCTCCAGCAGGTGAGAGATAGCAGCTCGAGCTCCTGAGACATCATCTCCGACAACGGTGGACATCTCAGGAATGGGCGGATGGTCCATGAGAACTACCCGAATACCGCGCTCCACGAGCATTCCGAGTCTGTCCAGCGTCGTAGCCGAGGGCATGATGATGACGCCTCGTAAGCTCATGCCGACCAGTAGAGACAGGATCTCCTGCTCGCGGGCAGAGTCGGCATCCGACGAGCACAGCATCGGTACGCACCCCGACTCGTGCAGGCGATCCTCAATTCCACGGGCGGCTTCAGTGAAAAAAGGGTTGGACACGTCATGGACGACGACCCCCACAACGCTCGACCCCCGATCCCGCAGGCGGCGCGCAGTCTCCGAACGCACAAACCCCAGAGACGCGATAGCCCCCTCCACGCGCTTGCGAGTCGCCTCAGAAACGCGTTCAGGATGATTGAGCACGTGGGAGACGGTGCCCACAGACACACCTGCGCGGACAGCGACGTCTCGTACGGAAGGACGCACTGACACACCTGTACCCACAGCACCCCTTAGGTTGAGCGGAAGCGCGAGCACAGCCACCCTCCCTCTCGATGGCGACGGCGCTCTGAGTCATATGGCATCGCCCCCTGCCGCCCGGCACTACGGGAGCCGGCGACATCATCCCATGAAAATCGGCCTGGATCGCGCAGCACCGGGTACCGGAGGCCATCAAGCAGACCCATCCCAACAGAGGTTGCCACTTCAAGTGAGCGATGCTACATTGATTGAAACGATTCATTTCAGTCGGGCCCACGCCTACTGTTCCCCGCCCCCGCTCACAGCCCCTCTCACGGACAAGGATGTTCGATGACCACGACCACCTCACTCTCCACATCAGCCAACCGGGATCAGCTCACGACGCTTCTCGATCACACGGCACAGCGCTCGCAGCAGCGCTGCTGCTTCCTCCTCCGGGTACGTCCCGAACGTCTGGCCGAGTACATCGAGGTTCACCAGCACGTCTGGCAGGACATGCGCGACGCTCTGAGCAACGCCGGTTGGCGCCGGTACTCTCTGTTCCTGCGACCCGAGGACGGCCTCGTCGTCGGCTACTTCGAGTCCGATGACACCGCCGCCGCAATGAGGGCGATGGAGGACGAGGACGTCAATACACGCTGGCAGAAGGAGATGGCCCAGTACTTCGTCCAGCCCAACGGCGGTACGCCCGAGATCCTTGCCCAGTACTTCTACCTCGCGTAAGGCCCTGTTCCGTCCACCTACAGATCTCTCAAGGAGGAGAGAATGGCTCGCACCCCTCTAACCGGTTGGAAGGCGACTGCCGCCGTCTCCATGTCGAACTACATCGACTCCGGTTCCATCATCGCGATCGCAACATCACTCGGCTTCTGGGGAAAGGCGTACTTCCCCGACGACGACGGCACCATTGCCGGCCTTCTGGCCGCCTTCAGCGCCAATGCCTTCGGCGCCGCCATCGGCGCCCTCATCGGCGGGCCTCTGTGTGACAAGTACGGACGTAAGTTCATCTACACCTACGACCTGCTCCTCTACGCCCTCGGTGGTCTTGTCGTCGTCTTCACGACCAACCTGGCCATGCTCTTCGCCGGTTTCATCATCATCGGCCTGGCAGTGGGAGCCTCCGTTCCCGCGGGCTGGACCTATATCGCGGAGTTCGCTCCCACCAATCAGCGCGGCAGGCACATCGGCGCCACCCAGCTCGCCTGGTCCTTCGGCCCGTTCATCGGCTTCGGCCTGGCTGCGGCGCTGACTCCATTGGGTCTGCTCGGCAGCCGCATCATCTTCGCCCACCTTGTCGTCATCGCCCTGACCACCTGGTACATCCGGCGCGGCCTTGAGGAGTCCGAGACCTGGGAGGCCGCCAAGGGCGGAGCGGACGCCAAGCCCCCTTCGATGTGGGCATCCTTCCGCAAGCTGTTCAACCGTCGCGTCAACATCACCGCCCTGGTGTTCCTCGCGGTCATCTACACATGCTGGAACCAGGCGGCCTCACAGAACGGGATCTTCCTGCCCACGATCCTCAGCTCCATGGGTTACGAGACTTTGCAGACCGACCTGTTCTCCATGCTCTCCTGGGGCTTCGTCATCGTCTCCACGTTCATCTTCATGGGCCTGGTCGACCGGATCCCCTACCGCTGGCACTACCTGGCGGGCGGACTGCTCGCCATCGCGTCCTGGATCATCCTGGTCTTCGGCCCGTCCGACGCCGCCTGGACCGCTTTCGGCTACACGATCATCTGGGGCCTCTCAGCAGGTCCGTCAGCGCAGGCCTTCTACTCCGTGTGGTCTCCCGAGCTGTTCGCGACCCCGTACCGCTCGGCGGCCCAGGGCATCGTCTTCTTCGTCGTGCGTCTGGCCTCCGGCCTCATCTCCCTGATCTTCCCCGTCATCCTCGCCCGCCCGGGCGGACTGCTGATCGACGGCGTCATCCTCATCGGATTCCTGGTGGTCGCCACCGCCGTCGGAACGATCGGCGCCCCCAGGACCCAGGGAAAGAGCCTGGAGGAGATCGAGATCGAACGTTACGGAGAGCGCGTGATCAACGCGTGATCGCCAACCGGTCGAGGCCGGGCCTCAGGAGAGCCGGGCCTCGACCATCCCCGCTACACCTGGGACGAACCCGCCTTCGGAACCACGCTCTCTCGCCCCAAAACACTGACAACCCAACGAATCAGACCCACAGGAACGGAGACCCGCCATGACCAGCCCAACCCTGTCCGACCTATCCCCGGAGACACTCAACCTGCTGAAGACCCAGACGATCGAGCTGCCCAGCTGGGCCTTCGGCAACTCTGGCACTCGTTTCCGCGTCTTCACCACCGCAGGCGTCCCCCGTGACCCGTACGAGAAGATCGACGACGTCGCTCAGGTCAACGCCTTCACCGGCATCACCCCTCGAGTCTCCCTTCACATCCCGTGGGACAAGACCGACGACTACGACGCCCTTCGCCGGCACGCCGAGGACCGCGGCATTCGGATCGGGACGATCAACTCCAACGTGTTCCAGGACGATGACTACAAGCTCGGCAGCCTGACCAATCCTGATGAGCGGGTTCGTGCCAAGGCGATCGCCCATCACCTGGAGTGCATTGACATCATGCGGGCCACCAGCGCCCCGGCACTGAAGATCTGGTTACCGGACGGAACGAACTACCCCGGCCAGGACTCCATCCGCGAGCGCCAGGACCGACTTGCCGACTCCTTGTCCCAGATCTACGCGGCGCTCGACGACGACCAGCTTCTTGTCCTGGAGTACAAGTTCTTCGAGCCCGCCTTCTACCACACTGACGTACCGGACTGGGGGACCAGCCTCGTCCACTGCCTTTCCCTCGGCGAGCGAGCCAAGGTGGTGCTGGACACCGGGCACCACGCACCAGGAACGAATATCGAGTTCATCGTCGCCCAGCTGGTCCGCCTGGGACGTCTGGGAGCCTTCGACTTCAACTCACGCTTCTACGCCGACGACGACCTCATTGTTGGGGCGGCCGATCCCTATCAGCTCTTCCGCATCATGAACGAGATCGTCGCCGCCGGTGCGCTGGCACCTGACTCCGGTGTCAACTTCATGCTCGATCAGTGCCACAACCTGGAGGAGAAGATTCCCGGAGAGATCCGTTCGGCGACCAATGTCCAGGAGGCCACTGCCAAGGCGCTGCTGGTGGACCGGGAGGCCCTGAAGGCGGCTCAGCTGGCCGGCGACGTCCTGGCGGCCAACGACATCTTTATCGACGCCTTCAACACCGACGTGCGACCGATGCTCGCCGAGCTGCGAGAGTCCCAGGGACTGGCCCCCGATCCGATGCGGGCCTTCCTCGATTCCGGGTACCTCGAACGCGTCCGCTCGGAGCGCGTCGGAGGCAACGCCGCAGGTTGGGGGGCCTGAGTCCCTGACGGATCCGGAGCGGGGCAGGCAGGCGGAGCCCCTGCCCCGCCCGACCGGTTCCAGACCCCTCCCGGATCCACTCCTGACACCAACATCCGAAAGGTTCTCTCATGTCCGACGCCACTCCCGTCCACATCGGTGCGGTGGACCTCGGCGCCTCCTCCGGACGCGTCATGGTCGGCACCATCGCCGACGGACGCCTCTCCCTCACCGAGATCCGCCGTTTCTCAAACAGCGTCGTCCCTGTACCTACCAGTGACGGCGAGCGTCTGTTCTGGGACGTGCTCCACCTGTGGAACGAGGTGCGCCAGGGGCTGCTCACCGCTGTTCGCAGTGTTGGCCCTCTTTCCGCGATCGGCATCGACACCTGGGCGGTGGACTACGGGCTGGTCAATGCCTCCGGTGCTTTGTCCACCCAGGTCCACGCCTACCGCTCGGCACGTACCCGGGGGGTTCCCGAACAGGTCTTCGCCAGGATCCCCGCGCAGGAGGTCTACGCCATCAACGGGTTGCAGGTGCAGGACTTCAACACATTGTTCCAGCTCATAGCCCAGGATCGAGACGACGGCTTACCTCGAGAGTCTGACGGCACCGACGCCCACACCTTGCTGCTCCTACCGGATCTTCTCGCCTGCTTCCTCACCGGCAAGCGGATCGCCGAGGTGACCAATGCATCGACCACCGGACTGGTTGATGCATGCCGCAGGACCTGGTCCCTTCCCCTGCTGGAGCGCCTGCGCACGGAGATCGGTCTTGACCTGGATGGTCTCCTTCCTGACATCATCGAGCCGGGAACCGTCATCGGAACAGTTCGGCCCGAGGCGGCGGACATCTTCGGTCCTGATGGGAGGCCCACTCCCGTCATCGCTGTCGGCAGCCACGACACGGCCTCAGCAGTCGTCTCCGTGCCGGCCACGGACTCCGACTTCGCCTACGTCTCCTGTGGAACCTGGTCGTTGGTCGGCCTGGAGCTTGACGAGCCGGTGCTCACTGAGGCCTCTCGGGCCGCCAACTTCACCAATGAGCTCGGTGTGGACCACACCGTTCGCTATCTCAAGAACATTATGGGGCTCTGGGTTCTCAACGAGGCCGTTCGCACCTGGCACGACCAGGGCATGGAGATCGCCCTGCCTGAGGCCGACGCCGCCGCGGCAGCCGCCGAGCCGTTACGAACCGTCGTCGACATCAATGATGCCTCCTTCTACAGTCCCGGCGACATGGCGGCGCGTATTGATGAAGCCGCGCACGCCACCGGACAGCCGTGTCCTCGAGATATCGGGGAGTACATCCGCTGCATCAACGACTCCCTCGCACTGGCCTACCGCCGCGCGGTGCGCCAGGCGGTGGAGCTCTCGGGGCGAGAGGTGAAGGTGCTGCACATCGTCGGCGGTGGTATCCGCAACCGGCTTCTGTGTCAGCTTGCCGCCGACGCAACCGGGCTCCCCGTGCTAGCCGGCCCTGCAGAGGGCACGGCTCTGGGAAACGTCGTCATCGCCGCTCGAGGAGCCGGTGTGATCGACGGAGATCTGAGCGACCTACGGCGCCTGATCCGTAGCTCAAGTCGACTGACGCGGTACACGCCCGACCTCGACACCTCCTCCAACTGGGATGACGTAGAACGTCGTCTCTTCGGCTGATCCGCGCCCGACCAGCGTTCCTCCGCACGAGAAAACACACGACTGGAGACAACAGAACCATGACTACTCAGAAGACCACTCACCTGACTCTGGATAAGATCCTTGCGCGAATAGGAGCCGCCGGACTCCGGCTGGACCATATGAACGCCGTTGAGGCAGGCGCCGGCAATATCTCGGTGTCGGTCACCGCCGACGCCGACGAGCTGGGTCTGGCCGAGCACCTTCCGCAGGCACATCCTGGTACGAAGCTGCCACTGCCGGCTCCGGCGCTAGCCGGCCGAACAGTCTTCGTCACCGGCTCAGGATGCCGCCTACGCGACATTGCCGGCGCGCCCGAGGCGAATGTGTCCGCTTTCGTAATCGACGATGGCGGAGCCACCGGTACCTGGTACACCCACCCGAAGCGGGAGTACCAGAGGCCGACGAGCGAGTTCAACTCCCATCTGGCCGTCCATAACGATCAGGTTGAGCGACGTGCCGTGGGCTTTCAATCCGTCATCCACGCCCAGCCCCCTTACCTGGTCCAGCTGTCCCACATGAGAGATATCCGTAGCACCAAGGAGCTCAACCACCGCATCCTGCGGTGGGAGCCGGAGACGATCGTTCAGCTGCCGGCTGGCATTGAGGTGCTCGACTTCATGGTCCCCGGCTCTCAGATGCTGATGGAAGGCACTGTGAAGGCCTTGCGCGACCACGTCATGGTCATGTGGTCCAAGCACGGGATCATGGTGCGCTCCGATACCGACCCCTTGGCCGCCGTGGACAAGGTGGAGTATGCCGAGGCCGGCGCCATGTACGAGGTCCGCAACCTCATGACGGGAGGTCTCGGTGAGGGGGTTACTACCGATGAACTGCGCGCGGTTGCCAGAGCATTCAATGTTCCGACCGACCTTCTCTGACGTCATCACATCGATCTGACCACCGTGGCGTCTCATGATTTCTGAGCGATAATGAGCGTCCGTCCCGTCCGGGAAAATGCTTGAGTCACCGAATCGACCCGACCGAGAATTTCCCAGATTTTTCCCAGGGTTCTGCCCCTCGTCTTCACAGGGTGGTGGCGTTACATAGTGAACACCGCCGGACAGGGACGGTCTCGAGGGTTGGGGAGCCCAGCGACAGATCGCACTCCTGAGATGGCACCGGGTCATAGGGAGCTCGGGGCGATCGTTCTGGCGAAGGAGGATCCGCCTCCTCGGGTGCATGGGACCCCGGGTCGCAGGTGGAGCCTCGCGAGGCTTGGGCCCGCAGCTCGGAAATCCGAGTTGCGGGCCGAGTCCTTTTCCCGGCGCTTTCTCCCCAGTGCATCGCGATGTCATCGGGGTCATCGGGGCGTACTGGTGTCATGGACGAAGAAGCACGAGAGGATAAGAGCATGAGCACCTCAGCACAGTCCGCCTTCTCACGGCGCTCCATCGCCCGCGTGACCACCGACCGTCCCGCCCGGTACGGCAGGCAGCTGGCCAGCCACATGGGCCGCAAGATCACCGCCGTGTGGGACGACGACGCCACCGGCTCCCTGACCTTCGACCGCGAGGGAGCGGTCACCGGGGTCGTCGGGATCTCATGCCACGACGGCGTCCTCCAGCTCGTCCTGGAGGCCGACGACGAGCACCTCGAGAGGCTCGAGCACGTCGTCGGCATCCACCTGGCCCGTTTCGGTGCCAAGGACGGCCTCGTCGTGAGCTGGAACCATCAGGACGGCACGTCGGGCACCACCCAGGGACCGCTCGCACCTGAGGATCTCGAGCGCATGCGTGCCGAGCGGGAGGCCCGCAAGACGTCCTCCTGATCGACGCCGCCCGTTCCTGCCCCTAGCCGCTCCGGCCGGTATACCGGCATGGGCCGCCTACCCGGCCGAGGCCTCCTCGTCGGACACGGGATCGCCCACGCGCAGCATGAGGAGCAGCCCGGTCGCCAGCACGGTGACGATCCCGAGGATCCCCCAGTAGTTCGCCCCCGGGCCGACGACACGCGTCCCCAGGTAGATGAAGACGCCGTACATCATCGGCGCCATGAAGGAGACCGCCCGCCCGGTGGTCGCGTAGAGGCCGAAGATCTCTCCCTCCTGCCCCTCCGGGATGAGGCGGGCCAGAAAGGAACGAGCGGCGGACTGGGCCGGCCCCACGCAGGCCGACAGGAGCAGGCCGAGAATCCAGAAGGCCACGGTCCCGGCGGTGTGCAGGAAGAACACCAGCAGCCCGGCCACCACCAGGATGATGAGGCTGGCCATGATGACGTTGCGGGGACCGAACCGGTCGTCGAGCCGCCCCGCGCCAATCGTGGCGATACCGGCCACGATGTTGGCAACGATGGCGAAGATGATGACATCGCCCGATGAGAAGCCGAAGGTGTTCTGGGCGATGATGCCGCCGTAGGTGAAGACCCCGGCCAGACCGTCCCTGAAGACGGCGGCGGCCAGCAGGAACCACAGCAGGCGCGGCTGGAAGTGATGAAGCTGAAGCAGGGTGCGCCACAGCAGCTTGTAGGAGGTCAGCAACGACTCCTTGTGCTCCCCCTGGTGGGAGACGGCCTCCTCGGGCTCAGCCTCCATCCCGGCTCGGTCCCGGCCCGGCTCGGCGGATACCATCCCCTCACTGACCTCGTCGTCGCTCACCTCCGCACCCGTGCGCCCCAGTCGGCGGGAGCGGTTGATGAGCACTGGAAGCGCGGACAGGCCGAACCAGACCGCCGACACCAGCATGGCGACACGCACACCCATGCCGGTTCCGGCGGGGAAGGAGATCAGAGGGCTGGGACCCACCAGGGCGACGTAGAGGATGAGCAGCAGGACGATGCCGCCGAGGTAGCCCATTCCCCAGCCCAGCCCGCTGACCGCGCCGATCCGGTCCTTGGAGGCCAGGTGGTTGAGGATGGCGTTGTAGTTGACCGAGGCGAGCTCGAAGAAGATGTTGCCGACCCCCAGCAGGACGATGCCAAGCCACAGATAGCCCGGCTCCGGTCGCACGAGGAACAGGAACGCCGAGACCACAACCACCACGGCGGTGTAGCCCCCGAGCCAGAAGACGGTTCGCCCGCCTCTGTCCGAGCGCTGCCCCGTCACCGGCGCGAGCAGGGCGATGAACAGACCTGCGACCGCCAACCCGATCGACAGCGCCGACTCGTTGTCCGCCTTGGGTCCGAAGGAGTCACTGACCAGGTAGACGGTGAAGACGAAGGTGGTGATGACCGCGTTGAAGGCTGCCGAGCCCCAGTCCCACAGACCCCAGGCGATCACGGGCCAGGACAGGAGCCGGGTGCGGGAGCCGGCCTGCGTCGTCGGAGCAGTCACTGTCGTGCTCATGGGAGAGACGATAGATCCATCCGGGCCGGTGACGGTACCGAAAGGGAAACAGAACTGATCGTCAGCCCTCCCCATCCTCCTCGGCGGGACGCCTCCCCTGGCCCGGCTACTGCTTCACGAGCAGCTCGGCCAGGGCCAGGTCCATCGGCGTGGTCACCTTCATGGCGCGCTCATCGCCGGCGACAACGACGACGCTGCCGCCGCAGGCCTCGACCAGACCAGCGTCGTCGGAGGCTGCGAGCGCCTCGTCTCCGGCCCGCTTGGCACCGGCACGATGGGCTGCGACGAGGGTGTCGGTTCTGAAGCCCTGCGGGGTCTGAACCGCCCGAAGCCGGGCGCGTTGAGGGGTGCCGACGACGGGCTCGGGCTCCCCCGCCTCACCGGCCTCGACCTCCTTGACGGTGTCGGTGACGGGCAGCGCCGGGACCACGGCCTCGTGTCCGGCGCGCACGGCCGAGACCACCCGTCGCGTCACCTCCGGCGGCGTCAGAGCCCGGGCCGCGTCGTGGACGATGACGACGTCGGCCTGCGGCACCGCGGTCAGGGCCGCCGTCAGCCCCAGGGCCACGGAGGCCTGCCGGGAGTGCGGCGAGCCGGAGACGACCTCGACCGTGGTTCCCACCCCTGATGTCCGGGTGGGCACCGTTTCCCCAGTCCCGTTCAGTGCCCTGCCCGAGGAGCCGTCGAGGAGTCCGGCGAGCTCTGCGCGGAAGCGCTCGACGTCGTCGGCAGGAGCGGTGACGACGAGGTGGCTGACGACCCCAGCGTCGATGAGCCCGGCCGTTGCCCGCCGCAGGAGGCTAGTGCCTCCCACCGGGACGAGCGCCTTGGGAACATTGGCTCCCAGACGAGAGCCGGAGCCCGCCGCAGTGAGAACGGCGACCGCCCTACCCGGAGCGGCCCCGGGTAGGGCGGATGATTGAGATGAAGGGCTGGTGCTCACGGGCAGGACGCTACCGTGTGCGTCACCGCCTGAGCACGGGCTCTGAACGGCTCAGGAGGCGAGGACCTCGTCCAGGCGGGACTCGGCCTCCTCCTCCGGGGTCTTCTGGGCCAGGGCCAGCTCGGAGACGAGGATCTGACGGGCCTTGGCCAGCATGCGCTTCTCACCAGCGGACAGACCCCGGTCCGTGTCGCGGCGGGAGAGGTCCCGCACAACCTCAGCGACCTTGATGACATCTCCGGAGGCGATCTTCTCCTGGTTGGCCTTGAAACGACGTGACCAGTTCGTGGGCTCCTCGGTCAGCGGTGCCCGCAGCACCTCGAAGACCTTTTCCAACCCGGTCTCGTCGACGACGTCACGCACGCCGATGAGCTCGACACTTTCAGCGGGGACCAGAATAGTCAGGTCACCCTGGGCGACCTCGAGCTGCAGGTACGTCTTCTCCTCACCGCGTACCTTGCGCTGCCGGATATCAATGATCCGGGCGGCCCCGTGGTGCGGGTAGACGACAGTCTCACCGACTTCATAGGTCATAAGGATGACTCTCCAGACTGGTTTGCGGGCCTCTAGTTTATCAGGTCATTCCGCGAAAAGATCGGGGACGTATCTCACAGCGGTCACAGCGAAGACGGTTCGGGAATGCGTTGGCTCCGGAAAGGGGATCAGCGCTCCGAGCCACTGTCAAGGCGATAGCCAAGACCTCTGACGGTGGTGATGAGAACCGGTTTGGAGGCATCCATCTCAACCCTTCCCCGGAGCCGTTTGACATGAACGTCCAGGGTTTTCGTATCTCCCTCGTAATCGGGTCCCCAGAGACGCTCGATGATCTGGCGGCGAGTGAGAACCCGGCCGGGATGTCTGAGGAAGAGCTCCAGGAGCTCGAACTCCCGCAGCGGCATGGAGACAGGCTCGCCATCGACCCTGACCTCGTGCCGCTCCACGTCCATCCGCACCCGGCCGGCGACCAGAACCTGCTCGGGCTCGAGGGACACCGCCCGGCTGCGGCGCAGGACGGCCTTGAGACGGGCCAGGAGCTCCCGGTAGGAGTAGGGCTTGGTGACGTAGTCATCCGCACCGATCTCCAGGCCGACGATCTTGTCCAGCTCGGTGTCCTTGGCACTGAGCATGATGACCGGGACGGAGGATGTCCGTCGGATGCGGGTGCACACCTCGGTCCCATCCAGGCGCGGCAGCATGAGGTCCAGCAGGACCAGGTCGATGGGGCCGACTCCTCCGGGACGCCGGGAGGACTCGAAGATGTCGACGGCACGCTGACCGTCCTCGGCCTCGACCACCTCGAAGCCGTCGCGCCGCAGACCGAAGGCGAGCGGATCGCGGAAGTTCTCCTCGTCCTCAACCAGGAGGATCCGAGTCGGGCCGACCGACGATGCCGGCGTCGGCATGGCCGGCAGGCCGGAGGACACTGCGTCCGGTTCTCCGGCCGACATCGCAGCCGGCTCCGCGGAGGACTCCATGGGGGACGCTGCCGGGCTCACGATACGCTCCTTATCGACTCGTCCGCAGGCTCATCGGCTGCGGCACCGCCGGCACTGCCGTCACCGCCTCCGGCCGGCTCGTCCTCAACCGGCTCCCCCTCCGGCAGACGCGGCAGTACAAGGGTGAAGGTGGAGCCTCGCCCCACTGCCGACCACAGCTCAACGGTCCCTCCGTGGTCGGCGGCCACGTGCTTGACGATGCTCAGGCCCAGGCCGGTACCGCCGGTGGCCCGCGAACGGGCCTTGTCCACGCGGTAGAAGCGTTCAAAGACGCGCTCCTGCTCCTCCTTGGAGATGCCGATTCCCTGGTCGACCACGGCGATGCGCACGATGTCGGGGTCCTCCGCATCCAGCGAGACGCCCACCGAGACCCGGGTGCGGGGCTCGGAGTAGCGGATGGCGTTGTCCAGCAGGTTGCGCACGGCGGTGGTGATGAGCGCGGCGTCGCCGCGCACCTGCAACCCCCTGGTCCCCCCGGCCACAAGGGTGATCTGACGGCCGTCAGCCTCCACACGGACTCGGTCCACGGCCTCGGCCACGACGTCGTCGATGTCGACGACCTCGGGCTCGGCCAGGGCGTCTCCCTCCTGAAGGCGGGTGAGCTCGATGATCTCCTGGACCAGGACGCCCAGGCGGCGGGCCTCCTTGCGCATGCGCCCGGAGTAGTCGCGCACGAAGTCGGGATCGTCGGCACCGGCCTCAACAGTCTCGGCCAGCAGCTGGATCGCACCGACCGGGGTCTTGAGCTCGTGGGAGACATTAGCGACGAAGTCGCGGCGCATGGCCTCCACCCGGCGGGCGGCGGTGTGGTCCTCGATGAGGATGAGGACGCGTCCCTGGCCGATGCCGGCCACACGCACCTGCAGGTGGAACTGGCCCGCACCCGGCACTCTGCCGCGAGACACGGTGACGGCGGCGTCCTGAGCCTGCCCCGAGGCCCGCACCCGGTTCACCATGGCCGCCACGGTCGGCTCGACAACGGCGTCGTCACGCACGATGTTGAAGGTGTAGGCCGCTGCCGAGGCACGCAGCACCTCATCGTCATCGTCCAGGACGACGACTGTGGAGCGCAGTGCGGCCAGGACGGGGACGGTCGTGTCGGTGCCGGCCAGGCCGGCGAGATCGGCGACGCTCGTGGCCGCTCTGCGCTCGCGCCGGGACAGCACGACGCCGATCACCACCCCCAGGCCCACGAGAGCCGCGGCGGCGGCAACGAGAAGAACGGTGACGATCGGACCCACGTTTCTAGGGTAGTTGAGAGCCGAGGGCGCTTCCCGGCCGGTTCCGCCCCTGGGCGCGCCGCTTGCGATGGTGTCGTAAGGCTGCTGTGCTTGGGACCATCACCCTTGGCGGCGGCCTTGGCAGCACCGTCGAGCCGCGCCGTCAAGCCGCATCATCGATCGGCACGAGTCATCGGCCCCCCGCCCGGAACAGGAGCAGCCTCATGCGCGCCATCTTCAACCAGGAGCTCAAGCAGCTGGGCTCCGATCTCGAGTCCATGGCCAACCAGGTCGCCACCGCGATCGAACGGGCCGCGGAGTCCCTGCGCCAGGGGGACATCGTCATCGCCGAGCAGGTGATCGACGCCGACGAGCGCATCAACGACCTCCAGCGCGACATCGACGACCTGTGCGTCATGCTGCTGGCCCGCCAGCAGCCGGTGGCCGGGGACCTGCGCAACGTCCTGTCCGCGCTGCGCATGGCCCAGACCCTTGAGCGCCAGGGCGACCTGGCGCGTCACGTGGCGGCGATCGCCCGGGGCCGTTACCCCGAGCCGCCGCTGCCCGAGCCGGTCCTGGGGCTCATCCTGGAGATGGCGGAGCTGGCTGTGCGCGCCGGTAAGGACGTCGCCCGCCTCATCTCGTCCCGGGACCTGGAGCTGGCCGCCGTCATCCAGGCCAACGACTCCGAGCTCGACGCCCTGCACCGGCGCTCCTTCCAGATGATCCTGGACCCAGCTCACGACCTGAGCCGCCAGCAGGTCATCGACGCGGTCCTCATGGGCCGGTTCCTGGAGCGCTTCGGCGACCACTCGACGTCGGTGGCCAGCCGCGTGGCCTACCTCGTCTCAGGGGCCTCCATGCCGGAGACGCACGACGCCGAGGACGCCGACGCGCTCCACTGAGCGCCTCCCCGCCCCGGAGCCGATCGGCACCGACGAGACGGGCGGCGTCGAACCTTGTTTCAGATTCGACGCCGCCCGCGTCATTCACAGGATCCGGGAGACCAGTGGGCTCACTTGCCCTGGTTGGCCACCGCAGCGATCTTGGCCTCGGCCTCGGGGTCGAGGTAGCGGCCGCCCTTCTTCAGCGGCTTGAGGGTCTCCTCGTCGAGCTCGTAGACCAGAGGGATCCCGGTGGGGATGTTGACGCCGGCGATGTCGTCGTCGGAGATGTCATCCAGGTACTTGACGATGGCGCGCAGCGAGTTGCCGTGGGCGGCGATCATGACGGTCTTGCCGGTCTTGATCTCAGGCACGATGGTGCCCTCCCAGTAGGGCAGGAGGCGCTCGAGGACGTCCTTGAGGCACTCGGTGGCGGGGATGGGCTCACCGGCGTAACGGGGGTCGGTGTCCTGGGAGAACTCGGAGCCGGGCTCGATGGCCGGCGGCGGCACGTCGTAGGAGCGGCGCCACTGCATGAACTGCTCCTCCCCGTACTCGTCGCGGATCTCCTTCTTGTTCTTGCCCTGCAGGGCGCCGTAGTGACGCTCGTTGAGACGCCAGTCGCGCTCCACCGGAATCCAGTGGCGGTCAGCGGCGTCCAGGGACAGGTTGGCGGTCATGATGGCGCGGCGGAGCATCGAGGTGAAGAGCTTCTCCGGGAGGACACCGGCCTCCTTGAGCAGCTCACCGCCGTGGACGGCCTCAGCGCGGCCCTTGTCTGACAGCGGGACGTCGACCCAGCCGGTGAAGAGGTTCTTCGCGTTCCATTCGCTCTCGCCGTGGCGGAGCAGTACGAGGGTGTAAGCCATGGGCCTATCCTGCCAGGATCGCAGGCACGGCGCGAGGTCCTGGAGGTCCTAGAACCGGGCACGCCACCTCCCTCCGCAGGAACCACATGACGAGCATATTCACGTATTGAAAACACGACAGTCCTGGTTATGCGCTTCAACGCATAACCAGGACCATTGTGCGAGGTGGCAATCAGCTCGAGATTAACTCACTGCAGAGTGACGACTCACGCGAGCCGGCACCCGCATTGCCCTCAGTTGTTGGGGTTGGCCTCATAGTAGGCCTTGCGCACCTCAGCGGAGACGCGACCGCGCTCAGAAACCTCCAGGCCCTGCTCGCGAGCCCACTCACGAATCTTCTGAGTGTCGGAAGGGCCGCTGGAACGACGACGGCCAGAACTACGACGGCCACCGGTACGGCGAGCCTTTCCGACCCACTCCTCGAGGGATTCACGGAGCGCGGCTGCGTGCTCATCGTTCAGGTCGATCTCATAGGTGACGCCGTCAAGGGCGAAAGTGACGGTCTGGTTGGCCTCGGACCCGTCGACATCGTCGACGAGGATGACCTGAGTCTTCTGTGCCATGATTCCTCATTCTGACGGGGGAGCGGGTTCAAGCATGTATCCCGCTGCGGACAACGTTAGATTAAACAATCATTGCTCTCAATGCAACACAGCTTTTCGCCGCCCGCATTACCGACCGCGCTCAGCATCCTAATGCCGCAACTAGACATCATCGGAGCACACCCTCCAAGCAACCTTCAGGTAGGGATGAAAACTGTGAAAGCGCTGATGTCTCCATTGGAGATCCCCACAAGGCTCGATCATACAAACCGCACCCATCCAACTCACTCCCTCGACCGACTGGAGGTATCCGAAGATCGACTGAACCGCAACGAAGAACCTTCCAGAGGATGCTCAGACGCGGGTCGAGGATTCTCTCAGCGAGAAGAGTGACTACTACTGGGAAGCTCACTCCACGCCCCATGAGATCGAGAAAATCATCCCTCTTCCTGCCCATGAGCCCCTGACGCACCCACCTCGGTACCGGTATTTAGCGACACAGCAACCCTGGAAAGCCGCCGCCCGCAGCGCATGCATGGCGCGCACACAGAGAGGATGGCGGATGTGCCAGAACCCACAACTGAGCTTCGGAATCCACCCGCAGGGAACACGAAAGCCCCGGGAGACATGCACTCCCGGGGCTGATCGAGCCGCCTGTGGGAATCGAACCCACGACCTATTCATTACGAGTGAATCGCTCTGCCGACTGAGCTAAGGCGGCGCTCTGACGTGCGCAGCAGAGCCGAAGATACCGTTCCGACGCCCGCCACCGCAATCCAGCACAACGCTGTTGACCGTGTTCCTCAACACAGTGAACTGCCTCTTGCGGACAAGCGGAACATCGAAGCCCGACATCCCCTCCCTCACCGCAGATTCCCCCGATCTGCACTGGAACATCGCCGATACAGTGCGCACCCTGGAGATGAGTGCACTCGTCGTAGGCGCCACCGACTCAGCCGCACCCGCCGGCTCCCGGTATTCTCCGCTCATCATTCAACAGATCTCGATCTCGTAAGGACCCCCATGGCCGACTCTCCGTCCACCCCCTCCCCCACACCTCTGTCATCACAACCGAATTCCTCTCACTCCTCCATCGACTCACCCCAGGGCGATCTCGTCCAGGACCGCGGCGACGCCGGCTACAACAAGTCGTTGAAGAATCGTCATCTCCAGATGATCGCCATTGGCGGATCCATCGGTACCGGTCTTTTCATGGGGGCCGGCGGCCGGTTGAAGGAAGGCGGAGCCGGTCTGGTGTTCGCCTACGCCATCTGCGGCATCTTCGCATTTCTCATGGTTCGCGCGCTGGGCGAGCTCGCCATCCGCAGACCGTCCTCCGGCGCATTCGTCTCCTACGCCCGCGAGTTCCTCGGGGAGAAGGGCGCCTACATCACTGGTTGGTTCTTCTTCCTGGACTGGTCGGTGACCGTCATGGCCGACATCACGGCGGTGGCCCTTTACCTCCACTACTGGAAGAATCTGCAGGTCGTACCGCAGTGGGCCTTCGCACTCATCGCGCTCGTACTGGTCTTCATTCTCAACATGTTGAACGTCAAGATGTTCGGGGAGGCCGAGTTCTGGTTCGCACTCATCAAGGTCGCCGCCATCGTGTCCTTCATGGTGGCCGCTATCGTCGCCATTGTCCTCGGGCTGCACACCGGTACCACCTCAACCGGGGAGGCCATTACCGCGGGCGCTCACAACATTGTGGGCAATGGCGGCTTCTTCCCCGAGGGATTCCCGATCGTCCTCGCCCTCACCCTCGGCGTCGTCTTCGCTTTCGGAGGCACGGAGATGGTGGGGGTGGCCGCCGGTGAGGCGAAGGACGCCGAGAAGATCCTCCCCAAGGCGATCAACTCGATGATTCTGCGCATCTTCGTCTTCTACGTCGGCTCGGTCATGCTGCTGGCTCTCGTCCTGCCTTACACGTCCTACTCCAAGACCGAGTCGCCCTTCGTCACCTTCTTCTCCGGCATCGGCGTGCCCTACGCCGGCGACATCATCCAGGTCGTGGTCCTCACCGCCGCGCTCTCGTCTCTCAACGCCGGCCTGTACGCCACCGGGCGCACACTGCGCTCCATGGCGGTGGCCGGCGAGGCTCCGCGGGTCGCGGCCGGACTCAACAAGCACCAGGTTCCCGCCGGTGGCATCATCATGACCGCCGCCCTGGGACTGCTCGGCGTCGTCCTCAACGCCTATCTGCCCGGCGACGCCTTCGACATCGTCATGAACCTCGCCGGGATCGGCATCGCCGGCACCTGGGGCGCCATCCTCGTCACCCACCTCGCCTTCCTCCGACGGGTGGATGACGGCAAGGAGGTGCGCCCGGCCTACCGGATGCCCGGCGCCCCGTGGACCAACTACGCGGCCCTGGCCTTCTTCACCGTCGTCGTCGCCTCGAACCTGACCGACCCGGCCGGGCGCTGGACTCTGGCTCTGTTCGCCGTCGTCCTCGTCATGATGGTGGCAGGCTGGTACGCGGTGCGGGGCCGCATCCGAGGAGACCTTCTCGACGAGGTCCTCGCCGACGAGGTGGACGGGTCCGGGTCCGCCTCGACGCACGACGCCTGACCGGCAGGAGGCCGCTCCATGCACGTACATATCACCTACACCGGGGGCACCATCGGGATGGTGGACTCCCCCCACGGCCTCGTTCCCGGGGCCGATCTGGAGGGCTGGCTGACATCCCTGCTGGAGGGCACTCCCCTGGCGCGCTCGGTGTCGGTGACCTCGCTGGACCCGCTCATCGACTCCTCGAACGCCACACCGCTGTCCTGGCAGGCGATCGTGGACGACCTGCGCAGCCACGCCGATCAGACCCCGGAGGCGGCCTTCGTGGTGCTGCACGGCACCGACACCATGGCTTACACCAGCGCCGCCCTGTCCTACGCACTGACCGACCTGTCCACGCCCGTCGTCGTCACCGGCTCCCAGCTCCCGCTCGGGGTGCTCGGCTCCGACGCCGCAGCGAACGTCACCGGTGCACTCAAGGCCGCCACCTCCGGGCGCATCGGCGGGGTCTCACTGTTCTTCGGGCACCGGCTTCTAGCCGGAAACCGGGCGACGAAGTCCTCGTCATGGGCCTTCACCGGTTTCGAGTCGCCCAATGCGTCCCCACTGGCCACCACCGGCGCCCCATGGCAGTGGGCCGCACAGACGCCGACGGGGACCGGCTGGAAGGACGCCGCCCCCTACGCCCGCCACGACGTCGTCGTCGTCGACCTGGCCCCCGGCATCACCGCGACGCGCCTGGAGGCGCTGCTGACGCCCCTGCCCGAGGCCGTGGTGCTGCGGGCGTTCGGGGTCGGCAACGTCCCCTCTCAGGAGCCGGGGCTGACTGCCGTCGTCGAACGGGCCATCGCCTCCGGGACGGCCGTGGTCGTCACCTCCCAGTGCCACGAGTCCGAGGTGCTCCTGGGGCACTACGAGGCCGGGGACGCGCTCGCCCGCAGCGGTGCCGTTGGAAGCCGGGACATGACTCTGGAGGCCGCCTACGCCAAGGTGCAGTTCCTGCTCTCGCAGGGTCTGCGGGGGCCGGAGCTGGCCGCGTGGATGGGTCGCTCCATCGCCGGTGAGCTGACTCAGTAGCGCCCCAGGGCCGGATCCGAGCGCTGGTCCACAGGCCTCGGCCCCCGGGCGGCTGGTCATGCCGTCCGGGGGCCGAGGTCGTATCTGTTCATATCCACCCACCCCCACCCGCATCCGCCGGGGGCTACGGCAGCAGCTCGCCGGGCCCCCGCGTATCGGTCAGCAGGTGAGTCCCTTGTCGGGCATCGTCCCGTTGAGCAGGTAGGTGTCCACGGCGTTCTTGACGCAGTTGTTGGAGCGCCCGTAGGCGGTGTGCCCATTGCCCTTCCAGGTGAGGAGCTGGCCGGTCTCGAGCTGATCCGCCAGGGCCTCGGACCAGGCGTAGGGAGTAGCCGGGTCGCCGGTGGTCCCCACCACGAGGATCGGCGCCGCACCGGAGGCCGCGATCTTCTCACGCTTCCGAGTCGACTCGTGGCCCCAGCCCTGGCAGTAGGCGTCAGGGTAGAGCAGCTGGGAGTTGAAGGTGGGCGAGGCCTCCTTGACGGCAGTGGCGCCCTGCTCCCAGGAGGCGTTGTCCCCCTGAACGGGGTAGTCCAGGCAGTTGACCGCCATGAGGGCCTCAGCGCCGTTACCGGAATAGCTTCCGTCGCTCTGCCGGTAGGAGATGGCGTCGGCGATCGTCAGCAGCGCGCTTCCGTCCGGGTCGCCCGAGTTGCCCATCGCCTGGTCCAGGGCCAGGTTGAGGGACGTCCACAGGCTGGTCTGGTACATCGCCCCCAGGATCCCGCTCAGGGCCAGGTCGTGGGTCAGCGGCCGCTTGTCATCGGAGGTGGGGATCGGCTCGGTCTTCGTGGACTCGAGGAACTCCCGGATCTGGGAGACGCCGGAGTCGACGTCCCCGCTGAGCGGGCAGCCCTTCCTCGAGCTCTGGCAGTCCTGCACGTAGGCCCTTAGCGAGGCCTCAAAGCCCTTGGCCTGCCCCAGGGCCAGTTCCTGCGCGCTCAGGGAGGGATCGACGGCGCCGTCGAGGACCAACCGACCAGTGTTACCCGGGAAGAGCTCGGCATAGGTGGCGCCCAGGTAGGTGCCGTAGGAGAAGCCGAGGTAGGTGAGCACCTGCTGCCCGTCGACCGCACGCAGGATGTCGAGATCCCGAGCGGCGCTGATGGTGTCGATATGGTCCAAAAGCCCCGGAGTACTGGTCTTCTGTTCGCAGGAGCCGTTCATCTTCCGCGCTCGCTCGGTGGTGGCCGTGGCCGACGGCGTCGCCGGGTCATTCTCACCGGCCCGCTCGGCATCGAGCTCGGCGTCGGTGAGACAGTCGATGGCGGTTGAGGCGCCCACGCCGCGGGGATCGAATCCAACGACGTCGTAGGAGCCCAACAGGTTCTTGGAGAAGTACGAGCCGACGCTGTCGACCAGGTCAGTGCCAGATCCTCCCGGCCCGCCGGGATTCACGAACAGGGACCCGATCGAGTCCCCGTTCGCGGCCCGTTTCTTCACCGCGATCTCAATCGTCTCGCTGCCGGGGTTGTCATAGTCGAGCGGCACCTTGATCTTGGCGCAGGTGAAGCCCGTGTCCTCACCCGACGCGGCCTGGTCCGTCCCCTTCTTGGCGCAGGTGTACCAGGAGACCTTCTGGGTGTAGAAGCTCTCCAGCCCGGCCGGGACCGGAGCCGAGGCCGACGCCGTGGCCGGCGTGGCCTTGATATCCGTGTTGCCCTGGCAGGCGGTCAGGCCGGTGCACACCAAGAGCGCAGCGATCGCTGCAGCGACGCGCTTGGCGTGTGGCCGGGGGGTAGTCTCGGTAGTCACGGGGGGCAGCCTATGCATGACGAGTCACCCGCTCCTCCTCCTGCGGGCGGAATGAGGACAGGTACCCATCACACCTGCGGCCCACCGTGAGGGCAGGTATCACTCGTTGCCCTTGCAGGTCGCACCCGGCTTGGGCATCGTCCCGCCGATGAGGTAACCATCGATCGCTCTGCGGACGCATGCACCGGAGCGCCCGTAGGCGGTGTGACCGTCACCCTCCCAGGTCAGCAGCTGGCCGGAGTCGAGCTGCTCGGCCAGGGCCTTGGACCAGGCGTACGGAGTGGCCGGGTCCCCGGTGGTGCCGACGACCAGGATCGGGGCGGCGCCCTTGGCGTGGACGGGAGCGGGCTTGCGAGTCCCGTTGTGCCCCCAGGCCTGGCAGCGCGCGTCCTGGTTGCTCAAGGAGGCGCCGAAGGTCGGCGAGCTCTGAAGGATCTGCTGATACTCCTTCTCCCAGCTGGTCATGTCGCCCTGAACCGGGATGTCGAGGCAGTTGACGGCGTAGAAGGTCGGTGCGCTGACACCGGTCGTGGTCGGGCCGTAGAGCGTCTGGAAGGAGGAGCCGTCCTGCTGAGTGATGGCCTGGTCGAGGGCGTAGGTAAGGACGTTCCAGTACTCGGAGGCATACAGGAGGCGACGCACGACGGCGGTGATCGTGCCGCCGTCCACGGTGACGTTCGGGTCCGAGGTCTTCAGCGGCGTCTTGTCGGCGGAGGCTATGAGGTCGCGGATCTGCTGCGTCCCGGCGTCCACGGAACCGGTCAGCGGGCAGCTCGGGCCGGCCTGCCCGGCCTGACACTGCTTGACGTAGGTGCGCAGCGAGGTCTCGAATCCCTTGGCCTGTCCAGCGGCCCGCTCACCCAGCGACAGACTGGGGTCGACGGCGCCGTCGAAGACCATGTGACCGGTGTTGGCCGGGAAGAGCTCGGCGTAGTGAGCCCCCAGGTAGGTCCCGTAGGAGAAACCCAGGTAGTTGAGCTTCTCGTCCCCGGACAGGGCCCGAAGCACATCGAGGTCGCGGGCCACTGAGATCGTGTCCACGTGGTCGAGGAGCCCAGCGGGTTTGGTGCTGGCCGCGCACTGGGCCTCTTCCTGCTTGAAGTTCTTGGTGATCTCGTCGATCAGCGTCTTGAAGCCGGCACCGTCCGGAGTCGCCTCGCCGGCGGCGGGACCCTCGGCATCCGGGAAGGGGGTGGGATCGGCTCCTGCGGCGTCGGCGGCGATCGAGCCGGGCAGGGGGTCGTCAGCCCCCATGGCCGCCTGGGCAGCCCCAGCGGGCAGCGCTCCACCGAGGACGTCGCAGGTGATGGGAGTCGAGTCGCCGACGCCGCGGGGGTCGAAGCCGATGATGTCGAAGGAGGCGTTGACGTCCGGTGAGAACTGGACCTCGTTGTTCTCCACCATCGCCACCCCCGAGTAGCCGGGGCCGCCGGGGTTGGCGAAGAGGCTGCCCTGGCGCACCGAACCGGTAGCCAGGTGCTTCTTCATCGCGACCTCAATGGTCTGACCATCAGGCCTGGAGTAGTCCAGAGGCACCTTCACCTTCGCGCACTGGAACCCGGTCCTCTGCGCAGACCTCTCCATCCCACCGGTCACACCGCAGTCATACCACTCCACCTTCTGGCTGTAGAACGACTCCAGCCCCTCGGGCACCACAGCCTTCGCAGCCACAGCCGGAGCCGGCACCGCCACCGCAGGAACCGCACCGGCACCCACACCCAGACACACACCCGCCACAGCAGCCAGCACCCCAGCAACCACCCGACGACGCCCGTTCGGCAGGATGCCGCTCTGTCTCGTACGTTGTTTCACGCCGTTTTTCATAAGCGTTATATTACAAAGCGACAACACCGCACGGGCGCGGTTTGTTACTGCGATTCAGGAGGCCCCGGCCGCATCCTCCCCAGCGACGTTATGCCTCACCCCGGCATACCTGCCCGGGCGGCGGGAGCTCGCCGGAGAGCAGGTAGGTGTCTATCGCCTTGGTGCATGCGGCTGCGCGACCGTAAGCGGTATGCCCATTGCCCTCCCGAGTGAGCAGATGACCGGTCTCGAGCTGCTCAGACAAGGACCTGGCCCATTCGTACGGCGTCGCCGGGTCCCCGGTGGAACCCACGACCAGGATCGGGGCGGCCCCCTTGGCGTGGATGGGAGCGGGCTGACGGGTCCCGTTGTGCCCCCAGGCCTGGCAACCAAGATCAGCGCTCGCAGCCGAGCCCCCGAAGGTAGGGGCCTCACGCCTGATCTCCTCGTGCCTGGCCGACCACACAGCCATGTCTCCATCGACCGGGTAGTCCAGGCAGGTGATGGCTTCGCGGACGGCGGTGGTGTTGACGACCTCGGCCACAGTCTGGCCCGTTATCTGCCGGATGAGTGCGCCGTTGCGCTGATTGATCGCCTCGTCCAAGGAGGAGGAGAGGCCACTCCAGCTCTGTTCGTCACCGTACAGGCTGTACATGACCGCCATTCGGATCTCGGACCCGGTCACTGGACGGTTCGGGTCGGAGCTCGGCAGGGGCGACCGATCGACGGAGGTGAACAGGTCCCTGACCTGCTGCACTCCGGCGTCGGTGCCGCCGGTGAGCGGGCACCCCTGTCCCGCCTGGCACCAGTCGACGTAGGTTCGCAGCGCGCGCTCCAAGCCCTTCATCGCTCCTGCTTGCCTCTCATACAGGGAGATGCTGGGATCGAGGGTGCCGTCGAGGACCATGCGGCCGGTGTTGGCCGGGAAGAGCTCGGCGTAGTGAGCCCCCAGGTAGGTGCCGTAGGAGATCCCCAGGTAGTTGAGTCTCTGGTCTCCTGACAGTGCCCGGAGCACATCCAGGTCCCGGGCCACTGAGATCGTGTCCACGTGGTCGAGGAGCCCGGCCGGCTTGGTGTCGGCGGCGCAGTTGGCCTCCATCTGCCGGAAGGTCGTCTCGATCTGAGGGGCGAGCTCCTCGAACGGGGCGTCACCCGACGCCTGGCCGGGGTCACTCATCGGATCCACACCGTTGGCCGCTGCACAGGTAACGGGAGTGGAGGATCCGACGCCGCGAGGATCGAAGCCGATGATGTCGAAGGAGCCCTGTACACCGGCGAAGGCCGTCTCCGCAGCACCCTCGACATACTGAACCCCGGACCCACCGGGGCCGCCGGGGTTGATGAAGAGGCTGCCCTGACGCACCGAACCGGTGGCCAGGTGCTTCTTCATCGCGACCTCAATGGTCTGACCATCAGGCCTGGAGTAGTCCAGAGGCACCTTCACCTTCGCGCACTGGAACCCGGTCCTCTGCGCAGACCTCTCCATCCCACCGGTCGCACCGCAGTCGTACCACTCCACCTTCTGGCTGTAGAACGACTCCAGCCCCTCGGGCACCACAGCCTTCGCAGCCACAGCCGGAGCCGGCACCGCCACCGCGGGAACCGCACCGGCCCCCACACCCAGACACACACCCGCCACAGCGGCCAGCACCCCAGCAACCACCCGACGATGCCCCGCAGTCCTTGCGGGTCCACCGCTTCCGCCACTGTTCATTACCGCAGAAACGATGCTGTTTCGACGACGACATTGTCTTGTTCTCGTTTCCATGGGCACCATCGTATAAAACAACCGCTTGGTGCATAATCCCTCTCAAGGATGAGATGGCCCGTCGTCTCAGCCCACACCGGCTGGGGTGCCTTCAGCATTCTCAGGAGGCACCAGCTCCCAGGACATGGCCCACATCCAGATCCGATCGAGCTCGACCTCCATGAGCTGACGGGCCCTGACCTCGGTCATCGCGCACGTGGTCATTCCCCCCAGCTCCACCTCGTCGCCGTTGCTGTACACGGTCGCGTACGCACCCGGCCCTGAGCCACTGAGCCTGCGCAGAGTGGAGCGAGCGTACCGGCCGACGGCGAAGTCGCTTCGGGAGGCGGGCCAGGGAACGTCGTAGGAACGCCATACCGTCCGGCTGTGAATGCCGGACCGGTCGAAGACGGTCCGCGGCCGCAGGGTCAGGTACCCCATGAGGAAGCAGAGCGCCGACGCTCCCAGACAGATGAGTACCGCCCGATAGTTCAGGTACCTTGCGAAGACCGCCCCGAGGACCAGGCCCACGATGCCAAAAGCGACAAGACCCCAGGCGATGCCCTGCTCCTGCACGCTCGATCGGCGGACAATCGGCCGAAACCGAGAAGCGGCGGGCCCGCCATAACCGGAATCCATTGCCGTCATACAACGACCCTTCCACATACCGCGCCGGTTGTCCTGGTTTTGCCCCAGTCGCATCGTCTCCGCTCAGATCGACGTCGCCGCGCCGATGCCCGGCCGATCATGCCCCGGCCTGAGGGCGCAGCTGGACCATGAGGGCCTCGACGGCCAGCAGCGGGGCCGCGTTGGAGCGCAGGCGGCTGCGGCACTCCTCGATGGCTCCGATCCGGGCCAGGGACTGCTCGGGGGTCGTCGTGCGGGCGGCCTGGTCGACGGCGTCGGCCAGGTCGAGGTTGACGCGCTCGACGTCACTGCCCATCTGGGTGATGAGCACGTCACGGTAGAAGGACAGCAGATCGATCATGGCCCGGTCCAGGACATCGGTGCGGGCACGCTTGGCGCGGCGCTTCTGGTCCTCCTCGAGTTGGCGGATCTGGGCGCGCAGGGCCGCCGGGATCTTCCCGTCGCTCTCCAGGCCGAGGGCACGGGTCAGCTCAGCCTTCTCGCGGGCGTCGCGCTCGGTGGTGGCCTCCTTGGCCTCGGTCTCCGCGGCATCGACCAGGGAGGCGGCGGCCAGGACGGCGTCGCCGACGCTACGCAGCGAGACCGGGGCGAGCAGGAGGCGCCGGCGCCGCTCCCAGGCGTCGGCATCGGTGGCAAGGTGCCGGGCGAGTCCGATATGCGACTGGCTGGCCCGGGCGGCCCGGGCGGCCAGCTCGGGGTCGGCGCCGTCTCGGCGCACGAGGAGCTCGGCAACGGCGTCGGCCGGCGGGATCCGCAGCGTCACCAGGCGGCAGCGCGAGCGGATGGTGGGCAGGACGTCGTCGGCGCTGGGGGTGCACAGCAGCCAGACGGTCTGGGGCGGGGGCTCCTCGATGGACTTGAGCAGGACGTTGGTGGTGCGCTCGGCCATGCGGTCGGCGTCCTCAACGAGGAGGACGCGCCAGCGACCGGTCCAGGGCCGGCGCTGGGCCTCACCGATGAGGGTCTTGACCTCGTCCATCGTGATGATGAGCTTCTCAGTGGTCAGGCGCACGACGTCGGGGTGGGAGCCGACCATGACATCACGGCAGGGCTTGCACTGCCCACAGCCGGGTACGGGGCCGGTGCACTGCAGGGCGGCGGCGAAGGCGCGGGCGGCATTCGAGCGGCCCGATCCGGGCGGGCCGGTCACCAGCCAGGCGTGGGTCATGGCGAGCCCAGCCGGCGACGTCGCTCCTGAGCCCGCTCCCCCGCCTCGCGCACCGTCCACGCCTCGCGCGGCCTCGGGGGCGACTCCGGCGGCGGCCTGCGCCTCGCGCTGCTCAGCCGCTTCTCGGGCGGCCTGGGCTGCGGCGGTGAAGGCGGCCACGGCGCTCTCCTGGCCGACAACGTCCTCCCACACGCTCATGAGCGCGCCTCCTCGTCCGGCCCTGCGGCGCTGCGGCGGGCGGCGGCCTCCACGAAGGCCTCCAGGCCGAGGAGCACGCCCTGGTGGGCCCCGCCGTGGGCGAGGTGAACGCCGTGGCGGCGCACGGCGGCGACAGCGGCCTCGATGACGTCGTCGGCCACCTGGTCGACGGTCCGGTCGGCGTCGACGACGACGAAGCGCTCGGGCTCGGCCTCAGCCAGGATGAGGAACTGCTGGCGCAGGGAGGTGCGGAAGGTGTCCCCCTCCTGCTCGAGGCGGTCCTTGGCGCCGCGACCGGTGGTTCGCCGCTCGGCCAGGGAGGGGTCGCCGTCGAGCAGGATGGTCAGGTCCGGCAGGAGGCCCTCGGTGGCCCACAGGGAGAGGTTGCGGACCTCCTGGGGACCGAGCGAGCGGGCCGCCCCCTGGTAGGCGACCGAGGAGTCGAGGTAGCGGTCGGCCAGGACGACGGCGCCGCGCTCGAGGGCGGGCCGCACGCGGGTGGCGATGTGGTGGGCGCGGTCAGCGGCGTACAGGAGGGCCTCGGCGCGCGGCGCGACGTGCCCGCCGTGCAGGAGGAGGTGACGGATCTCGACGCCGAGCTCCGTGCCGCCCGGCTCGCGGGTGAGGATGTGGTCGACGTCCGCTGCGGCCAGGAGGTCGGCGAGGATGCGGATCTGCGTCGTCTTGCCGACGCCGTCGCCTCCCTCGAAGGAGATGAACAGACCGGGGCCGGGCGTACGCGGATCGGAGGCGCCGGGAGCAGCGGGCGGGGCAGCGGTGGTCACGGGCCCAGGGTAACGGTCCGTGGGGAAGGCCCCGGGAGCGCCGACCGGTCGTCGGCGGGCGCGCCGGGCGAAGGAACGCCCTCTCCGTGAAAGGACGTCATTGCCAGCCACCGCCACTGACGCTCTCAGGCGATTCCCTCAGTGGTCCCGTTTGAGGTAGATGCGGTGGCAGCCCCACCAGGAGGCGCCCAGTCCCACTGCGGAGAGCACTGCGATGAGCCCGAGCCCACCGGCCAGCACCACCTGCTGGGGCATGGCCGACAGTGCCACCTGCGCGCCGATGCCCGCTAGCTCTCCAACCATGAAGCAGATGACCATGCCCCATATGGCGAGTACGGGCAGGGAGGTGGTCCCGCCATACGCGGCGAGCAGAGGAGGCCCCACCACGACGAACATCCCGAAGAGGAACAGACACATGAGGTGCCAGCCCACGGCATCATTCGATACCACGCCCACGGTCAGGACCGCCGCGGAGCTCCCGAGGAACAGGATCACCCAACCGACCGCGAGCAGGAGGTAGCGGGCAGCCAGGACATCGAGACGAGTGACGGGCAGTGCCCCGTAGAGCGGGCGCATCCGGGCCTCACGTGAGGGCAGCCATAGCATCAGGCCCACCATCAACACAGGAGAGAACAGGTAGTACACCAGATTCTTCGGGGAGAAGGGCCCCAGCCACTCCCTCACTCCGGGCACGGCCGCCCCCAGGGCACCGAGCGCGCACAGCACCAGCAGTGCCGCGGTATCCCGTCGCCTCCAGGCGATGAGCAGCTCCAGGCGCATGACGGCGCGCACCATCTCCCACCGGGTCAGGACGCCGGCCCCGCGCATCCCCGACGCCGCAGGCGCGCCGGATGGGCGCACCGCAGTGGACTCACTCATGATCATGTCCTTCCTCGTGACTCTTGTTGCTGATCAACCGTCAGCAGCGCGTCCCGCCCCCACCGCGCGCCCCTCAGTGGTCCTGCCGGGTGTAGATGCGGCGGCAGATCATCCAGGAGACGCCCAGTCCCACTGGGACGAGCACGAGGAGCAGGGCCGTGAGGGCCAGGAGCGTCCCGGACTGGGAGACGGCGGTCAGGGATACCGCCTCGGAGCCCATGACGAACCCGCCGAGCAGGCCCAGGACTGCGAACACCGCCATCATGACCACGATCCCCGTGAGGGGGCTGCGGTACCTGGCGAGCACCGGGAACATCACTGCGCAGATCCCCAGCACTGCCACCACCCACGCCAGCACGATCGCCCAGACCAGGGGATCGGCGGCGCCGAGAGCCCCGAGAAGATGGATGACGGCCAGGAGGACTGAGGCACCCCCGTAGGCCAGGCTGAGCAGGTAGTGGCCGGCAAGCACCTCCGATCGGGTCACGGGCAGTGCCCCGTAGAGCCGTAGGGCACCTGAGGAGCGCGAGGGATCCCACAGGGTCAGGCACACCAACCCGCACAGGGTCAGGAGGAGGAAGGGTGGGAAGATCGCCAGGACGAGCACCAGCGGAAGCGGGAGCACCATCCCCAACCAGCGGTGCGCGGCAATACCGGCCTGCACGATGAGGATCAGCCCTATCATCGTCGTCAGGTACACCTGATTCCAGCTAACCAGCTCCAGACGCATGACGGCGCGCACCGTCTCCCACCGGGTCAGGGCTCCCGTCCCCCGCACCGCCGCAGGCACACCGGGAACGCGAGCGCCGGAGGACTCGACGGCGGCGGGCACGGTGGATACAGCCCGCGCGGCAGGCACAACGGGCACGGACATGGGCGTGGACTCGGGCATGGTCGGTCTCCTTACTTCTTACTTCTTCTTGCTTCTTCCCCGGCCGGGCCTCAGTGGTCCTGGCGCCCGTACCAGCGGAGGGCCACCACCAGGGAGGCGCCCAGGAGGGCGGGGCAGGCCAGGGCAGCAAGTACCACGGGTACCGGCTCGCGCAGTAGCTCAGTCACAGGTCCTGCCAGCAGCGGAGCGCCGCCGTAGAGGGCGCCGGCTCCCACCCCCAGGCACAGCCCCCACATCCACAGGGCCCTCTCCGGAGCCAGGCACAGGAACAAGGGCAGCCCGAGGGCCACGGACAGGCAGATGACGACCATGCCGGCCATGAGGCCACCCCAGTCACCGGTGAGAGCGGCCACCGGCACGCAGACCAGGCAGGACAGGAGCGCCAGGGCGAGCCCCTCGATCCAGCGAGCACCGACCAACTCGCCGCGCCGCAGCGGCAGCGCTCCGTGGAGGCGCACCATGCGGTGAGCCGCCTCGACAGCGCCCTGGGCGTACTGGGTGCACAGTCCCAGGGCGACCCCCATCATCACCGTCGTCTGCAGACGGCCGACCAGGACGTCCATGGCGATGAACAGCACCAGCGGCAGAGGCAGGAGGAACAGCGGACCACGACGGCGCAGCACGATGAGGTCGAGTCGCAGCACCGCCCCCACCCTGGCACGCGCCATCTCGCCACCGCTCTCGGGGCCGGACGGCCCAGTCGGCGTGGCCCCTGCGATGCCCCGCCTGCTATCCGGCGCTGCCCCCGTCGACGTCCCTATCATCATGGCGCTCACTGGTCCTGCTTGAGGTAGAGGCGGTGGCTCAGGGTCCACAGGCCGACAAGGGCGACGGCCCCCAGGGCCAGGAGCACGCCGCCCGTCATCGTCCCCAGCACAAGGTCCTGGATCGGCCCGAAGCTGAGCACCAGCAGACCCAACGCCCCCAGGACCACGATCGCGATCACCCAGATGAGCAGGCCACGCCCACGCCCGAAGTGCAGGAACACAGGGATTCCCAGGGCCTGGCCCGTGATGAGGACGAGGGGGAGGACGAGCAGCTGACCCGGGTGCACGCCCATAGGGAGACCCACGACGGCGTAGAGGGCCGAGGCGGCCAGGAGATGCAGCACCGCGACCGCCCAGTAGGAGTTGACGGCCTCGGCCCGGGAGACGGGTAAAGAGGCCAGCAGACGGTTGATGCCGGAGCGGTCAGCCATTACCCCTGATAGGCCCCCGACCAGGGCAGTCCCCGCGAGGAATCCGCTGACCGGGGAGATATTGCCGGTGACGACGCTGAAGGAGCCGATAATGAGGAGAAGGCCGAGGAGGGAGCGCGAAGCACCCCGCAGGCCCAGGAGGTGCAGCCGTACCAGGGAGAGCACCCGACCGACCCGCCCGGGCCCGGCCGTGGCCCCCCTCGTCATCGGGCCGGCCGGCGCCTGGGCTACTGCGGCTGCCTCAGCGGGGTGCTCGCGTCGATCCGCGGTCATGAGGTCATTCACGGCCCGCCTCCTTGGCGATGTGCACGGCAAGGTCCTCGATAGTGGGGGCCTCGACGACGATGCGGTCGGCCAGCGCCTCGGCGGCGTCGGCCGGCATCATGGCCTCCCACCCCAGCGACGTGCTGCGCAGCCCGAGGCTGGCCTGGCGCACGGCGTCAGTCAGGTGCTCCGGGGTGCCGCGCACGAGTCGGAAGGAGCCGATGATCTCCTCGGCGGTGCCATTGGCCACGACCCTGCCCCGACTGAGGATGACCAGGTAGTCGGCCAGCCGATCGAGGTCGGAGGTGATGTGGGTGGAGAACAGGATGGTGCGGCCCTCCTCCACCATGAACTGGGCGAGCATGTCCACCATCTCGGCGCGGGCCAGGGGGTCCAGCCCGCCGGTGGGCTCGTCGAGGATGAGCAGCTCGGGCTCGTGGGCCAGGGCCACCGCCATCTGCAGGCGCATGCCCATGCCCCGGCTGAGTTCCTTGACCTTCTTGGTGGGGGCGAGGCCAGCGGCCTGGAGCTCGGAGTCGTAGCGCTCCTGGGACCAGGTGGGGTAGAAGCGTCCGATGCCGCGGCCCAGGTCCTTCAGGCGCCATTCGGGGTTGTAGGGCGGTGCATCGAAGACGACGCCGATGCGCTCATGGCCCACGGTGGTGGCCGAGCCAGAATCGGGGTGGATCATGCCCAGAGCCGCCTTGATGGTGGTGGTCTTCCCCGAGCCGTTGGCCCCGACGAAGCCCGTCACGTATCCGGCAGGGACGGAGAAGGTGACGTCGTTGAGGCTGAAGTCCGGGTAGTGCTTGGTCAGGTGGGAGATCTCGACGGGGTTCACTGCTTGTCCTTGGATGTGGCGGAGGTGGTGATGATGGTCTGAAGCATGGTGTGGAGCTCCTCGTCGCTGAGCTGGGCCAGGCGTGCGCGCTCCACGGCGCGGTCGAGGTGCTCCTCGACCTCCCGCAGCACCTGCTCACGCACCAGCTCGGAGTCCCGGGGCAGGACGAAGTAGCCCTTGCCGGGAACGTTGGCCAGGAAGCCGTCAGTGACGAGGTCGGAGTAGGCGCGGGTGGTGGTGATGACGCTGACACGCAGGTCCCGGGCCAGAGCCCGGATCGAGGGCAGCATCTCGTCGGCCTCCACCTGGCCCGTCAGGATCGCATCCCTGACCTGCTGGGCGATCTGCTCATAGATGGGGACTCCCGCCGTGTTGGACAGGACGACCGAGAGCGGCATAGCAACTCCTTCCGTACATGCACACTATAGACAGTAGGTGCACTATGGAGTCAAGTACTGTTCCACCCACATACGGTCGGGATTCCGGCGGTCAGAGGTGGGGCACGCCGGCTCGGGGTTGCCCTGGCGACCGGACCCAGGAGTAGGCCCGGTCACCAGGTTCAGGAACATCCGGTAGAGGCGCTCGTAGCTGATTGAAGGCCACGGTCGCCCTCGACACAGCCGTGCTGCCGATCTTGAAGGGGCGTGTCACGGCCTTCGAAACGCGAGCGCCTCAGCACCACGTCCCTCAGACACTGCCACTGCTCGCCGCCGACTGCCGCCACGGCATCCGGACGGGGGAAGGCGGGGGCGCGGCCGAGATCAGTCCCCGCTTCCCTGGCGACGGGTCTCGGTGTTGGTCCCGAAATCCTCCACCTTCGGGGTGTTGCCGGCCCAGACCACCTCCGCGCCGCTTCCCTTGATGACGACACGGTCGACGTCCTTGACGTAGACAGTCACGTTGCTGCCGGAGATGGTCAGCAGGCCGACGTAGTCGACGAAGACCTTCGTGTTGCTGGCGGCGACACTGAGGCTATCCACGTCGCCCTCGATGCGGACGTCGTCATTGGACTTGTCCAGGAGCATGGACGGGTTCGCCGAGACGGTGCGGTCCACGCTCTCGAGGTCGCTCAGCCAGTCGCTGTCGGTGAGGGTCGCCCGGGCACCGGGACGGTCACCGCTTGCGGGCTGGGCACTGGCCTCGGGGGCGCTGGAACCGCTGGCAGCAGGCGAGACCTGTTCCTGGGCACTTTCCTGGGCACTCGGCGCAGTGGTCTCCGATCGGGGCGCCTGAGACTCGTTCGTCGCCGTTGTGGTCTGGGTGGCCGCCGCCGACTGCTCCGGGGCCGAGCTCTCCTGGCCCGCTGCCGCGGCAGTCTCCTGGTCGGACGAGCCTCCGCCGATGGAGACGGAGCAGGCGCCGACTCCGGTCAGGGACAGGGTCACGAGGACGACGGCGGCTGCGCGGCGGGCATTGAGGGGACGGGTGGTCGGGGACATGATTCTCCTCCGGTATTCAGATGTGGTGAGGGCGGTCGGTTGGACATGATGGGACAGTGGCCCGGTGGTCAGGCGCCGGCTCAGAAGGCCGGGACGAAGACCTCGACACGGCGGTTGAGGCGGCGTCCGGCGGGGTTGTCGGAGCCGTCGGAGTTCTCGTTGGGGGCTACCGGCTTGGTCTCGCCGTAGCCGACGGACTCGATCGAGGCGGTGACGCCGTTGGAGGTGAGCGCCTCGGTGACCGCCTTGGCCCGTTGCTCGGAGAGGGTCTGGTTGGAGGCGTCGTCGGAGACGGAGTCGGTGTGGCCCTGGACCTGAACCTTGGGGGCCTTGGAGTCCTTGAGGACGGTGGCCAGGTTGGTGAGCGTGGTCGAGGCCTCGGAGCGCAGGTCGGAGGAGCCGAAGTCGAACAGGACGCTGTCCTCCAGGGTGATGACGGTGCCGCAGGACTGCACCGGCTTGGCGGCGTCGATGGAGGGGAAGGTGCCGACCTTGCCGGCCTTGGGGACGGGCTTGGCCGAGACCGTGGCGTCGTTGACGATGGCGCTGCCGTCGCCGAGGTTGGTGATGGAGACCTTGCCGTCGCTGTAGGTGCCCGAGCCGTCACCGTTGTTGGTGATGGAGACCCCGCCGCGGCTGTAGGTGCCCGAGCCCTTGCCATCGAGGGTGATGGCCTCCCCTGTGGCGGAGTCGCTGTAGGTCCCCGAGCCGTCACCATTGACGGTGACGGAGAGGTGGTCATCGCTGTAGGTACCCGAGCCATCACCATTGATCGTGATGGAGACCTTGCCGTCGCTGTAGGTCCCCGAGCCGTCACCGTTGTTGGTGATGGAGACCTTGCCGTCGCTGTAGGTACCCGAGCCATCACCGTTGTTGGTGACCGCGGTCGCTCCCGAGCTCGTACTCATGGAACCGTCGCCGCCGAGGACCGTGGAGCCGGAGACGAGCGATCCGCTCGCATCGCAGCGGGCAGGCCTGACCGTGACGCCGGGCTGGGAGGTGATGGAGCGAGTGAGGTCCGGGGTGAAGGCACCCGTGGACTGGGTGAGCAGGCTGAGATCAGGCAGGGCGATCATGGGGATCGGGGGGATCTGGCCGGGCTCGTAGCCGGCGACAGCCTGGCCCGTGGAGGCGGCCGTTCCCGTCGCCTGGGCGGAGGCGGAGCCCTTGGCGCTTCCCGCGGAGCTGTCGGAGTCCGCACTGACCCGGGTCTCCTGACTCTGCGCCTGCGATGACGAGCCGCCTCCGACGGACAGGGAGCAGCCGCTCAGCGCGAGGGTGGTGATCAGGGCGAGGGAGGGCAGGGAGATGAGTGCTTTTGTCATGACCTGAACGTTACTGAATCGTTGTCGCCGCGGAGTTCCCACCCTGTCGCAGTTCTGCGACAGGACCTCAACGGACGAGTGGCGGGCACGGTCACGTCGCACTCACCGGACCGGCGACGGGCAGGCTCAGCCACACCCGGGTCCCCACGCCCTCGCGGGAGGCCATGCGCACACTGCCGCCATGGCGGCGCACGATCGTCGCCACGAGCGCCAGTCCGAGTCCTGAACCCGGCAGGCCTCGGGCGTTGCCGGCGCGGGCCAGCTCGCTCCACACCGCCGGCAGGTCCGCCTGAGGGACCCCGATCCCGGTATCGGCAACCTCGATGGTGACTGTTCCGGACTCCTCACGGCCGCGCACCTCGACGGTCCCGCCCGGCGCGGTGTACTTCGAGGCATTCGAGATGACGTTGTAGACGGCCGAGTAGAGCAGGTCGCCGTCGCCGCGCACGTGCGACAACGGCCACGGCACCCGGGGCAGGTCCAGGCGGATCCTGGGCGCCCCACCCCGAGCGGCCCCCTCCTCACTGACTGCCTGGGCCGCGTCCTGCACGGTCTCGGCAATGTCGACATCCTCCAGAGCGAGTGCCGCGGTCTCCAGGTCGGCCAGCTTGCGCAGGTCCGTCACCAGGCGCCCCATCCGGCGGGCCTGGGCGTCGACGACGTCGACCCGGGCCTGCACCTCCTGGGGGTGGGCCTGCGGCAGGTCGGCGACGGCGGCACGCACTGCCGTCAGCGGGTTCTTCAGCTCGTGATCCAGCCGACGCAGGAACTGCTGATGGCCGGCCCACGCCTGCTGCTGGGCCTCATGACGAGCCCGCTCGACCGCCAGCCGCCGCCGGCGTCGCCCCACGGCGCTGAGGAGGGCGAGCAGCAGCAGACCGATACCGAAACCCACCACCATGAGCGGGACGGTCGTCGTGATGAACAGGGGCGTCAGGCCGTAGACGGCGTAGGCAGCGCCCGCCGCACCGACGATGACGAGCAGCGCGAGCAGCCACCCGATCCACGTCCTGCTGGAGGGCCTGGCCGTCCCCGAGGCCGGATTGACCGGCGCGGCCTCGGGAGTAGGCCCGGAAGGAGGCTCCACATCCCGGCCTTCGCCCGTGGCGGGCCGACCCGGCGCTGGTTGAGCAGTGAGAGGCTGCACCGCTGTTGACTGCCATATCGTCGGCTGAGCCGCCGGAGGCGCCGATGACGGCCGGGCCGGCGGCGGATGCGGCGTGTCTGAGGAGGACCGACGGATCTCCACGGTCCGGGGTCCGCCCGGGTCCACCGTCGGCGACAGGAACCGGGTACGACCGTCCTGGGAGGATCCCCGAGGTGGAAGCGACGGCGGCAGGTCCGACGTCGGGGGCGTCGGCGACTGACTCATACCTGCACTCCGGCCCGGAAGCGGTAGCCGACGGAGGGGACCGTCTCGATGTAGGTGGGGTGGGCGGCGTCGTCACCCAGGGCCTGGCGGATCTCGCGGACACGGTGGTCGACGGCACGCGTGGAGGTGGCGAAGTCAATGCCCCACAGGGAGGCCAGCAGGTCGTCCCGCGTGTGGAGCTCACCGGGATGACTCATGAGGTAGTCCAGGAGCATCGTCGCCTTCGGGGTGAGCGTCACCTCGCGCCCGGACAGGGTCACCCGCCGAGAGGTCCGCTCCAGGACCAGCTCGCCGGCCACCAGCCTGGAGGCGGAGGTCAACGGCTGGGCCATCCCTCGGGTGCGGCGCAGGACGGCACGGATCCGGGAGGCGAGCTCGGCGGGGTCGAAGGGCTTGGACAGGTAGTCGTCGGCGCCGTCGTCAAGCGCCGAGACCCGCTCGTAGGAGGCGTTGACCTGGGTGAGCAGGATGATGGGGGTCCAGGCCCCGCTGGCCCTCACCCGCCGCACCAGCTCACGCCCGTCCATCCTGGGCATGAGGACGTCGGAGACGATGATGTCCATCTGGTAGGAGGCCAGGAGGTCCAGGGCCTCCACCCCGTCCGAGGCGAGCAGAACCCGGTACCCGCTGCGCTCCAGGTACGGACCCAGTGAGCGGCGGATGGGGGCCTCGTCATCGACGAGGAGGACGGTGGCGGACGGAGCCGGTGCAGCGGGCTGGGTCACGGCAGCCTCACTGGGAGAGCTTCCCGGTGGTGTTGTTGGCGCCGGTGTCCTGGATCGTCGGGTCGTCGTCCAGCCAGTGCACGGTGACGCCCGAGCCCATGATGTTGAGGTGGTCGATGTCGCGGGCGTAGACGGTGACGTTGGAGCCCTGGACAGTGAGGGTGTCGACATCCTCGGCGGCGATCTTGACGTCGGAGCCCTGGACCGTGAGCGTGCTGAGGTCGCCGACCAGGTTGAGCGTCGTTCCGGATCCCTGGACGGCGTAGTCACCGGAGACCTCCGTGCGCTGCCCCTTGCTCTGAATGTCCTTCCAGGTGGCGTCCGTGATGGGGGCGTCGTCACCGTCCTTGTCGTCATCGGAGTCGGCGTTCTTGGTCTCGGTCTGCTTGTCCTGCTCGGCCTGCGTGGCGGCCGGCGAGCCGGAGTCGCCCGAACCGGAGCCGTTGATGGACAGGGAGCAGGCGCCCAGGCTCAGAGACAGGGCCAGCGCGGCGGTACCGGCGAGAGCGATCTTGGGCAGTGACATGACGGTTCCTCTCGGGAGTGCCTGTGGGGAGTTGTACACGAAATACAATACCGGCCGATTGTGCCCGCCTCGTCGCGGAGGTGTCGCAGAACTGCGACCGAGATCGCGACGATGCTCACGGAAGAAAAGCACTGCGCGGTTGGGGACATTCGACGCCGTCGGTTGCGGACGACGCGTTCGGGGACAGGAATCCTGTCCCCGAACGCGCAGAACGTCCCCGGCCGGGCATCGCGTGCACCCCGGCGCGTGGAACCTCCCTGGATGAGGGTCGACCGCGGCGGCCGGCACCACTCACCGGAGCGGCCTCTCACGCCTCCTTCGAGGCCGCCTTGCTCGTTGCCGTCTTGGCTGCGGCCTTCTTCGCCGTGGTCTTCTTGGCCGTGGTCTTCTTAGCGGCCGTCTTCTTGGCGGTGGTCTTGCGGGTAGTGCGCTTCTTTGCCGGACCCTTGGCGCGCTTCTCCGCGAGCAGCTCGAAGGCGCGCTCGGGCGTGACGGTGGCCGGGTCGTCGCCGCGGCGCAGGGTCACGTTGGTCTCCCCGTCAGTGAAATAGGGACCGAAGCGGCCGTCCTTGATGACCACGGGCTTGCCGGTGGCCGGGTCCTCACCGAGCTCGCGCAGAGGCCCCCGAGCGGCCGCCTGCCCCCGGCGCCGCTTGGGCTGGGCGAAGATCTCCAGGGCCTGCTCCAGGGTGACGGTGAAGATCTGCTCCTCAGTCTCCAGGGAGCGCGAGTCCGTCCCCTTCTTGAGATAGGGCCCGTAGCGGCCGTTCTGAGCGGTGATATCCGCCCCCGACTCCGGGTCCTGCCCGACGACGCGCGGCAGGCTCAGCAGGTCCAGGGCCTGCTCCAGCGTCACCGTGGACAGGTCCATGGAGCGCAGGAGGCTGGCCGTGCGAGGCTTGGGCTTGGCGGCCTTGGCCGTCCGCCTCGTCTTCGTGGACGTCGCCGTCCTCGCGGGCTTTGTGGCACTCTGCCCATCCGCAGCGGCTGAGTCGGCCGCAGCTGTTCCAGCCACCTCCTCGGGGTCGGGAAGGACCTCGGTGACATAGGGGCCGTAGCGACCGTCCTTGGCGATGATGACGTGTCCGCTGACCGGATCGACGCCCAGCTCGCGGCCGTCGTCGGCGGCGCGGGCGAAGAGCTCACGGGCCTTGTCCACGGTCAGCTCATCGGGGGCGACGTCGGCCGGCACGTTGGCGCGCTTGCCCTCACCGTCCTCCAGGTAGGGTCCGTAGCGCCCCACTCGCAGGGTGATGCCCTCACCGATCTCGATGGAGTTGACGGCGCGAGCGTCGATCTCGCCGAGGTTGTCCACCAGGCCCTTGAGTCCCTGGGCCCGCAACGCGGCGGCCGCGTCGAGCTCGCCGGCGGTCGGAGCGGTCTCCTCAACGGCGGCGCCGGAGGCTCCCTGCCCGTTGTAGAAGCGCCGCAGCCAGGCGACCCGATCCTCCTCACCGGCAGCGATCCGGTCCAGGTCGCGCTCCATGGAGGCGGTGAAGTCGTAGTCGACGAGCTCGGTGAAGTTCTCCTCCAGCAGCCGGGTGACAGCGAAGGCGAGCCAGGTCGGCACCAGGGCCTGGCCGCGGTGGTCGACGTAGCCGCGGTCGGAGATCGTGGACATGGTGGCCGCGTAGGTCGAGGGGCGGCCGATCTCGCGCTCCTCAAGGGCCTTGACCAGGGAGGCCTCGGTGTAGCGCGGCGGCGGCGTCGTCTCGTGACCCGAGGCCTCAGCGGCCAGCGCGGCCAGCTCCTGGCCGGAGATCATCGAGGGCAGCCGCACGTCCTTGGCGTCCTTGATGGTGGTGCCGGAGTCCTCCTGGTAGCGCTCGGCGTCGCGGCCCTCCTCGTAGGCGGCCAGGAAACCGCGGAAGGTGATCACGGTGCCCGACGCCGTCAGGCCGGCGGTGGAGAAGGTGGGGCCCGAGTCGCGCGACTCGCCGGCCGCCGGAGTCAGCGGCACCTCGACGGTCACGGTGGCGGTCGAGCCGACGGCGTCAGCCATCTGGGAGGCCACGGTCCGTTTCCAGATGAGCTCGTAGAGGCGGAACTGGGCACCGGTCAGCTCACCGGAGACCTGCGCCGGGGTGCGGAAGTGATCGCCGGCGGGGCGGATCGCCTCGTGGGCCTCCTGGGCGCCCTTGGACTTGGAGGCGTAGACGCGGGGGCGCTCGGGGACGTACTCGGCCCCGTAGAGCTCGGCGACCTGCGAGCGGGCCGCGGCCACGGCCTGACCGGACAGGACCGTGGAGTCGGTGCGCATGTAGGTGATGAAGCCGTTCTCGTAGAGGCCCTGAGCCACCCGCATGGTCTCACGGGGGTTCATCCGCAGCTTGCGGGAGGCCTCCTGCTGGAGGGTGGAGGTGGTGAAGGGCGCGGCCGGACGGCGCTTGTAGGGCTTGTCCTCCACGCCGGCGACGCGCGGCTGACCCCGGCCGATGGCCTCGGCGACAGCGGTGGCCCCCACCTGGTGGAGGTGGACGGCGGAGGCCTTGACGGCGGCGGGGCGCAGCTCGCCGTCATCATTGAAGTCACGGCCGGTGGCCACGCGCCGCCCGTCGAGGGTGACGAGGCGGGCGGTGAAGGAGGCGTCCTGACGGGCGGTGACGTCCACCGGGGACAGCACGGTGGAGAAGTCGGCCTCCACCCCCCAGTAGGAGGCTGAGCGGAAGGCCATGCGCTCACGCTCACGCTCGACGACGAGGCGGGTGGCCACCGACTGCACGCGCCCGGCGGACAGACCGGCACGGACCTTGCGCCACAGGACCGGGCTGACCTCGTAGCCCACGAGGCGATCCAGGATGCGGCGGGTCTCCTGGGCGTCGACGAGGTGGATGTCCAGGTCGCGAGTGTTGCTCAGGGCCCGGGTGACGGCCTCGCGGGTGATCTCAGTGAAGACCATGCGGCGCACCGGCACCTTGGGCTTGAGAACCTGCTGAAGGTGCCAGGCGATGGCCTCGCCCTCGCGGTCGTCGTCGGTGGCCAGGTAGAGCTCGTCGGCGTTCTTGAGGGCCTTCTTGAGCTGGGCGACCGTCTTCTTCTTGTCAGGGTTGACGACGTAGTAGGGGGTGAAGTCGTCCTCGACGTCGACCGCGAACTTCCCGTACGGGCCCTTCTTCATGGTGGCGGGCAGCTCGGAGGGCTGCGGGAGGTCCCGGATGTGCCCCACGGAGGCTTCGACGTCGAACTCCGGACCGAGGTAGCCGGCGATGGAGCGCACCTTGTTCGGGGACTCCACGATGACGAGCTTGGTGGACACGTAAAGCCTTCCTCACGGGCGGTGCGCGGGCGGGCCGCGCCTGACGGTTCTGCGGGCGGTTCACGACGTCGACAGGTCCTGGAGATCATCCGGACGATCGGGACGATCCGGGTGATCGGGGATCCCTGACGAGGGCGTACCGCGGGGAGCCGACTCGCGCCGACTCTCAGCCGACTGTAACGCACCGCCCACCTTTTCCAACCGGGCAGCGTACGGAAAGTGCGCAGAAAACGACTTTCGTCTCAGCGGGTCTCTCCTGAGGCGGGCGGCCGAAGGTCGACGACGGCCCCAGTGCCACCGACCTCAGATGAGCTCTGCCAGGGCAGCGCGCATGGCGGCCAGGCGCTGAGCGGCGATGTTCTCGTCGTAGGGCAGGTGCAGACCGCGGCACTCGGCGGCCAGCTCGGCCAGCGAACGGACCTCGGGGAAGCCCTGTGAGGTGAGCTGAGCGACCTCGTCGACGACGGGCGAGCCCGAGGAACCGGCTCCGCCACCACGCAGATCGACCCACTGGCCCAGACGCCTGGCCGCGCGGTCGAGGCTGGAGGTGATCGTGTGCAGGGCGTCGTTGAGCTGAGCGACCTGGGTGCCCACGGCCCGCAGCACGGGCCCCAGCCCGCGGAAACCGGACTCGAGCGCCTCGCACAGGTCCGTCAAGGAGTGCACGGCGTCCACCTCGCTGCCGTCGAGGATGGACTGGGCGAAGCGCCCCACCATCAGGGTGAGCAGGCGCATGAGGGCCACGGAGAAGCGCAGCTCGGTGACCGACTGGTGCAGGACCTGCAGGCGCGAGGGCAGCCCGGTCAGCTCCGAGCCCGCGGCCCCGGTGAGCTCGGCGATGCGCTCAGCGAGCATCTGCGCCTTGGTCTGGGTGCCGTTGCCGGCGTCGTGGGAGACCAGCTGACCGATGCGCCCCACCCGCACCTCCACCGCCCGGACAGAGCCGTGGGTGGCCTCCATGGTGGTGATGAGGCGCAGGTACTCGTCGAGCTCGAAGACCAGGGCGTTGGTGTCCTTCTCCATGGCTGCCACCGTGTTGAGGATCCGGGCCACTGCGCCCAGGCTCTCGGGAGCGGCCGCCGGGACGCGCACCCCGGAGCCGACCAGGGCGGCCACCTCGCGCGGCAGAGTCGCCAGGGTCATGTCGTGCAGGGAGGAGAAGCCCAGGGCCGTCAGCTCCGTGGCCAGCTCGCGACCGCCGAACTCACCGAGCTGGTGGCGCGAGGCGCCCCGGGCCTCGAGATCGCGCTCCTTGGCGCGCACCCGGCGGTAGACCTCCTCGACCTTGTTCCGGGTCTCGGCGTCCATCGGCTTGATCCGCACCGAGAGATATCCCTGACGCAGCGGCACGATCGTGGCGAAGACCCGGTAGTCCAAGCCGTCCACCGCACGGTTGGTGATATAGCCGCAAGCCGGGCGCTGGGACTGCAGGTCGTCCCAGATGAGGCGGAAGAGGCCGGCCGGCATGTCCAGGTGTCGAATGATGTTGTGCGGAGCCCCGATGAGACGCTCACGCGAGTAGCGAGACAGCGTATCGAAGGTCCTGTTGGTGTTCTGAATAACACCTTTCAGGTCCGTGGTGGAAAAGAAGATGTCCTGTGGATCGAACAAACGCTCGTACCCGACCTGCGATTCCATGGGTGCTCTCCTTCATGGTAGATGGTTCGCGGGAGCACCTCGTCGAGGACTATTTCCTTAGCTCCTCGCACAGTGCCAGAAAAACCTTAATGACACGCGCGGGCCCGCGGAAGGCTGTTTATGACATTGTCACCAGTAAGTTGGGACCTATCTTGTAGATTTCTAATAACTACTCCCCCAGGTGGCTCAAGGTCTCGCGCACCGTTGCCACCCGCTCACGAATGACGGGCTCGTCCAGGGTCACAACGACACCGCGGGCCTTGGCCGCCAGCTCGGCCAGGGAGGCCGTCTCCGGGAAGCCCTGCTCGCCCACCGTGATGGCCTCCTGCAGGGCGGCCTCGGCGTCAACGCCGTCGACCAGGGCCTGGGCGCCCTCGTCCTGGAGAGCGCGGATCCAGCGTTGGAAGGGCCGCTTGACGCGGTCGAGGTTGCTGACCACGGTGCGCAGGTCACCCTCCAGGCGCTCGGCCAGGTTCGCGGCCTCCTGGCAGGAGGGAACCAGCTCCTCCAGGTCGGAAAGCATCGCCTCGGCGAGGTCACCGATGGCGTCGGCGGACTCCCCCTCCTGACCGTCCAGGACGGCGGCGGCGAAGATACCGGCCATCAGGGTGTGCAGACGCATCATCGAGCTGCGGAAGCGCACCTCGGAGGCCGCCTCGTAGAGCGCGACCAGGGAGGAGTTGAGTTGGCGGAGCACCTCGACGGCCTGGGCGCCGCGCTCCTTGACGCGCTCGGAGACAGTGGGGACGGAGGACTCGCCGTCGAGACTGGTCACCTCCTCCATGAGGGATCCCACGCGGTTGGCGCGGTCGATGACCGAGCGCACACCACCGGCCCAGGAGCCCAGGCCGTTGATGAGCTCCTGATACTCCCCCAGCTGGTAGATGAGCTCGTCAGTGTCCCGCTCGATCGCGGCGACGGCCTGGAGGACGGCGGACATGGGGTTGTCCGACTCTGCTCGCGGCGGAACCCGGACGCCCTCGACCACCAGCAGGGCCAGCTCGCGCGGGAGCGCGGCTCGGGCGAAGTTGTGCAGGTCGTGGTACTGGAGAGCCGCCAGCTCATCGGCCAGAAGCGCCGCCCCGTGCTCGGCGACCTCGCGGCGCCCGTGCCCCTCCTCGGCATAGGCGCGCTCGGCGGCTCTCACTCGGGCGTAGATCTCCTTGACGGGTGTGAACATGGCGTGGTTGGTCGGGCGCACGCGCACGGACAGGTAGCCATCGGCCAGCGGAGCGACTGTGGCGAAGACCCAGTAGTCCAGCCCATCCTTGGCCCGGTTGAGCACGTAGACGCAGGAGGAGCGCCCCTGCTCGAGCTCGTCCCACATGAGCTTGAAGGCACCTGCGGGCATATCGTCGTGGCGAATAATGTTGTGCGGAGAGCCGACGAGCTCTTCGGCGCTGTAACGGGACAGCGAATCGAAGACTCGATTCGTCCTACGAATGACACCCTTGGTATCCGTCGTTGAGAAGAACAGGTCCTCGGCACCGAAGCGGCGCTCGTTGCCATCGACGTATTCCATGACTCTCCTGCTTGCTAGGGGAAATCGGTCACCACCGGATCACCGGCGACGACACGCTGATTGAGGGAGGCGGCTGAGTTACCACTGAACCGCCCTCTATGCGGCTACGCTACGAAGTAACGTTCTGGTGCACACGGATGTGGGGGATCAACAACCGAGACGCACGACCGCATAAGCATGTCACAGCAGTTGCAACTACTGGGTCGCCGTTTGGTCTCAGATCGGTAACACAGTCGAGGCACAGGTTGCACTGTGGTCGAGCACAGCGCTTTCCTGTTGAATAGACGACGTGACTAACGCCCCCACCGAGAACCTCACCCGTGCTGACGGCTCTCCTCTTCGTGTCCTGGTCGTCGACGACGAGCAGATGCTCGCCGACCTGCTCGCCTCCGCCCTGCGTTACGAGGGCTGGGAGGTCACGACCGCCGGAACCGGGATCGCCGCGGTGCGATCGGCTCAGGAGATCGACCCCGACGTCATCGTCCTGGACATCATGCTGCCCGACTTCGACGGCCTGGAGGTCATGCGCCGCGTACGCGGCCACAGCCCGAACGTACCGGTCCTGTTCCTGACGGCCAAGGACGCCGTCGAGGACCGCGTGGCAGGTCTGACCGCCGGCGGAGACGACTACGTCACCAAGCCCTTCTCCTTGGAGGAGGTGGTGGCCCGCCTGCGCGCCCTGCTGCGTCGCTCGGGGGCCAGCGAGGAGAAGCCCGACTCCCTGCTGGAGGTCGGCGACCTGCGCATGGACGAGGACTCCCACGAGGTCTGGCGCGGCGAGGATGAGATCCAGCTGACCGCCACCGAGTTCGAGCTGCTGCGCTACCTCATGCGCAACCCCCGCCGGGTCCTGTCCAAGCCGCAGATCCTGGACCGGGTGTGGAACTACGACTTCGGCGGGCAGGCCAACATCGTCGAGCTCTACATCTCCTACCTGCGCCGCAAGATCGACAAGGGCCGCGAGCCCATGATCCACACCATGCGCGGTGTCGGCTACGTGCTCAAGCCCGCCGCCGGCGCCGACGACCGCGCCTGACGGCCCTGGGTGCCGAACATGCCGGGAACGTCGAAGCCTCCAGCACCGGCCGGCGAGGGAGAGGGCCTGCGCGCCGGACAGGGAGCCGGTTGCAGCCCGCGATGGCGCGCCCTGCCCCTGAGGCGACCGCACAGCCTACGCACCCGCCTGGTCGTCGGGGTGCTCGGGCTGGTCCTGGTCATGGCAGCGGTCATGAGCACCTTCTCCACCCTCAGCCTGCGCCACACCCTCATGGCGCGCACGGACAACCAGCTGATGGCCGCCGCCCAGCGCGCCGCGGACAAGCGCCACGACCTGACGCAGGAGGCCGAGAAGGCCTCCGATGAAGCGGCCCAGGGAGACAAGGACAGCCAGCCCGGAGGGAAGGACGAGCCGGATGGAGCCGACAGCGGCCCCGGCAAGCAGGGGGTTCCTCCCGGTCTCGACGCCGCCGGACAATCCACTGGAACCCTGACGCTCATCACCCCGGAGACGTCGTCCTCCGGCAACGAGGCCGCCGCCTACATCGACAAGGACGGTCACTACGCGGCCATCTCCAAGGAGGACTGCCGGCTCCTGCTCTCCGAGGCCACCGAGGACCATCCCGTCACCGTCCACCTGCACCACCTGGGCAGCTACCGCGTGATGGCCACACGCGACGCGACCTCGGGTAGCACGGTCATCACCGGGCTCTCCCTGGAAGGCGACAAGGCACTCATCCGCACCCAGCTGCTCATCGAGCTGGCGGTGGCTCTGGTGGGCGCCCTCGTGGTGGCCCTGGCCGGGCGAGCCATGGTGCGATCCTCGCTCGCCCCCCTGGAGCGGGTGGCCCGCACCGCCCACCGCGTGGCCTCCCAGCCGCTGGAGCGCGGCGAGGTGAGCATCGAGGACCGCGTGGAGAAGGCGGATCTGGGATCCTCCGCCGAGGTCGGACAGGTCGGCGGCGCCCTCAACACGCTGCTCGGACACGTGGAGTCCGCCCTGGCCGCGCGCCAGCACTCCGAGACCCAGGTGCGCCAGTTCGTGGCCGACGCCTCCCATGAGCTGCGCACACCGCTGGCCTCGATCCGTGGCTACACCGAGCTCATCCGCCGCGAGGGGGCCGACGCCGACCTGCCGGAGGAGGCCACCTACGCCCTGGAGCGCGTGCACTCCGAGTCGGTACGGATGACAGCGCTCGTCGAGGACCTGCTACTGCTGGCCCGCCTGGACGCCGGGCGCGAGCTGCGCCGCGAGGAGGTGGACCTGGTCGGCCTCCTGGTGGACACGGTGGCCGATGCCCGTGCGGCCGGCCCCGAGCACGACTGGCAGCTGGATCTGGCTGTCCTCGAGCCCCCGGCCGGCGCCACGGCGGAGGAGGCCGAGGACTTCCTGCCCGAGCCGCCACTGGTCATCGGTGACGAGGCGCGCCTGCGTCAGGTCGTCGTCAACCTCCTGGCCAATGCCCGGGTCCACACCCCCGCCGGCAGCCACGTGACCACGACACTGGCTCGAGAGGGCGACACCCTCATCGTGCGCATCCACGACGATGGCCCCGGGATCGCGCCGGATGTGCGCGACCGGCTCTTCGAACGCTTCGCCCGCGGGGACTCCTCGCGCGAACGGCGTACCGGTTCAACGGGGCTGGGCATGTCGATCGCCCTGGCCATCGTCCAGTCCCATGGCGGCAGCATCGACGTCGACTCCTCCACCGCGTCCGAGGATCACGGGACCACCTTCACCGTCAGGCTTCCGGCCGCCGTCGTCGAGGAGTAGGAGCTCCGGTAGGTGGGCGGTGTCCACGTGGAGGGACGGCGGACTCCGGTCCCCGAACGCGCGGACCGCACCAGACGGCGTTGAGAGCCCGTCAGTCCCGGTGGCGGGGGTTGTGCTTGCGACGGGTGCGGCCCCAGTCGGTGAGCGACACGAGCGCCGACAGGGTCAGGCCGGTGACTCCGACGAGGGCCACCGACCCGGTGGCGTAGGCACCGAAGAGCTGCCAGCGCGAGCCCGGAGTACCCAGGTGCCACCACACCCAGGCGCCCAGGCCGAGAGCGCCCAGCGTGCACACGATGCCGACCGAGGCCAGCAGGATGTTGGCGAGGAACTGGTTCCACAGGCGCGGACCGCCGGCCGTCACCGGGACCGTCCCCACGGTGGTCAGCTCGGGCACCTCACCGGAGCCCTCCTCCCCGCTTCTCGAGCGTAGGGACCAGGGCGCGCGCCAGGCGCCGCCGGCCACCGCGAGAGCGCCCCAACCGACGGGTACGAGGACCCCGGCCAGGACGTCAGAGGGACGGTGCCAGTGACACACGAGGGTGGAGTAGCCCATGGCGATGGTGAACAGGGCACCGGCCCAGGCCGACAGCGCTCGCCAACGGCGTCCGGACAGCAGGACGAGGGCAACCGCGGCGGAGGCCGCCATGGTCGTGTGCCCCGAGGGCAGAGTGTTGGCGTTGTCCCAGCGCTCGGTGATGTTGAAGTCGGGGCGCCACAGGATCTGATACTTAAGGATCTGGCTGGTCAGGTTGGCCCCCACCACCGCCACCACGGCCCAGATGGCCCGACGGTGGCTGCGCCGCAGCAGGCCGATGACCAGGATCGTCACGACGAGGATGACGGCCGCCGGCATCGAGACCATCGACAGCAGGGCGCGGGCGTGGTCGCTCACGTAGTGCGAGCCGATCTCCGAGCCCTCCAGGGCCATGGCGTCGAGGGTCTGACCGGCGTGGGTGCACACGAACAGAGCCCACAGGCCGATCGTTGCCGCCAGACAGGACAGCGACAGCAGGCTTCCACGCAGACGCAGCTGTCCCAGGGAACGGGAGGTCCGCGATTGGAAGGTGGTCACTGGCAGATCGTAGGTTCTTGAGCGCACCAACCAATAGGAAGTCAGCCGCGATTCCTGTGCGTGACTGCTCACGGCTCACGCGGCTCCAGGTCACTGAACGGATCGTCCTGTCGTTCGCCAGGAGCGACGGAACCATCAGGACCGGTGGGGCCGGACACGTCCTTGAGACGGCGACCGGGCCAGCGCTCCGCACCGCCGACGTCGTCAGCCTCATCCGCGTCCTGGGCGTCGTGCGAGACGCCGATACCGGCCGAGTCCTCGGTGTCCTCGCTGTCCTCGGTGCGCTCGGCACGGGCGGCGAGGCGGGCGCACCGACGCAGCCACCACAGCCGCCCCAGGATGCCGGCGACCACCGTCAGGATGATGATGACGGCGACGACGATGACCTTCATCCAGGTCTGCATGGGGGCGGGCAGGGCCTCGGCCTCCTCGGCCGCAGCGGCCGTGGGGTCCATGGGAACGCGCTCGCCGGTGACCAGAAGGCGGTGGGAGTTGACACCGTAGGGCGTGCAGGTGATGAGCGTGATGAGGTCGCGTCCAGGGACCTTGCGCAGGGAGTCGGTCTCCTCGGGCTTGACGACGGCGATGTCGACGACCTCGTACTTGAGGGTCTGCCCCAGGTAGGAGACGTAGAAGGCGTCGCCCTTCTTGACCTGGGTGAGGTTGTCGAACATGGTCGCGGTGGACAGGCCGGTGTGGCCGGTGAGGACCGCGTGGGTGGAGGGGCCTCCGATCGGCAGGCTCGTGCCGAACAGGTGCCCGACGCCGTCGGCCAGGGTCCGGCTGTCGGTGCCGTGGTAGACGGGCAGGCTCACGTGGATGGAGGGGATGACGATCCGGGCCATGACCGGGTCGATGTCCATCTCGTGGAAATAGGCCTGGTACTGGGGGGCGTCGGGACGCTACGACTCGAGCCAGGGGTCAAGGATGGGGGCGCCCTCCAGATTGTCATTGTAGGTCTGGGCGGAGGCGTGCTCCGCGGCGATGGCCTCCGGCCCGGCCGAGTCCACGGAGGCGGTGTACATCTCGGCCAGGCGCTGCTGCTCGTCGTTGTTGTGCTGGGTCGCCATGACCAGGTATATGAGGACGGCGACGCCGACCAGGACCAGGATCAGCGGGAGCCAGGTAGGGTGTAGGTCCCGCCGGCGGTATACACCTTGCCGACGGCAGCGGAGCCGCTGGCACCGGTGATGGTCTTCTGTCCGAAGAGCCCCTCGGTGGCGGGCGTGGCGGACATGGTCCACTGCTCGGGTCTGGCGCTGCCGCCGTCGACAACGGTCACGAGAGTGACTCTCCCCCGGCCGACGACGTACTCGTTGTGCCAGACACACTTGACGGCGATCTCGTCCTGACGCTCGGCGAGCCGGGTCTCATCGAGACGGATCGTGCGCTTGTTGAGGTCCACCGAGTCGGACTGGTCCAGGCGGGTGGTTCCATCACGGCGCAGCAGCGGCGTTCCCCGACTCCCCGCCGTACAGGTGACGTTGCAGAGGAACCAACCGGAAGTCCGGACATCGCCGGTGTCGCGGTCGACGACGGCCTGCGGGCTGGTGCCCGCCTCCTGAACCGTGGCGGCGTCGTGAGGGGCCAGCAGGCTGTAGGTCCGCGGGTCCACTGCCTCGCCACTCCAGGTGGGGGTGAGACCGGAGGGGGTGCCCCAGTTCTCGTGGCCGTAGGTGCCCTCCGGCGAGGCGTTGAGGTAGCTGAACTGAGGAATCGTCAACGAGCCGTGGACAGCTGGGCCTGACATCTGCCGGAGCTCCCGTTGTTGACGAAGCCCCAGAGCTTCAGCTCGTACCTGATACCGGTACTCGGGTCGGTCCAGGCGGTGTCCGAACGGTCGGACTTGATATCGAGGATGTCGTCCGAGCAGCTGCGCCCGCTCTTGTCCGTATAGTTCTGGGTCATATATCCGTCGAATCGCACCGGACGGTTATTCTGATACATATAGACGTAGTTGCCCCATAATGTCCAACATTCCCCTTGGAGTCATAGGCGTAAGAAGTTGGAACCCTATCCTCCTCCTTACCGTAGTCTCCAACGATCAGCCTGCCGTCAGAATCGATCTTTCCGGTACAGGTGTTAATCGTGTCTTTTTCCACCCAGGGGAAGTTCGCCTCGATCGTTCCAGCCGTCCGAACATTGAAGCTCCTGTAGTAGGCCGTCTCCGGCCTGGCCGGGTTGGTGACCGCGCTGGTATCGGAGCAGATGGGACGGTTGACGCGCCTCATCATTCCGACAAGAAAAACCTGGCCGGCTTTGATGGACGTGGTGTTGGAGGGCTGGAACCCCAGGGAGGACTGACTGCCCCAGGAGGGTTCTCCCTCGAAGTCCGGACAGCTCCCATTGAGCTCCTAGCGCCCGTAGCCGACGGTGGCGTAGGCTCCGCTGCCCCCCCCTTGACGACGCTGGTGGAGTAGTCGCCACCGGCGGGCGAGTAGCGGATACAGGCGCGCGCGGCGGCCCATTGCCACGGGAGCGTCGAGTAGTAGTAGCCGCCCGCCAGATCGGTGACGGTGTCGCTCCCCTCGGTGTTGCGCACGTAGGAGATCTGTGCCGAAGTCTCCCCCAGAGGGACGCTGAAGTCGCTCGTGGCTGCATCCGCAGACGGAGCCGGCCACGGAAAAGCCACCACCGTCACCACAACAATGGCAACAGAAATGAACGCGGCAGAGAATTTGCACAGAAGTCCTTCATGTCCACGTCGCGAACATATTGATACGAGGGGCATGCCGATATAATTCCGACCACGAGGGACGGGAGCACTGAGACGCACCACAAACTTGACTGCTGAGAAATGTGGAGCCCTCACAGCCATCCCGACACCCGAGACGCCCCTCAGAGAACAACAATCGCACATCATTGCGCGACGCAACCACTTTCCCCCGAAATATCGCCAATCAACCCGTGTCGCAGTTGCGTATCATTAACAGTGAGGAGGTCACGACAATTAAGAAGAGGCGGTGAACATGAATCGTCGGTCTCAAAAAAAGAGTTTACCTACCACACACTTATCGGAGGCCGACGTCTTTTTGATTTTCTTTCGGCATGCAATTCTCAATCGATAGTGAGGAAGCCCACGGCAATAAGGTGCCGAGTCGCCTCAACCATCTCCGCCCGCAGTCCGATGGCGTCCTCCCCCGTCAGTGCGACGACCGCGGAGGCGATCTGGCCCACGCTCAACTCGCCGTCAGCGACCCCGGCCAAGGCGGCCACCACGGTGGAGGCCCGGATCGTACGCCCCAGCCCGCCTCCCTGGCGCAGCAGGATGACTGTGGGCTCGGCGGCGCCCGGGATGAGGTGGCGCTCCTCGGTGACGTCGGGGGCCAGCACCGGACGAAGGTCGGCGACGGCGTCGTCGTCGAGACCGGCGAGCCGCTCCCGGACCTCCAGCACCTCGGCGACATGATGCCCCAGGACCCCCTGACCGGAGGTGGTCACCTCCTCCAGGAGACGCCAGGGATCACGGGGCCTTAGCGGACGATGGACGATGAGGTAGCCGAAGCCGACGCCCTGGACTCCGCGTACCTCGAAGTCGTCGATCCATGCCCCCAGGGCGGCGTCGAAGCCCTCGGCGTCGCGCTCGGAGGTCAGGCCGCCGTCGCGCAGCCACATGGTGGCGTACTCGACCGGGTCCTGGACCTCGCGCTCGATGACCCAGCCGTCGAGCCCTTCGGGGATCCAGGTGGCGACGGCCTCGCGCCACGAGTCAGCACCACGGTGCTCCCAGTTGCCGAGCATGACGGCAGCAGCGCCCGGCTCGAGGTGCTCCCTCAGCCCGGCGACGAGCTCCGGCAGGACGGGGCCGCCGGCATCGCGGTACTCCATGAGGGGCAGACCGGCCTCGCGCACCGCGGGAGGGGTCAGGACGAAGGGCGGGTTGGAGGCGATGAGGTCGAAGCGCCGGCCGGCCACTGGCTCCAGGAGGGAGCCTCGCAGAAGCTCCAGTCGACCGCCTCCGCCCCCGGAGCCGGCATCGGGGTCGCCCATAACGCACACGCCGGCCAGGGCCGCGTTGAAGGCGGTGAAGGCCAGGGCCCGCTCGGAGATGTCGGTGGCGACGACGTGCTCGGCGTGCCGCAGGAGGTAAAGGGTCTGGATGCCGCAGCCGCAGCCCAGGTCCAGAGCGCTACGGACCCGCGTGCGCGGCGTGAGGCCGGCCAGAGTGAGGCCGGCGCCGCCGATGCCCAGGACGTGGTCGGGGGCCAGGGCCCGGCCGGTGACCAGCTCGCCCAGGTCAGAGGCCACCCACCAGCGGATCTCACCGGCGTCGTCGACGGCCTCATGGGGGCGCAGGTCGACGCGGGCGCGGACGTATCCGGCCTCATCGGGCTCGCCGACCAGGCCGATGACGGCCGCACCCGCCGCTCCGGTGCGGGGCAGGGCCGCGTCGAGCACGGTGGCGAGGACCGGCTCACCGAGCATGAACAGGGCGGTCAGGACGGCCACGGGAGACGAGTCGGTCCCGGCGGCCAGGGCGGCGCGCACGGAGCGCAGGGCGGGCAGGCGGATCTCCCGGCGCAGGGCGGCGTCGGCCGCCTCGCCCAGGAGCGTGGCCACTGCCTCCACGCCCCAGCCGGACTTGGACAGGTCCGCCCGCAGGCTCGCCGCCTGCTCGGGTGTCACAACCGGAGGCGGGAAGGACGATGACGGCTCGGACGCGGACCGGGTGCTCGCGGGGCTCATGAAACCGACCGTAGCGCGAGGCACCGATCGCATCGGGCACCCCGCCGCAGAAGAATGCCGGCGGGCACCGACTCACAGGAGCCGGGAGGCGAGCTCGGCGTACTGGCGGATCTTGACCTCGACGTCGTCGATGTAGCTGACGAGCATGACCTCCTCGGTGCCGTGGTTCTCGGCGAAGGAGGACAGGGCATGGGCGACCTCGTCGTAGGTGCCCACGATGATGGCGGTGTCGCGTTCGAGGTAGCGCTCGATCTCGGCGCGGTAGGGAGCGTCGAGGGTGGCCGGGTCACGGAAGCGCATGGGACGGCCGGTGCGCAGGCTGAAGCGGGCGTCGGCGGCCACAAGGGCCTGTTCACGGGCCTCCTCGCGGGTGGCTGCGGCGCTGACGCACAGGGCGGAGAGGGTCTGGCCCCCGTGGATGGAGTCGTGGCCGGCGCTGCCGCCGCGGTGGTGCGCGCCGTCGCCCCGGGTCTCCGGGTTGTCGGGGAGGTGGGCGCGGTAGTGGTCCATGATCTCGACCTGCTGGCGACCGGTGAAGAACTGGGCGTAGGCGTAATTGAGGTCGTGAGCGCCGGCCCAGGCGGCCGACTGGCCCGAGGATCCCAGGAGCCAGACCTCCGGCATCCGGGCCGGACGGGGCCGGACCTCGATGGAGGCGTAGTGATGGGTGGCCGGCAGGTCGTCGCGCAGGAGGGCGACCGTCTCCTCGATGAGGGTGTTGATGGCGTCGGGGTCGATGACGCGGCCCTGGTTGAGGGCTCCGGCTGCGCGCATGTCGCCGCCGGGGGCGCGGCCCAGGCCCATGTCGACGCGGCCGGGGTGGAGGGTGGCCAGGGTGGCGAAGCGCTCGGCCATCTGGAGCGAGCCGTAGTGCATGGCCATGACACCACCCGAGCCCACCCGGATGCGGCCGGTGGCGTCCAGGATGTGCATCATGAGCAGGTCGGGCGCGGAGGACAGGAAGGATCCAGTGCTGTGGTGCTCAGCCAGCCAGAGGCGGTGGTAGCCGGACTCCTCCAGTCCGCGCCCCAAGCGGACGAGGTCCTCCAGAGTCCGACGGGCCTCTCCCCCTTCGAACAGGGGAACCTGCTCCAGGACGCTGATCCGGCTGAGACAAGGACTCATGGCTTCTCCTGACCTGGTGCGCGGTGGTGGTGGGGCCAGGCCAGGATGGATCGGCCGGGCCCGGATGACCGGAGTAACACCAGCAGGCAGCGACTCATTCCGCCACCTTCCCAGCGAGGGCCTCTCACGCGCACGGGCACAGGATCCCCGCCCCCGACGGCATCGAAGGTCCCCGGCCGGTTCGGGCTCACGCGGCCGGGACTGGCCGGCGTCACCACAGCGTCACTAGATAAGGTATACCTTCTTAAACATAGGAGAAGTTTTGGTTGCACCTATGGGCTTCTCGTCCTACGGTTGGGTCGACGGAGCCGCACGGCGCCGGCCCCGCGCAGGTCGCCGCAGGCCCGACCCGCACCGGCTCACACCACCGCGCACCACGATTCGCACGATTCAGGAGGCACCCATGGCCGTTCTCACCATCGGAGACCAGTTCCCCGCCTACGAGCTCACCGCCGTCGTTCCCGGCAACCTCAAGGAGGTTGAGGCCAGCAAGCCCGAGGACTACTTCACCACCGTCTCCTCGCAGGTTCCCGCCGGGACCTGGCGCGTCGTCTTCTTCTGGCCCAAGGACTTCACCTTCGTGTGCCCCACCGAGATCGCCGCCTTCGGCGACCTCTACCAGGACTTCAAGGACCGCGACTGCGAGGTCGTGGGCGTCTCCGTGGACAACGAGTACACCCACTACGCCTGGCGCCGCAGCCATGACAAGCTCCAGGACCTGCCCTTCCCCATGGCCAGCGACCTCAACCGTGAGCTCACCGAGGCCCTGGGCATCAAGCGCGCCACCGGTGAGGCCGACCGCGCCACCTTCATCATCGACCCCCACAACGTCATCCAGTCGGTCTCCGTGACCGCCGACTCCGTGGGCCGCAACACCGAGGAGGTCCTGCGCCAGCTCGACGCCCTCCAGTCCGACGAGCTGTGCGCCTGCAACTGGCAGGCCGGCGCCGCCACCATCGACGCCCTGGGCCAGATGAGCTGACGGGCGCACGCCCCGGTTTCCTCTCCAGCACCCGATCGACGAAACGAGAACACATGAGCATCGACAACCTGCGCTCCGCCCTGCCTGACTGGGCCAAGGACCTCTCCCTCAACCTGTCCACCCTGTCCCGCTCCTCCTCGCTGACCGAGCAGCAGCAGTGGGGCACCTTCGTGGCCGCGGCCGCCGCGACCCGCAACGAGTCCGTCCTGGTCCAGGTCATGGAGGACGCCCGTACCCACCTGTCCGAGGAGGCCATTGGCGCCGCCCTGGGCTCCGCCTCCATCATGGCGATGAACAACGTCGCCTACCGCACGCGCCACTTCCTGGGCTCGGCCTACGAGAACGAGCGCATGGGACTGCGCATGAACATCATCGGCACCTCCGGCGGCGTGGAGAAGGTCGACTTCGAGCTGTGGAGCCTGGCCGTGTCCACGATCAACGGCTGCGAGAAGTGCGTGACCGCACACGAGGCCACGGTGCGCGGCGAGGGCCTGAGCACCGAGCAGGTCTGGGAGGCCGTGCGTATCGCCGCCACCCTGACCGGCGTGGCCCAGGCCATCAGCGTCGTCGAGACCCTCGACTGACCCTTCGGCTGAGAACTACGACGGCGGCCGCCGGCTCCTCATCGGGAGCGGGCGGCCGCCGTCTGTCTATGTATCTATGCGTCCGTGCTGCTCAGCTGCGGGGGTCGGCGTCGATGGCACCCTGGGTGTCGTCGAAGATCAGGTTGGAGATCTCGACCTGGACCGTCTCGACCTGAGGGACGTCGTGCAGGAGGAGCGGGTCATCGGCGGAGGTCTGCAGGGCCAGCGTGCCGCAGCCGAAGAAGCGGTCGGTGACGTCCTTGTCCAGCTGGATGTCGGAGATCCGGGTCAGGGGCAGGTCATGACCGATGCGACTGAAGATGCCCGAGCGGGTGATGATGCGCTTGGTGGTGACGGTGTAGGTATGCATGTACCACTGCAGCCACGGCACGAGCAGCAGGGGGACGCTCAGGACGAGGACCACCACCCAGATCGCCAGGACGCCCCAGGGCTGCCAGCTGGTCGGGGCCATGACCGAGGCGACGACGCCGACCACGAGCAGAAGGATCTCGACGACGAACCGCCACAGGAGGACCTTGATGTGGGTGTGCATGTGCCGTACCACGACCTCGTCGCGGCTCAGGAGCTTCTTCGACATTGCCATGCTCACCATCGTGCCAGGGTGTCGGGGGTTCGCGCACCCGTACGACAAGAGGACCGGCGGGGCAGCGCCCCTCAGCCGGTGAGCATGCCCATGCCTACTGAGGCGACGACCGGTGCGATCCCCAGGATGACGAAGGCCGGCAGGTGGCAGGCGCCCAGCGGCAGGACGAGGCGGACCGCCAGGCGCTCAGCGGCCTCCTCGTCGCGGGCGCGCCGTCCTGCCCGCAGGCTCCTCGCCGTCGCCTCCAGGAGGGCGACCGGCGAGGCACCGTCCTCCCATCCGGGGCGCAGGCACGACTCCAGGCGACTGCGCCGACGGCGCCACTGCTCATCATCGGGTGCCGACCAGGCCTCATTCCACGAGGCCCCCAGCAGCAGAGCCCGGCCCACGACACCGGCGCTCTCCTCCTGAAGGGCTTCTCCCAGGGCGGTCAGCACCCCGGGCACCGAGGCCCCGGCGCTCAGGGCCGATGCGGCCAGGTCCAGGACGAGGGCCTCGTCGACGACGTCGCCGTCGGCGGTCGCGGCCCGCACGAAGCGCCGAGTGACCAGGTGGCCCACCACCATGAGGATGACGCCGAGTGCACCCAGGGCGCTGCCGGCCCCGCCATCGAGCAGGAGGGCCGTGGGGTCGGCGCCCACGAGCACTCCCAGCCCCAGGCCGACCACCGGCAGGCAGGCCAGGAGCCGGGCGGTGGTACGCGGGCCGGCCAGGGCCGCCCGGCGGGAGGCCTCGGCGTGACCCGACTCGGCGACACCACCGGCCACGGCCTCGAGGATGTCGGCCAGGGGCGCCCCCAGAGCGGTCGACAGACGACAGGAGGCAATGGCTCCCGGTACCGCGGCGGCCGTGGCGCGCCGCTGCCGGGCCCGCCGCCCCGGAGGAGGCGGGCGCCAGAGCAGGTGGCCGTCGCGCCGGCGAGGCAGCCAGGAGTCGTGCTGGAGGTCCGCGAGCGCGTGGAGCGCGGGCGGCACGCCGTCGTCATCGGGCTCGGTGCCCTCGGTGAGGCCGGCGCGCTGGAGAGAGCGCGTCCAGGCCCTCTGTGAGGTGGCACCAGCGCGCAGGAGGCTGGCAACCTCGGTGAGCAGCAGCCCGAGGTCCGGCTCAGGTGAGCTCCTCCACCGGGAGCGCAGAAGGCTGAGAGTGCTCTGCGGGGCCCGCGCACCGGCACCGCCCGGGGAGGCATCGGTGACCCAGCCGCGCGGTAACCCACGGCGGGCCGGCAGCAGGAGCACGGCGGTGGCCAGAGCGACCAGGACCGCGGCGATCCAGGCGCCCGCGCCCGGTGGACCGCTGACCGGAACAGCCACCGGTACGGGCACCCGGCCAGGCGCGGCATCACCCATCGCAGCAGTCGTGGATAGACCGACGAGCAGAACAGCAGCCGCCCTCATCATCTCGGCCCGCCCTCCCCCAGGGCGAGCGAGCCTGCGAGACCACGGCGGGAGAAGGGATGCGAGCCGATCCGTTCTCGCAGCGCGGGCGCGGCCGGGCCCGGACTCAGGTGGGCGCCCTCGTCCACGCGCAGTGCCTCCTCACACACCAGGACCGCACCGGCGGGGGTCGTCTCACGCCGCAGCACACCAACGGAGGCGATGTACCGCCGCGCCCCGGAGGCGCCTGCCTGCCGGCGCAGGTGGACGACGGCGTCGAGCGCGCTGGCGGCCTGGGCGGCAACGGCGGCCTCGTCGAGTCCCGCGAGCGCTCCCAGGGCGGTCAGGCGTGCGGGGACGTCGGCGGGCGAGTTGGCGTGGAGGGTGGCCCAGCCGCCCTCGTGCCCGGTGTTGAGGGCGGTGAGGACATCGCGCACCTCGGGGCCGCGGCACTCGCCCAGGACGATCCGGTCGGGGCGCATGCGCAGGGCGGTACGCACCAGGGAGGTCATGGAGACCGCGCCGACGCCCTGGACATTGGCACCGCGCTCCTGAAGGTGGACGACGTGGGGGTGGTCGGGGCGCAGCTCGCTGGCCTCCTCGATGCACACGATGCGCTCGTCCTCCGGCACGAGCCCGAGCAGGGCGGCCAGGAGGGTGGTCTTGCCGGTTCCGGTGGCTCCGGTGACCAGGCAGCTGGCGCGGCCGGTCACCAGTGCGATCAGGACGTCGTCGAGGCCTGGAGCGATGGTGCCGGCCTTAACGAGCTCGGCCAGGGTGAAGCCGCGTCGGCGCTTGGTGCGCAGGCTGATGAGGGTGCCGTCGGCGCTCAGGGGCGGCAGCACCGCGTTGAGACGGGTGCCGTCTGGCAGGGTCGCGTCGACGACGGGGCAGGCGTCGTCGAGGCGCTTGTGGGCGGAGGCGGCCATGCGCACGGCCAGGGCCCGTACCTGGGGCTCCTCCATGGAGGCTGCGGGGACGGGCTCGAGGCCGCGTCCCCGGTCGATCCAGGTGCGACCACCGCTGACGAGGACGTCGGTGACGCCGTCGGTCTCAACGAGGGGTTGCAGCAGCGGACCGGCACCGTCGACGTCGGCGCGCACCCGCTCACCGAGGCGGGCCATACCCACCTGGCCGGTCGTGGGGTCGGCGGCGTCGTTGAGGGCCTCGTCCATCCCGGCACCGCGGGCCAGCGCGCTGCGCACCCGGGCGAGCTCGGAGCCGTCGGGACCCGGGGCGGCGCGGGTGGCAGCGGCGCCGGGGAGATCGAGATTCACCGGGGCCATGGTGCGCTCCCCCGCTCATGTCCCACGCTCCGCCGGCCGGCCGGGACCGGATCGGACAGCTCGGACGGCTCAGCGACGAGGACCCGGGCCAGCAGCTCCCGTGCCAGGGCGGTGGCGGCGCGCCGGGTGGCCGAGCGGGCCCGCACCGGGTCCTCTCCGAGGGCCAGGCGCTTGGTCAGGACCCGGTCGGTGGGGACCCGCCCCAGGACCGGACAGCCGGTGATGAGCTCAAGGTCCTCGGCGGCGACGTCCTCGCCCCTGTGACGCACCACGAGCCACACCCGCGGCCCCGAGGTCGCCCCCTTAGGGCCACCAGGGACCGTTGGGGCGCGGCTGCCCGGCTGAGAACTGCGCAGCCGCGGGATGAGGCTCTCCGCGGCGACGGCCGAGCGCAGGTCGAGCCCGGTCATGAGCAGGACCCGGGCCTCCGACGGCGGGGGCGTTCCGCGGGGCAGGTCCACCAGGACGACGTCGTGCTCGGCGCGCATCGCCTCCAGAACCGCGTCCGCGCAGCTCGTCGGCCCGCCGCGGACGTCACCGGTGAGCACCGGTATGGCGTGCCACACGGGCAGCGCCCCGACCAGGTGACCGGGCCGGAAGGCCGACTCCTCCACCGGGAGATCCGCCCACCGCAGCCCGGTCAGCACGGCCTGCCCGCACAGGAGGTCCAGGCCGCCGGCAGGGTCCAGGTCCATCATCGCCACCCGCCTCCCGGCCCGGCTCAGCGCCCAGGCCAGGTGCAGCAGCAGGGCGCTGACCCCCAGGCCCCCACGGGCACCGGTGATGGCCAGGACCTGAGCCGTGGGAGCTCTACGGGCGGGTGCGACCCCCACCGATACGTCCGGCACCGACGACGGTGCCAGGGCCTCCTCCCCCGTTTCCGGGGCGACCTGCATGAGTGTCGACGCGCTTGCCTGCGTGGCTGCCTCCATGGCGCCTCCTCCGATCTGGTGCGCGGCCCCCGCTGGGCACCGGTCCTGTCACCAGGGTGCGGGTCCGGTCGCGGTAGCACCTACCGACGTCGTCGGACCTGTGGAAACGGGTTGCGGAAGCGGGCCTGTGGCCCCGCGCCATCCGCAGCCACCCGCCACAGGCGCCGAGCGT
>NZ_MSRR01000033.1 GCF_001956585.1 Actinomyces naeslundii | reverse complement strand
CCTTGACATGAGGCACCCCGGGCTGGTGCCTTCAGAAGACTTGAGGGGATTCATGAGCGTGGACCGCGTAGAAGTCCGCGAGGTGGTGGGTGCCCGTTGTCGGGGCCACGCAGTCGCGCGTCATGTTCCAGGCCATGAACCGGGCGGTGTCGGCCAGGCGCGGGCTGAACAGTCCGGTCAGTCGCAGTGCTGGCGGCAGCGCCCACGCCGGGACGGTGAGGATGTGTGAGCGCTTCCCGACGGCGTCGAAGGCCAGGTGCGCAAGCTCTCGCCAACTGAGCACGTCCGGTCCGCCGACGTCCCATGTGCCGGTGCGCCCCTCCTCCATCCGGTCAACGACGTAGACCGCCAGGTCCGCCCCGTGGATCGGATTGATCCGCGCCGTCGGGCGGAGCACCGTCACCAGGCCGCGCCTGGCCATCGCGAGTACCTCCGTCATGTCGGAGAAGTAGGCCGGCGGATTGATGATCTGAGAGTTGATTTCCGCCACCGAGAGCGTCTGCGCGAATGCCGACTTCGCTCGCGTCAGCCGGGCGGGGCAACGATCGCCACCCAGGGCATTGATGTAGGTGAAGGAGCCGGCGTGCTTCAGTGCCGAGTCCAGGATCGCCAGGTTGGCGAGGTTGTCGATCTGCCACGGGTCGGCCTTCTGGCGGGTCACCCCCAGAGCCGAGACAACATGCTCGACGTCGGCTGCGAGATCGCGGGTGAAACGAGGATCGGTGACGTTCCCGAGAGCCCACTCGTCCACCAGGCCGTCCAATGACGGTGAGCCCCAGGGCCCTTGCCTGCGGGCGCGATCCCGGTCCCGCGCCACGGCCCGGATGAGATGTCCGCGGTTGTGAAGCTCGGCGACCACGTAGCGGCCGAGGTATCCGGTCGCCCCGGCGACAAGAACGCTCGCCATCGTGCATTCCTCCTGAACCTCGTTGTGGCAGCGAACGGTTGGTAACAACTACGGTAGTCATTTATGGACAGACATGTCCACAAACAAGGAGGCTGTCGGTTCCCGTGGCCGCGGTCAAGCGGGGAGGGGCCTGCTATGGCGCCCCGAACAGCCGCGTCAGGAGGGTGTGCGCCAGCTGTCGAGCATCCGCTCCCTTGCCGGCTTGCGAGGCCAACCACCGATCGAGTGTGACGGCAACGCTCCACACGAGCTCGACATGCAGGTCCTCCGGGATCTCCTGGTCGAGCACGCCCTGCTCGCGACCCGCGTGCACGGTCTGCTGGCACCACGCCCGGGTGGCCCCCTCGAAATCGGTGCGTGAGGCGCTCGGCGGAGCGTCCCGCATGTGGAAGAGCATCGCGATTGTCGCCACGTCCTCGTTGTCGCCGGCCGCCGCCAGCTCGTCGAAGAAGGTGAAGATCTCGGGCCAGAAGGACTCGGTGGTCAGCGCTGCAGGATCGGGTGGGCTCACCCGCTCGGCGAGCAGGGTCAGCCCGTCGGAGAAAGCCGCGTCGAAGAGCGCTGCCTTGTCGGTGAAGAAGTAGTAGAAGGAGCTGCGAGGGAACTGCGCGGCGGAGAGGATGTCGCTCAACGCGGTGCCGTTGTACCCGCGGAGCGCAAACATCGTGCGCGCCGTCCGCATCAAGCGACGACGTCGGGTCGGGTCGATCGGCTTGCGCGGCCTGGCCATCTCTCACCTCGCAGGTTGCCGGCGGCTCGTCCTTGAGCCGTCAGGGTACTCGCTCGGGTGGTCGTCAGTCCGGCCACTGCCCCTTGCCGGCGGGCAGGCCGACGGCGGCCAGCAGGCCCGGAAAGCGCTGCTCGATGATGTTGTCGCGCCGGGTAATGCGCCGGTGCTTGCCCTCGCGCTCGGTATGCATGAGCCCCGACTCGCGCAGCACCCGGAAGTGGTGCGACATCGTGGACTTGACGACGTCGTAGCTCAGGTCCCCGCAGTACAGGGCGCCTTCATCGGCGATCCGGCGCAGGACGTCGCGGCGGATGGGGTCTGACAGGGCGCCCAGGATCGCGTCCAGGGAGATGTCGCCCGCCTCGGGGTGGAAGAGCTCCCTGTCCTTCACGGTTCGTCCCTGCCTCTCTGTCTCGACCTTCGCCCCCGGCGCGCACCGGACGGGGGTTGACAGAGGGAATCGTCTCCTACAATTCTTAGTACGTCAAACATCGAACTAAGGAGGTTTGAGATGACTGAAGAAACGAGCGGCTCATCGCACGTATCTGTCGATGACGAGAGGACGTCGCCGAAAGGTGTCCGCGTCTCGACCATGGGCTGGCTGTCCTTCTTCACCATGTTCGTCATCGGCACCGACACCTTCCTCGTCGCGCCCCTGCTGCCCCTGCTCCAGCGTGAGCTCGACGTCCCCCTGTCCCGGGCTGGCTGGCTGGTCTCCGCCTACGCCCTGGGGTACGCGCTGTTCGCCCTCGTGGCCGGCCCCGTCTCGGACCGTCACGACCGACGTCGCGTCATTCTCTCCGGACTGGCGGCCTTCGCCGTTTTCACCTGCGCCTGCGGACTGGCCTGGAGCTTCTGGAGTATGGTCGCCGCCCGCTTCCTGGCCGGCGTGAGTGCTGCGTTCGTCAGCTCCCAGATCTGGGCCTCCATCCCGGTGACGGTGCCCCGGCCGTCCGTCATCAAGGTCATGGGCTATGCGACTGCGGGACTGGCGGTTGCGCAGGTTGCCGGCGTGCCGATCGGCTCCTACCTGTCGATCAGGGGCTGGCAGCTGCCGTTCCTCGTGGTCGCGGTGGTCAGCGTCATTCTGTGGGGACTCCTCTTCCTCACGTTCCCCCATGTGCGGCCGGTGGGGGAGCCTGCTGACGTCGTCGGCTCCTACCGGAGGGTCCTCGGCTCGCGGGTGCTGAGGCGGTCGCTCCTCGCCTACCTCGCGTTCCAGACCGGCAACTATGCGTCGTTCTCATTCATCGGCTCCTGGCTGGCCAAGGACTTCGGTGCCTCGCAGGGCGCCATCGGGAAGGCCATGATGATGATCGGTCTGGGAACCGCGCTGGGGTCGATCCTCGGTCCACGGCTCGTTGCAAGGATCGGTGAGCGGCGGTCGTTGTGGGGCGGCATCCTCGCCCAGGGCGCCTTCTACCTCCTGGCTGCTGCGATGCCGCTCATCGTGACCACCATATGGGGTGCCGTCGTCGCCTTTGCTGCGGCCCTGGTCGTGGCTGGTTTCCTCCTGCCCGTCCTCATGGGGCAACTGCAGGCCCACGCCGGCCAAGCCCGAGGAACCGTCTCCTCACTGTCCAACACGGCGATGTACCTCGGTGCCACGATCGCCGGCGCCATCGGCGGCGACCTTCTCACCCGGCTCTCCGGTTTCTGGGGCCCCAGTCTCATGACTGCTTTTGCCTTCCTCCTGGCCGTCGCCCTGTACAGGATCGCCGGCGCCCTGGCTTCCGAGTGACTCGGGCGCCTGTCGTGTACAAAGGACGGCAACACTCCCGATCCTGGGCGCCGTAGGGGGTCCAGGCGGGTGGCCGACCACGGACAGGTCGACAGCTCGATCAGAGAGAATCAAGGGAGAAGCATGTCTCAACTGACTGTAGCCTTACTCGGCACCGGAATCATGGGCTCGGCGATGGCTCGCAACATCGCTGGTGCCGGCCACGCCGTGCGCGCCTGGAACCGCACGATCTCGCGTGCCCAGCCCCTGGTCGACGACGGCATTGAGGTCGCCCCCACCGCCACCGCCGCCGTCGAGGGGGCCGACGTCGTCATCACCATGCTCTTCGACGGCGCCGCCGTCGCCGAGGTCATGCGCGAGACCGCTCCCGCCATGCGCCCCGGCGCCGCCTGGCTGCAGATGACCACTGTCGGCCCGGATGATGTGGCCGGCCTGGCCGCCATCGCGCAGTCCGCCGGGGTCCTCTTCTACGACTCGCCCGTCTCCGGGACCCGCCAGCCCGCTGAGTCCGGCACCCTTGTCATCATGACCGCCGGTCCTGCCTCCGGCCGTGAGCTGGTCACTCCGGTCCTGGACGCCGTCGGGTCGCGCACTGTGTGGACCGGCGAGGACGGTGCCGCCGCCACCTCGACCCGCCTCAAGCTGGTCGTCAACTCCTGGGTCATCGCCGTGTCCAACGCCGCCGGCGAGATCGTCACCCTGGCGAAGGCGATCGGTGTGCCCCCGGCCCAGTTCTTCGAGGTGCTCGACGGCGGCGGCCTGGACCTGCCCTTCCTGCGCATCAAGGCCGACCTCGTTGAACGGGGCGCCCTGAGCCCGGCCAACTTCGCCGTCGACACCTCCGGCAAGGACGCCCACCTCATCCTCGATCTCGCCCGCGAAGCCGGCTTGAGGCTCGATGGCATGGAGGCCTTCTCCGCCCGGCTCGACCGTGTCGCCGACGCCGGCCACGCCCACGAGGACATGGCCGCCTCCTACCTGGCTGGGTTCTCGACCTCGACCAAAACCTCGTAAGGGACGCGGCCCCGGGTCAGGGGGTCCAATGTTGGTGGGTGAGGGGGGAGGCGCTTTGATGGGGGTGGTGTGTCGCTGGGGCGGGGGCGTGGGCCCCATGGGGACGGTGAGTGGTACTTAATCAATCCCTTTGTTCTGGGAGGCCGCGCTGATGTCAGCTTCCACCACGAATGCCTTGTCGCACCAGCCTTTGATCCGGGTTCTCAGGAGCATCACCGACCCACGCGACAGACGCGGTGTGCGCCTTGACCTGCCCACGGTGTTGTTCCTGGCCGTGACCGGGGTGCTGGCCGGATGTCGCAGTCTGACGGCGATATGGGAGCACTCCATCGACCTGACCGCCTCCGACCTGCGGTCCCTGGGGGTGGAGTCGGGGCCGGGCCCCGCCCTCAGCAGTCATCCATCCGCCGGGTCCTGTAGGACCTGGACCCCGTACATGACGTTTTGGTTGTTGTGGAGTCAAAGAGAGCGGGTGGGTGTGTCTGCGCCCCGGTCCCAGCGTCCGCGAGCAGCCGCGATGCTCTCGCGATTGTCCGTTGCCCAGTCGACGAGCTGACGAAGAACGACTGTGAGGGACTCTCCGGTTCCAGTCAACGCGTACTCGACCTGCGGTGGGGAGGTGTCCAGGACTGTCCGGCTGATGAGTCCGTCCCTCTGGAGTCGACGTAGGGTGACTGTGAGCATGCGTTGGGAGATTCCCTCGACTGAGCGCAGCAGCTGCCCGAACCTGCGTCGGCCGTGCAGGCGCAACTGAATGATGACGAGGACCGACCAGGTGTCCCCGATCCGGTCGAGGACATCGCGCAGGCCGCAGACGGTGCTGTCGGGCTCGCAGTCGCCTTCCTGTGAGGAGGTCTCATTGACGGTTACTCTCGGGTGCCTATCGGCCATGAAGATGCCTTCTTGTCGCGTTCATCGGTTCGCCATACTGTCGACCCGGGTAGTTACTAATTGTAACCAAGGAGGAGTGAAGCAACATGCCCGACAAGGCGAGTGAAGTGATTGGCATCATCGGGTCCGGGCCTATTGGGCAGGGGCTAGCGACATTGTGGGCACAGGCCGGCTACACGGTTCAGCTCGGTGCGCGGTCGCCGGAGTCGGCGAGGCGTGTGAGTGTCCTCCCGAGCGTGCGCGTCGTCAGCTTTGAGGAGGCCGCCCGTCACAAGGTGGTGGTCCTGGCAGTCAAGCACAGTGCTGCGCAGGGCGTAGTAGATCGTCTCGCGCCGCTCCTCAAGGGGGCGATGGTCTTCGACGTGATGAACGCCGCTGGTATGCGGGAGGGGCAGATCGTCTCCACGCTGCCGGATAGGCGCACTGAAGGGCAGTGGATGGCCGAGATGCTGCCGGACTCAATGGTTGTGCGCGCCTTCTCCCATATTCAGGGGGAGTTGCTCGTGTCGCGAGCAGGTAAGAATCTCGGAGTCTGGGCGGTCGGATATGCCACCGATGCTCTTGAGGAACGACCGCGAATTGAAAGCCTCCTCGAGGCTACCGGATATGTGCCCGTATTTGTTGGGACGCTCGCAGAATCATCATTGCTCGATCCTGGCGGATCAGTATTCCCCCACCTGTTCACGGCCGGTGATCTCCAACATCTTGCCGCCGTGCATCGACTGCCTCGGATGCTGGAGCGATTCAACGCGGGTGACATGAGTGAGGTGCTCCATGACAAGGTTCAGTGGAGCTTCCCCTACGGTCCCACGCTCGGGGTGCAGGAGACCTTCATCGGGAAGGAGGCGGTTGTGGATCATCTGAGGAGAGTGCGCGACTCCGGTGTACGCATCTCCGATATACGCACCGAGCTCGAGACCCCGCACGGTGCCGTGGTGCACGCCGAGGGAGTGTTCCCGACCGCTCAAGGGCCCATCGCCAGCGAGATCGTCAGCGTCGTCACCATGAAGGGCGGGCTCATCTGCGAGGTTCGCGAATACTGGGATACCGCGGCGATCAAGGGGTGAGTCCCAGGGGTGGGGCAGACGCGGTTGAGCGGAGCACTACCCTGCCTTGAGCCGCTACGTCTGCTTTGTACTGATGAGAATGGACCATTAACGATCGTATTCGGACACAGTGCTACTCTCCCCTCGGAATCATCCCGACATCGAGAGATCTCACCATGTCCACAACAACCTCAAGCGGTTCCACTGCGGCGAAGCCGACCAGTGCCGGCTCCGCCGGCCCGGTCAAGGAGCTGACGATCCGCGGCGTCCTCATCGGCGGCGTCATCACGCTCGTCTTCACCGCGGCGAACGTCTACCTCGGTCTCAAGGTGGGGCTCACCTTCGCCACCTCGATCCCGGCCGCCGTCATCTCCATGGCGATCCTGCGTCGCTTCTCCGATCACACGATCCAGGAGAACAACATCGTCCAGACGATCGCATCAGCGGCCGGAACGCTGTCCGCCATCATCTTCGTGCTGCCCGGACTCATCATCGTGGGCTGGTGGACCGGCTTCCCCTACCTCCAGACGGTTCTCGTCATCATCCTGGGCGGCATCCTCGGCGTCACCTACTCGATCCCGTTGCGGCGCGCGCTCGTGACCAACTCCGAGCTGCCCTACCCCGAGGGCGTGGCCGGCGCCGAGGTCCTGCGCGTGGGCGACACCAGCGAGGGGGCCGAGGAGTCCAGCCGCGGACTGGGCGTCATCGTGCGAGGCTCCATCGCCTCAGCCGCCCTCTACTTCCTCAACGCCCTCAAGGCCATCAGCGTCGACATCTCCGGGGTCTTCCGAGTCGGTGCCGGTGCCACGATGATGGGCACCTCCCTGTCCCTGGCGCTGGCCGGCGTGGGACACCTGGTCGGCGTCGGCGTCGGCATCGCCATGATCGTCGGCCTGCTCATCTCCTACGGCGTGCTGCTTCCGATGCGCACCTGGGGCGGTGCCGCAGGCGCCCCGGACCTGGCGGACTTCGTGAGCACCACCTTCGCCAGTGAGGTGCGGATCGTCGGTGCCGGTGCCATCGCCATCGCCGCCATCTGGACCTTCCTGAAGATCCTCGGCCCCATCGTCTCCGGTATCCGCGAGTCCCTGGCCTCCAGTGCCAAGCGCAACGCCGGTGAGGAGATCCCCCTGACTGAGCGCGACCTGTCGATGAAGACGGTCATCGGTGTCACCGTCGGCTCCATGCTGCCCATCGGTGTGCTCCTGTGGCTGTTCCTGCACGGGACCTCCATGGCCCACCACACGGCGGGCCTCATCATCGTCTCCATCCTCTTCATCCTGCTGACCGGTCTGGTTGTCGCCTCGGTCTGCGGCTACATGGCCGGCCTCATCGGCTCCTCCAACTCGCCGATCTCCGGCGTCGGCATCCTCGTGGCGGTGACTGCGGCCGCGCTCGTGCGCACCATCGCCACCACCTCCTCGCCCGACGACGTCCGCACCCTGGTGGCCTACACGCTGTTCGTCACCGCGGTCGTCTTCGGCGTGGCCACCATCTCCAACGACAACCTTCAGGACCTCAAGACCGGCCAGCTCGTCGACTCCACCCCGTGGAAGCAGCAGGTTGCCCTCGTCATCGGGGTCGTCTTCGGTGCCATCGTCATCCCGCCGGTGCTCAGCCTCATGCAGGGAGCCTTCGGCTTCGCCGGTGCCCCCGGTGCCGGTGCCGACGCTCTGGCCGCGCCTCAGGCAAACCTCATCAAGCACCTGGTGCAGGGCGTCCTCGGCGGCGACCTCAACTGGAGCCTGCTGGGACTGGGCGCCGTCATCGGCGCCATTGTCATCGCCATTGACGAGGCCCTGCGCCGTAGCAGCAAGTACTCGCTGCCGCCGCTCGCCGTCGGCATGGGCATGTACCTGCCCACCAGTGTCACCGTCATGATCCCGGTCGGTGCTGCCCTGGGCCACCTCTACGACCGCTGGGCCCAGCGCACCGCCAACCCCGAGCGGGCCAAGCGCATGGGTACGCTCATGGCCACCGGCCTCATCGTCGGTGAGAGCCTCGCCGGCGTCGTCTACGCCGGTATCGTCGTCGCCTTCGGCGGCAAAGAGGACCCGCTGGCCATCATGCCCGAGGGCTTCGCCGGCGTTGCCCCCTGGGTGGGCGTGGTGCTGTTCATCGCCACCCTGTGGTACCTCTACCGGGGTGCCCGCCAGGAGAGTACTCGCGACTGAGGCCTCCGGATCCCTTCAGGATCGACATCGATCTTTCTCCGACCATCCTCGCGGCTGCCGTCCCTGCACTAGGCTGGGCGGAGGCCGCGAGGACGCGTAGTACCAGGAGGACCTCATGACTTTGGCAGCACCGACAACATCAGTGGCATGCGGGATCGACATTGGCGGGTCGGGCGTCAAGAGCGCCCTGGTCGACCTGGCCACGGGCACGTTCATCGGCGAGCGCGTCCGTATCGACACCCCGGAGGAGTCCACTCCTGCGGCCGTCGCCGATGTGTGCCGCGAGCTCCTCGAGCAGCTTCAGGTGAGCGACGACGTCCCGGTCGGCGTGGCTCTGCCCGCTCCGATCGTCCACGGCACCGTCCCGTTCATGGCCAACCTCGACAAGTCCTGGACGGGCATCAACCTCACTCAGCTCATGCGCGAGCACCTGGGCCGGCCGATCACCGGCCTCAACGACGCCGATGCCGCCGGCCTGGCCGAGGTCGCCTTCGGTGCCGCCAAGGACGTGCCCGGAACCATCATCGTCACCACGCTGGGTACCGGGATCGGCTCTGCCGTCATCGTCGACGGGACCCTGGTGCCCAACACTGAGCTCGGGCACCTGGAGATCGACGGGTACGACGCCGAGAGTCGGGCCTCCGCCGGCCAGCGCACCGCCCAGGACCTGTCCTGGAAGAAGTGGGCCAAGCGCCTCCAGCGCTACTACGCCCACGTGGAGATGCTCTTCTCCCCGGACCTGTTCGTGGTGGGCGGGGGAGTCTCCCGCAAGCACGAGAAGTACCTGCCGCTGCTCGACCTCAAGACCCCGATCGTCCCGGCCCAGCTGCTCAACACGGCCGGCATTGTCGGGGCCGCCTACCAGGCCTCCCGGGCCGTCACGATCTGAACGGTCCGACTGGGAGCAGAGCGGGCCCGGCACTGTCCATATGGACAGCAGGGGCTGTGCCCTGGGCGGGGGTGGTCGGCCTGCTGGCTCGTGACACTGGAGGCATGGGTAAAGCAGAGAAGTTCAGTCCTGTCCGTTCCGATGCAGTCACTCCTGACAGCCCCGAAGCAGTAGGGGCCGCCGGGACCCGAGCCGGCCGTCGCCGGTTGCTGGTGTGGCGGGTGTTGGCGGTGCCTGTGGCGGCGGCGATCGCATTGGGTGCTGCTGGTGGTGCGGCGTCGGCGGCGCCGTCGAAGGGGGAGGCTGAGAGCCTGAAGGCTCGGGCGCAGGGGCTGGTGGAGGCCGGTTACCCGGCGGCTCTGGCGGCGGTGAGCGACAGCAAGGGTGAGTCCGCGGGGGTGGCCGTGGGTAAGGGCAGTCTGGAGACGGGTCAGGCTCCGCCGATGGACGGGGAGGTGAGGGTCGGGTCGAACACGAAGACCTTTGTGGCCGTGGTGGTCATGCAGCTGGTTCAGGAGGGCAAGGTGGGGCTCGATGAGCCGATCGAGACCTACCTGCCCGGCCTCATCAAGGGCGAAGGTATTGACGCCTCAAGGATCACGGTGCGCCAGCTCCTCCAGCACACCAGCGGCCTGCCTGAGTACGCGGACACCTACCGTTCCAGCAACGCTGAGGTGATTGAGAATATGCAGCACTATGTTCCTCCGCGTGACCTTCTGGATACTGCTCTGGGTAAGCCGGCGCAGTTCGAGCCCGGTGCTCAGTGGAAGTACACCAACACGAACTATGTGGTGCTGGGGATGCTTGTTGAGCGGGTGTCTCAGCGGCCGGTGGGTGAGCAGATCGACCAGCGCATCGTCAAGAAGCTGGGTCTGTCCCACACCTACTTCCCGGCCCCGGGGGAGGAGAAGATTCGTGGTACTCACCCTCAGGGGTACCACCTCAGTGCTGAGGGCAAGCTGGAGGATATTACCGAGATGGATCCGGCTTTGGGGTGGGCGGCTGGTGCGATGGTCTCGACCCCGAGCGAGCTCAACACGTTCTTCCAGGCCGTCTTCGACGGCAGGCTGCTGACCCAGTCCAGCATCGACGAGATGAAGAAAGGCGTCGACACCGACAAAGCTGGCGTAGTGTACGGGCTGGGCCTGATCGGTAGGTCGTTGTCCTGTGGGGGCACTGCCTGGGGCCACGGAGGTGACATCGCGGGCTATCACACGAGAGGTGGAGTCGGACCTGACGGCACCGCCGTCACCGTCGCCGTGACCGCCCTGCCCACAGCCATCGCCGACCAGAACAACCCGGAGAGCTCCGCCAAGGAGAAGGCCGGAAAGGTCGATGAGGCAGTGGACGCTGCCCTGTGCCACAAGTGATGAGTTCTGAGGCGGAGTCGGGTACCTCATCGCCGCGTATGTGTTTGACTCGGGATATGCCCGATTCCGCCGTTCAGGTGCAGAGACCATCGCGTCTTCCCCGGGCCGCGGTGGGTCTCTGCCTGCTCAGCGTGCTGCCCTACATCGGTATGGTGCTGGCCGATCTCGAGCACATCAGCAACTACGGAGTCAGCTCGGTTCCTTGGGCGATTCTCGTCATCGTCCTGGTCATCACCCAGGTGGCGGCCGTGATGATGACGGCGCGCTTCCCGTACTGGGTGCTCGGGATCGTGGCCACCGCCGATCTCATCGTTCTCATCGCCAGCGATCGATCGGGACTCGGATCCGCCGCGGTCATGGTCGTCATCTGGTACCTCGTGCGTCACCGCATCCCGGGCTGGCAGATCGCGCTGTTCGCCAACGTCATCGTCTTGAACGTGGTCTTCCTCATTGGCGAGGTGTACTCCGGTCAGCGTGGGATAGTCGCCATGATCATCCTGCTCTCGGCGCACCTGCTGCAGCGTTACCTCTTACCGGTGGCGGTGGCGGAGCACATGCTGGGGCGCGAGCAGCTGCACCAGGCGCTGCGAGACAAGGCCGAGCTCCTCGAGCGGGAGAAGCGGCTGCTCGAGCGCCAGGAGCGCGAGCGGGTCGAGCGCGAGCTGCGGGCCAGCCGCAATGCCCTGGCCCGCGACCTGCATGACATCGCCGGCCACCACCTCTCCGGCGTCATCGTCAGCGCCCAGGCGGCCGCGGCTCTGCGGCACAAGGATCCGGAGCGTTCCTACCAGATGCTCCAGACGGTGCAGGCCAGTGCGCGGACCGCACTGGCCGACCTGCGTCAGGTCGTCGGCCTCCTGCGCAGCGAGGGCAGGAGTGACTCTCAGCGTGAAGGGCAGGCGACGGATGGTCAACAGAGCGAATCGACGTCGTCGAGCACCGAGGCGACAGCCGAGGCTGCGACCGTGACGGGTTCTCAGATGACAAGGGAGCCGGTGCTCCTGCCTTCGCTGGAGGCAGTGCCTCGCCTCGTTGAGGAGTCTCGCTGTCGTCAACAGCGGGTCGGGTACGCAGTCAACGGCCGGCCTCGTCCCCTGAGCCCACTAGCTGACACCGCCGCCTACCGCATGGTCCAGGAGTCGCTCGCCAACAGCGCGCGGCACGCGCCGGGAGCCCCTTGCCAGGTGCGGATCACCTATCAGCAGGGGTGCGTGGAGATCGTGGTGAGCAACCGACGTCCGCCGAATGTGGAGGTACGTCAGGCAGGTGCAGGTAGCAAGGGCGGTGGCTACGGCCTGTCCGGCATGGCTGAGCGGGCGGCCCTGGTGGGCGCTGAACTGGTCACCGGTCCCGACCCCGACGGCGGCTGGTGCAACCGCCTCGTCATCCCCGTTCCGTCGGGCAGCGTCGACGGGTCCCGTACCGAGGAGGAAGTGGATATCCCATGATTCGACTCGTCATCGCTGACGATCAGGCCGTGGTCCGTGCCGGCTTGAGCGTCATCCTCGGAGCGGAGGAGGACATTGAGGTCGTGGGTGAGGCGGCAGACGGTGCCGAGGCGATAGCGCTGGCTCGTGAACTACGCCCCGACGTCGTGTGCATGGACATCCGCATGCCCGGGACCGACGGCATCGTGGCAACGCGGGCGATCGTCTCCGACCCTGATCTGGACGTGGACGTGCTCATCCTGACCACCTTCGATGTCGACGACGACGTCCTGGCCTCGCTTGAGGCCGGTGCTGCGGGCTTTCTCCTCAAGGGCGCCGATGAGGCCACCTTGCTGGGAGCCGTCCGTTCCGTTGCGGTGGGAGAGGGGACCCTGGACCAGCGCGTCACCCGCCGCATCCTGCATGAGCTCTCCAGACGAGGCTCCCGAGGCGCGCTCGTCGGACATGGCGTCGGGTCTCAGCATCAGTACGCCGACAGACCTGCGGATGCTGGCGGTGCATTCGAGCATGCGTTGTTCGCCGGAGCTGCTTCCGCGGACGTCGCCTTGACCTCTCGGGAGCTGGAAGTGCTCAGGCTGTTGGCCCAGGGCATGTCCAACGGTGAGATGGCAGCACACCTATATGTGGAGCCAACGACAATCAAGTACCACCTGACGGGACTCATGCAGAAAACCGGGTCTCGAGACCGGCTGCAAACGGTGCTCTGGGGGATTCGCGCCGGCCTGGTACGGCCCTGAGAAGCGATGACGGGAGAAGTAGAACCGGAGGGGCCGGTGCAGGGGAGAGCCGGCCTGTCCCCCGGGGAGCCCGGATGTGATGCAGGTCGCGGGAAAGTCGTTTGACAACCCGCAATCAAGTGTGGCTATAGTACTCCTCGCTGCCGGAGCGACTGAACGGTCCGACGGCGGTACCGGACGGCGGAAACGTCGAGCCGGCAGGAGTGATCCGGCTGGTGCGGTGAAAGCAGAATAGTTCAGAGATCAGGGTCACGCGATCCGAATTTGATTCCCGAACGACAACCTGCTTATGCTAGTCCGGTCGCCTTCGAGAGGCAAGTTAGGAATTCTTCCTAGTTGAAATCTCGGTGGGTGTGTTGTTTGAGAAC
>NZ_MSRR01000032.1 GCF_001956585.1 Actinomyces naeslundii | reverse complement strand
CTTGGACACCGAGAACGAACCGGTATCACGGACGTAGGAATTCGTGAAGGCCGCCGTCGCGACCGGCTCGGCCGGGTCCTTGATGGTGACGGTCTGGGCCTCGGGGGCTGTCAGGGTGTAGCCGTCGATCGCGGCTGTCTTGGCGTCCTCGGTGACGGTGCACTGCGTGCCCGTGGGGACCTTCGGCCCGGAGACCGCCTCGCCGTTGGCCTTGGCCTTGAGCGTGCCCTCGGTGCCGTCGGTGCAGGTGTAGGTGAAGGTGAACTCCTTGTCACCGGCCTGCGCGCCCGCCACGGTCTTCGTGACCTGGAAGGTGCCGGGCGCCTTGGCGACGTCGGCCGTGTTGTTGAGGGTCACCTTGGTCGACACCCGGTCGCCGATGGTCAGAGTGTTGGTCTCTGTCCTTCCGACCGCGAAGACCGGCTTGCCCCAGGCATACCCCGAAGGAGCGGGAGATGCCTGGCCGGTGTCCTCGGACAGGGTGACGACGGTGCCCTTGGGGAAGGTTCCCTGGAAGGTGTTGGTCTTGCCGATACTGATGTTGAGGACGGCCGTACCGGAGAGACCATCGGCATTGAGCGTACCGGGGGCCTGCCAGCCGGTGTAGCCGCTGGCAGGGCCGGGCAGGACGTAGTCGACCTTGACCGGCAGGGTCGTGTTCGCGACGTCGACGGCGTCCAGGGCCGCGCCGCCCAGGGTCTTGGAGACCTCGAAACCGCCGAAACCGGGGGCCATGTCCACGGTCACCTTGAACGAGTCGGCGTAGCTACGGGTGAACTCGCCGTGAGCCTCGGAGTGGTCGAGCGAGGCGGCGTTGGTGTACTGCGCGCCGGCGATGGCCTTGCCGCTCTGCGAGGTGAATGTCACCGGGTAGGAGATCCTGTAGTTGGACTCAGGAGCAAAGGGGCCCGTCACCTTGATCGTGGCGACCTGCCCCTGGATGTCCACATCCAGGTCGAAGTCTCCGTACTTCGAGCTCAGGTCCTTGCCCGCCGCGCTGGTCAGGGACACCCCGGAGATGCCGGGCTCGGCGGCGCTGTTGCGCAGCCCGAGGTACCACTTGTTCTTGTCCCCGCTGAAGGTCATGCCCGAGCCGAGCGTATCCGTGATGGTGATGGTCTCACGGGTCTGACCGTCCGAGGCGATCGGGCTGTCCCCCTTGGCCAGCTGCTCCTTGATGTAGTCCGAGCCGAAGTTGACCTCCCACGTCATGGTGGAGGAGGCCGACGTGATGACCGAGGAGACCTTGCTGAACTTGAGGGCCGTGTAGCTCCGTGCAGCGGGGCCCTTGATGCCGCCGGCGCCGGGTAGGCGGACGCTCACCTTCTGGCTGCCGTTGACGGTCATATCCACTGACTGGGCTGTCGTGGCCTGGGTGATGAGGAGCAGTGCCTGACCCGAGCCCTTGAAGTCCTTGAATCCCGCTGCCTTGAGCTCCTCAACCTTTTCGCTGAAGGTGCACTCCATGGTCTTTTCCGTCAGTTTGCATGCGCCCGCCTCGGTGGGCGTGCCGTTGTAGGGAAGGTTGAGGGGGACGGTTTTCGGGCTCTCCAGGTTCTTGAAATTGGCGCCGAGGTCGATGGAGAAGGAGTCCCCTGGGTTGACGGTGGTGTTGGTGGCATCCCACGTGTAGGACAGCTTGGCCACGTCCTGCGTCGTGAGGCCCTCTGATGGGAAGTCGTTGCCGCTGCGGTCCGACTTGACCAGAGCGAGACCAGACAGGTTGATATCGGCGTTGACGGTGGCTTGGGCCTGCAAGGGCACGATCATGCTCGCAAGCAGTGTCAGGAGGGCGAGCCAGGCGGCCGTCGACTGCCCCCTAGACGCGGTGCGTCTGAGATCGGCAGGAACCTGCATGTATACATCCTCTTCACTAGGGATCGGCGGTCTGGGGATGACCGTGAGTAACTGGTGAAGAGTATCGCGAGGAGGAAAATCAGAACAAGACTTGTGGTGCGCCTGTCAGGGGCTCCGGAAATGTTACCGGAATGTCATAAAAATGTTGTGAAAAAGAAACTTTTAGGGCGGTATCAAAAGTGCTTTCCCCTTTGTCTGCGTTGTGGTTCGGGGGTGTCTGCATGTGGGGTGAGCGTTCGTGTTTGTTCAGTCTGGAGGGTGTGTGCCTTGCTCTGTCAATGAGTCTCGGGATGCGATCTTGTTTGCGCCAAGAAATACCTGTATCGCGTTTCTAAATGCCTTGAGAAATGGGGGGTGTTTTTGTAGGGGTATTCAGGAGGGGGCGTGGGGTGATTTCGGCTGACGTTGAGGTCGCGGTGCGATGCCTCGTCCACGTGCCTCACTCATGACGCGACCTCGAGCCTTGAGTCGTTCTCATGCTCGCCGGCGACTACGCGAGCTGGCAGGAGGCGTCTGTAGGCTGTGCCCGGCCAGGACCCTGCTCAGGCCCTGTCACGCCAGCTACGCACGTCCTCGAGCCGGCCGCAGTCAGCCCACCGCGTTCAGCCCAGGAAGGGAGCCCGGCAGTCTCATGACCATCGACATGATCGTCGCACTCATTGGCGCCTCGGTTGTCGCCTACGCGATCGCCAACAGGTTTCGCCTCATCGCTCCCGTACTTCTCATCGCCGCGGGCGTGGGAGTCGCCCTGCTCCCGGTAGGGGAGGAGATGTACCTGCCCAGCACGGTGGTCCTGACGATCTTCCTGCCGATCCTCCTGTACTGGGAGTCGCTGTCCGTCTCCCTCAACCGCATGCGGCGAAGCCTGCGCGGCATCATCCTCAGCGCCACGGTCCTTGTCGCCATCACGGCCGCCCTCATCACCCTCATCGGTGTTCTCACAGGGCTGAGCGTAGGATCCGCTCTCCTCATCGGGGCCTGCCTCGGCCCCACCGACGCCACCGCCGTCTCCAGCCTGGGACGCGGCATCAACCCCAACGGCCGCACCGTTCTTCAGGCCGAGTCGCTACTCAACGACGGTACCGCACTGGTCATCTTCGCCATCGCCCTCCAAGCCGCGCAGGACTCCTCCGGCGTCACCTTCGGCCTCGTCGCACATCAGCTCCTTCTGTCCTTCGGGGGAGGAATCGGTGCTGGAGTCCTCGTCGGTGCGGCAGTCACGAAGATCGGCATCCGGGTCCGCACCATCACCGACGACCCCATGCTGGCGACGATCACTGCGCTGGCCACCCCGTTCCTCACCTTCTTCGTCGCCGAGGAGGCCGGCGGCTCGGGCGTGCTCGCCGTCGTCACCTGCGGCATCGTCATCTCCCGCTTCGCCGCCCCGCACATGTCCCTGGGCTCGCGAGTCCTCGGCATCCCCTTCTGGACGATCCTCACCCACATCCTCAACACCATCCTCTTCGTTATGGTGGGGGTGGCGCTCCCCGGCATCGTCGCCGAGCTCCCTCGTGCCGACCTCACGCGCGGCCTCATCCTCATTCCCATCATCTACATCGCCATGGTGGCGGGAAGGTTCGCAGGCCAGCACCTCATCATCTTCTCCATCCGCGCCCTTGACCGCCGCCCCGAGCAGCGCCTGCGCCGCACCAATATCCGTGGCCGCATCGTCTCCACGGTCGCCGGTTTCCGCGGCGCGATCTCACTGGCGATGGCACTGTCCATCCCGGCCTCCTTCGACGGCGCCGCCTACACCGAGCGCAACCTCATCATCCTCGTCGTCGCCGGCGCGACCCTTCTGTCCCTCCTCATCCAGGGTGTCGCCCTGCCCTACGTGGTCCGCTGGGCCAACGCCAGGCCCTCGGCTGGCACGCAGACCGCCGAGTCAGTCGAGTCGCAGGAGACCGAGGCCCTCGCCGACATCCTTGCCGACACCATCAGTCAGCTCGATGCCATCGCCGAACGTGTGGGCGTTGACGACGACGCGGTCATCGCGGCGGTGCGCGCCGACTACGCACGTCGTCACAGCTCCGTGAGCAACGCCGGCGCAGAAGAGGAGGCGCGCGTCTACTGCGGCCCGGAGAGCACCCTGCGGCTCGCCGTCATCGAGCACCTGCGTGAGCGTGTGCACGACCTGCGCTTCGCAGGCCGCATCGACGACTCCACTGCGTCGCGAGTCAACCGGCGCCTCGACGTCGAGACCCTCCACATCAACGGCCCCATCGACGTCGAGTAAGCCGGGGGGAGAGCGGCAGTGAGAGCCGAGGGCCAGGCCCTGCCGGTCGGTGACATCGGTCGCCTCCGCGCTGTTCGCGTCGCCAAAGCGTGCCCGATGATTATCTGCGGTCATATCACCGCGACGTGAACCGCGCCGGCTCACCTCACCAGATGTGAGCATCGGTCACGTATGCCGTTTGCGTTGCCTACGCCACCGACTGCAGCGGCACAATGCTCTCGAGCTGCTCGCGCAGCGCCCGGCGCTCAAGCCTGAGCTCATAGTGGCTCTGCAGGTTCATCCAGAGCTCGGCAGATGTGCCGAAGTACTTGGCCAGTCGTACAGCGGTGTCCGCGGTGATGCCGCGCTTGCCGTGCACGATCTCGTTGATGCGACGCGGAGGCACGCCGATGGCCGTGGCGAGCTTGTTCTGGGTGATCCCGAAACCCTCGATGAAGTCCTCCATGAGGACCTCGCCCGGGTGAATCGGGTCGATCCGGTCAGCATCAGTGGTAGTCGACGAGCTCGACATCATCCGCACCTCCTTCATGCCAGGTGAAGCAGAGTCGCCACTGGGCGTTGACCCGAATGCTGTACTGGCCGCGTCGATCGCCAGTCAGCCGCTCGAGTCGGTTGCCCGGTGGGATGCGCAGGTCTTCGACATCGGCTGCTGCGTGTAGAAGCTCCAGTTTGCGTAGCACGGCGCGCTGGAGCGACTTGTCGAGGGAGCGAACGTACTCCTCGTGCCACACTCGCTGGGTCTCCTTTTCCGCGAAGGACCTGATCACGACAGTAGGGTATAACGGAGGTCGTTAATAACGCTAGGCGTTAACGGGAGGAGAGCAGGGCGGCGATGTTGTGCCGGGCGCGTGAATGCGCTGGCGAGCGCTGACGCCAGCGAGATTGTCGCCAGTGACGACTGAGAGGCTTCATCCACGGGGTTCACGGTTGGTCCTCCTGTGTCATGCGAGTGGTTCAGTGTCCAAATCGGTGACAAAGGAGCCCCGGTGCCGCCGACGCAGGCGAATAGACGTTGGAATCATGCGGTTTCTTCTCGCCCGTTCTGCTCTGTTCCAGGCCTTTGTCACCGATTTGGACACTATCGGACGTCTCGTTGGTGAGGACGGAGGGCCGCTGGGGTCCTTCAGCCGCGCCGGGTCCACCTGTGCTCGATCCGTGCCAGGCCAGCTCGCCGGATGTGAGCTGAGGTCACTCACGTGAATCTCCCTACCCTGCGGCCTGCGGCTGAAGGACAACAGCTTGCGGCCCGGAGCCGGCCTGCAGCCGGCAACCGGCATCCGGTGGGCCCGATCCACGGATGGGCCGTGCCGCTGAGGAGGACAGCACTGAGGGGTGGGACGCGCCGGCATCCCACCCCTCAGTCAGTGCTCAGAGCCGGATCGAGCCGGCTCATCGCGTGTTCAGTTCTTCGTGCGACGAGCCCGCAGAAGCAGGTACCCGCCGACAACCGCGACACCCGCAAGGCCCAGGACCAGCAGCGCGTTCGTACCCGTCTGGGACAGGCCGCGGCCCGGCGTCGTCGCAGCCCCCGTCGCCGAGGCACTGGGAGCCCCGGCGGCCTTGGTCGGCTGCGCCATGGTGCCGTCGGCCGGACGGTCGATCTCATCGGGCTGCGTGCTGGGAGCCGGCGTCGCTCCCGGAGCCCGGCTCGGCGTCGCGCTCGACGACGGCCGATCCGATGGCGTCGGCACCGAGGTCGCGTCCGGGCTCACCGTCGACGGCGCCTGCCCCGTCGCACTTGGCGCGGGAGCCGAGCTCGGCTTCTCCGACGGTGCAGAGCTGGGCTGCTCGCTCGGGGCCTGCGTGGGCTCAGCGGAAGGCTCCGCCGTCGGGGTCTGCGTGGGCTCCTGCGTCGGTTCAGTGGACGGAGCCGCCGACGACGGCTCCGGTGCAGGCGCAGCGGTCGGTTCGGTGCTCGGCTTCTCCGACGGCGCAGTGCTGGGCTGCTCGCTCGGTGCGGCCGTGGGCTCCGGCTCCGGCGCGCTGGTCGGCTCGGGTGCCGGCTGGCTGCTCGGCGTCGTTGTCGGCGCAGCGCTCGGGGCCGCCGACGGCGACGGCGTCGGGCTCGGCTCCGGCTGCTTCTGGCCGCACTGCTCGCCGAGCCAGTTCATCGTGAAGTTGCGGTACCAGATGCCGCCGTAGTTCCCGTCCTCACTGAGCAGCCCGATGCTGCCGTCGGACTGCACCGCGATCGTCGTGTAGCCGACGAAGTTCTCGTTGAAGACCTTCCCGGTCGCCCAGGAGGCGCCGTCGTCGCAGGACATCGAGATGGTGCCGCGGTCACGCGACCACGGCTTCGGGTTCGGCGAGTGGCTCAGCAGCAGCACCTTGGCGCGCGGGTCGCTCGGGGCGGCGTTCGGGAAGGCCCTGATGATCTGGGCGTTGTCCACCGAGTCGGGCAGGTTCTTGTCACTGGCCGGCTCGCTCCAGGTCTGCCCGCCGTCGGTGGACCTGGCCACCTTGCGGAAGCCGGAGCCGTCCGAGGCGCGCGAGTTGAGCATGAGGGAGCCGTCGGAGAGCTCGACGACCTTGTTCTCATCCATGCCGGTGCCGGTCGGCGTGCCGGCCTGCCAGGTCTTCCCGTGGTCGTCGGAGTAGACGGAGACCGCCTGCACCGTGCCGTCGGCGGTCCTGATCGTGTACTGCTGCACCAGGCGCCCGGCGTGAGCGCCGTGCTGGATCTGGATGCCCTGGCCCGAGGCCGCGAAGCGCGCGGTCCAGGGGTTGTCCTTCGTGATGTCCGCGGTGATGGTGCGGTGCGTCCAGGTCCAGCCGTTGTCGGTGGAGGTCGACACCTCGGCCTGGATGATGCTCCGGTTCTCGGGGTCGGTGCCGGCCTTCGAGCCGCTCCAGCCCTGGTCGTAGGACTTGACGTGGAAGTTGAAGATCGTGCCCGTCTGGTGGTCGACGACATAGCTCGGGTCGGAGTAACCGACCTTCTTACCGGTCTCCGTGCCCTGGTGGATGTAGGTCGGTGCCGACCAGGTCTTGCCGCCGTCGGCGGAACGGCGCTGGACGATGTGGTTCGGGTTGGGGGCGTCACTGCCGCCGTTGCCGTTGTCCTTCGGCCGCTCATCGTAGGAGACCAGCAGGTCCCCGTTGGGGGCGGTGGTGATCGCCGGGATGCGGTAGTTGTCGGTGGCCGTGTTGCCGGCCAGGTGCTGGGCCTCACTCATCGAGGCGGGCAGCTCGGTGCTCGCGTCGGGCGCCGGGGCGGGCTCGGCCTGCGGGTGCTGGCCGACGACGCTGATCGGGTTGCCCGTGGCGGTGAGCGTCTGGAGGGCGGCGCCGTCGGTGCCGGTCGCCGTCAGGGTGATCGACGGTGTCCACCGGCCGGCGTCGACGTCGGCCTGCGTGATCGTGTGGGTGAGCGGCTTGCAGTTGTAGACGGCGCCCTTGCCCGGCCTGAGGTTGCCCCAGTGGCACTGGCGGGCCAGGTCGTCGAAGGAGGAGTCGGTGGCGGCGACATTGATCGTCTTGTCCGACACCGAGCGGATGCGCACCGTGTAGCTGACGGTGTCGCCCAGCTTGTAGGCCTCCTGGTTCGACGACGGCGTGAAGGACTCGACCCGCAGTGAGGCGGACTTGACCGGGCTCGGCGCGCCGCTGATCGTCTCCGGGGTGTTGAGCGCCTGACCGGTGTACTCCACGGCCTTGACCTCGTAGGCAATCTGCGGGGTGAAGCTGCCGGCCTTGAGGTCCTCGGCGGTCACCGTGTGCGTGGCCAGACCGGCGCAGTCCGTCTTGGTCGCTCCGGCCGGGACGTTGCGCCACCGGCACTTGGTGACGTTCCCGGACAGGTTCGTCGAGGCCGGGGCGAAGGAGTGGGCCTCACTGCTGGTGTTGGTGAGGGTGATGTTGAAGGTCATGACGTCGCCGACGGCGTAGAGGCCGTCCTCGGGGGCGTTCACCTGAGTGATGGCGATATCCATCAGGCCGTCGGCCGTGGGGGTGGCGTGCGCCGGGGGCGCGACGGCGATCATGCCGGTGACGGCCAGGGGCAGGGACCCTAGGAGGGCGGACAGACGCCTCAGGGAAAAGGGATGTTTTGATGTCATAGGTGTTCCGTTCGGGGGATCGAGGCAGCCTTGCCTGCGACGGGGGAGTGTGGACGACGGACGTCAGATGTCTCACGATAAGGTAACGGAAGGTTGCGATTCTGCAAACTCGGGCGAGTCGTCGGCGACGCGCATAATCTGCCGTACGTTAAGTTTCTCTCTCCCCGTGGGGTCGTTTCTGCGAACGACTCTGTGCTCACACTTCATATGGAGAGCGGTGCGTGAGGTCACGAGTCCCTCACGGTCTGTTGTGAGAAACGTGCATGCGTCTACACGAATTGACCTCGCTCCGCCACCACTTGGTTTCCCCACTGCGTCAGAGCCTGTAAGGCAGGCAAAAAAGTTCGACCGAATTCGGTGAGTGAGTAAACCGTTTTCAGGGGCGGTTTATCGCCAAATACTTGGCGCGATACGAGGCCGTCTACTTCTAGTTGCTTGAGCTGGAGGGTGAGTGTCGTGTCGGTCGCTGAAACGAGGTCGTTCCGTAGTTCGTTGAAGCGCTTCGGCTCATATTGCAGGTGATAAATGATGACCGACTTCCATTTCCCTCCAACAAGATTCATGGCCACGCTGATCGGGCAAGGGTAGGTCTTGTCGTTGAAGCTGACAAACTCGCTGATGCATTCGGTCTTCATGTGTTCAGGCCTCCGTGTTGTGTGGGACTATCTAAGAAGATAGTTCTTGACGTGGCAGTCTCGCGCCTGTGACGCTGTCCTGTGTCAGCCGGTGTTCGTTATGATTCATGGAAGAGAGCGTAACATGTTGGATACTCCAGTTATTGCCGTTGCTGGCGCAACCAGCAAGCAGGGGCGCAGTGTCGTGAGGTCCTTGCTGCGTGGCGGAGACTATAGGGTGCGAGCGATGACTCGGGATCCTGCGTCGCAGATGGCGAAAAGCCTTGAGCGTCAGGGCGCTGAATTGGTGACGGGTTCGCTTTCGTTGGGGAACGATGACGAGTGGGTTGACGCCTTTTCTGGCGCTCGCGCTGCTTTCTTGGTCACTCCTCCTACCCCTCCGAAGGGATCGCGTGAATACGAGTTAGGGTGCCGAATCGCCGATGCTGCAGTGAGAGCGGGGGTCGAGCACATTGTGTTCAGTACGCTTGAGAACGTCGATAAGATCACAGGCGGGAGGATGTTCGCTCCTCACTTCACCGACAAGGCTCGGGTTGCGGACTACATCAGTGGGCTGCCTGTAGCCAGCACTTTTGTGATCCTTTCATTCTTCTACACCAATTTGATGGAGTACTATGTTCCCAGGGTGGAGAGTGGGTCACTCATCCTCCCCATATATCTTCCTGAAGATTTTCGGGCGCCGTTCGTTGATCCCGTCACGGCCACCGGCCCGGCTGTGCGAGAAATCATCAGTAAGCCGGAGAAGTATGATGGGGAAACGCTGCCGGTTGTGGGTGATATTGTCTCCCCGCGTGAGATGGTGAGAATTTTTCAAGATGTTACTGGACTGAAGGGGGAATATCGCGATGCGTTCACGTATGATGGGTTGGCGTATAACTTTCCTGAGCTGATTGCTGATGATCTTCATGCGCAGGAGATCCTGGGGATGGTCAATTATGCTGTTGAATGCGGTTATTTTCGGCCGGATCGCGATATGGAGTGGAGTCGCAGCATCGACCCGGAAGCGCTCACGTGGGAGCAGTTCCTCCGTGTCACGGGCTGGCGTGGAGAACCGCGTTCTTATGGGATGCGATCATAATATTTTCCAAGGGGTGATGTATGAGGTATTTGCCTGTGCGACGATCGTCACGTCGGCTGATGCTCGACTGCGTCATAGTCGGGCGCCGGGATATGTGACTGAGTTGTTTTGCTGTGGCGATACTTGCACTCTCAATGTGACCGGACTCTCTTGCTGCGGTAGCGCCAGTGAGCCCTCTCGAGGAGGTCGAAAATATTGCTGTTCGAGATGGTGAACCCTGAGGGGTAAATGACGGACCCGGCGTTTCTTGTCCAAGGCGATGAAAGAAGAAAATACTGTTTTCGGGCTGTGGGGGCAGTGTCAAGAAACTCTTGTCGACGTTCTCTTCCGGTGTCGGTGAGGTGGTAGGAAACGGTTTTTATGATCTGCAAAGGAGATTGGGATAGTATTGGAGTGAACTGATCGATGTCGCGCCATCTCGCTTTTTCAATGACGTCGCCGTCCTTGTTCTCGAGCCTTACCTCTTCGGACGTGAGTGTCAGTCGGATTCCCTGCGATAGTTGTCGATGGGTGGCTGCTGCAGTCGTTCCAGAGATGATCACGGATATGATTCCGCCAACGATCAGAGCGGGAGCTGCGGCAGGGCTGCTCCCGCTCAAAAGTGGGGAGGCGATGAGCATGGTACTGATCGTTAGGAAGATGAGGCAGGTCGCAAGTCGGAGCGTGAGTCGAATCTTTGATGAGGAGATGATCAGGATATCATCACGTTCCAGTGTCTCGAGAAGGCGGGCCACTCGTTCTTTTTGTTCTTTCTTTTGTGGCATAGGCTGTTCCACCTCTTCTGGTGTGTTGCGCGGTCGGCCTCGATGGCGGACTGCCGGTATAACGTCTCCGCGGCGACGCTGGCAACCGCCTTCGGTGTCCTCCTCCTAGGCGTGTGTGCCGTCACCGTCTACGACCTGCTAACGGCCTGAACGAACTGTAGGTGCCGCCGGGATGTGTGATTGGGGACTAAAACCTGGGTTCTTTGATCGTCTGTCACGTACTCGATGGACAGATGTCCTCCGACAGCCTCCAGGTATAGCCGGATAGTGCCGATCTTCGAGTCCTCCTCAAGGTCGCCACGCTCAATTTTTGACACCCGACACTGCCCGACGCCGATCCGATCTGCTAACTGTGCCTGAGTGAGTCCAGTCTGCTCGCGCAAATGATACGCGCGGATCTCGGTAAGCATCCGCCCTCATGGGTATCAACCTGTTCTCTGTCTACCGGATGCTCTTCTAAGAGCTCTGTGATCGTCATGGGCATGGTGGCTACTTTCCTCTCAACTTTTGAGTGCTCGTCGAACAAGTCGTCGGCTATAGGGATGTCCCGCTTGTACCAACAGATCCAATTATCGAATTTATCTCCAGCAATCAACAGGATTGCCTGACGTTTCGGGTCGAAGACGAATAGGATTCGAAGCTCGGATCTCCCCGTTGATCCTGGTGTCAGCTCTTTCATGCTCTTGTGACGAGAAACCTTGATGGTGTCCACCAGCGGGCGATCGAGCCGAGGTCCTTGTTTCTTCCAGCAGTTCGATGGCCGCAACGACCTGCGCCTGCGAGCTACTGTCCAGCGAAGTCAACCAATCTGTGATGAGTTCGATGTTGATGTTCCGAGTAGTATGATAACACCTGTAAGGTCTAAAAGGGTGCGCTGAGTCTTGCCGCAAGGCGTCCATGATTCCGGTCTTCGCTGCGACCTCGGTGGTGGGCGGACTGCTCGGTGGGCCAATGTGGCGTAGGATCGTCTCTCGACGCAGATTGACGCCATTCATTACCCCGCTGCAGGCGGTACGAGGCTCGACATTTCGCACAGGTCGATCGGCCGGCTGAGATGCGTGGCAGCATCGGTGGCATAGGTAACGAGACGGTACCTGAGCAGGCCGGCACCTACGACGTCTTTTTTGTCGGTGATGGGCCGGGGGAGTGTCGCGCAGTACACCACCGAGGGCACCGACCTGACCGCGATTCTCGTCGAGGGCGAGCCCCTGGGCGGCGAGTGCTCGTATTACGCCTGCATGCCCAGCAAGGCGCTCCTCGGGCCCATTGAGGTCGCCGCGGCGTCGGCAAACCTCAGTGGCCTGCGCCCCTCCGAGTTGTCCGCGCCAGATCTGCTCGCGCGCCACGACGAGTGGGTCTCGCGCCGCGCCGTCATTCTCGCCACTGGCGCGGAGCCCGTCGTGTCTGCTCCGCTCCAGGGCCTTGAGGCCTGGGGCTAGCGTTGCGCCACCGGCGTGCAGGAGATCCCGCAGCGCCTCATCGTCGTCGGTGGGGTCGTCGCCCGTGAGGCCGCCACCTGGATGTCCGCCCTGGGCAGCGACGTCACCATGCTGGTGCGCGGCTCCCGCCTCCTGTCGGCCGCGGAGTCCTTCGCCTCCCGACTCATCGAGAAGGCTCTCGCCGCCCGTGGCATCACCGTCATCACGGATGCCCAGGTGGTTGCCGCCGAGCGGCCTCAGGCCAGTGACACCGGGCTCGGTCGCATCCACGGCGGCCCCGTCACGGTCACCTGCGCCGGTCGAACCATCGAGGCTGATGAGATCCTGGTCGCAACTGGCCGTCGCCCCCTCTTGACCGGCATGGGGCTGGAGGTCGTCGGCCTGGAGCCCGACGACGTCCTGGCCGGCCGCCTGCCCGACTGGCTCTACGCCGTTGGCTACGCCAGCGGCGAGGCCCAGCTGACCCACATGGGCAAGTACCGGGCGCGCGTCGTAGGGGAGAGGATCACCGCCCTCTCTGCCGGCTGCGGGCCCGAACCAGTACCCGAGAACGTCCCGGTCCCACAGGTTGTCTTCACCGCCCCCCAGCGGCCTGACCGAGCAGCGGGCCCGCGACCCCGGCCAGGACGTCGTCACTGCTCAGGTCGGCTACACCTCGGCCGCCGGAGTTGCCCTCCTGCACGGCGACGCCCACAGTGAGGTCAAGCTGGTCGTCGACCGGCAGACCGGTGCCGTGCTGGGCGCCACCTTCGTCGGTCCCGGTGCGGGTGAGCTCGTCCACGCCGCCATCGTCGCCATCATTGCGGGGCGTCCCGGTTCATCGGCTGCACACGCCGTGCCCGCCTACCCCACCGCCAGCGAGATCTGGCTGCGACTCATCGAGTCTCTTCCGAGCGAGGTCCTTCGTATATACTTCAGTTGTTGAACGAAAAACGATGTTTGCGAAGCTGGCGCCCCGTGGCTGAGTCTCAAAGAAGTGACTTCACGGGAGGATCGCGATCAGGAAAGTAGTGGTTCCTACAAATATGCTTGTTCAGGTTTGTGTAGGTATTCAAACTTTCTGATCGGTTGTCAAGAACGCTCTGCAAGACTTCTGCTGCGGCTAACGTGAAGACGTCCCGTAACTCGTCTTGGGAGAGAGACATGATCGACGGCACTAAAATTCGCGTATTGGTTCCCGACAACAACACAGGTGCACTATACGATCGAACAGAGTCCATTGAGTGGGTCAATCCTGACAATGGTATTGTAAGAGTTCAATTTAAGAATGGTGGTCAGTCATTCCCGTATCGACATCCAAGGGCACGCCTTCTCGAGAATGTTTCGGGTTTTCGCTCTCTCAAATCGACCGAGCTGGTTAAGGTGAAAGGTGAGGTGTGGTATCCCCCGCTCACAATTGCGACTTTCACTGATGTATACGACGGATCGTATTCAATTGTTCGATTCTATCGCGACAACAAGGTGATAGGGAAAAGTCACCTGTATCGTCCCGACGACCTCGCACTACTGGTGTCGTCCGCGTCCGCGGGAGGTGGTGCTGACGTCTTTAAGTACTGGAAAGAAACCGCATTTATGCTGGAAGATGATGATCCGACTCGTCCGGCATTTGAGTCGATTAAGTTTGTTCATCCTGACAGTGCGTTGTCTGCGTACATGGAGGGATCAAACTCACGAACGTCAGAAATTCGGTTGCCAATTATTCTACCGTTTCAGAGCAACGAGGATCAGAAGATTGCGGTAGAGAGAGCACTCTCTCATCGGGTTAGTGTTATCGATGGCCCTCCTGGGACTGGAAAAACAGAGACCATTCTCAATATCATCGCCAATATTCTCATGATTCCCGGGGCGACGGTTGGAGTTGTGTCTTTTGGTAACGCTGCTGTTGAGAACGTCAAAGACAAGCTCGATGAGGCGGGATATGGATTCGTGGCAGCACGCATGGGTAAAAAAGAATACGTCACCTCCTTCCTGGCCGATCAAGAGGCGCGAGCAAGCAGTATCGTTCGTTGGCTGAACCAGGTGTCTGTGAATGAGGCCGTGCGGTCCGCTGGAGGGCAGGCGGCGGATGATCTTGAGCAAATAGATAAACAGCTGCATAGGGTATGGAACTCCTGTCGAGAACTTGCAAAGGTGAGCAATAAAATAGAGGAATACTCTTTGGAAGCTGCTCATCTGGAGCGCCGAGCCGACGGTGTCGTCTTTCCTGATCTAAGTGAGCTGCCTCTGCTGCGCAAGAGCTCTGGGCGTATCCTCGACTATCTGGCTGAAACTACTGTGCATCCGGATCTTCCTGAAGGCATCATGGGGCTTGTTCCTCGTATCCGCAGATACTTCAAATATGGTAGAACAAAAGATCTGGATACGAGAGATACCAATATTATCCTTGGTCTAGAAAGAGCCTTTTATTCTAGGCGGATCGAAGAGCTGAGACAGAAAGAGCGACGTTGGCGGGCCGAGATCGGCTATCGCAGTTCCGAGGAAATCAGGGGAAAGTACCAAGAGAGTTCTCGTGCGCTTCTGGATCTAGCGCTGTGGCAACGCTACGCGAATAGTGCGCGTCTCGTATTTGATGAAGATAATAAACCGATATGGAAACACACGCCGGAGTTCCTGTCTGAGTACCCAGTGGTTCTTACGACCTGTCACTCGATTCGGCGTAACCTGTCGGAAGGCCATCTTCTAGATTGGGTGATTATTGACGAGGCCACTCAGACAAATCTACATGCCGCTGCTTTGGCGATGAGTAAGGCAAGAAATGTTGTGGTGGTCGGGGATCTTAAACAGCTTGGACCGATTTTCGATAAAAAGTTGGAATCGGCGTCGATCTCCCCGCCACTTCCCGCATACGACGTTACTGCGCACTCCATTCTTTCGTCCGTCACCGAGCTCTACGGTCAAGAACTGCCTCGAACAATGCTGCGCGAACACTACCGCTGCGCGCCTGAGATCATCGAGTTCTGCAATAAGATGTTCTATGACGGTGAGTTGATTTCCATGAAGTCTAGAAAATCTAACGACAAATGGCCTGCCTTAATGGTTCGTAAGACGGCTCCAGGAAATCATATGCGCACCTTGCGTCGAGCCCTTACTAAAGGTACGTACAGCCAGCGTGAGATCGACCTTGTCGAGGAGCTCCTTGGGGGTGTCGTTGACGGTGTAGATTTTAGGAGCATTCTCGAAGGTGAAGATTCGGGAAGTGATTACGCGTTAGGTGTCACAAGCCCGTACCGGCTTCAGGCTGACCGTCTCGGTGAGGCTATTAACCGCACAGGTGCTGCTCCCGAATTCAGTTCACTGAGTGAAACTATACATAAATTTCAAGGACGTGGAGCAAACGTGATGGTTCTTAGTACGGTTGTTGACGAATCTCGGAATGGTCACATGAAACTAGGATTCGTTGACGATCCACGAATGATCAACGTTGCGGTCTCGCGAGCCAGAGAGAAGTTCATTCTTGTCACCAACCATAACGAGGTCCCTCGGAGCAAGGTGATTAAAGCGCTCATCGACTATGTCAGATATCAAGATCCTGATCAGGTGACCGAAAGTGGAGTACTTTCAGTCTTCGACCTGCTCTACCAGGAGTACTCTGAGCGTCTCAGCGAGTTCGCTTCGCGAGTTCACGGGGGCAGCAAGTATAAGTCGGAGAATATTGTGTGGACCCTTCTGAAGGATGTTCTCAAAGATCCTGCTTATGATCTTCTGGAGGTGGTTTCGCAGGTGAGACTCCGCGACCTTATGCCTGATACCGATCGATTGAACGAGCGGCAGAAAAAATTTGTTCGTTCTACGTCTGCTGTCGATTTTGCTATATACCACAAGGTGAGCAAGCGAATGCTGCTTGCGATTGAGGTCAACGGAACTGAATATCATGAAGACAATCCCGAGCAGCAAGCGCGTGATGAGTTGAAGGCGCAGATCATAAGCGTCTACGGGGCCGACATGCTTTCGTTGAGAACCAATGACAGCAACATCGAATCGATGATCAGAGGTAGACTCGATCAAATTTTGGCCTAACTGAATAAGAGTGGGAGTAAGGTACGGTTGCGGACATCGAGTGCTCCTAGGGATGGTTTGGGACAATCATCCGATACGCATCGCCGGCATTGACCATATCGAACCGACGGTCCTCCATTAACGCGAGCGTCGACTTCTGCTCGTGGGTTCTGGACCTGGAGGTTGTTGCCTTTGGGCAGGAGCGGACAGCGGTGCGCTTCGGTGACCGAGAGATTAACCTCCGTGGGGAGGATAACCTGATCGCTCGCACGCCTCATCCCATTCCCGGTATTGTGGACCTGTGTCTTGTCGGCGACGGCACGATCGATGAGGTCCGCGAGCATCTTGCCTCCAGGGCGCTTCCGGTGCCCTTCACCGTGATGGCAGGAGTCCAGGAATCACACGAAACCTCGTAGGGCTCGCCTTGCGTGACGTGGCCTGAGACACTGGGGTCATGCGAATCGCCATCGGTTCCCCAGGCAACGGAGCCCTCCTGAAGGACGCCATCGAAGAGCGGTTGGTCGAGGACGAGCGCGTGAGCGACCTCGTCGACCTGTCCATGCCGGACATCACCTACCCGGAGGTCTCCTTCCAGGTCGCCCAGGCAGTTGCCGAGGGATGGGTCGACCGTGGGCTTCTCATCTGCGGTACCGGTGTGGGAACCGCCATCGCGGCCAACAAGGTGCCCGGGGTGCGCGCTGCGACCGCGCACGACCTGATCACCGTGCGTGGCTCGGTGGAGAACTACGACGCCCAGATCCTGTGCATGGGGCAGAACGTCATCGCGGCGCCCGCCGCCTGGGCGCTCATCGATGTCTGGCTCGACCTGCACCACGACCCGGCCAGCAGCTACGGCCCCAAGGTCGGCGAGATCGAGGCCTACGAGGCACGCCTTCACTCCTGACGACGGCCCCGTCGAGCGGACAGGTGCCCATGGCACTATCCGCAGCCTCTACGTGCATGAGCCCGATCAGAACCTCATCGAGGTCGCTGTCTACGAGAGTGTCTGAGGTTCGCCCGGCTCCTGGAGGAGGAGCTCGTGTCCAAATCGGATACAAAGGAGCCTGAGGTCCGATATGGCCGCTGACTGAACCGCGGAATCATGCGGTTTCTTTCTGTGTGTCAGAGCTGGGGGTGAGCCTTTGTATCCGATTTGGACACCGCCCAGCACATCTTGGTCGGTCGCGCTGTGCATGGCGTCGCAGCGTCCTGCCACCTATTGGATCAATATATCTATTGTCAGATGGCACCCTACGTGTGACACCTTAGGTCGTAAGGTGTCATGGACGGCTTGCTTGTGCAATGTTGGCGTCCGGTTCGCAGTCTTCGGTGGGGCCGGTGGGCGGCATGAGACGGCGCCTTCGTGAGGAACCTCGCGCCAACTTGCATTGAGTGCAATTCTGCACTGAGTGCAGGATGGTCGCGTGACCGGAACCGATCTGCGCGCCACTCAGGCGCGACGCACCCGCGCCGCCATCCGCGCCGCCGCGCTCGCCCTGACTCGAGAGCGCGGCTACGAGGCCATGACGGTCGATGACGTCGCCGCCCTCGCCGGTGTCTCCCGGCGCACCGTCTTCAACCACTTCTCCTCCAAGACCGATCTCCTCGTCGTCGGCCTGGAGCCCCCGGAGCCAGAGGCTATCGAGACCTTCGTCGACGGCACTGGAAGCCTCCTGGAGGACCTCGGCGCCCTGCTCGCCTCCGGTGCCGAGGCCGTCGAGTCCGAACGAGGATGGCTGCTGTCCTTCCCGGAGATCGTGCGGGACAACCCGGAGATCGAGCGAGCCATCCACGAGCGCCTGCGCGCCATCGCCGTGTCCCTCGCCGACGCCGCCGGCCGCCGCCTGGGCACGGAACCTTACGACCCTCGCACCCGCGCGGTCGTCGCCCTGGCCATGGCGATCCAGCGCAGCGCCGTGGACCTGTGGTGTGGACGCACTCATCCCTGGGAGCAGCGCCGCGAGGAGGCGCCAGTGCGCGCCGAGGTACCCGAGGCCTCGGCCCAGCGTCCCGAGGTCCGCCTGGCGGACGCCGTCCGCGCCATGGTCGAGGCGCTCTCCGACGTCGTCATCCAGGCGCCGTCCGACCGGCCCTCCCCCGTCTTCCAGACGCCGAACCCGCCCGGCTGATGCTCGCCGGCCACCTCTTTCTCTTCCTTCTCTGACAGTTCCCACCCCTTCCATCTCGTAAAGGCGCTTACCGTGACTCACACTTCTACGTCGTCGGAGCCAACCGGCACGGCTCCTGCCGGGCCGGGGGCCGACTTCCACCCCGATCGCCGCTTCTGGGCGGTCTACGCCTCGCTCCTGGTGGTCATGTTCTTGTCCGCCATGGATCAGACGATCGTCGGCACCGCCCTGCCCACTATCGTGGGCGACCTCGGCGGCGCCGCCCACATGGCCTGGATCCTGACGGCCTACACCCTGGCCATCACGGTCGCCATGCCCGTCTACGGCAAGCTCGGCGACCTCGTGGGCCGCAAGAATCTCTTCCTGGTGGCCATCGCCCTGTTCCTGATCGGCTCGGCCCTGTGCGGCACCGCCGACACCATGACTCAGCTCATCATCTACCGCTTCATCCAGGGTCTGGGCGGCGGCGGCCTTATGATCTCCTCCCAGGCGATCACCGGCGACCTCATCCCGCCGCGCGTGCGCGGCACCTACATGGCCCCCATGGGAGCCATGTTCGGCATCGCCTCCATCCTGGGGCCCATCATCGGCGGCTGGCTGACCGACTCCGTCTCCTGGCGCTGGACCTTCTGGATCAACCTGCCGCTGGGTGTCCTCGCCTTCGTCGCCATTGCCATCGTCCTGCGCCTTCCCAGTCACCGCCTGACCAGTCCCATCGACTGGTGGGGGCTCGTGCTCATGAACGCCGGTGCCGTCGCCATCGTCCTCATGGCCACCTGGGGCGGCAACCAGTACGCGTGGACCAGCCCCGTCATCATCGGTCTGGGTACTGCGGGCCTGATCTGTTGGGGGCTGTTCGCCTTCGTCGAGACCCGCGCCGCCGACCCCATCCTGCCCTGGTCGATCCTGACCAACCGCACCTTCATCGTCTCCACGGCCGTCGGCATGCTCGCGATGGGCGGGATGATCGGCGTCATGAGCTACCTGCCCACCTACCTCCAGATGGTCTACGCGTACTCGGCCACCGCCTCCGGCCTGCTCCTGGTACCCATCACCATCGGGATGCTCGTCTCCTCGATCCTCTCCGGCATCCTCGTCTCGCGCACCGACCGTTACAAGATCTACCCGGTCCTGGGGCCCCTGGTCGCCGCCGGCGCCTCCTTCTGGCTCTCCCGTCTGACGACGACGTCGCCTGTCTGGCAGATCTCCGCGGCCACCTTCTTCATGGGAGCGGGCATCGGCATGTTCTTCCAGCTGCTGGTCACCGTGGTCCAGAACGCCATCGAGGCCAGGCACCTGGGCACGGCCACCAGTGGCAACAACTTCTTCCGCGAGGTCGGCGTCTCCCTGGGCGCCTCACTCATCGGTGCGGCCTTCTCCTCCGGCCTCACCTCCAACCTCACCGATCGGATCGGGGAGCTGGCCCGTAGCGCTGACCCGGCCGTCCTGGGGACGCTGGCCCAGTTCAAGGACGCCGACACCTCCTCGCTCACTCCTGCCCTGGTCGATCAGCTGCCCACCGCCCTGCACGACGCCGTGGCGAGCTCCTACGCCGACGCCCTCCTGCCGATCTTCGGCTGGATGATCCCTCTGTTCGTCGCGACCTCCGTCATCGCCGTCTTCCTGCCCGAGGTGCCCCTGTCCCAGAAGACCGCGATGGAGCAGATCGCCGAGGCCGAGGGGGCGGTTGACACCGAGGTCAGCGAGCCGACGGCGCCGCAGCAGGCGGAGCGGGAATCGACGGAGCCGGCGACGGCGGCTGACACAGAGTGATGGGCGGTCCGGTGGCCGGGCGCCCGCCTCAGCCCGCCGGGAACCGGTAGCGGTAGATCCTGCTTCCCCGCGCGTAGTAGAGGCTGCCATCGGCGCCGAGGGTCAGGGAGTTGACGTAGACCTTTCCTTGGGGGGTGGTGACGAAGTCGGCGATGACGGTGCCCTCATCCTGCAAGGACGTGCTCAGGGCTCGCAGGCGCCCCGCCATGATCCCGTAGAGCACGCCGTCGCGCTCTATCAGCTGACTGCGGTTGGCGTCGGCGTAGCCCTGCCTGGTCAGCGCTCGGCTGCGTCCGATCGTGAAGTCCGCCGGGTTCATGGCGAAGACGTGCATGCCGGTGGTCCCGTACAAGGTGCCGTCGCTGCCCAAGGTCAGGGCCGTGATGGAACGCTGATCCTTGAACGGCGTCATCACGCGGGTCACCTTCCGCGTCTTCAGGTCGAACTCGAAGAGCCTGGGCGCGCTCGCCTCCGTCTGGTCGGGGTTCATGCCGTTGCCGCTCGCACTGGTCCCCACGTACAGCTTGTCCTGGTGGTGGACGATCGACAGCGGCCGGCGGTCGCTCAACAAGCCCCGCAGCGACGGATCCGCATAGCTGATCGTGTCCAGCGGGTAGGTGTCGATCTTGTTGTGCGCGGCGTCGTAGATGGACAGTGCCCCGGAGCCGGGCTTGTTCTTGGGAGAGGTACCGACGGCGAACTCATCGTTATTGATCGGCACGATGGCGTACGGCCGCGCCTGGTTGGCATCAGGCGTGATCCTCACCGATTGGTGATTCTCCAGCATCGGCCCGGAGGTGCCTATCTCGTACCTGACCAGCTCGCCACTTGGGTAGATGCCCGTGACGAACCACTTGCTGCTGTGCCCGAAGCCCTCGACCTGACCCAGTGGGGCCTTGGGCAGGCTGTACTGCGTCTTGTCCGCCTGCGCGTTGGGGGCGGCGCGAAGGAGCATCGGGGCGGTCATGTACCAGGAGGCGTAGAGGTCTCCGCCGGGGACTGCCGTCAGGGACTGGATGTCGCGAGCTGATCCCTGGATCGCGTTGCCTCCGTTCGCGTCCTGGGGAAGGCCTGTCGCGCTGCCGTCGGAGGCGTGGACGATGGCGATGCTGGCGTCGTCCTTGCCCGCTGAGATGAAGTGGTCGTGCGTCGCCCAGCTCGACTGACTAGGCCTGGCGGTGGAAGCCAGTCCTTGGGCCAGCGTCCGTGAGGTGTTGGCCCGAGGGTCGTACTCCTGGAGCGTCGGTGTGTTGTGGCTCTGGACGGTGTAGTAGACCTTCTCAGCCTCGCCGGGGCGAGTGACGACCTGGCTGGACCAGGTGTCCAGCTCAATCGGCTTGCCGTCCTTCATCTTCTGCGCCCCGGTGGCCGGGTCCAGGACGCAGGTTCCCCCGCAGGTCGGCCGGACGTTGCCCGGGACATTCGTACCGACGTACAGGTTGCCGGCCTTGACCTGCAGCCGCTCGAGGTGGGAGAGGCCGGCGGTGACGTGACTGGGAACCGATAGCTTGGTGGCGGCGTTGGTGGAGGTGTTGATCCGGAAGATGGAGAAGCTCTTCGTTCCCGTCCCGGCGTAGAGGAACCCGTTGTCGTAAGCGAGGCTGCGTACCTCGGTCTCGCCTGCCTGAACGCCGCCCGGCAGCAGGTCGGTCCACTGGCCCCGTCCCTGGTTGGCGGAGGGGTCGTATCGCAGGATGTGGCCGCCGTGAATGCTCTGCGCAGCCACATAGACCCGGTCGTGCTCGTCGACGGCGACGTCCCAGAGGAACGTGCTGTAGGCGGCGACCTGCTCGTAGCCGGGCCGGGACGGATCGCTCAGATTCGTGGCTTTCTGTCCCTCGGGGGCGTCTGGATCGATCTCGAAGAGCTGTCCGCCGCCGCTGGCGAGCAGGACGTGCCGGTTCGACAACGTGGCGAACTCCCAGGGCTGCACGTCGGTGTTCTCCGGGACGAGCCGCTCGCGCGACCTCAGCGTGCGGGTATTGAGGTCCACGACGTGCAGCAGGCCGCCGTTGCCGCCGGCCACGACGATGCCGATGGGGGTGCCGTCACTCAGGACGGTGGTTCCGATGCTCGGCACGCTGGGGTCGGGTGGCGGCGTAGTGGGCAGGGCCTCCTCCCTGCCTCCCGGGTCGAGGGCGACGGCGGGTGCGGTGATGGACAGGGACAGGGCAAGGGCGGTGACGAGTGCGCCCCACAGGGTGAGGATGGTTGTCCTGGCTGACTGCTTCATCGCTGTTCTCGCCTTGTGTCGGAGGAAGGGGGCTGTGCGTGCCGCCGTCCGACGGGCTGAGCCCGTCGGA
>NZ_MSRR01000031.1 GCF_001956585.1 Actinomyces naeslundii | reverse complement strand
CCGCCACGGTCTGGACCTGCATGGCCCTGCTGGCAACCAGCGACATGACAGTCCTGGCCACCAGCACTCGAGCCGTGATGGAGATCCTGGCTCGTCGGAACAGGGGACGCTGAGCCGGCTCCGCCCCGCCCGCTCACCGTCGCCCGATACCGCGGTAGCTCCAGCCGGCCGCCTTCCAGGCCTGCGCATCCAGGCAGTTGCGGCCATCGATCACGTAGCGGGTGCGTGCCAGGTCGGCCGCCTGGGCGGGGTCGAGGTCCCGGTACTCGCGCCACTCCGTGCCAATGAGGACGAGGTCCGTGCCCTCCAGGGCCGAGCGTGCGGACAGGGCGACCTCGTACGGGCGGTTCGACCGCTCCGCGAGGATCGGGCCGGCGGCAGGGTCGTGCACGACGACCCGCTTGGCCAGATGTGCCAGTTCCACGGCAAGGTCCAGTGCGGGGGAGTTGCGCATATCGTCACTGTCCGGTTTGAAGGCCGCTCCAAGCACCGTCACCGTGGCTCCGGCCAGGCGGTCGCCCAGGAGCCTCCTCACCGTGCGGATGACACCGGCTCGCATGGTGTCATTCACCTTGTCCACCTCCGCGAGGAAGGTCAGGGCGTCGCCGACGCCGAGCTCGTCGGCGCGGGCCTGGAAGGCGCGGATGTCCTTGGGAAGGCAGCCGCCCCCGAATCCGATGCCGGCGCGCAGGAAACGGCGACCGATGCGATCATCCATGCCGATCGCCTCCGCCAGAGCCGTCACATTGGCGCCTGCGGCGTCGCAGACCTGGGACATGGCGTTGATGAAGGAGATCTTCGTGGCCAGGAAGGCGTTCGCGCTGATCTTGACCAGCTCGGCAGTCGCGTAGTCCATGAGGAGACGCGGGGTGCCAGAGGCCAGGATCTGCTCATAGACCGCGTCCATCGCCTCCTGTGCCTTGGTGGCGGCGCCTGGATCGGCCGGAAGGCCGTAGACCATGCGGTCCGGGCGCAGCGTGTCCTGCACGGCGAAGCCCTCCCTGAGGAACTCAGGATTCCACACCAGCAGCGCTCCGGTCGGCTCGATCGCCTGGGCCAGACGGGAGGCAGTGCCGACGGGCACCGTCGACTTGCCGGCGACTACCTCCGGGGCGCTGGTGCAGTGCCCCAGATGGGGGAGCATGGAGGAGACCGCCGCGTCGACATAGGTCATATCCGCCGCCCCCGACTCTGACTGAGGGGTGCCTACCCCGATGAAATGAATCTGAGCGCCTTCTATAGCGGAGAAGTCCTGAGTAAAGGTCAGACGTCCGGTGTCTACGTTACGAGCCAGCAAGTCCTCTAACTCGGGCTCAAAGAATGGGGCCCGTCCATTACTCAATAGCTCTACCTTGTGAGCGTCAACGTCTACTCCTACCACATCATGTCCCAGCTCCGCCATTGACGCAGCGTGAACAGCACCGAGATATCCGCAACCAATCACTGACAAACGCATGGCAAAAGACTAGGCAGGTACGCAGGGGGTATGTCTACCCCTGCGTCCATAAGGTTCCCTGGTGAATTCCTCAAATATTTCACCAACTATTAGGATGTACTCATCGAATTTTGATTCCGCGCCCATGTGGGCCATGTATATAGAGGCGGTAAGATATACTGCGAACTCAAAATAGACGTTTAAGGGATAACCTTTAAAATCATTGCCGGCGCGTCTATGCGCTGCCGTGCAGGAGTGGATGGCAGGCCGCGTGGGCGGTACTCGGATGGCCGGGGTGAGTGTCCGGCGCGAGTAGGTGTCGCCGTCTCGGCTAGATTAGGGCCGGCCAGGGGCGTCTGAGAGCGCGCCCACCCAGTCCGCCGCGTCGAGTAAAGGATGGCACAGTGCCCGCAGGTGACGACTCCAAGCAGACCACGCCGGGTGCTGCCTTTGGCATTCCCGAGGGCGTCACGGGGGAGGAGGTCGTCGACGCCGTCTTCGGTGGGAGCGGGGTCGACCCCGAGCTGCTGCCCTACCTGGAGGCTGTGGGCTCCCCTGACCCTGCGGACGCAGAGAGTCTGACCGTCTCCGTCTCTGACCTCCAAGAGGCGGGCGCCCAACAGGAGGCGGACGCTGAGGTCCAGGATCGCGAGGACCTTGAGGCCCTGCGCGAGCTCGTCGCCGCCAACATGATCCCCGGTGGCGATCCCGACCGCCTCGAGGAGCTCCTCGCCGAGGTCGACGCTGACGACTCCGATGACTGGGAGTCCTGGGAGCCTCAGCTCCCCGACGTCCCCGAGGACGAGCACCTGCGGGAGCTGGAGGCTGCTGCCCGTGCCGTCGAGGTCTCCGCCCGCATGCGTGAGGTTGAGGCCGAGATCCTCTCCCGTGCGCCTGAGCACCAGGTCCAGCCCTCCCTGGAGCGCGTTGAGGCTGTTCTCGACATCCTGGGCAACCCTGAGCGCACCTACCGCACCGTCCACATCACCGGTACCAACGGCAAGACCTCCACGGCCCGCATGACCGAGCGCCTGCTGGCCGCCGGCGGAATGCGCACCGGTCGCTTCACCTCCCCGCACCTGGCCACCATCCGCGAACGGATCAGCCTCGACGGCGAGCCGATCAGTGAAGAGGGCTTCATTGCGGCCTGGGAGGACGTGGCTCCTTATATCGCCATGGTCGATGAGCGGTCCCAGGCCGAGGGCGGGCCGCGCCTGTCCTTCTTCGAGGTCCTGGCCGTCATGGCCCTGGCCGCATTTGCCGACCATCCCGTCGACGTCGCCATCATCGAGGTGGGCCTGGGCGGGCGCTGGGACGCCACGAACGTCATCGGCTCCGATGTCGCTGTCATCACCCCGATCGGGCGTGATCACGAGCGCTGGCTCGGCTCCTCCATCACCGAGATCGCCCACGAGAAGGCCGGCATCATCAAGGACGGCGCCACCGTCGTCGTCGCCCACCAGGTCCCCGACGCCGCCGCCGAGATCGAGCAGGCCGCAGCCTCGCACCGGGCCGTCGTACGCCGTGAGCGCGACCCGGAGGAGGATCCCACCTCGCCGGAGGCCGGTGTCCTGCGGGTCCTCGACCGCCAGCTCGCCGTTGGCGGTCAGCTCGTCACGCTGGCCACCGCCGCAGCCGTCTACGAGGACGTCTTCGTCCCCCTGCACGGGGAGTACCAGGCCCACAACGCCCTGCTGGCCCTGGCGGCCGCCGAGGCGATCCACGGCGGGCGCCAGCTGCCCGCACGCGTCGTCGAGGACGGATTCGCCTCGGTCACCAGTCCCGGCCGCCTGGAGGTCCTGCGCTCCTCGCCCACGGTCCTGGTCGACGCCGCCCACAACCCCCACGGCATCGAGGCCCTCACGGGCGCCATCGAGGAGGCCTTCGGCTTCCAGCACCTCGTCGCGGTCCTGGGGGTCATGGCGGACAAGGACGCCGAGGGCATCCTGGCGGGACTGGAGCCCGTGACCGACGCCGTCGTGTGCGTTCCCATCGACTCGCCCCGGGCTATGGATGTTGATGACCTGAGCGAGATCGCCCGGGAGGTCTACGGCGCCGACCGTGTCGTCGTGAGCCAGCAGCTCGGCGAGGGCGTGGCTCAGGCCGTCGCCCTGTCCGAGGGGCACGACACCCCGTTGACCACCTCGGGAGTCCTTGTCGTCGGGTCCGTGGTCCTGGCCGCCGAGGCCCGCGCCCTGTTCGGTAGGCCCTGATCCGGCCTGGTTTTCTAGCCCACCTGGTTTCCCTGGGCGTCGTGGACCGTGGTGTTCGATTTGTCGAACGACGTCCCGTTCCAGCTCAGGTCGGCGCTGCCCGTGCCTGAGCCGGTGTGCATTCCGGCGGTGTCCGTGGGGAGCTTCTCGTTGCTCCACTCCACGTGAAGGATGTCGCCCCGTGGTTCCAGTGAAGTGATAACCGGCTCGTAGGATCCGGCGCCACCGATCCTCGACAGGTCGTAGGAGGCGACGAGGCTCAGTTCGTCGTCGTAGAACGCCAGGGAGGGGAAGGCCGCCGATCCGCCGCCGTTGCAGGTCAGTGCCACGGCGGTGGTGGGAGTGCCGTCGAGGAGGTAGGTGGCTGAGGGGTCCTCGATTCTGGCGAATCCCCCGAAGCTCAGAGGGGCCTGTCCGCCGGAGAAGGAAACGGGGCCGCTGGCTGTGCAGGTTGAGGGCAGAGGCAGCGAGGCATTGAGGAGCGTGCTGCGGTCGGGGGCGGTGTCCGCCGGTGCAGGGCTGGGGCCGTCAGTGGCCTGCGTCGACGGAGACGGTGATCCCGGTGCGGTCTGCGTCTGTGCTGCGGACGGCCTCTGCCCGCCCCCGGACGGAGAGGCGGCTGCTGAGTGTGAGGCCGAGGGTGTCTCCTGAGCGGATGGGGTGGATGCGGCTTCGGAGGATGTTGTGCCACTCATGCCGCAGGCGCTGAGTGTCAGGGCGCACAGGAGCGGGAGTGCGGGCAAGGCTCGTCGGGCTCGGGCGGGGAGGTGGTGAGGACGGTGCGGGTGAACGGGCTCACTGCTGCTCACGGGAGACCATCTTTCTTGTGGAGAGAACGGGGATGAGGGCGCTATGTCCAGAGACTTGGGGCGTCGCTTCTGGAAACCAGTCACATGACTTATAGCACAGAAGGACGTATCGACAACTTGTGCACACAAGCGCATACTTGTGTGCACAAGTTGCTCGGGGGTGAGTCCTCCGTTTCCATCCCGCTTCCCACAGGAGCCCCCGCATGTCATTGACGGACAGCGTCGTCTACCAGATCTATCCCAAGTCCTTCCGCGACTCCACCGGCGACGGCGTAGGCGACCTGCGCGGCATCATTGAGAAGGTCGACTACATCGCCTCGCTGGGGGTGGATCATGTCTGGTTCAACCCCTTCTTCCCCTCGCCGGGCCGGGACAATGGCTACGACATCTCCGACTACTGCGCCATCGACCCAGCCATGGGAACCATGGAGGACTTCGAGAACCTTGTCGCCGCCCTGGGTGAGCGCGGCATCGGCGTCATGCTGGACATGGTTCTCAACCACGTCTCCACCGATCATGAGTGGTTCCAACGGGCCCTGGCTGGAGACCCCGCCTACCAGGACTACTTCTACCTGCTGCCGCCCAAGGAGGACGGCTCGCTGCCCACCAACTGGGTCTCCAAGTTCGGCGGCCCCGCCTGGGCGCCTTTCGGTGACACCGGCCTGTACTACCTGTGCCTCTACGACCGCACCCAGGCCGACCTCAACTGGCACAACCCGGCCGTGCGTGCCCAGGCCGCTGGGGTCGTCAACTTCTGGCGCTCCAAGGGTGTCAAGGACTTCCGCTTCGACGTCATCAACGTCATTGGCAAGACCCTGCCGCTTGAGGACGCACCCGCCGACACCGATGACCGCTACATGTACACCGACGGTCCCCTCGTTCATGACTACCTGCGTGAGCTCTCTGCTGCCAGCTTCGGCCAGGACCCCGACGCGATGACCGTCGGCGAGATGTCCTCAACCACCGTCGAGGCCTGTGTCGGCTACTCCAACCCGGCCAATGGTGAGCTGAGCATGGTCTTCAGCTTCCATCACCTCAAGGTCGACTACGCCGACGGCGCCAAGTGGACCCGCATCCCCTACGACTTCGCCGCTCTCAAGCGCATCCTCAACGAGTGGGCCCTGGGTATGCAGGCCGGTGGCGGCTGGAACGCCCTGTTCTGGAACAACCATGACCAGCCTCGCGCCATCGACCGCTTCGCCGATCCCGTGAACTACCACGTCGAGTCCGCGACCATGTTGGCCACTGTCATCCACCTGCTGCGCGGAACGCCTTACGTCTACATGGGCGAGGAGATCGGAATGACCGACCCTGCCTACCTGTCCATCGAGGACTACGTCGATGTCGAGGCCCGCAATGCCTACAAGGAGCTCACGGCCGGCGGCATGGACCCCCAGGAGGCCTTCGCCGTCGTCCACTCCAAGGCCCGCGACAACGCACGCACCCCCATGCAGTGGACCGCCGAGGCCCCCGGCGCCGGATTCACTTCCGGCAGGCCCTGGCTGCGGCCCACCAACCAGGGGGCCGTCAATGTCGAGTGCGAGGAGTCGCGGGGGCGGATCCTGCCCTACTACCGGCGCCTCATCGCCCTGCGTAAGGAGCTGCCCGTTATCTCCCGTGGTACCTACGTTCCCTACCTCATGGAGCACGAGGACGTCCTGGCCTACATTCGCGAGCACGAGGGCAGCCGTCTGCTGGTCCTGTGCAGCTTCAGTGACCATGACGCCGAGGTCCCTGTCCCCGAGGACTTCACCACCGCCCGCATCCTCATCGGCAACTACGACGGCAACGACCTCTCGCGCAGCCCCGGTGAGCTGTCCGTCGTCGCCGACCGTCTTGAGACAGGGGCGCTTCACCTGCGTCCCTACGAGGCCATCGCCCTGCTCGCCTGAGTCGGCTGCCCTCGCCCCCTTTCTTCCTTCTGTCTTCTGCCCGCCCCGGAGAGCTGCCGAGCCGCCCTCCCCGATACACGCCGCACCCATCCGCGCTCCGAAAGGAACCCTCCATGTCCGAACCAGATCAGGACCACGTGGTCCCCGTCTCCGCCCCGATGGCGGGGACGGTCATCGACCTCTCCGACGTCCCCGACCCCGTCTTCTCCTCCAAGGCCGTGGGGGACGGGCTCGGGATCGAGCCCGCCGACGACGGCGCGATCGTCTCCCCGCTGGACGCCACCGTTACCATGGTCGCCGGTACCGGTCACGCCATCGGTTTCAAGAGCGAATCGGGCCTGGAGGTCCTGCTGCACCTCGGCGTCGACACCGTCGAGCTCGAGGGCGCCCCCTTCGACCTGAGCGTCAAGGTCGGCGACACCGTCAAGGCCGGACAGCCCCTGGGCACTATGGATCTTGAAGCCGTCCGCGCCGCGGGCAAGGCAACCACCGCCATCGTGGTCCTGACCAACACGATGACCCACCTGGCCGACCTGACCGTCACCACGGGGAGGACGGAGGCGGGCACCGCCATCGCCACCGCCACGCTCAAGGGCGAGGACGATGACGCAGCTCCCACAGGTGCCTCGAGCACCGAGGTTGATGCCGGTGCTACCGATGGAGCACGCACCGACGGCCTCACCGGCTTCGACGCCACCGCAGCCGACATCATCACCGGTATCGGTGGTTCTGACAACGTCCGCTCCGTCCTGCACTGCATCACCCGCGTGCGCTTCTACCTCAAGGACGAGTCCCTCGCTGACGACGAGGCTGTGGCGGACCTCGATGGCGTCATTGACGTGGTCAAGTCAGGCGGCCAGTACCAGGTGGTCATCGGTCCCGACGTCGTCGACGTCTACGACGCCGTCGTCGCCCAGCTGCCGAACGCGGGGGCCGGCGATCAGGCCGCCGACGTCGAGGTCGTCGAGCGACCCACGACCCTGTGGGGCTGGGTCAAGCTCGGCTTCTCCTCCCTCATCGGTGTCATCACCGGATCGATGATCCCCGTGGTCGGTATGCTGGCGGCCTCCGGAATCCTCAAGGGTCTCCTGGCGCTGCTCGTTCAGTTCAAGGTCGTCACCGAGGCCTCCAACACCTTCCACTTCATCGACGCCATGAGCTCGTCGATGTTCTTCTTCCTGCCGATCATCGTCGGCTTCACCGCGGCCAAGCGTCTGGGGGCCGACCCCATCGTCGTGGCCATCATCGGTGGAGTGCTTTGCTACCCCTCCGTGGTGGACATGTCCAAGAACGCCGACGACGTCATCACCGTGGGGCGTACTGTCTTCAATGCCGACTTCTTCGGCATCCCGGTCTCTTTGCCCGCCGGCAACGCCTACGCCTACTCGATCTTCCCCATCATCGTGGGGGCCTGGCTCGCCTCCAAGATCGAGCCCTGGCTCAAGAAGATGCTGCCGGCCGTCATCCGACCGATCTTCGGGCCGCTCATCGAGATCTTCGTGGTGTCCGCCCTCATTCTGCTGGTCTTCGGTCCCGTCGTCATGCTCGTCTCAGGTGGGATCGCCACCGTCATCAACGCGGTGCTGGGCTTCAACTACACGCTCGCGGGACTGCTCATCGGCGGCTTCTACCAGTGCCTGGTCATCTTCGGTCTGCACTGGGCGGTCATCCCGATCATCTCCTCTGAGCTCGCCAATCCCGGTTACTCCCACCTCAACGCCATCGTCTCGGCCACGATGATCGCCCAGGGCGGTGGCGCCCTGGCCGTTTGGCTCAAGGTGCGTGACGCCCGCATCAAGCGCATGGCTGCCCCTGCCACGATCTCCGCCTTCTGCGGGGTGACCGAACCGGCCATGTACGGCCTCAACCTCAAGTACGGTCGCATCTTCATCACCGCCTCGATCGGCGGTGCCGTCGGCGGGCTGCTCACTGGACTGCTCAACGTCAACATGTGGGGCTTCACCGGAGGCTTCGTCGGCTTCCCGTCCTTCGTCAACCCCAAGGGGATGGACGCCTCCTTCACCGGTTTCTGGATCGCCGGGGTCGCGGCTCTCCTGGTCTCCTTCCTGTGCACCTACTTCTTCGGTTTCAAGCAGGCTGACTTCGACAAGGAGCGCACGGTCAAGAAGGTCCGCCTGGGCAACCGCGAGCCTGTCGCCAAGTAGGACGGTGGCGTACTGGCACCGACGTGCTCAACGAGCCTGTCCTGCCGTTGTCAGTGGAACGGTGGCCCGGCAGCATCCTGAGATGCAGTCGGGCCACCGGCCCGTGTGCGGGTTTTCGCGGAGCGCTCGGAGCTCGTGGCTCTGCCCAGGGCTGTGCTTTCGGCTCAGCGCTCGGCCGGCAGCCGGTGCGCGGTGTCCTGGAAGGCGAAGTCCACGGGGGAGTGGCGCGAGCGTGTGTACTCGAAGAGCACCCCGGCTGAGTCGAAGGTCACCGAGGAGACGACGACGACGCAGTCCATTCCTTCCAGGTGGATGAGCCGGCGGTCCTCGTCCGTGGCCCGCTCCACCGTGATTCGCCGGGTCGCGCTGGCCACCCGCACCCCGAGGACCTCCTCCAGGTAGGCGTAGATCGAGGACTCGACGATCTGCTGGGTCAGTTGAGGAACCACCGAGGTCAGGAAGTAGCTGGTGTCCACGATCAGAGGGACGTCGTCCAGCAGGCGCAGCCGCTTGACTGAGATGATCTCAGCACCCTCGGTCATACCGGAGGCCATAGCCATCTCCGCGTCGACCACACCCTCCTCCAGGGAGATCATGTGGGTGCTCAGAGGGACCTGGTTGCGCGCGGCGGCCTCCTGGAGCGACTCGATCCCTCCGACCAGGAAGGTGGAGGTTGCGCGTGGTCGGGAGATCACCTGGATGCCCCGCCCCTGCATCGTCTGGACGTAGCCCTGGGCCACGAGCAGAGCGAGTGCCTTGCGCACCGTGTTGCGGGTGCACTTGAACTCCTCGGCCAGGGTGTTCTCCGAGGGGAGCAGCTCGAGGAAGCCGTAGGCACCTGATTCGATGCGTCCGCGCAGGGTCTGGAAGATCTGGTTGTACTTGGCCTGGGCCACGGGGCGGCTCCTCTTCCTGAGGCTTGGCGACGATCGGTGGGCGACTGGTGTTGCACCTGAACCTGTGCATACAAGTATCACGTTGTCGGACACCTCCGTGCCACCTTCGGAAACGTGTTCGTTCGTGCTGGTCAAACGCTACTTTCCTGTCCCAACGAGCGAGGTCATCGGGTGCGTGAGAGGATGGAAACGCGAGTGGGCGGTGAGCACCTCGTCGGCCTGCTCCGGCGCGTCCCACGGACGTTCCCGGGATGCGCAGGGACCCATCGGGTCCGCGCAGGGCCCGATCACAGCCACATGGTCGTCCTTCACCCTCGGGTGCATGGCGGTCAGGCCCGGAACCAACACCTGCCAAGACCCGAGAAGGAAGCACCATGTCCTTGGATGCCGCCTGGGCCCTCGACTGGGCTCGTCGCGCCGCCCTGCTGGCCACCGAGAACCGCGCCCAGCTGACCGAGCTGGACCGAGCCATCGGAGACGCCGACCACGGGGACAACCTTGATCGCGGAATGAGGGCCGTGGTCACCAAGCTCGATGCCGCCCAGGAGACCGGAAACCTCCCGGCCACGCCCGGGGGAGTCCTCAAGGTCGTCGCCACCACCCTCATGGCCACCGTCGGAGGTGCCGGGGGCCCGCTGCTGGGCACCGCCTTCCTCAGGGCCGCTCGCTCCAGCGACGCCTCCGCCTGGGGGACTCAGGAGCTGGTCCGGGCTCTGGAGGAGGCCACCTCGGGCCTGGAGGCCAGAGGACATGCCACCAGTGGGGACAAGACCATGGCTGACGCCTGGCGGCCCGCGGCGGTAGCCGCCAAGGAGGCGGCGGAGATCGGAGAGGATGAGATCGGAGTCCTTGCCGCGGCCGCCCAGGCCGCCGCCAAGGGGGCCCGGGACACCGAGCCGCTCCAGGCCCGCCGTGGCCGGGCCTCCTTCCTGGGGGAACGCTCCTGCGGGCACCGCGACCCCGGCGCCCAGTCCTCGGCTCTCATTCTCCAGGCCGCCGCCGACGCCGCCCGCGACCGCTCCTCCGACCCGTTCCTGGTGGTCGAGCAGGCCTGAGTCGGGCACTGCCATGGCCTTGAGGGGGTCAGACCCGTTATGGTCCACTCGGTCCCTCACCAGCCAACCCAGCAAGGAGCTCCCATGGCCACCACGTCCCAGACCGGTCGCATCCTCGTTCTCATCAAGCCCGACGCCGTCGAGCGCCGTCTGACCGGCGAGATCCTGCGCCGTATCGAGGCCAAGGGCTATGTGCTGACGGCCCTGAAGGTTCTCGCCCCCACCGAGGAGATCCTTGCCGAGCACTACGCCGAGCACGTGGACAAGCCCTTCTACCCCGGCGTCGTGGAGTACATGACCTCCGGCAACGTGGTGGCCGCGGTTGCCGAGGGGCAACGCGTCGTCGAGGGCGTGCGCAGCCTCATGGGTCCCACCGACCCCACCACGGCCGCCCCCGGCACCATCCGCGGCGACCTGGGGCGCGACTGGGGCACCCCTGCCATCCTCAACCTCGTCCACGGCTCGGACAGCGATGAGTCCGCAGCCCGTGAGATCGCCATCTGGTTCCCCGAGCTGGCCGACTGAACCCTGACACGACGACGGTGCGCCTCCCGCACGGGGAGGCGCACCGTCGTCGTAGGAGGAATCGTGGTCAGGCCCGCTCCGCCCTCCTGAGGACCTCCTTGAGCGGCACTCGGGCGCCGGTGCGGGTGACGGCCCGGGTGTAGATCGCGGCCGCCCCGCGTACCAGCAGCGGCAGGAAGACGAGCGCGATCCCCAGAGCGATCGCCTGCTCGGTCCAGGAGGAGACTCCGAGCACCAGGCGCGCCGGCATCATGAAGGGCGCGAAGGGCGGCAGGAAGGACAGGACCCGGAAGGTCATGCTGTTGGTGTCCCCGGTGGCCATCAAGAAGCTCAGAACGTAGGGGATCATCGAGAGCATGACCAGGGGCATGCTCACTGAGCTGACGTCCTCCTGCCGGCTCACGAGTGAGGCCGCGGCACCGAAGGCGACTGCGAAGATCGCGTAGCCCACGATCATCCACACGATCATCGCGACGAGCACACTGTCCAGGTTGAGACTGATGTCCGGCATGACTCCCGTCGCCTTCGCGGTGACGACCCCGGCGACGGCGACGACTCCGGTGGTCAGGACCGAGGCGATGCCGATCCCCAGGATCTTGCCGGCCAGCAGCGAGCTGGGTCGCACGCAGGCCAGGAGGATCTCCACGATCCGGCTCGACTTCTCCTCCACCACTCCCTGGGCGATGAACTGACCGCCGCCCATGATGGCGAACAGCAGCAGGACGTCGATCGTCATGAGGATGGCGTAGCGCGAGCCGAAGTCGGCGGAATCGCGCTGGGGAGCGTTGAGTACCGTGACCTCCGGCTTGGCGGCGCTGAGCTGAGAGGCCACCTGAGCGGGGTCCCCACCCAGTGTTGCGATCTGCCGGCCCAGGGCCGCCTGCTGGAGGAAGGCCGTGACCCCTGAGACGACCGCGTCGTCGGCCGACTTCTCCACAGTGATGGTGGGGGCGGAGCCGGAGACGTCGAGGACCATGTCCGCGTGCGGCGTGCCTTGAGGGGCGTCGTCGGCCAGGACGTCCTTCGCCTGGTGCGCGGAGACGTCAACGAGCTCGATCGTCTCCCCGTTGGAGGCGGCCACCTTGTCCAGCCCTGCGGCCTGGGCAACCGTCACGCCCTTGAGTCCGACCCGGTAGGCCTGATCCTGACCCGAGGAGTAGAGCTTGATACCGATGATGCTGCCGATGGCGGCGACGAGCAGCACCAGGGTCAGGATGATGGTCGACTTCTTCATCAGGTGCGCCCGCAGCTCGCGGCCGGTGACCAGGGCGATCTCCTGATGGCGAGTGATGGGGCTGGTCTGGGCGCTCATCGGTGCGCCTCCTTCGTCTTGTTGGTGTCTGTGGTCCCCTGGTGGGAGGTAGCGGTGAGGACATCCCGGAAGATCTCGGTAAGCGGGTGGCGCACCGGGCCGAGCTCGCGCACCGTCCCCAGTCGCTGGGCAGTGCTCAGCAGTGCCTGCTCATCAGTGCCCGCGGCGGTGATGACCAGACGGCCCTGGTCATCGAGCTGCACGTCCGGCGTGGTCAGCGTGCTCAGGGAGTCCGCCTCCAGCGGGGCGGCGTCGAGCGGTGGCTCGACGACCACTCGCCAGCGGGGCGTCTCGGTGGCCTGCAGCTCGGGAACCGTGCCGTCGGCCACGAGCCGGCCTGAGCGGATGATGACCACCCGGTCGCACAGGCGCTCGACGACGTCGAGCTGGTGGGAGGAGAAGAGCGTGGGCACACCCGCGGCCGCCCGTTCCAGGAGCACCTGGCTCATGACGTCAACGGCCACCGGGTCCAGGCCGGAGAAGGGCTCATCGAGGATGAGCAGCTCGGGGTCGCTCACGAGTGCGGCGGCCAGCTGGACGCGCTGCTGGTTGCCCAGCGACAGGCTCTGCACCTCGTCGCCGCGTCGTTCCTCCAGGCCCAGGCGCTCGGTCCACTGGTTCGCGGCCGCCTTGGCGGAGGAGGCGGACAGCCCGTGGAGGCGGGCCAGGTAGACGAGCTGCTCGGCCACCTTCATCCGGGGGTAGAGGCCGCGTTCCTCGGGCATGTAACCGATGGCTCGCCGGGTGGCGGCGTCCACGGGGGAGCCCTTCCAGGTCACAGTGCCGCAGTCGGCGGCGAGCACGCCCATGACGATGCGCATCGTGGTGGACTTGCCAGCCCCGTTGGCTCCGACGAAGCCGACGATCTCGCCGGCTTCCAGCGACAGGGAGAGGCGGTCGAGGGCCTGCAGGCTCCCGAAGCGTTTGGAGAGGTTGGACAGGGTGAGCATCGTGGCTCCTTGGGTCTCGGAGGCGAGGGGTGGTTGGGCGACGGGGCGATGAGGGGATGAGCGGGGTCTGCGTTCGGAGGGTTCGACTGCGTATCCAGCTCCCTTGACATGGAAAGTTTGCTTGTCCAAAACGTCGATGTCAAGTGTCTTTGTCGTTTCTGTCGTTGCGCGGGCCGTTCGCGCTGTTAGGGTGGCGCCCGTGCACCTCAAGACGTTGACGATCAAGGGATTCAAGTCCTTCGCCTCGTCAACCACCCTTCGTCTGGAGCCCGGCATCACCGCCGTGGTCGGTCCCAACGGCTCCGGCAAGTCCAACGTCGTCGACGCCCTGACCTGGGTCATGGGAGAGCAGGGCGCCAAGAACCTGCGCGGCGGCTCCATGGCCGACGTCATCTTCGCCGGCGCCGGCTCCCGCCCGGCGCTCGGACGAGCCGAGGTCTCCTTGACCATCGACAACACCGACGGTGCCCTACCGATCGACTACACCGAGGTCACCATCTCGCGCACCCTGTTCCGCGGGGGCGGCTCGGAGTACCAGATCAACGGCACCCCCTGCCGTCTCCTCGACGTTCAAGAGCTCCTCAGTGACACGGGCCTGGGGCGCCAGATGCACGTCATCGTCGGGCAGGGCCAGCTCGACGCCGTCCTGAGCGCCACCCCCGACGACCGACGCGGCTTCATCGAGGAGGCCGCCGGGGTCCTCAAGCACCGCAAGCGTAAGGAGCGCGCCCTGCGCAAGCTCGAGTCCATGGCCGCCGACCTGGCGCGGGTCTCCGACCTCGCCCAGGAGCTGCGTCGCCAGCTCGGCCCCCTGGCCCGGCAGGCCGCCGTCGCCCGGCGCGCCCGGGCCATCCAGGTCGAGGTCCGTGACGCCACCGCCCGGCTGCTGGCCGACGACGTCGTCCAGGCCCAGTCCCTCCTGGAGGCCGGCGACGAGGACAAGGAGGCCCTGGCCAAGCGCCGCCGCTCAGTCGAGGAGGCCGAGCGCGTCGCCCGGGCACGCTTGAGTGAGCTGGCCGCTGTCGAGACCACCTCCGCCCAGCGCCTCGCCCGAGCCGGTGGCATCTGGGAGGAGCTCACCGGGGTGGCCCAGTCCCTCGGTGCGCTCGCGGACGTGGCCGGAGAACGGATCCGGCTCCTGGCCTCAGCGCCCACCGCGAGCCACGGCACCGACCCCGAGGAGCTCGAACGGCGGGCCGAGGCCGCTGGCCGGGAGGAGGCCGAGCTCCTCGACGCCGTCGAGACGGCCCGCACAACGCTCAGTGACGCCACTCGGGTGCGCACGGACGCGGAGACCGCTGAGAAGGCCGCCGACCAGGAGCTCTCGGCCTCGCAGCGCCGGGTCTCGGAGCGACGCGAGACGATCGCTCGCGCCGGTGGACGCGTCGCCTCCGCCCGCAGCCGTCACGAGGCCAGCCTGGCCGCCCTCGAGCAGGCCCGCAGCGCCCTTCAGGCCGCAGAGACGCGCGAGGAGCGTGCTCGAGACGCGCTGGCCGAGGCCGGGGGAGAGCGCGAGGATCAGGACGACGCAACGGCAGCCGCCGGGAAAGGAGCGGTGTCGGGGACGGCCGCTGAGGCCAGTGCGGCCGAGGCGGCGTCCCGGGCCGCTGCCGTCCATGAGGAGGCGACCCGCCGTCTGGCCGAGGCTCGCGAGGCCGTCTCCGCCGCCACCGACGCCCGCCGGGAGGCGGCCTCCGACCGGGCCACCTGGACTGCCAGACGTGACACCCTGGCCATGTCCCTGCGCAGCCAGGACGGGACGGCCGCACTGCTCCAGGCCGGGGTCGAGGGCCTCCTCGGTCCGCTGGCGGAGCACATCAGCGTCGAGCGCGGCTGGGAGAACGCCGTCGCCGCCCTCCTGGGGGTGCTCGCCGAGGCCGGGCTCGCCGTCGACGCCGGGGCGGCCCTGGCCGGGCTGGAGAGCGCTCGCGGCCAGGACGTGGGGGCCGTACGGCTGGTTCTGGCCAGTGAGCCGTCGATGGGCGTCGAGCATGACGCCGATGACGAGGCGGTGCCGGCCCCTGTCGACGGCGTGCTGGTGGCCCGCGAGCTCGTGAGTGTCACGCGGCAGGAGCACGGGAGCCTCAGGAGGGTCCTGGACGGGCTGCTCAAGGACTGCTGGGTCGTGGAGGATATCGAGACCGCTCGGGCCCTGCGTGCAACGCTGCCCGACGCCGTCGTGTCCACTCGCAGTGGCGACGTCCTGGCTCCCGGCTGGGTCGCCGGGGCGGGGCGTGGGTCCTCCTCGGTTCTCGAGCTCAGCGCCGCTCACGAGGAGGCCGAGGCCGAGGCCGCCGCCGCAGCACAGGCAGAGACCTCGGCCGACGCCGCGCTGGAGGAGGCGCGTCGCGGGGAGGAGGTCGCGCGCCAGGCTCTCAGTGAGGCGCTGACCGCCCTGCGTCAGGCCGACGCCGAGGCGGCCCGGGCCGCTGAGACCATGGCCCGCTTGGCTTCAGCGGTCCACGCCGCCACCGAGGAGACTGGCCGGGCCCGCCGGGTCCTGGATCGGGCTGAGGCGGAGTCCGTCCAGCGCACCGCTGAGCTCGCCGCCGCCACGGCCGCGCTGGCCGAGGTTGAGGGCGAGTCCGCCGACGGCGTGGATGCGGTGGGCGACGTAGGAGGTCATGGCCCCGACCATCTTGAGCGCGCGCTGGAGCGCGCCCGACAGGAGCGGGAGGGGGCGGCGGAGGCTGCGCGCGAGGCCCGCGGCGCCGAGACCGACGCCCGACTGGCGCTGCGCACGGCCGAGGAGCGCGAGCGCTCCAGCCGAGGGCGTGCCGACTCCCTGCGAGCTGCCGCGCGCCGTGAGCGGGAGCAGCGCGCCGCCGCCGAACGGGCTCAGCAGCGCCGCAGCGCCCAGCTCGCCGTCGCCACGCATGTGCGGGACCAGGCTCGCGCCGCCGCCGAGACGGCCAGAGCCTGCGTCCAGCAGGCGGCTGACGAGCGTGCCACCATCGAGGCCGAGCGGGCCGAGGCCCTGGCCGCAACCAATGAGGTTCGCGAGGAGATCGACCAGCTCACCAAGGAGCTCGGCAGCCTCACCGACGCCGCCCATCGAGAGGAAGTGGCCCGGGCGGAGCAGCGGATGCGCCTGGAGTCCCTGGCCGAGCGGGCCATGAGTGAGCTCGGCCTCGAGCTGGAACCCCTCGTTGAGGAGTACGGACCGCACATGCTCGTCCCCGAGGTCGTCGAGGAGCCCGATACCGTCCCCGGCGTGGACGCGGAACCGGCCGATGACCGGACCGGTGACCACACCCGGGCCAGGGCCCGACAGACGGGCCATCCCTACGTGCGTTCCGAGCAGGAGAAGCGCCTGGCCAAGGCCTCGCGCGACCTTGCCCGCCTCGGCAAGGTCAACCCGCTCGCCCTGGAGGAGCACGCCGCACTGGAACAGCGGCACCAGTTCCTGGCTGAGCAGCTCGCCGACCTCAAGCGCTCGCGAGACGACCTGCTCAGTATCGTCGAGGAGATCGATGCTCGGGTCCAGGAGGTCTTCGCCCAGGCCTACGAGGACACCGCTCGTCAGTTCGCCTCCGTCTTCGACCGGCTCTTCCCGGGTGGCGAGGGGCGCCTGGTGCTCACCGATCCCGACGACATGCTCACCACCGGCATCGAGATCGAGGCGCGCCCGGCGGGCAAGAAGGTCAAACGGCTCTCACTGCTCTCGGGTGGGGAGCGCTCACTGGCCGCCGTCGCCCTGCTGGTGGCGATCTTCAAAGCGCGCCCCTCGCCCTTCTACGTCATGGACGAGGTGGAGGCGGCCCTGGATGACACCAACCTGGGCCGGCTGCTGGAGATTTTTACCGAGCTGCGTCAGTCCAGTCAGCTCATCATCATCACCCACCAGAAGCGGACCATGGAGGTGGCCGACGCGCTCTACGGCATCACCATGCGTGACGGGATCACCAAGGCGGTGTCGCAGCGGCTGGCCCAGTCCGACCGTGGTACGGCTGTGACTCCTGATGCCTGAGTGAATCATGAGGGGAGTGTGGTAGCGGCCTTACAGTATGACACTCGTTTTCAGAGTCAAGCCATTGTTGTGTCAGGGAGTTATCAGGTTTTGTTGTCGATTGGACGACAAATGCGTGCGAAGTCTAGTCAGATCGCATTTCGCAAGGCAGAATCCTAGCCATGGGTGCCATGATTCTTCCTCTCGTCGTTGTGCTGGTTGCCGGCCTGCTTGTGCTCGGCATGGTCTGTGCTGAGCGCTTCCCGATCCGCTCCTGGCCCTCACGCATTCGCAGTCTGGTTCGCAATGCGCAGGAGGTGCGTCAGGAGGAGCAGGATGTCGAGGTTGAGGTCGTGCCTCAGGAGGCCCGCCTCTCCGACCTCATGACGCGTGAGGGTCCTGCGCCCTACGTGGGTACTGACTCCTTCGGCGGCCTGGTGGGCGTTTTCGAGAAGGCGATGGACGGTGCGGAGAGGACTCGGGGCTCCGTCGGCTCGCGGCGTCGCGGCCAGGTGCACGAGCCGGCGGCCAGCGGGCTGTCGCAGCCGCAGGGGTGAGCTTCTCCGGCCCGGTTCGTGAAAACTATGCCCTGCATTCATTTTCACGACTCATCGGGTCCGAGGTGGCAACCTCTGGATATAGTCCCGGCCCCGAGAGGTCGTCATCCCGGTATTGACTGCACCTACCTCTTGCGTCTTGATCATGCCCTGACGTGAACAGATAACGCCTTTGCGCGCATTGATATGGAGGGCCTCGGTCCTCTCCGCCTGCGGTACGCCAATCGGTGTGCCGCAGGTTTTCTATTGTCACGACTCGGCGTCGCATCACGTCGGTGATTCCCGTGAGGTCGTGCCGCTGAGAGATGGTCGGGGGAGAACAACCCTGCCGCAGCAGGTCCGCTATCGGGCATGATGGGCCTATGGAACCGATCCTCATCGTTCTCGGCATCATCCTGATCATCGTCGTCGGCGGAGGTCTGTGGCTCTATGCGGGCAGGCGGCGGGGCCAGGTCCCCGACGAGGTCAGCGCCCACAAGCCCATGTCCGTCGAGGACCTCCTGCCCTCTGAGGAGGACGAGGAGCCTGCGGGGGAGGGTGCTGCAGAGGCTGAAGCGAGCACGGCGCCGGCCGCGACGCTGGAGTCGCCCGAGTCCATCCCCGGTCGCATGCAGCGTCTGCGCGCCCGCCTGGCCGGTGCCGGCGGCTTCGGCAAGGCGGTCCTGTCCGTCCTGTCCCGCGGTGACCTGACCGAGGAGGACTGGGAGGAGATCGAGGACACCCTGCTCACCTCCGACCTCGGTATTGAGGTCACCACCTCCCTCATGGACGATCTGCGTACCCAGGCCAAGATCCTGGGAACCTCCGACCCCGAGGCCGTGCGCACCGTCCTGCGCGCCGAGCTGCTCAAGCTCGTCGACCCCAGCCTGGACCGCTCCCTCAACCTGGAGCGTCCCACTCCGGCCGACGGCGCCCAGGGAACGCCCGCGGCCGCCATCCTCATGGTGGGTGTCAACGGCACCGGCAAGACCACCACCTGCGGCAAGCTCGCCCGCGTCCTAGTGGCCCAGGACAAGACCGTCGTCTTGGGTGCGGCCGACACCTTCCGGGCCGCGGCCGCCGAGCAGCTGAGCACCTGGGGCGAGCGTGTGGGCGTCGACGTCGTGCGCTCCGAGAAGGAGGGTGCCGACCCCGCCTCCGTCGCCTACGACGCCGCTCGCCGGGCGGCCGACCAGGAGACGGACGTCGTCGTCGTCGATACCGCCGGGCGCCTGCAGAACAAGGCCGGCCTCATGGACGAGCTGGGCAAGATCAAGCGCGTCATGGAGAAGATCGCCCCGGTCGGAGAGATCCTCCTGGTCCTGGACGCCACCACAGGCCAGAACGGCATGCGCCAGGCCCAGGTCTTCTCCGAGGCCGTGGGCATCACCGGCATCGTGCTCACCAAGCTCGACGGCACTGCCAAGGGCGGCATCGTCGTCACGGTTCAGAAGGAGCTGGGCGTGCCCGTCAAGCTCGTGGGCCTGGGGGAGGGCGCCGACGACCTGGCCCCCTTCGACCCGGAGGGCTTCGTCGACGCGCTGCTGGGCTGAGCCGCCGGGCTGATGAGCCCGAGCGAACCACTGCACAACGTCCCCGGCACCCGCCTCGTCTCAGAGCGTGGGTGGCCGGGGGACGTTCGGGCCGGTCGAACGAGTCTTCCGTGCCCTCGTCTTAGCCAGTGCTACTCAATGATCCACCCCTTCTGGGCGGCGATGTGCACCGCTGCGGCGCGGGTGGGTGCACCGGTCTTGGCCATGGCCTGGGACAGGTGGTTACGGGTGGTTCCCTCCGAGAGATGGACCCGCCGGGCGACCTCGGAGACGGTGGCGCCGTCGGCGGCGGCCTGAAGCACCTCGGTCTCCCGGGCGGTCAGCGGGGAGTCCCCGAAGATGAGCGAGTCGGCAGCCAGCGCCGGGTCGACAACGCGCATCCCCGAATGGACCCGACGCACCGACTCGGCCAGCTCGGTGGCCGGAGCATCCTTGACGACGAAGCCGTGGGCCCCGGACTGGATGGCGCGCCGCAGGAATCCGGGGCGCCCGAAGGTCGTGACGATGAGGACCCTCGTGGCCGGCAGTCGCTCCAGGAGCCTCGCGGTCGCGCTCAGCCCGTCGGTGCCGGGCATGTCGACGTCCATGAGAACGACATCGGGCCGGTGCTCGAGTGCGACGGGTAGGACATCGTCCCCGTTTCCGACCTGGGCGACGACCTCGATATCGGTCTCCAGGGCGAGCAGTGCGGCCAGCGCCCCGCGCACCATGGCCTGGTCGTCGGCCAGCATCACTCGGATCATCGCTCAGCTCCGTTACTCAAGGTTCCTCAGGGCCGACGACATTGGTGCTCGCCGGAGTTCGGGGTGCGGGCGACCGGGTCACTCGGTCGCGTCGTGCGTCATACGGGAGGATAGACGGCGGGCGCGTACTCTCAGGACGGTGCCGCTGCCGCTGGAGGGGGCCTCGATGGTGAGGTCGGCGCCGTTGTCCTGACAGCGCTGGCGCAGCCCCTCCAACCCGTGACCGTCGCCGGTGCCGGTCGAGTCGAGTCCGATACCGTCGTCGGCCACCTCAATGGAGTCGGTGGTCAGCTTCACCTTGCAAAGTGAGGCGTGGGCATGGCGCACAATGTTGGTGACGCCCTCGCGCACCACCCAGGCGAAGAGCTCGCGCAGCTCAGGGTCGACGACCTCGACGGTCAGCGGAAGGTCGGCGCGGACACCGGCCGAGGTCAGGACGCTCGTGGCCCGGGCCAGCTCGCCCGCCAGGCTCAGCTCGCGGTAGCTGTTGACGGTGGCGCGCACGTCGGCCAGGGCGGAGCGTGCCAGGGACTGCACCTCGTCCAACTCCGTCCTGGTCTGATCGGGAGCGACGTCGACGAGTCGGGCGGCGAGCTCCGACTTCAGAGCGATGACCGTCAGCGAGTGCCCCAGGATGTCATGCATGTCCCGGGCCATGCGGTTGCGCTCCTCGTTGATCTCCAGCTCGTGAGTGCGCTGCTCCAGAATGCGGGCCACACGCCGCTGCTCCATGATGTAGCGCCCGAAGGTGCAAGCGCCGCCCGCGACGAGCAGAGCGATCCACGCGTCTTCGCTCGCGGACCAGGACGGAATCATCCTGGGAATGAGGAACAGGGTGCCAGTCAGGATCGCGATAGGCCCGATGGCCGCCTGCCAAGGCAGTGAGAAGGCCAGGACGACGGCCAGGAAGACCACCAGCTGCAGGCCCGGCGATCCCACGCCGAGGGCGGCCCCGCTCGCTGTGAGTGCGCCGATGATGATGAGCGACAGGCCCAGGCGGCTAGGCCAGGTCAGCCCTTGCCGGATCCGCCTCATACTGAGCGAGCAGGCGGTAAACAGGCATGCGCAGGAGACGATGGCACTGACTGTGCCCCAGATTCCTCCGTTGGACCCTCGTGCCACGCCGGCACGGACGACCGGAACCATGGAGGCGGCCCACACGATCCCCCAGCCGAACGCCACAACGCGGGTGCGGCGCGCCCGCGCCTCGGCCAGGGAGGAGGCGCGGGCTTTCATGACCCTGATGGTACTCACGAGCTCACACCCGGGCGGTGTCCCGGCTCATCCTCCAGGCGGCCCCACCCAGGAAGACGGCGAGCCAGGTCAGGACGTTGACCACCCACCACCAGGAGAAGGTCTCTGCGCCCATGGGCCACAGCGCCAGGTTGTGCAGCCCGTACATAGGGGTGAGGCTGCCGATGCGATCCATGGTGGAGCCCGGCGTTAACGGGATGAACATGCCCCCGAGGAAGGCGAGCAGGGCCATGAGCGGCCCGACCACCTGCATGGCGTTGTCCGAGGGAAGGAGGTAGCCGACGAACAGTCCGAAGGCGACGAAGACCAGGGAGCCCAGCCAGATGATGAGCGCCGAGGTGATCCAGGCGCTCACGGGCATGTGAGCGTGACGGTAGGGACCGCAGGCGTAGACGGCGCCGATGGCCAGGGCGCCGATGAGCATTCCGACGATCACCTTGACGGCGATGTAGGCGATGGGCTTCAGCGGCGTCAGGCGCAGCTGACGGCTCCAGCCCGAGGCCCGCTCGGTGCTCACGGCCGCCCCGGCCCCGGTGGTGGTCATGAGTGCGCCATACAGGGCCATGCCGATCATCATGTTCGCCACGACGTTGCCGTTGCCGTAGGGCGTTGAGGAGTAGTCAGTGGTGGTGAACATGAGGAAGAAGGCCACTGGCAGCAGGACGGAGAAGATCATGGCCCGGCGGTTGCGCAGGCGCCGGCGTGCCTCGAGTGACAGCAGGGTCAGGCTCAATCCGCCCAGGGGCGGTGCTGCGCGGGAGGAGAGATCGAGGCGGTCGACTGCTGACAAGGCGGAGGAGGACTCAGATGAAGAAGACATTGCGGTTCCGGTGGAAAGCGTGGGAGAAAGGGTGTCGGTGCTGCTGGTGCGTTTCATGCTGACGCTCCCAGAGTGGGAGCTGCGGCGCCGTCGCTGGTCAGGGCCACGAAGGCGTCCTCCAGGCCGTGGCTGGTGATCTCCAGGTCCTTGGCCAGGTGATCGTTGAGAAGGAGTGCGGCAACGGCGTCGGTGTCGGTCGAGCTCAGAGTGAGTGCGCTGCCCAGGACCTCGATGTCGTGGACCCGGCCACGGGCCTGCAGATCGGTCAGGGCGCTGCGTAGCTGCTCGGCTGTGCAGGTCAGGGTGGCTCGCAGGCTGCGGCCGCTCACAGAGGTGCGGATCTCGGCCGCGGTGCCGTCGGCGATGATGCGCCCATGACGCATCAGGATGATCCGATCGGCGAAGGCGTCGGCCTCCTCAAGGTAGTGCGTGGCGAAGATGATCGTGCGTCCGTGCGCGGCGTCAGCGTGGATGGCCTCCCAGAAGCCGCGGCGTCCCTCGACGTCCATGCCGGTGGTCGGCTCATCGAGGATGAGCAGAGCCGGGTCGCTCACCAGTGCCATGGCGAAGCGCAGGCGCTGCTGCTGGCCTCCTGAGCACTTCTTGACGATGCGTGAGGCGAAGTCGATGACCCCCGCGCGCCGCATGGCCTCCTCGGTATCGATCCGGTGGGAGAAGAGGCTCGCCGTCAGCTCCACCGTCTCGCGCACAGTGATGTCGGGGAGGAGCCCGGCGGTCTGCATGACTGCGGCGATCAGACCTCGGTTGACCGCTTGGCGCGGGCTCATTCCAAAGGTGCTCACCTCTCCGCCGGTGGGGCGACTGAGTCCCAGGATCATGTCAATCGTCGTCGTCTTGCCGGCGCCGTTGGGCCCCAGGAGGGCGACGACCTCGCCTGGGCGGATGGTCAGGTCGATTCCGTCGACGGCGATGACGTCTCCGAAGGACTTGTGCAGGGCGGTCAGCCTGACGGCGTCTGCGGGCTCTGCCGCGGGAGTCGTCATGGGAACCTCCCGGAGTGAGGGCTCCTGGGCGGACCGGGTCGTTGTTGTGCTCATGGCTCAAGACTCGTCCCACGTCGGCTGCGGTCCATGGCTCATCGGTCACTACTTGCTCATGACATATCTCAGGGGTAGCCAGATGGTGAAATACCGCAGGATGTCGGGAGAAAACCCGCGTTCGGAGTGGGAGAGGGCGTCAGGGGGAGCCGGGGCCCAGAGGTGTGACGTGGCGGAGGCTGCCGGCTGGTGAGTGTGGGCTCAGTCCCGGTCCGGGCGCGGGGGAGAGGGCGGGCCCCGCTTGCCGCTATCCTGGGGCACAGTCGAGGTGATCGCCATGGACCACGGACATGGACGTTCCACCCTCATCCGCCCACAGTCTCCCGACCAACGCGCCCGACGGCGCCAGGAAGGACCATCGCGTGTTCGGCAACCTCTCCGATCGCATCACCGCCTCCTTCAACCAGCTGCGCGGCAAAGGTCGTCTCACCGAGGCCGACGTCAACGCCACGGTCACCGAGATCCGCCGCGCCCTCCTGGAGGCCGACGTCGCCCTGCCCGTGGTGCGCGCCTTCACCTCCGCGGTGCGGGAGAAGGCGGTCGACGCCGCCCGCTCCCAGGCCCTCAACCCGGGCCAGCAGGTCGTCAAGATCGTCAACGAGGAACTCATCGAGGTCCTGGGCGGCGAGACCCGGGAGATCAACTGGGCCGACCGCGGCCCCACGATCATCATGCTCGCCGGTCTCCAGGGCGCCGGTAAGACCACCCTGGCCGGGAAGCTCGGCCGCTGGCTGCGCGACCAGGGCAAGCGCGTCCTGCTGGTGGCCTCCGACCTCCAGCGCCCCAACGCCGTCACGCAGCTGAGCGTCGTCGCCGAGCGCGCCGGGGTGCACGTGTGGGCGCCCGAGCCCGGTAACGGCGTGGGTGACCCGGTGGCCGTGGCCCGTTCCGGCGTCGAGCAGGCACGCACTAACGGTTACGACGTCGTCGTCGTGGACACCGCCGGCCGCCTGGGCGTGGACGCTGAGATGATGGACCAGGCGATCCGCATCCGTGACGCCGTCGTCCCCCACGAGATCCTCTTCGTCCTGGACGCCATGGTCGGTCAGGACGCCGTCAACACCTCGGTCGCATTCCGCGACGGCGTCGGCTTCACCGGCGTGGTCCTCTCCAAGCTCGACGGCGACGCCCGCGGCGGTGCGGCCCTGTCCGTGCGCGGCGTCACCGGTGCCCCGGTCCTGTTCTCCTCCACTGGCGAGGGCCTGACCGACTTCGAGCGCTTCCACGCCGACCGCATGGCCTCGCGCATCCTGGACATGGGTGACCTGCTCACCCTCATTGAGCAGGCCGAGCGGACCCTGGACCGCCAGGAGGCCGAGGACGCCGCCGCCAAGCTCGCCAAGGGCACCTTCACCCTCGACGACTTCCTGGGCCAGCTGCGCCAGATCCGCAAGATGGGCTCCATGAAGAAGCTCCTGGGCATGATGCCCGGCATGGGGCAGATGCGTGAGGCCCTGGAGAACTTCGACGAGCGCGAGGTCGACCGCATCGAGGCGATCGTGTGCTCCATGACTCCGGCCGAGCGCAAGGACCTGTCCATCCTCAACGGCTCGCGCCGCAGCCGCATCGCCAAGGGATCGGGCACCACCGTCCAGGCCGTCAATGAGCTCGTGGACCGCTTCGAGCAGGCCAAGAAGATGATGGAGGCCATGGCCTCCGGCGGAGGCATGGGCGGACTCGGTGAGGGCGGTCCCATGCCCGGCATGGGGTCGCTGCCTGGCATGGGCAAGCACTCCAAGGCCCGTCAGGCCCCCAAGGCCAAACGCGGCAAGGGCGGTAAGAAGGGCCGCAGCGGCAACCCCGCCAAGGCCGCCCGCCAGGCCAAGGAGGCTGCAGCCGCTAAGCAGGCCAAGATCGAGGCCGGTCAGGGCGGCGCACCAGCAGCCGGCTCCTCCTTCGGACTCGGCGGCGGCCAGGCCGGCGCCTCCGGCTACGGGATCATGCCCCAGGCCCAGCAGCAGGCTCAGGCCGGTGCGCAGCCCTCGGGCGACGACGTCGCCGATGCCATGGGCGCCCTGCCCGAGGACCTGCGCCGCCACCTCGGGCTGTAGGCTCAACGGCCCGCGGCGCCTGGGAGCCGAGCTGCGGGCTCGGACGTCATCGGGTCGGCCGGAGGTGGTCAGTCATCAGGAGACAGGGCAGTCGCACCCTCGATGACGGTGCCCTGGTGGAATACCGCCTGCCAGATCGAGTCCCGGCGACGGTAGAGCGTGGATCTGCGGGTGACGCGACTCGGCGTACGTAAGGTGTAGAGGACCTGGACGACGTCGTCGGCAAGGATGCGGGACTCAGCCTCCTCGATTCTGTATCCATCGGCGAGGGAGTCCGCATGCGTTCCCTCCAAGCGTCCCAGGACGATCTCCTTGACCTCGCTGCGGCTGTAACGTCGTCCCGAGGCGCCGACCTCGTCGAAGTCCTCCGCGATCTGCTCATCGAAGGAGCCGGCGTCCCAGATCAGCTCCGGGTGGTGGAAGATCGGTTCTCGTCGGATCAGTTCATGCCGCTGTGATGAGCTCTCCATCCCTTACCTCTCGTCGTGACGTCGACGGCTTGGACGTGACTGGGCTAAAGCCAGCCGTTGGTCTCGGCGGTGCGGGCCGCCTCGGTGCGGTTGCGGGCGTGGGTCTTGGCGATCGCCGAGGACAGGTAGTTGCGCACCGTGCCCTCGCCCAGGCGCAGTCGCGTCGCGATCTCTCGGGCATCCGCGCCCGTGGCTGCAGCCTGCAGAACCTCCTTCTCCCGCTCGGTCAGCGGGTTCGGCCCGAGCAGTACCGACTCCTGGGCGAGCTCGGGGTCGATGACCCGCAGACCCGCATGAACCTTACGGATCGCCTCAGCCAGCGCCTCGGGCGGGGTGTCCTTGACGATGAAACCCGCCGCCCCTGCCTCCATGCCCCGTGAGAGGTAGCCCGGGCGACCGAAGGTCGTCACGATGAGGCACCTGCACGATGCTCCAGAGGCGACGACCTCCGCGGTGGCTGCCAGTCCGTCGCGCCCCGGCATGTCGATATCCATCAGGGCCACATCCACGGCGTGCTGGCGTACCGCGTCCAGGACCTCGTCGCCCCGCCCCACCTGGGCCACCACCTCCAGATCGCTCTCCAGTCCCAGAAGCGTCGCCAGCGCTCCACGCACGAGGGCCTGGTCATCGGCGATGAGCACGCGGATCGGGCTCACGGCAGCCTCACCTCCAGTCTGGTTCCGCCGGACGGCACGTCAGCGGAGTCTCTCTCGACGGCGCTGGATGAGTCAGTGCGACGGGTGATCGGACTGGTCATGGTGAGGGAACCGCCCTCCTGCTCAATGCGGGAGCGCAGGCCCTCCAGCCCGTTGCCGGGTTTGTCACCGGCCAGGCCGACGCCGTCGTCGCTCACCCGCAGCATCCCTGGTGCCAGGTGCACGGTGACGTTGGTGGCGCGCGCGTGCCGGACGACGTTCGTGGTGGCCTCGCGCAGGGCCCAGGCCAGAAGTGCCCGCTGACGCTCAGGAATGTCCTGGGCGCTACCGATCATCTCCACATCGATCTGGGCGGCGCTCAGGGCGGTACGCGTGGCCTCCACCTGGTTGGCCAGGTCCGGGGACCGCAGGCGCGTCACCGTGGAGCGCACGTCGGCAAGGGCCCCGCGGGCCAGGGTGATGACCTCGTCGAGCTCCCGGGAGGCGGCGGCCGGGTCACGCTCGATGAGCCGGCGGGCGACCTCGGCCTTGAGAGTGAGGACCGTCAGGGAGTGCCCCAGGATGTCGTGGACATCGCGCCCCACTGCCTCTCGCTGCGAGATGAGGGCGAGCTCGCGCTCGGCGGATGTTCTGCGCTCCTGGAGCTCCACCGCGATGCGGGCGATGATGATGGTCAGTCCCGATAATGCAGCGCCCAGCACCATCCAGCGCGACTCCGGATGCGTGTTCCACGCCAGAGAGACAGCCGTCAAGAGAGCGACCGCGGTGATGACGGTTGGGATTCCCCGACGCAGCGTTGTGGAGAACAGGACCAATGAGCAGAAGAAGGGGAAGAAGTAGGCGGTCCACCAGCCCAGAGCCGGCAGTGCCAGCGCGCTGAAGAGAATCAGGGCCGCCAGCTTGCCCAGAAGGACGCGAATCGGGAGATCAGGCAGAGGATCCCCCGCCCGTACCGCGCGGGTGTCCTGTGTGGAGAAGGCCCAGACGTAGGCGACGATGAACCCCATGACTCCGGCGATTCCCAGCAGGCGCTGCCACGGGGCGAAGGAGCCGAGGAGAAGATGGACGAGGGGGATGACCAGGAGGAACACCCACACCGTGGCGTCCCAGACGATATGACGGCGATAGCGGTGCCAGGAGCGGGAACGGGGTCCTTCCTTCTGTGATGCCGAGGTCTCCACGGCAGCATCATTGTGAGAGGGTTGTGATGTCGTCATCGTTGTCGTCACCGAGCTCATTGGCGCCTGGTCGCCCGGCGTCGGGCCCCGATCACGAGTAGCCCGAAGATGAGTGTCCACGTCACCAGGTTAGCCAACGGCATCCACAGCGGGTCCTGGATACCCGCCGGTCGATCCGGTACGTAGATCCATCCCTCGCCCAGCGGCCACCGGGCCAGCGCCGTCGACCCGTACATCGGGGTGAAGCGGCTGATCGTCAGCAGCGTGTGGTTCAGCGGCATGAAGGTGTTGCCGATGAAGGCGAACAAGGAGACCAAGGAGGTCGCGATACCGATCGATGCCGAGGACGGCAGCCACATCCCGGCGGCCAGCCCCCACAGGACGAAGGGCAGGACCCCGATCAGGCAGATGAGGGGACTGGCGGCCCAGACCCAGCCCTCCGTCTGCGAGTCCGTCAGTGCCCCGGCGGTGAGGACCACGATGACCGGAAGAGCCGCTGTTCCCACTGCGGTTCCGGTCTTGACCACCAGGTAGCCACGCAGACCGCCACCGGTGACGGCCATCTGCCGGCCCCAGCCCGCAGACTGCTCGACAGCGGCCGTCGCCGAGGCGCTGGTGGCACCCAGGCAGGCACTGAAGGAGGCCATGGCGAGCATTACCGAGGCCGAGACGTTGCCGTGGGCGTGCGGACCGTAGTCCCCAGCGGACGCGTTCAACCGACCGAAGACGAGGTACATCGCCAGAGGGAAGGCGACAACGAAGAAGAGGTTGGCCGGCTCGCGCAGGCTCCGGAAGAGGTCGAGCCAGAGGTAGGTCAGGAGAGGGCGTGCGGGCCTGAGCCCTCCCGGACGAAGTGATCGATCTGTGAGCCCGCCCGCGTCGGGATCGACAGGGGAGTCGGATACTGGGGAGTCAGAGGATGTCTGGGACGTCGCGGTCATGATGCGGCCTCAATGCATGTGGTGATGGTGGTCAGGGTGATGGGTGTGGGCTAAGGCGCCGACGGGGCTGCGCCGTCAGAGCCGTCGGAGGTCAGAGCGGTGAAGACCTCGTTGAGGCTCGCGGCGCCGATGCCCAGGTGCTCGGCGGGGGTGGTACTCAGCAGCCAGCGGGCGACGGCGTCGGAGTCCGTCGTGCGCAGCTCCACGTGCTCACCGTGGACGACCGCGTGCAGGATGCTGCTGGCCGCGGGACAGTCGGCCAGGTGCTGACCCAAAGATTCCTCGGAGATCCCGGGCCAGGTGGCGGTGACCAGGGCGCCATCGCCCAGGGCTCGGATCTCATCGACGCTGCCGTCGGCGACCAGGCGGCCACGGGCGATGATGACGATGCGGTCGGCGAAGGAGGCCGCCTCCTCCAGGTAGTGGGTGGCGAACAGGACGGTGCGGCCGTGGCGGGTCTGGGTGCGCATCGTCTCCCAGAAGGCGATCCGGGCGCTGACATCCATTCCGGCGGTGGGCTCGTCCATGACGAGAAGGTCGGGGTCTGGCAGCAGAGCAAGGGCCAGGCGCAGGCGCTGGCGCTCGCCTCCCGAGCAGCGGCTCACTCTGCGGGTGAGGACCTGGCCAAGATGCGCCTGGTTGACGACGTCGTCGAGCCTGGAAGCGCGCGAGACGCCGTCGCAGTGCCGGGGCTGCATCGAGGCCACGACCCGCAGGGTCTCCCCGACGGTGAAGTCGTCCAGGAGACCGCCGTCCTGGAAGATGACACCAACGCGACCTGCCTGGACCGCCTGGTTGGGAGAGGTCCCCAGAAGCTCGATCGTCCCTGCGTCGGGCCGGGTCAGTCCCAGGATCATGTCGAGGGTGGTGGACTTGCCAGCGCCATTGGGGCCCAGGAAGGCGACCACCTCTCCGGGCCGGATGGTCAGGTCGAGGTTGTCGACGGCGACGAGGCTGCCGAAGAGCTTGCGCAGGCCACGGGAGTCAATCGCGGGGGCTGGAGCTGTGCGCCCGACCTGAGGGCAGGATCCCGGGGAGTGAGTGACGGGGGCTGTGGTGGTTCGGGTCATGGCCCCAGGCTCCCGCCGGCCCGCGGCTCCCGGTACTGAGCGCTGTCACCGCAGCCGCATGACAGGTGTCATACGGCAACGGCTCGACTTGATGCGGCTGTTATTGGTGATCGGGAGAATATCCCACCAGAGTGGTTCCCTCGGCGGCAATGATAAGGTCTCCTCGCGGTGCGATCGCGATCCTGCGTTCGGTCACCCTTCCTTGGGCGATGTCGACGATGCAGGCCGTGCTCTGTTTGGTACGGGATCGTGTTTTCATGATGACAAAACGGCCGTCAGGACTAACGGTCCAGTTGTTCTGCACGTACCCATCGGTAAGTCTCGAGAAATTACAGTGTGAATCGCCAGGAAGAGATACTGGCTTGCCGTTGAATCGGCATCCGCCGTCTTGCGTGCACACCAGAGATGTGTTCGCCCAGGAGATGTCTTCCGACTCATAAGCGCGGCGGAGCTCGCTAATCTTAGGGGTGCCGGAGCCTCCCTCTAACAGTGCTGCTTTTGCCGAGGAGCGAGCGGTCGGGGTGGAAAACGATCCTGTTGGGGTGCCATCGGGGGTGAGGGTTGCGTTGTCCTTCCATGATCTAATACGGATCCACCCATCGGCTGCAGCAATAAACTCAGGGTGATCTGATGATGACTGTGAGTTGTGGGGTGTTCCGTCGGTCAGTGATACGAAATGAGTGGTGTTGTCGATAGGCATTTTAATGTATCCACTGCTTGTGTCGCCGACATGTTGAATCTCCCACGAGTGGACCAACCTTCCTGCGTACGCCTGGGACCAGCGTTGGGTCGGGGTCCCGTCGTTCATATCCCATGCGGAGCACGTGATTGGTTCCGGTGAGCAAGCCACGATGAGCTCGCTGGTGATATAAACTGGAGTGGCCGTCTTGTCCCAGCCTGTGTCTGTCGCTGCGCCTGTCTCAAGGTCAATGAATTGGCGAGAGTAAATGAGCGAGGTGCTGTTGATTCCCGCTGGAGTGCGTGTTGAGGGTGGTACTTCTATGGTCAGTATCGGTTGGCCGTTAATAAGCTTGTAAATGCGCGCCGAGGTGGTCCTGTCGATATCGTTCTCGTAGATAACGATGTGGCTCCCGTTCGATAAAAGCTCCACCTCTCATTCGAGTCCCACGGTGCCTTCATGCCGGTCTCAATGCGCCACTGCTCCGGCCAGGAGTCGTTCGTTACTTGTGGTGTGGCTGTGGCCGCCGAGGGAGCGCTGCTTGCTTGAGACGAGTCTGTGGGAGAGGGGCGCGTCGCAGCGTTCTCGCTGGGATGGTCGTTGGGGGTGCACTCGGGTCTGCAAGGTCTTGGAGGTGGGCGACGGTGCCTATGCCTATCACAAGCGCGACGACCAGGATGAAGATCCCAAGAGAAGGGGGTGCAGGCTGTCGCAATGACTGGAAGGAATGGCGCGTTGGAAAACTTTCTCTGGAGCGTGGCGGCCGGATCGATGTTGGGGCGCCGGGAGGGCGGATGCTCCGAGAAGGCGGTTTCATGACCGTATTGTCATCCATGGCGTGTGGCGTGCGAAGCGGTTGAGTTCCCCATCGAACCCGCTGGTTGTCTGTTGCCTGTGGGCGATCTCGCACCGAGTGGTGGGGCGGTGCCCCGGCTCGGACTGGCGACGCCGTCGGACGCTCTGGCAGAATGTCCGGCTGTACTCGATTGGACGTCGGTCCCTCTCCCGGCCCCGGTCGCGTCTCGGCTCACGCCGGAAACCGTTGCTTGACCCCACCGGGGACCAGCGCGCGCCAAACCATCCAGAACCAGGAGTTCAACCAAGTGGCAGTCAAGATTCGCCTCAAGCGCATGGGTAAGAAGTTTGCCCCCTTCTACCGGGTCGTCGTCCTCGACTCCCGCAAGAAGCGCGATGGTCGTGTCATCGAGGAGATCGGTGTCTACGACCCGATGCAGGAGCCCTCGCTCATCCGCATCGACTCCGAGCGTGTCCAGTACTGGCTCGGTGTGGGCGCCCAGCCCTCCGACGCCGTCTACAAGTTGATCAAGATCACCGGCGACTATCACCAGTTCAAGGGCCTCAAGGGTGTCGAGAGCACCCTCAAGGTCAAGGACGCCGACGCCGCGACGGTCGCCAAGGAGGCTGCGGTCAAGGCCGCTGCCGACGACGCCGAGAAGCGCAAGGCAGCCGCCGCCAAGGCCAAGGCCGAGCAGGAGGCCGCTGCGGCGGCCGAGGCTGCTGAGGCCACTGAGGCCGAGGCTGAGGAGACCGCCGAGGCCGCCGCTGAGGAGGCCTGAGATGCTGGCCGACGCCCTCGAGCACCTCGTACGGGGCATTGTCGACAATCCCGACGACGTCACCGTCACCTCTCGGTCGCTGCGCCGCGGCGACCTGCTGGAGGTGCGGGTCAACCCCGAGGACCTCGGCCGAGTCATCGGCCGCTCGGGCCGTACTGCTCGAGCGCTGCGCACAGTGGTGGGAGCGCTGGCGGACTCGTCAGTGCGCGTCGACGTCGTCGACACCGACCGTCGCTGAACGCAGGGTCTTCAGGTCGGCACAGCTGACCGTGTCGGTCTCGGCAGGTCTGACCGATCGACACGAGTGCCCGGTTCCCATGAGGGGGCCGGGCACCGTCGCCTTTCGGCGGCTGATCTGCGTCCTTAAGCCCCGGCTGATCTGTCCGGTCGGCCGAGCAGGTAGGAGACAGACCTGGGCGGGGGCGTTCAACCTCACGCCATCGGTGCTCCACCTCATCCCTGTGGCCGATGGGAACGTCAGCCGGGGCGCGGTAGGTTGGCGTCAGACATCCAGATCCCTTGCCAACCGTTCCACGTCCCGATCCCAGGAGGACAGGTGCTGCTCACCCTCGCCGTCATCGGTCCCGCCCATGCCCTCAAGGGCGAGGTGCGTCTCGAGATCCGTACCGATGACCCCGAGGGGCGCCTCGCGCCCGGAACCACTGTCCCCACCGAACCGGTCCAGGCCGGGCCCCTCACGGTCAGTCGTCTACGCTTCGACGGTTCGCGCTGGTTCGCCGCCTTCGAGCAGGCGCGCGACCGTACAGCCGCCGAGGCCCTGCGGGGAGTCCGGCTCCTGGTCGAGACCGACGACGCCTCCGACGACGCCATGAGCTCGGAGGAGGATGATGAGTCCTGGTACCGCCACGAGCTCGTCGGGCTGCGAGCGCTCAGCGTCTCCGGCGAGTTGCTGGGAGAGGTCACGGACCTGGAGCCAGGCGTTGCCCAGGACCGACTCGTGGTCACCACCCCCGAGGGCGATGACGTGGCCGTTCCCTTCGTCGCCGCGCTCGTGCCGGCCATCGACCCGGAGACCGGCACCGTGACCCTGGACCCGCCCGGTGGGCTGTTCCCCGGACTCGGTGAGGTGGAGGAGGCCCGGTGAGGATCGACGTCGTCACCATCTTCCCCGACTACCTCAAGGTTCTGGACCTCTCCCTCATCGGGAGGGCTGCCGACCGAGGCGACCTCGACCTACGCGTCCACGACCTGCGCGACCACGCCCATGATCGTCACCGCACCGTCGACGACACTCCCCTGGGCGGCGGCGCTGGCATGGTGATGAAGCCCGACGTGTGGGGCGAGGCCCTCGATGACGTGTTCGCCGGGGATGCCGCCACCGCCGGTCGTCAGGTCCTCATCATCCCCACCCCCTCGGGTGAGGTCTTCAGCCAGCGCACCGCCGAGGACCTGGCCGGTGCCGACTCCCTGGTCTTCGCCTGCGGCCGCTACGAGGGCATCGACGCGCGCGTTCCCGAGCACTACGCCTCTCGCGGTGTCGAGGTGCGTGAGCTGAGCATCGGCGACTACGTCCTCAACGGGGGAGAGGTCGCCGCCGTCGTCATGATCGAGGCGATCGCCCGCCTCCTGCCCGGTGTCCTGGGCAACCCCCAGTCACTGGTCGAGGAGTCCCACGGAGCCGCGGGCCTGTTGGAGTACCCCGTCCACACCCGCCCCACCCGGTGGCGCGACCTGGACGTGGACCCCGTCCTGCTGTCCGGCGACCACGCCCGCATCGCCCGCAGTCGGCGGGACCAGGCCATTGCCAGAACCGTCAGTCGTCGCCCCGACATGATCACGCGCCTGGACGCCGCGCTCCTGGACCACGAGGACCGTGCCACCTTGGCGGCCCTGGGATGGGCGACGCCGGTCGGGGCGGCTCATCCGGTGCCGGTGCGCATCCGGCCCGCCACCGCGCGCGACGCCGAGGCGCTGGCAGACCTGGCCGCCCGCACCTTCCCCGATGCCTGCGAGCATGTCATCGCCCCCGAGTCCATCACCCGGCACATCGCCACGAACCTGGTTCCCGAGCTGTTCTCCACCTGGGCCGGCGACGAGCGCGTCGACCTCGTCGTCGCCGAGCTGCTTGCGCCGTTGCCCGGCATACGAACATCCGGTGAGACGGAGACCACCGAGACGTCAGGAGGTCCCAACCTGGTGGGCTACGCCGCCGTACTGCGGGAGGAGCACGACGCAGCAGGTGAACCTCCCCCCGGGATCGATCCTCGTCCTGCCTGTGTCCGGGCTCGTCCGGGACAGGTCGTCGGTGAGCTGTCCAAGGTCTACGTCGACTCCGCCATGCGAGGCTCGGGACTCACCCCGGCGCTCATCAGCGCCGTGACACGGCAGGCCGCCGCCCGCGGGGCGAGCCTGCTCTGGCTCGGCACCCACATCACCAACAAGCGCGCCCAGAAGGCCTACAAGCGGGCCGGCTTCCGCCAGGTCGGGACTCGCACCTACAACGTCGGAGGCCAGGATGCTCACGACGTCGTCATGACCCGGCGGACAGGAGAAGGCCTATGAGCAGTCACAACGATCAGAATCTTCAGGACACGGCCGACAGTGCCGGTGACCCTGTCACCCAGGCCGGCTCCCAGCGCCCGAGTGACGGTGAAAGCAAGGGAAACGGCCGGGGCGACAGAGCCGCTCGAGGGGACAACGGTGGAGCGGCAGAGTCCGCCTCTGTGGGTAGGCGGATCGCCTACCGCCTCAAGCAGTGGGGCATCACCTTGTCCTACCTGGTGGTCGCCGTGGTGATCATCGCCCTCATCCGCACCTTCGTCATCCAGAGCTTCACCATCCCGTCGGGATCCATGGAGGACACCCTCAACGAGGGCGACCGCGTCACTGTGACCATGTACGACTCCAACACCGTGGAGCGAGGCGACGTCGTCGTCTTCACCGATCCTGATCACTGGCTGATGACGCAGGAGCCCACGGGTCTGCAGGGCGTGGCCCAGGACTTCCTCGTCGCGATCCGCATCTTCCCCCAGAACGCCGGTCACCACCTCATCAAACGCGTTATCGGCATGCCCGGAGACCACATCGTCGCCGACGGGAACGGGTCCCTGAGCGTCAACGGCGTCGAGCTCCACGAGGACTACCTCAAGCCCGGGCGATCGGCCTCAGACCTCGCCTTCGACGTCACCGTGCCGGAGGGCTACATCTGGGTCATGGGTGACAACCGATCCAACTCCTCGGACTCCCGCTACCACCAGAACGACGCCCACCACGGCTTCGTGCCCATGGGTAACGTGGTCGGCGTCGCCAAGCACGTCGTGTGGCCCTACTCCCACTGGTCCGGCCTGAGTTCTGGCCGCCAGGTCTTCTCTCAGGTTCCCCAACCGATATCCACTCCGACGGCGCTCCCCACCGATCCGGCCGAGCCGGCACCGGCAAGTACGCTGGCGGGCTCCGGCGGATGACCGATAGACATGCTCCGGAACGTGAGGAACGCGTGAACTCAGGCACGACTGGGGTAGCACGCTCGTCCGGTACGCGAGCCTGTGGCAAACTGAGCGGGCACCTGGGTCCTGCGGCTCCTCTGCCACTGGGGAGGAAGTCGCTTCGAAGGAGCTCAGGGGCGTCCACCTCCGGCGCTGCCCCGAACGGCGCGGCGCCGCCGAACCAGCACTCCTGACCAGTGGCACGGGTGTGGAGAGAAACATGAACCTGATCGACGAGATCAACGCCGCATCACTGCGCGACGACATCCCCTCCTTCCGTCCCGGGGACACCCTCAAGGTCCACGTCAAGGTCGTTGAGGGATCCCGTACCCGCGTCCAGGTCTTCCAGGGCGTAGTCATCGCGCGCCAGGGCGGCGGCGTCTCGGAGACCTTCACCATCCGTAAGGTCTCCTTCGGCGTCGGCGTCGAGCGCACCTTCCCCGTCCACACGCCCTCCATCGAGAAGATCGAGGTCGTCACCCGCGGTCAGGTGCGTCGCGCCAAGCTGTACTACCTGCGCGACCTGCGCGGTAAGGCCGCCAAGATCAAGGAGCGTCGCGAGGACTGAGCGCCCGCGCTCTCAAGACGGCGCCCGGAGCCTACGGGCTCCGGGCGCTCGTCATCTCTGACCGCCGTATGGCGGCGAATAACGTACATCGCGTACATCGACTGACAGGGAAGGAGCACGGTGAGACCGGCGCAGGATGAGGCCGACGACGTCGGACTGGACCTGAAACAGGCCGATCCCTCGCAGATCGGCCGGGCCTCCAGGTCCGCCATCACCCCTTCCTGCAGCGCCCCGTCCGCAGACTCTCCCCAGGAGGGCGGTGAGTCTGCGGAACCGGAGGACGCGCCCTCGAAGCCGGAACTGTTCGATGACAGCGAGGAGTGGGACTACGACCCGTTCATCGATCCCGATGCCGACCCCGAACCCGACGACGAGCCCGTGGATCTGCCTCCCTCGATCCAGCCTCGTCGGCACGTGGCCCCCGCCATCCCTCCGCCTGAGACCAGCTCCCTGGGGCAGCGGCTGACGCGGGCGCTGCTCGTCCTAGCAGTCATCCTCCTGGTCCCCGCCCTGTTCAAGGCCTTCGTCGTCCAGACCTACGAGATCCCCTCGGGGTCCATGGAACGCACCCTGCGTGACGGGGACAAGGTTGCGGTCACGATGTTCGACTCCGACCGCATCGACCGGGGCGACGTCGTCGTCTTCACCGACCCCGACGACTGGCTCCATGTCGAGGAGCCGACGGGACTGCGTGGCGCCATCCAGAAGGTCATGGTCTCCGTGAGCCTCCTGCCCGAGCACACCGGTCACCACCTCGTTAAACGGGTGATCGGTGTGGGAGGCGACCACGTGGTCGCCGACGGGAAGGGAACGCTGAGCGTCAACGGCGTCATGATCAAGGAGCCCTACGTCAAGGACGGCCAGTCCCCGTCCCTGACGTCCTTCGACGTCACGGTTCCCCAGGGATACGTATGGGTCATGGGGGACAACCGCGGCAACTCGGCCGACTCGCGCTACCACCGCGATGATGCCCACGGTGGTTTCGTGCCCCTGAAGAATGTCGTCGGGGTGGCCAAGGTGGTCTACCAGTGGACGAACCCGAGCCGGTGGGGGTGGCTGCAGGGCGGGGAGCAGGCCTTCTCACAGGTACCGGCTCAGGACACCTCTGCGCCCTCCTCATCCTCCTCCCGGACCAGCCCCGCGTCAGACGACGGTCGGACGGCGTCTGAGGAGACGACGCCCTCCGACCCCGAGGTCGAGGACGGCACGGTCCCGGACGACTCGCAGGGCGACACCGGTGAGGCGACGAACGGCTCCGAGCACACCGGACCGGGCCGGATCGACTCGGAATCGGGGACAGATCTGGAACGGACGTGGTGAGCCCCCGGTCCCGGCCCCGTCCCGACCGGTGCCTGGAGAAGGATCTGCTCCAGGCCCATGAGTACGTCGGCGGACTGGACGAGGTCGGTCGTGGAGCGCTCGCCGGGCCGGTCAGCGTAGGACTGGCGATCGTAGGACGCTGCACCGACGACGACTTCCCCGAAGGACTGGCCGACTCCAAGCAGCTGACGGCCCGTGCGCGCACAGGCCTGGTCGACCCCGTGCGCGACTGGCTGGTGGACTCCGCCGTTGCCCACGCCTCGCCCGCCGAAATCGATGAGCACGGCATCGTCGGCGCCCTGCGGTTGGCGGGTCTGCGAGCCCTGCAGCGCGTTGCCGAGCGCGGTCACGCCCCTGGCGTCATCATCCTCGACGGCGTCGCCGACTGGCTCACTGTCCCCCAGCCGGACCTGCTCACCGCCCTGGAAGCACGGCCGGCATCGACGGCACCCGGTCCCGCCGCGGATTCTCCTACGCCGCCGGTGCGTATGGAGGTCAAGGCCGACGCCCGCTACGCCGTCGTCGCCGCAGCCAGTGTCCTGGCCAAGGTCGAGCGAGACTCGCTCATGATCGACCTCGCCGATCCCGGTTACGGATGGGCCTCTAACAAGGGCTACGCCTCACCGGCCCACATCAAGGGCCTGGCCGACCTGGGGGCCAGCGACCAGCACAGGCGCAGCTGGCACCTGCCAGGACTGGACCAGCATCACGGCTGACGCCTCGGGCCGACATGGCCGGGGCAGGCCGACTCGCCCCCGCGGCCTGCCGGGTCCAGGCGCCGTCGGCAGGCATGATGGCCCGGTGAGCGCAGAAGACCTCGAGTCCTATGAGAACGAGCTGGAGCTCTCGCTGTACCGTGAGTACCGCGACGTGGCCTCTCTGTTCTCCTATGTCGTGGAGACCGAACGACGCTTCTACCTGGCCAATGCCGTCGACGTCCAGGTACGTACCAGCGGTGGGGAGGTCTTCTTCGAGCTCACCCTCGAGGACGCGTGGGTCTGGGACATCTACCGCGCCTCCCGGTTCGTGAAGTCCGTCCACGTCGTCACCTTCAAGGACGTCAACGTCGAGGAGCTCACCAAGCTCGAGATGGACATCCCCTCCTCCTAGCACCACACCCCGGCTCTCGTTGAGCCCTGTCCGCTGAGCAGCAGGGTGCCCAGGGGGCCACAGGACGGCTTCTGCCAGCGCCCTCCACAGACCTGATGGGGTCGCTGCGCGGACCGGCGGATCCGGCCTCAGGCTAGTGGCGGAGGTGATTCGCATGACCGAACCGGTCACAGCAGTCGCAGCAGGCAGAACGGTGATCGCCGCGCGCTCCAGCGCCGCCCTCCCCGCCGTGCCCGCCGAGCCCACCGGGAATCGAGGATCCGCAGGAGCCCCAAGAGCCCCAGGAGCCGCGGCCGGTCCGTCGTCCCGCCTGCGCACCGGACGCTACGGAGAGGAGCTGGCCGCCACCTACCTGGAGGACATCGGCTGGAAGGTCCTGGAGCGCAACTGGCGCCCGGAGCACGGGCTGCGCGGAGAGCTCGACATCATCGCCCTCGAACCAGCCCCCGGTGGCCGGGAGCCAGGAGATGAATCCATCGGCTCGGAGCAGATGACGCGGACGTCGGTGCGACCGACGCTGGTCGTCGTGGAGGTCAAGACCCGCAGCTCCCTGCGTCAAGGACCGCCGGCCGCTGCGGTCGACCCCCGCAAGCTCGCCCGGCTTCGAGCCCTGACGGCCGCCTGGGTCACCACCCACGAGGTTCCTCGCGCCGGCCTGCGCCTCGACGTCATCTCCATCCTCCTGCGCGACGCGCGTCCTGCGCTGCTGCGCCACCATCGGGCGGTGGGCGCGTCATGGGGCTAGCACGCACGCTCGCGGTCACCCTGACCGGGTTGACCGGACACATCGTCGACGTCGAGGCCCACGCCACCCAGGGCCTGCCCGGATTCACCCTCGTCGGTCTGCCCGACGCGGCTGTGCGCGAGTCCCGTGAACGTGTCCGAGCCGCCTTGAGCACGTGCGGCGTCACCTGGGGCGAGCAGCGCCTGACCGTCAACCTCTCCCCGGCGGACCTGCGCAAGACCGGAACCGGGCTGGACCTGGCGCTGGCGCTGGCCGTGCTGGGAGCTCGTGGCCGGCTCGGTCGGTCAGCTGCCGGGGCCCTGGGGCGCACCGTGTATATCGGCGAGCTCGGTCTGGATGGCTCGGTGCACTCGGTGCGCGGCATCCTGCCCTCCGTCCAGGCGGCGGTAGCAGCCGGGGTGAGGGAGATCGTCGTCGGCCAGGAGGCCGCCGCCGAGGCCGAGCTAGTTCCTGATGCTCGGGTGAGCGCCATCAGCCACATCGGTCAGCTCGTGGAGCGCTACGGAGGGCGCCTGAGTGAAGGCGTGGCCGCCGCGGTGGAGCAGATCTCCGAGGCCGGGAGGGACGCCCCTGCGGTCCTGGCCCGGGATGACGAGCCGCCGGACCTGGCCGACGTCGTCGGGCAGGCGGAGGCCCGCCAGGCCCTTGAGGTCGCGGCGGCCGGGGGCCATCACCTCATCATGGTGGGGCCGCCGGGGACGGGAAAGACCATGCTCGCCGAGCGCCTCCCCTCGATCCTGCCGCCCCTGGAGCAGTCCGACGCCGTCACCGTCACCTCCATCCACTCCGTGGCCGGAACCTTCAACCCCGCCCACGGCCTCATCACCCGGCCGCCGCTGCGCGCTCCGCACCACACCGCCACCCGGGCCGCCGTCGTCGGAGGCGGATCTGGCCTACCGCGCCCCGGGGACGTCTCCCTGGCCCACCGCGGCGTGCTGTTCCTCGACGAGGCCCCCGAGTTCAGTGCCGGGGTCCTGGACTGTCTGCGTCAGCCCCTGGAGTCCGGGACGGTCACCATTGACCGTGTGGGAGGACGGGCCAGCTACCCAGCCGCCTTCCAGCTCGTTCTGGCAGCCAACCCCTGCCCGTGCGGCAAGGCCGGTGGCCGGGGACTGGAGTGCACCTGCACGTCCCTGCAACGGAGGCGCTACTTCTCGCGGCTGTCCGGACCGCTGCTGGACCGGGTGGACATCCAGGTCGAGGTGGCAGCGGTCAGTGCCACGGATCTCGCCTGCCCGGCGAGCGGCGAGTCCAGCGCCGTGGTGGCGCAGCGGGTGCTGCGGGCCCGGCGTGCCGCGGAGCGCCGACTGGCGGGTACTCCCTGGCGGCTCAATGCCGAGGTGCCGGGCTCCTTCCTCAGGGGACCCGACGGCGGACTGAGTGCACCGCTCAGCCGCCGGCTCATGAGCGCCCTGGAGCGTGGGGACCTCTCCCTGCGCGGGGTGGACCGGGTCCTCCGACTGGCCTGGACCCTCGCCGACCTCGAGGGTGCCGAGGCGCTCACCCTCACCCATATCGGAACCGCTCTGGCCCTGAGGACCTCAGGAGTACGACCGTGACTCTCAGACTCACCAGCAGCCTGCCCTATGACATCGATGACCCGGCGCTGGTCCGCGCCACCTGGTCCCGCCTGGCCGAGCCCGCCAGTGCCGCCGCGACGATGCTGGTGGACCGGCTCGGGCCGAGCGCCGCCCTGAGGTGGCTGCTGGAGGAGGCCATCGACTCCTCTGGGCGTGTGCGCAGCGCTCCGCGCCCGCCGGTGCCGGAACCACCCCCGGGTGCCTCCCGCAACGGAAGCGCCGGCGCCCACTGGGCGCAGGTGGCCGCGCGGTGGGCGCCGCGTCTGGAAGGACTCGACATCCGTCGCGAGCTGGACGTGCTCGACCGCCTCGGGGGGAGCCTCGTCCTTCCAGGAGACGCCTGGTGGCCTCCGGGGCTCGATGAGCTGGAGCAGCCGCCCTTCTGCCTGTGGGTGCGTGGTGACCCGTCGCTGCTGGTCAGTGGCAAGGAGCTGGAGGACAAGGACGTTCGGGGAGACGGGGACAGGATCGTTGAGGACGACGACGCTCAGAGAACCTCGAGTGCCGGCCGGCCTGTGCGTGAGCACCGGATGCCGACAGGGCCTGCCAGCGGGCTGTGTCTGGCTCTGGTGGGGGCCCGAGCCTCCACCCGGTACGGTGAGGGGGTGGCTGCGTCCCTGGCCTCGGGAGTGACGGCCAAGGGTGGTCTCATCGTCTCCGGGGGTGCCTTCGGTATCGACGCCTGCGCTCACCGCGGGGCGCTGCAGAAGGGCCCCACCGTGTCGGTCTCCGCCGGGGGAGTGGACCGCCTGTACCCGGTCGGGAATACCGAGGTGCTGGAGGCGGTCATTGCTGCCGGGGCGCTGGTGGCGGAGGTTCCGCCCGGCTGTCAGCCCGGCCGTCACCGGTTCGTCTCGCGCAACCGTGTCATCGCGGCGATCTCCGGGGCGACGATCGTGGTGGAGGCGGCCTGGCGCTCGGGAGCCCTGTCCACCGCGCACCGCGCTCTCGAGCTGGGCAGACAGGTCGGCGCGGTTCCCGGGCCGGTGACCTCCATGTCCTCGGTCGGTTGCCACCGCCTCCTGCGCAAGGGGGCGGTCTGCATCACCGATACCGATGACGCCCTCGAGCTCCTGACACCGCTTGGTACCGTCGATGCCGATGCCGTCAAGGAGCAGGATCCCAGGCTGGCGGGAGACGGGCTGCTGGACGGACTGGACCCGGCCGCCTCCATTGTCCTGGACGCCATGCCGGCCCGAGCCTCGGCGACCACCGAGGCCATTACCCGCTCCTCGGGCCTGTCTTCGAAGGAGACCACTGCGGCCCTGGGGGTCCTGGAGCTCATGGGGAAGGCAGAACGCACTTCCGCCGGCTGGCGGCGACGTCGTTAGTCTTTGGAAACCGGTGCCGGCGCCGGTGGCTACTCGTCGGTGCCAACCGGGTGCACGTCATCAGAAGGCGGTCCTGGAGGACGCCAAGAGCTCCTGACGGGACCGTTGGGCCTCCTGGTCCAGTAGCGGAAGGTCCTCGATGGTCACGAGCCGGGCCGTCAGCGCGTAGTCGACCAGGGCAGTGCGCCTGTAGGAGGCGTGCATGCGTGGGCCGCCCCGCATGCCCTTGACTCCGATGCGGTCGAGCTTGTCGCAGACGTTGTCCAGCGCCCGGTTGAAACGGGTGATCTTCCAGCCCAGGCGGGCAGCCGCGTCGGCGTTGCGAGGCAGGTCGACGGGGCCGGTGCCGGTGCGTCGCAGCCAGGGCTCGGCCAGGGCCAGTGTCACCAGGTGCTGGTTTCGGGTCAGATTCACCATGCCCACGGTGGTCTGGCCGTCGCCGAGCGGCACGTCCCTGCTCTGGGAGAGCTCGTAGCCGGGGAAGGGGACCTGCAGGAGGATCTCGTAGGTCGTGGAACCTGCAGTGAAGACGATTGCCATGTCCGGAAAGACCAGGGGGACCCTGGAACCGGGAGCCACCCACGAGCGGGAGGTACCGGAGCGTTCGGTGATGGTGGCACCGATCCGGGAGCCGATGTTGGCCACCCACCACAGACCGGCGTCGTGCTCGATGATGAGGAAGCGCCGATGGAGGAAGAGGTTGTCCTCATCAAGCACGAGATCGCCCTCTCGGCCGATCTGGAAGGGGACTTCAGGCGTGATCCGAAACAGCTCGCCAACGAAGTCGAGGAGCAGAGGCTCTCCACTCATCGTCGTTACTCCTTCAGATGTCAATGTCAGACGGTCCTGGATGCCTGGGAACGGTCGCGAAGGGCGGCGACATCCTCACTGTCAGAATGCCACGACCGTCCGAACGGTAGAAAGGGCTTGCTACCTATTGACGGCTGGCGCTCACCCTGTTAGCGACCCCGAAAGATCGATCTATCGCATATTGTCGATGTATGGGTTATGGTGCTGGTGCGAGGTGCGTCGCCGGGCTGGATGCGGGCACCAGCCTCCTGAGGCCGGTGCGGTCGGTGTCAGAAGCAATGAGAGGTAAGAGGAAGGGGGCAAGATGGTGCAGCATCTGAGCCGTGCTGCCGGTGGTCGGGCGACAGGAGGAGCGATCGCGTGCGCGGTGCTCGCGGTGGGATGTCTGGCGCTCGGGGGAGTGTTTGTTCGGCTCAGTGAGGCAGGGCCGATCGCAACCGGCGGCTTCCGGTCCCTGATCTCCGCCCCCATGCTGTTCCTGCTCGATATCGGTGCCGGTCTCCGGCGCGGCACCCAACAGCAGGAACGCATGCCTTTTCGTGACCATATCACCATTGCTCTGGGTGGAGCCCTCCTGGCGATCGACCTGTGTCTGTGGAACGTGTCGTTCTTCTACACCACGCTGGCGGAGTCCAATCTCCTGGCGAATCTTGTTCCCTTCGCCGCGGCGATCTACGGGTGGGTGCTCTTCAGGGATGTTCCAGACGTCAGGCTCGTTCTTCCGGCGATCCTGGCGATTGGGGGACTACTGCTCCTGACTCCGGTCGGCGTTCATACGGACCCGCGCCACCTGCTCGGAAATGTGATGGCCTTGACCACGGCATTCTTCTACACGGGATTTCTGGTTGTCGTCCAGGGACTGCGAAGGCGGTACCCCGCGCTGCGCATCATGGCGGTACTCAGTCTCTGGTGCGCTGCGGTGTGTCTCGTGGTGGCGATACTGCGTGGAGAGAGTCTGCTTCCGCACTCCGTGACCGGCTGGCTGCTGCTCGTTGCCCTGGCGCTTACATCTCAGATACTCGGGCAGACCCTCATGGCGCACGCCATGCACTTCATGTCGCTGCAGCTCGGGTCGCTGTTCGCCCTGCTCCAGCCCGTGGCCGCAGCCGTCTATGCCTATCTCCTCTTCTCAGAGGCCCTGACGCTCTCTCAGCTCCTCGGCGTGGTGATCCTCATCGTCAGCATCTACTGGGCCAGGATCGTCCTCGGTTCGTGATGTATCTCGGCGTCAGAACGTCGGATTCCGAGCGGGTGATATGCTCGCCGGAGCCTCGAGCGGCGGCGGAAGGAGGGAGATGCCGGAGAACGCACAAAGCCATTTGGAAGGTCGTTCGGAACGTGTTGACCTGGGCGGGATGGTGGACGCTCTCAAGGTTCTCGCTCACCCGGTGCGCCTTCAGATCCTTCAGTGGCTCCGCGACCCTAGGGCGGAGTTCCCCATTGAGCAGGGGATCGCGGACCCTGATGAGTACGGGGTCTGCATCAAGCAGATCACTGACAAGGTTGGGCTTGCCCAGTCGACCGTATCGGCCTTTATGCGCGCCTTGGAGCGTGAAGGGCTGGTGACCTCTACGCGTATTGGGAAATGGACCCACTACAAACGCAATGAGACGCGTATTGCCGAGGTCCGCTCACAGGTCGCCACGCTGATATAACTCATCTCCCCATTTCATTCGCTTGCGACAACCGCCATCAAAGGGAGTCTGCCATGCCAAGGACGCGCGCCGATCTCCTCGCCTCCTACCGCGGGTACCTGGCCCTGCAGCGGGACCTGTCTGAGCACACCGTGCGAGCCTATCTCGTCGACATCGGCGACCTCCTGAGCTTCCTTGGCGTCGGTGGGGGCGATGCCGAGCCCGTCGAGGCGGCCCTGGCCACCCTCGATCTGGCGGACCTGCGGGACTGGCTCGCCGCGCAGGCCGCGAGCGGGCACTCGCGCGCCACCCTGGCTCGCCGCTCGGCCTCGGTGAGGACCTTCTCCACCTGGGCCTTCGAGGAGGGCGTGCTCACCTCCGACGTCGCCGCGCGCCTGCGTGCGCCCCGCGTCGACAACCGCCTGCCGGGAGTCCTGACGGCCCAGCAGGCCGCACAGCTCCTCAAGGTTGCTGCAGAACTCGCCGCGGACGGGAACGCCCTGGCCGCACGCGACCTGGCCATCATCGAGACGCTCTACGCAACCGGCGTGCGCGTCTCCGAGCTCGTCGGCCTCGACGTCACCGACCTCGACCACTCTCAGCGAACGCTGCGCGTCCTGGGCAAGGGGCGCAAGGAACGAACCGTCCCCTACGGGCTGCCCGCCGCCAGGGCCCTGGAGGGCTGGCTGAGCCGGCGCGCAGAGATCTGCGCTCCCGACGCCGCAGCGGCGCTCTTCCTGGGGATGCGAGGACGACGCATCGATCCCCGCGCGGTGCGCGACGTCGTCCACCGCCTGTGCGCCGCCGCCCAGGTCCCCGATCTCGGCCCGCACGGACTGCGCCACAGCGCAGCCACCCACGTGCTGAGTGGGGGAGCGGACCTGCGCAGCGTCCAGGAGCTGCTCGGCCACTCCTCTCTGGCTACCACCCAGCGCTACACCCATGTCTCGGCCGAGCGGTTGCGCAGCGTCTACGAGCAGGCCTTTCCCCGCGCCTGAGACGGCGAGCACGTCCATCCGACGGCACCGTGGCGGGCTGACGCCGTGTGAGGTCTGGGCCCCACGGACACCCCAATGCGCGCCCGATCCGAGGGCCCGCCAGTGGGGGAGTGCGGCTCAGGACAAGCGGGCCAGGCGACGGGCGATCGCGATGTGCAGCGCGAAGCTGCGCTGCATCTGCGCAGTGCTGTGGAGGTTCATGACGACATGGACGCGCTGGTGCGGGTAGAAGAAGCTGTGTACCGCCCACAGGCCCAGGCCTCCCACCGGCTCGGGAAGGCCCCGCAGGACCAAGGGTATGAACTCACCGAAGCGGATCGTGGCCAGGCCCGTCCCGTAGTGGAGGCCCGCGCGCAGGCGGGAGCGGGGCCGGGCCAGGCGCGCCAGCAGATCCCGGTCGAGCAGGTCTCCCTCATGCAGGGCCTCCTGGAACCGCACCATGTCCTCCAGGGTTGTCACCGCGCCGCCGTCAGCGGACCCGACGGACAGCGCCCTGGCATGGCTGATCTCCGCACCCTTGACCCAGACCGGAGCGATCTTCAGACCTGCCAGCTCCTCATCGGTGGCCGTGGAGTGCGGCTGACCCGTGCGCGTCATCCCCGCGGGTTGGAACACCTGGGTGCGCAGCACCTCGTGGGCGGACAGGCCGGTGACCTCCTGGAGCACGCACTGAGCCAGGGCGTAGTTGGTGTCCCCGTAGGCGAAGCTCTGACCAGGACGGCCCAGGGACGGCAGCCCCGCGCACTGCGCTACCACCTCGGCCAGGTCCCACCGGCGATCGGGTTGGCGCATGAGGCGGTCCAGCGAGCACTCGGTGGACCGTCCTCGAGGTGGCTGCACCGGGTCGGGCAGTCCTGAGCGGTGGCTGAGCAGACGGCTCAGGGTCAGCTCCCGGGACAGAATGACGCCGGGAGCGGCGGGTAGCGCGGACAGATCGATGCCCGGGGCGAGCTCGCCGATCGGCGCATCCAGGGACAGCAGTCCCTGCTGGGCCAGGCGTGCCGCCGCGACCGCCACGAAGGGTTTTCCTGCGCTCGCGGTATGGAAAGGCCGGTCGATCTCACCGAAGGAGAACCTCACCCCCGGGGCGATGATGAGCACCTGCGGGGCCGGCAGGTCTGGGCGTCGCTTTGCGACCATCCTCTGCAGCCTGGGCCGCAGGGAGGTCTCGAACCAGTGCTGGAGGGACTCGGAGGGCCTCATGTCTCCGCCTCTCTCAACGAGATGTCTTTGAAGGGGTTGTGCCCGAAAGCTCACCACTGTCCACGACGTTCCATCATCGGAAGGAGTGGTGGCGAGATCAAGCGCCGATCACCGACTCTCCCGGACCGGCTTGAGGCGGATGACGGCCGGTTGCAGCAGGCGCAGCGGGTTGATGTACGTCTTAGGGCCGGTGCGCGCGCCCCAGTGCAGGGCGCAGACCCCGTCCGAACGGTGCCCGGGCAGCAAGGTGCCGATGACCTGCCCCGCACCGACCGCCTCACCCGCGCTGACGTTCGGTTCCACCGGTTCATAGGTGGTACGGATCCCATCGCCATGGTCGACGGAGACCACTGGGCGCCCGGCCACCATGCCGGCGAATGCCACCGTCCCGGCTGCGGCGCTGCGGATCTGTGCGCCTTCGGCGGCCGCGAGATCGACTCCCCGGTGCCCGCGTCCCCACACGACGGCAGGCGGATCGAAAGCCTCCACCACGGTGGCCGGTGCGCCGGTCGGCCACTGGTAGCGTCCCCGCGGGCGCAAGGGCCCCGGAGACTGGCCCACGCCCTCCTGAGTGCTCGTCCCCGCCTCCTCTGCGAACCGGGCGATGAGGCTGGCACTCGTGAAGAGTGAGGTCAACGAGGTCAGTGAGGGCGCTGCTCCGGCCGGCCCGGAGGGAGTACCCATCAGCTCGGGAAACGCCGGGTCATGGGACTCCGGAGCCGAGACTGCGGTTACGGCAGCGCTGGTGACTGTGCTCATATCCTGAGTCGGTTGCGTGTCTGGGAGCGCGGCGAACGACCCGCAGACGACCAGGGTCGTTGCTAGCGCGGTGAGGCGGCGGGGCAGGAGACGGGGGAGATGGGGAATCGTGCGTTGTGCTCGGGATTGCCGGGTTTGCGGGGGATGTTCTAGGTGCATGCCCTCAGAGTGCGCGCCGATCGGCCTCAGCCGCTGAGGACGTCGTCGGCCCTGTGGGAAACCCTCCCAGGAAGCAGTCTGTGGTGACCGGAATGACTCTGCATTCCAATGAATCGGCCTCGGCAGCGGGGGCAGCCCTGTGGTAACCTCGCCTCCGCAGCATTCTGCGGATCGCTCCGGCGTCAGCGGGAGATGGACCCAGGGTGCTGACTTCGCGTGCCTGCACCCGAGCACCTCGGGACGTCCCTCCGGGCGACACGGTCGCGGTCCCGGTCATCACGGTTCGCCACGGTGAACGGGTGGCCGTGCGTCGCAGGCGCCAGGCCCCATCCGCGCCGGCTCACTCGCCGGTCACCGGTTCGGTGCGCGCCCTCAAGCGCGCGGAATCACAGGGGAACAACCCAGAGAAACACCCCGGGACGCGCCCGAGCGCACTGCTTGGCCGTCCCCCGAAATGATCGTGCGTCGAGCAACCTCTCGGCACACACGGAAGGACCGTCATGGCCGTCGTCACCATGCGCCAGCTCCTTGATAGCGGTGTCCACTTCGGGCACCAGACCCGTCGCTGGAACCCCAAGATGAAGCGCTTCATCCTCACCGAGCGCAACGGCATCTACATCATCGACCTCCAGCAGTCCATCGAGGGCATCAACACCGCCTACGACTTCGTCAAGGAGATCGTCGCTCGCGGCGGCAACATCCTGTTCGTCGGGACCAAGAAGCAGGCCCAGGCCGCCGTGGCCGAGCAGGCCCAGCGTGTCGGCATGCCCTACGTCAACCAGCGCTGGCTGGGCGGCATGCTCACCAACTTCTCCACCGTGCGCGCCCGCCTGGACCGCATGAAGGAGCTCGAGCAGATCGACTTCGACGACGTGGCCGGCTCCGGCCGCACCAAGAAGGAGCTGCTCATGATGCGCCGTGAGAAGGACAAGCTCCAGCGCACCCTGGGCGGTATCCGCGACATGAGCAAGCTCCCCGCGGCCGTGTGGGTCGTGGACACCAAGAAGGAGCACCTGGCCATCTCCGAGGCCCAGAAGCTCGGGATCCCGGTCATCGCCATCCTGGACACCAACTGCGATCCGGACGAGGCCACCTACGGCATCCCCGGCAACGATGACGCCATCCGCGCCGTCACCCTGCTCACCCGCGTCGTCGCCGATGCCACCGCCGAGGGCCTGCTGGCCCGCTCCGGTGGCCGCGCCCGCACCGGTGAGGAGGCCGAGGTCGTCTCTGCCGACGCCGAGCCGCTGCCCGAGTGGGAGGCCCAGCTCCTCGCCGGCGCCGAGGCTGACGCGCCGACCTCCGAGGTCGCCGAGGCCGCTGCCGAGGCTCCTGCCGCTGAGCAGGCCTGAGCGCGCGCCCACGCTTTTTGTTCACAGCGCGGCGTCCACGCGCTGTGAACACCTTTCACACGTTTTTTCACACGTCTATTAGTCACTGACTGACCAGGAGACATTCATGGCGAACTACACCACTGCTGACATCAAGGCGCTGCGCGAGAAGACCGGCGCCGGCATGCTCGACGTCAAGAAGGCCCTCGACGAGGCCGAGGGCGACGCCGAGAAGGCCATCGAGATCATTCGCGTCAAGGGTCTCAAGGGCATTGCCAAGCGCGAGGGCCGCGCCGCCTCCGCCGGCCTCATCGCCGCCAAGGTCGTCGACTCCGGCGACGGCCAGGTCGGCGTCCTCGTCGAGATCAACGCCGAGACCGACTTCGTGGCCAAGAACCAGAAGTTCCTCGACTACGCCGAGCAGGTCCTCACCGCCGCCCTCGACTCCGGCGCCACCGACGCCGATGCCCTGGCCGAGGTCGAGGTCGACGGCTCCACCGTCAAGGAGCTCACCGACGGCATGCAGGCCGTCATCGGCGAGAAGATCGTCGTGCGTCGCGTCGGCCGCCTCGAGGCCGACAAGATCGAGCTCTACCTGCACCGCACCAACCCCGACCTGCCCGCCCAGGTCGGCGTCCTGGTGGGCACCGACGCCAAGGCCGCCGAGGTGGCTCACGACGTCGCCATGCACATCGCCGCCTATTCCCCGGAATACGCCACCCGCGACGACGTCCCGGCCGAGGTCGTGGACAAGGAGCGCGCCATCGCCGAGGAGACGACTCGCGCCGAGGGCAAGCCCGAGAAGGCCATCCCCAAGATCGTCGAGGGGCGCCTCAGCGGCTTCTTCAAGGAGAACGTCCTGGTCGATCAGGCCTTCGCCAAGGACCCCAAGACCACGGTCGGCAAGGTCGTTGAGGCCACCGGCGGCGAGCTGACCGGCTTCGTCCGCTTCCGCGTCGGAGCCTGATCCGGGTACCGCCGGGCCGGCTCGCCGGAGAGCAGCCGGTGTTGTCGGGTCGGTCGGAGACTGACGGGGCGGGGTCACGAGCACGATGCTCGTGCCCCCGCCCCGTCTCGTCCCCGATTCGTCGACGGCTGGTCCGGCATGTCGTAGGGCATAGTCGCATGGCGTGTCTGACCGCCGGGGGTGACTCTCATCGGGGCCCGGTGCCGTCTCGGACGGGGTAGGCTGTGCGAAGCCTGCCCACCGAACCCAGGAGACATAACGCAATGAGTCAGGAACCGGCTCGTGACGACCGCGTGGCCCACGGCACGCACCCCAGACGTGTTCTGCTCAAGCTCTCCGGTGAGGTCTTCGGCGGCGGATCGATAGGTCTGGATCCCGACGTCGTCTCCGACGCCGCCCGTCAGATCGCCGACGCCGTACGCGCCGGCGTCCAGGTTTCCGTCGTCGTCGGAGGCGGGAACTTCTTCCGTGGTGCCGAGCTCTCCTCGCGCGGCATGGACCGCGCCCGCGCCGACTACATGGGCATGCTGGGAACCGTCATGAACGCCCTGGCCCTGCAGGACTTCATTGAGAAGGCCGGGGTGCCCGCCCGCGTCCAGACCGCCATCGCCATGGGACAGGTCGCCGAGTCCTACATCCCCCTGCGCGCCATCCGCCACATGGAGAAGAACCGCGTGGTCGTCTTCGGCGCCGGCGCCGGCCTGCCCTACTTCTCCACGGACACGGTCTCGGCCCAGCGCGCCCTGGAGACCCACTGCGACGAGCTGCTCGTGGGCAAGAACGGGGTCGACGGCGTCTACACTGCCGACCCCCGCAAGAACCCCGACGCCAAGCGTCTCGACAACCTCACCTACGAACGGGCCCTGGCCGACGGCCTCCAGGTGGTCGACGCCTCCGCCTTCGCCCTGTGCCGTGACAACGGGCTGACCATGCGGGTCTTCGGCATGGGAGCGCCCGGCAATATCACCCGGGCCCTGCTGGGTGAGAGAATCGGGACACTCGTCAGCTGCGGCTGAGCCGGCTGCGGGCCCAGCGGGACCGACGACGGACCGGCGCGGGCCCCTCGCCCGTTCCCGCACGGACGACCGGCGCATCCTCGCAAACCCCGCGCCATCCCCGCGATGGCCGCTCACGACCTTAAGAACCCACGACCGCCCAGCAAAGGAAGCACCATGATCGACGACGTCATGCTCGAGGCCGAGGACAAGATGGACAAGGCCCTCCAGGCCGCCAAGAGCGAGCTCGCCTCCATCCGCACCGGCCGCGCCAACCCCTCGATGTTCAACGGGATCGTCGTGGACTACTACGGCGCCCCCACCCCGCTCCAGCAGCTCGCCTCCCTGACGATCCCCGAGGCCCGCACCGTCCTGGTCAGCCCCTTCGACCGCTCGGCGATGAAGGACATCGTCACCGCCATCCGCGAGTCCGACCTCGGTGTCAACCCCACTGACGACGGCACCGTCATCCGCGTCACCCTGCCGGCACTGACCGAGGAGCGTCGCAAGGACTACGTCAAGCTCGCCCGCTCCCGGGCCGAGGACTCCCGCGTCCAGGTGCGCGGTATCCGCGGCAAGGCCAAGAAGGAGCTCGAGGCCATCAAGAAGGACGGCGAGGCCGGCGAGGACGACGTCAAGCGCGCCGAGCACGAGCTCGACGGCCTCACCAAGCGCTTCGTCGAGCAGATCGACGCCGCCCTGAGCGCCAAGGAGAGCGAGCTCCTCGAGGTCTGACCCGACCGATCCCGGGGCCGGCGGCCCCTGCGAACGCCGGTTCCCGCCCCTGTCCCGCCGACCCCCTGTGAGCCCCGTGACGACTCTGTTGAACCCGCGCCCCACGCGCAACCACGACCCCCTGCCCGCCACCGGGCGGGCAGGGCGAAACCTGCCCGCTGCCGTCGGGGTGGCGGTCGTGCTCATCGCCGTGGTCCTGGGGTCCCTGGCCTTCTACAAGGTCGTCTTCGTGGGCGTCGTCGTGCTGGCCGTGTGCGGGGCGCTGTGGGAGCTGGCGGCTGCTTTCGCCCGCAAGAATATCCGCCTGCCGTTGGCACCCCTGTGGCTCGGAACCCTGGGCATCTCCGTATGCGCCTGGGAGCTGGGGGCGGAGGCGGCCTTCGGGGCCTACGTGGCCACCACCGGTGCCTGCGTCCTGTGGAGCTTCATGGACCATGCCGAGGCGGAGACTGGCACCGTCCTGGAGCAGGCCGGCCACGACATCCCCCGCACCGAGGCGCACGACGAGGTCCGCCGCTCGCGTTCCAGCGCCGCTGCCGCCTCGGTCTTCGCCGCGACCTACCTGCCCTACCTGGCCGGCTTCGCCGTGCTGCTCCTGGTCCAGGATCACGGAGTGGGAAAAGTCATGATGCTCATCGCCCTGGCAGCCGCCAACGACACCGGTGGGTGGCTGGCGGGCATCACCTTCGGCCGTCACCCCCTGGCTCCGTCGGTCTCGCCCAAGAAGTCCTGGGAGGGTCTCATGGGCTCCCTCATCGCAGCCGTCGCCACGGGGGCCGGCTGCGTCTGGGCCATCGGCGGCCCCTGGTGGACCGGGGCCGCGCTGGGGGCCTGCACCGTGATCGTCTCCACCCTGGGTGACCTGGGCGAGTCCCTGCTCAAACGCGACCTGGGGCTCAAGGACATGGGCACGCTCCTGCCCGGGCACGGAGGAATCATGGACCGTCTCGACTCCATCCTCGTGGCCGCTCCACTTGTCTACGCCTTCACCCTCCTGGTGAAATAGGGACTGCATGCCGCACCCACCCCTATCGACCAGCCCGGCCCTCCCCAGCCCCGGGACACGAGGAGCACGAGCGTGAGTCTTTCGCGAGTACAGCGCCCCCGGCGCCCGCAGCCCGTCAGCATCACCGGACGGCCGCGCGACGGCCAGGTCCAGGTCATGCCCACCGACCAGCCGCCCGAGGGCGCCACCAGTCCCGATGCCAGGCCGCGCCTGTCCTTCGCCGTACCGGCGGCGCGGGGCAAGGCCCCCCGTCACCTGGCCGACCTCGACCTGAGCGGTCGCAAGGCCGCCTGCAAGAGCTCGGGCCTGCCCTCCTTCCGGGCCGACCAGCTCTCACGGCACTACTTCACGCACTTCACCCGCGACAGCGCCGACATGACCGACCTGCCCGCCTCCCAGCGCGAGCAGCTGTGCGCCGAGCTGCTGCCCGAGCTCATCGCCCCGGTGCGCGCTCTGCGAGCCGACGGCGGACGCACCATCAAGCACCTGTGGGAGCTGCACGACGGCGTCCGAGTGGAGAGCGTCCTCATGCGCTACAAGGACCGCACCACCTTGTGCGTCTCCTCCCAGGCCGGCTGCGGCATGGCCTGCCCCTTCTGCGCCACCGGCCAGATGGGCCTGACCCGCAACCTGTCCACCGCGGAGATCGTCGAGCAGGTGCGCCACGCGGCCCAGGCCTCCGCAGCTGGCGAGCTGACCGGGGGACCGGCGCGGCTGTCCAACGTGGTCTTCATGGGGATGGGCGAGCCGATGGTCAACTACAAGAACGTCATCGGTGCCCTCCACCGGCTCATTGACCCGGCCCCGGAGGGCTTCGGCATGTCGGCCCGCGGCATCACCGTCTCCACGGTGGGGCTCGTTCCTCTCATCCGCCGGCTGGCCGGCGAGGGGCTGCCTGTGACCCTGGCCGTCTCGCTGCACGCCCCCGACGACGAGCTGCGAGACGAGCTCATCCCCGTCAACTCCAAGTGGAAGGTCGGCGAGCTGCTCGACGCCGCCCACGACTACTTCCTGGCCACCGGCCGGCGCGTGTCCATCGAGTACGCGCTCATCAAGGACATGAACGACCACGCCTGGCGCGCTCAGATGCTCGCCGACGAGCTCAACCGCAGGGACACCGGATGGGCCCACGTCAACCCCATCCCTCTCAACCCGACTCCGGGCTCCATCTGGACCTGCTCGGAGGTTGCGGTTCAGGATATGTTCGTTGACACGCTTCGACGTGCCGGAATTACCACGACAGTGCGAGACACTCGAGGCAGCGACATCGACGGTGCCTGCGGTCAGCTCGCGACCGAGGTACTCAACCAGGAGAGGGCCAAGACGACATGAGCGACATGTTCCCCAAGTCAGCGCTCCTGCGACCGGGCTACCGCCCCGAGCAGGTCGATCGCTACTTCGAGACGGCTCACGAGATCTACGACTCCGGCGATCTCGACGAGATGGACTCCGAGGGCGTGCGCACCGTCGCCTTCGACGTGGTCCTGCGCGGCTACCAGCCCCAGGCCGTCGACGCGGCCCTCGACCGCCTCGAGGTCGCCTTCCTTCAGCGCCGTCGTGCCGCCTTCGTGGCCAAGAAGGGCCGCCAGGCCTGGATGGACCAGGTCACCCAGCTCGCCACCACCCTCTACCCGCGCCTCCTGCGTCCGGCCGGTGAGCGCTTCGCCCCGGCCTCCGGGCAGGGGTATGACAAGACCGATGTCGATGCCCTCATGGACCGCATCGCCGGCTACTTCGACTCCGACACCACCCTGACCTCCAGCGAGGTGCGTGGAGCGGTCTTCCGCCGTGCCCGGGGGAACAAGGCCTACGGGGAGCCCAGCGTCGATCGCTACCTGGCGCGCGTCGTCGAGGTCCTCCTGTCTGTTGAGTGAACCGAGTAAGTCGAGTAGATCGAGTACGTTCTGAGGAATCCCGCCGCCCCATGACCGGCCACGCACCGTCACGTTCCTGTTCCCCGCAGTCCCCTCGCCGACTGGTCCTGCTCGGATCCACCGGATCGATCGGTACCCAGACCCTTGAGGCCCTCGCCCGTCTGGGCCAGGCCTCCCCCCGGGTGGTCGCTCTGGCCGCCGGTGGAGGCCGCCTGGAGCTCCTGGCCCGACAGGCCCTGGCCTGGGACGTCCCCGTCCTGGCCATCACCGGCGGGGGAGAGGAGCTCGCCGAGCATCTGCGCGAGGCACTCGCGATCGCAGCCGCCCAGGCCGGTCGCCCCGACCCGGTCACCACGATCCTCACCGGCCCCGATGCAGCGACCACGGCAGTCGAGACCGCAGGGCTCGGGCCCGATGACACGGTGGTCAACGGCATCACGGGCTCCGTGGGCCTGCTGCCCACGCTGGCGGCCCTGCGCAGCGGCGCCCGCCTGGCCCTGGCCAACAAGGAGTCCCTCGTCGTCGGAGGCGCCCTGGTCCGCGAGGCGCTCACCCGGCCCGGCCAGGTCGTCCCCGTGGACTCCGAGCACTCCGCCATCGCCCAGGCCCTGGCCAGCGGCCGTCACGAGAAGGGTCTGACCAGTCCCGTCGTCAGTGGGCACAGCGAGGTGCGCAGGCTGGTCCTGACCGCATCCGGCGGCCCCTTCCGCGGTAGGAGCCGGGAGAGTCTCACCGGGATCAGCGCCGCCGCCGCCCTCAAGCACCCCACCTGGGACATGGGACCGGTGGTGACCGTCAACTCCTCGACCCTCATCAACAAGGGCCTCGAGCTCATCGAGGCCCACCTCCTGTTCGACGTGGTCCCCGAGCAGATCGACGTCGTCGTCCACCCCCAGTCGGTCATCCACTCCATGGTCGAGTTCACCGACGGCGCCACCATCGCCCAGGCCTCCCCACCCGACATGCGCCTGCCCATCGCCCTGGGGCTGACCTGGCCCAAGCGTCCCGACCTGTCCGGCCTCGTGACACCCAACGACTGGCGTGATCCGGTCAGCTGGACCTTCGAGCCCCTGGATGGTGAGGCCTTCCCCGCCGTCGACCTGGCCCGCAGCGCCGTGGCCGCATCGGCCACCCACCCGGCCGTCCTCAACGCCGCCAACGAGCAGGCCGTCGCCGCCTTCCTGGGCGGCCGGATCGAGTGGCTGGACATCGTTGAGATCGACGCGGCCGTCGTCGGCGAGCACGAGGGGCTGTCCGCTCCGGGCCTCGACGACGTCCTGGCCGTGGAGACCTGGGCCCGCACCCGCGCCGACGAGCTCATCGCGGCACGAAACGGAGGAACGCACTCGTGAGTACCACCCTGGCCTACATCCTGGGCATCGTCATCCTCATCATCGGGATCGGTGTCTCGGTGGCCCTCCACGAGCTCGGGCACATGATCCCGGCCAAGAGGTTCGGCGTGAAGGTACCGGAGTACTTCATCGGCTTCGGACCGAGGATCTGGTCGGTCAGGCGCGGCGAGACCGAGTACGGAGTCAAGGCCATCTGGCTGGGCGGCTACGTCAAGCTCGTCGGCATGCTGCCGCCGGCCAAACCCGGAAAGCCGGACCGGCGCCGCAAGGACGGCAGCCTGGGCATGGTGGGCGAGGCGCGTGCCGAGGCCCTCGAGGAGATCGGGCCAGGCGAGGAGCACCGCGCCTTCTACAGCCTCAGCGTCCCCAAGAAGCTCATCGTCATGGCCGGGGGGATCCTCACCAACCTGGTCCTGGGAATCCTTCTTCTGGCAATCGCCATCGGAGCGGTCGGCATCCCGGGGCGCACGACCACGCTGTCGAAGGTGGAGCCCTGCGTCTCGTCCAACGTTGATGAGAACGTCCCCTGCCAGGACTCCGACCCGGCCGGCCCCGCCAGCGCCGCCGGTATCAAGGCCGGCGACCGGGTCGTCTCCTGGGGCGGGGTCGAGGTCTCCACCTGGGAGGAGCTCCAGGCCCGGATCGCAGCCGGTGGAACCAACCCCACCCAGGTCGTCATCGAGCGCGACGGTGCCACGCGTACCGTCAGTGTCACAGCGGTCGAGGCCCAGCGGACCGTTCGCGACTCCCAGGGCGCCCCGGTCAAGGACGCCACCGGTGCCGTACGGACCGAGGCCCGCCCCTACGTGGGGATCGCCCCCTCCCTGGGAACCATTCCGCAGAGCCCGGCCAAGATACCGGGCCTCATCGCACAGGCCGTCGGCGGCACGGTCAAGGCCATCGCCACCCTCCCGGTCGGGCTCTACCACGCCGTCCAGGCCGGACTGGGCATGGAGCAGCGCAGTGCCGACAGCGGCGTCGTCGGCCTGGTGGGCATGGGGCGCATGGCCGGGCAGGCCACCAGTGGCGGTGCGACCGGAGGCGGGCAGGTTCCCCTGTCGATGCGTGTCAGCAGCATGCTCGTGCTGCTGGGCAGCCTCAACCTGGCGCTGTTCGCCTTCAACCTGGTGCCCCTGCTGCCCCTTGACGGCGGACACGTGGCCGGCGCCTGCTGGGAGGGCATCCGGCGCATGATCGCCAAGGCGCAGGGGAAGCCTGATCCGGGACCGGTGGACACGGCCAAGATGATCCCGGTGGGACAGGTCGGCTTCGGCCTGCTCATCGTCATGGCCCTGGTCCTGGTGTGGGTGGATATCGCCGCTCCGCTGTGAGGTCCATGATGGCGGGGTGCTCCGGTGCCGGCGGGAGCGATGCCACACGCCCGCGGTACAGGGCCGGGCAGGGTGGATGACATACTGGTCGGGTGACTGAAGCGATCGCTCTTGGCATCCCCACCATGCGTGCCCAGGCCCCGGTCCTGGCGCCGCGCCGACCAACTCGCAAGATCAAGGTCGGCAGCCTCAACGTCGGCGGAGACGCGCCCATCACAGTGCAGTCCATGACCACTACCAAGACGCACGACATCGGTGCCACGCTCCAGCAGATCGCCGAGCTGACGGCCTCGGGCTGCGACATCGTGCGCGTGGCCTGCCCCACCGACAAGGACGCCGAGGCGCTGCCGATCATCGCCAAGCAGTCGCGCATCCCCGTCATCGCGGACATCCACTTCAACCCCAAGTACGTCTTCGCCGCCATCGAGGCCGGCTGCGGCGCCGTGCGCGTCAATCCCGGCAACATCCGCAAGTTCGACGACCAGGTCGCCGACATCTGCAAGGCCGCCTCCGACGCCGGTGTTTCCCTACGCATCGGCGTCAACGCCGGAAGCCTCGACAAGCGCCTGCTTAAGAAGTACGGCAAGGCCACCCCCGAGGCGCTCGTGGAGTCCGCCACCTGGGAGGCCGGACTGTTCGAGGAGAACGACTTCCACGACTTCAAGATCTCCGTCAAGCACCACGACGTCGTCACCATGGTGCAGGCCTACCGGCTCCTGTCCGAGGCCGGCCAGTGGCCCCTTCACCTGGGCGTGACCGAGGCCGGCCCCGCCTTCCAGGGCACGATCAAGTCCTGCGCCGCCTTCGGCACCCTGCTCGCAGAGGGCATCGGCGACACCATCCGCGTCTCCCTGTCGGCGCCTCCGGTTGAGGAGGTCAAGGTGGGCACCAAGCTCTTAGAGTTCATGGGTCTGCGTCAGCGCCAGCTCGAGATCGTCTCCTGTCCCTCCTGCGGTCGGGCTCAGGTGGATGTGTGGACCCTTGCCGAGGAGGTGGAGGCGGGACTCAAGAAGGTCACCGCGCCGTTGCGCGTGGCCGTCATGGGCTGTGTCGTCAACGGCCCCGGCGAGGCCCGTGAGGCAGACCTGGGCTGCGCCTCGGGCAACGGCAAGGGGCAGATCTTCGTGCGTGGCCAGGTGGTTGAGACCGTCCCCGAGGACCAGGTCGTTGAGACCCTCCTCAAGCACGCCGAGGTCATGGCCGCTGAGATGGCCGAGGAGCTCGGTGAGGATGCACTGGCCGGCACCGCTCCCATGGTCTCCGCCGCCGGTTGAGGACCGGTGAGGGCGGGAAGCGCAGAGCTCCCGCCCGGGCCTGACGGACATGGGCTTCCTACGGCACCGTGATCACGAACGCGATCAGCGTCGCGCCGATCGCCTGACACCGGTCCCCGCCGACCGGGTCTCGGGCGTCATGTCGCTGTGCGCACTCGATCCGGTCAGCGCCGTGAGCCTGGTCCAGCAGATGCAGCGCTGGTCTCGTTGGGGACGCGGCGACGTCGTCGCTCTGGGAGGACTGGCCCGTCCTGTCGCCGCGGCCTGGTCGGTGGGTTCTCTCATGCTCTTCGGCCTGGCCGGACGCCCAGAGCACGGTCTGCGAGCCGCGGATGCCGGTGAGATCTGGGCGCTGGCCGAGCACGCCCGCCCTCGCCTCTCCAGGCGCGGCTCCGTGTCGGGACCGGCTCGAGACGTCGCCGCGATCTGGGGTGGGCTCAGCGAGCAGGGAGCGCGTGCCCGCCATGAGCGCTGGAAGCAGCCGGTCCTGACCGCGCCCCGGGTGGGCGGGGGGCTGGGGAGTGCGCACCTGCGTCGTCGTCCGTCCCTGGCCTGGGTGGGGCGGTCGGTCCGTCTCGCCCGTCCTGATGAGGACGGACTGGTGCTGCCCGCCTCGGTGGACATGTTCAGCGGGGAGCTCGGCTACGACCCCACCGTGGACGGTCCCGGTTACGGCCGCCACGTCAGCTGGCTCATCGAGCAGGGACGCAGCTACATCGTGCTCGATGACGGTGCCGGTCACCCGGTTCAACCCGGCTCGCCTCGGGCCGTGGCCTTCAAGGCTGATGTCGGGGCCCTGTGGCGCTCCCCGGCCGGTTGCGTCGCCCAGCTGACCGGGGTGTGGACGCGCCCCGACCTGCGCGGGCGAGGAGTCGGGGCGGCGGCTCTGGCCAGCGTCGTGGACGCCGTACGTCGCGATCATGTCGGGGCCGACGGCGTTGTCAGCCTCTACGTCAACGACTACAACGCCCCCGCCCTGGCGCTCTACCGGTCTCTGGGGTTCGTGCAGGTGGGTCTGTTCGCCACCGTGCTCCTGTGAATGTTCCCGGTGGGACCGCAAGGACGATGCTGTTTTGTTACACGGCGCCTGCAAAGTCATGGTGAACAACATATGGAGCGTCTTGGGCGGCTCGCCTACGATCACCAATCGTGCGCAGTACTGATGACGTCGACTCCGAGAACACGGAGCGTCAGAACAATATCGAGGTATGGAATGACCTCGTATCACCCAGAGACTTGATTGTCTGTCTCCTGATATCGGTGATATGCGTCGTCGCGGCGGTGCTGTTCTCCGTTTATCTCGGAGGCAAGCCGCTGTTCTGGGGGCTGGGGGCCTCCACCATCGGTTTTATCGCCTGCTGCTTCCTTGTGACTCCTAAACGTGAGGTCACCATTGTCGATGAGCTGAACGTCGGGGCGAGTGAAGGGGGAGACCGGTGACTGTGAGCCTTCTCCTCATGATGGTGGCCGCCATCCTGGCTGCCGTGGTCCTCTACACCTTCATCGGTTTCATCCCCGGGACCGATGAGACCGGGGTGCTGGCCCCCGTCACTCTGGCGATCATCCTGGCTGGGGCACCACCGCACGTAGTGCTCGCCTTCTTCATCTCCGCCGTGGTCACGCTCAACCTCATGAACGGGATCCCGACGGCGCTGGTGGGACTGCCCGGCGGAGTCATGTCCGCTCCGCTCATGGATCACGCCATGGTGCTGCGCAACAAGGGCCTGGCCTCAGACACGATCCGGAAGATGGCGGTGGGGTCGGCCATTGGAACCCTTATCTCCATTCCCCTGAGCTTCCTCCTTGCCGGTCTGCTGCTGCCCATGGCCGACTGGATCAAGTCCAACTCCGATATCGTCCTGGCTGCCGGAGCCGTGATTCTGGCCCTGCTCGGAAAGAACCGAATTCTCTCCCTGGTATCGATTCTTCCCATGGCACTTCTGTTCCAGGCGCTTCCGGCGCTCTACCGAGGGGCGGGGATTATCCCTGAGAAGGCCAGTGTCAATACCTCCTTCTTCCTCGGGATCACCGTGGGGCCTATGCTCCTGACCCTCCTGGAGCTGCTCAATGCCAAGCGTCGGGAGGCACTGCCGCACGGCAATCGCACCAAGGCCGAGCTGCTGCGATCCGGTTTCGAGCGACAGGCGTTGTGGCCGGGGCGGCTCATCACGAGGTCCGAGGGCTGGTGGAGTGCCGCCATGGCCGCCGTCTCCACCCCGCTGTTCATTCTCAGCCCGGTGGGCCTGACCTTCCTGCTGGGTGAGGCCTCCGTGGCCCGCCAGAAGGAGGACCGGGTGCCCCGCGCGCAACGTGCAGTGACCGTCATGAGCGCCCTGACCCACTCGACCTACCTGGCCGGCGTCATCATTCCGCTGGTGGCGCTCGGGGTCCCGATCTCCGGTGTGTCCGTCGGCCCCGCCGGTCCGCTGTTCAATGCGGGCTCGGTCTACACCAAGCAGCACAACCTGCACCACCTGCTGGACCTGCCCGGATTCATCATCACCGTGACCATCGGGGCTCTTGCCGCGGTTGCGATCACGTACGTCATCGCCGTGCGCTGGTCCTCGCAGATCACCTACTTCGTCATGCGTCGCATTCCCCACGAGGCGGTGCTGGCGCTGTTCGTCGCCTTCGTCCTCCTGCTGGCCTACATCGACGCCGACCAGAAGGCAGGCCTGGCCAATGTCTTCGGGGTCCTGCTTGTGGGAATCGCGTGCGGGTCGCTCAACCGACTGGGGGTCTCCTACGGCGTCCAGTTCATGTCCCTTTACGCGGCTCCCGGCATCGTCAAGGCCCTGGCCGCTCTGGCCTGATCTCCTTCTCGCGGGATGCGGCGGAGGTTGGGGACCGGCCTCCGCCGCACGTCTGTTGCGATCGGCCACGCGAGACTCCGATGCTGAGTCCTGATACCAGCACTCTATGAGTCAGTCGGAGTTTGGGGCAGAGGGGACGATCCCCCTTGACGGAAGCACCTGGTGACGGTTAGGTATCGCTGCGGTGCGCCAGACCGGTCAGATCGACGCCGAGCAGCCGGGCCCGCTCAGCGGTGCTCCCGGTGACGAGAACATCGGTGCGACGCAGCTGAGAGACATTGGCTGCTCCCAGCAGGGTCATGAGCGTGCGCACGTGCTCGCTCCAGGTGCGCAGCTCTTGGCGCAGGGCCTCGGGGCCCGCCTTGATCAGGGTGCGCAGGACGTGCCCGGAGGCGCCGACGGCGCAGGCGCCCAGGGCCAGCGACCGGACGACGTCGAGCGGGTTGCGCACGCCGCCGGAGGCCAGTACCGGCAGGCTGACCGGCTCCGATCCGCTCAGCGACTCCAGCAGGCACAGCGCCGTCGACTGGCCCCAGCCGACCAGGTAGGACAGGTCGCGCTGCGGTCGGCGCTCGTTCTCAATGGCGATGAAGTCCGTGCCTCCGGCCCCAGCCACGTCGACGGCCGCGATGCCGGTGCGCGCCAGGGCCTCGATCGTCCGGCGTGAGAGCCCGAAGCCCACTTCCTTGACCACCACCGGGACGGGCACGGCCGCAACGATGCCGGCGATCGCCTCGCTCCAGCCGGTGAAGTCGCGGTCGCCCTCGGGCATGACCAGCTCCTGGGCCGCGTTGAGGTGGATCTGCAGGGCGTTGGCCTCCAACATCTCCACGGCCTGCAGTGCCTCCTGAGGGCTGACGGTCGGTCCGACATTGGCCAGGACGAAGGCGCCCGGGGCCCGGTGTCGGATGACGTGGAAGCCGTCCGCCCGCTCGGGGTCACGCAGGGCCACGTGCTGGGAACCGCAGGCGATCGCGACTCCCGCCTCAGCGGCCGCCTCGGCCAGACCGGCATTGATAGCCGCTGTTGCCTGCGTTCCGCCGGTCATGGCGTTGATGTAGAACGGGACCTCCCAGCGGCAGCCCAGGACGGTGGTGCCGATATCGACCTGCTCGGCGCTGACCCCCGGCAGGCTGTGATGGATGAAGGAGACGTCGTCGAAGGCGCCGGCGCGGTCCTGACCGTGCAGACGCATCGCCAGCTCCAGGTGCTCGTCCTTACGGGAGGCCCGTTGCGAGGTGAGGGGCTCGTGGCTCATGGGGTGACCTTAACGGGGGAGGCGGTCGAGGAATCAGCACGTGCCTCAGCGGGGTCGGCTGCGCAGGCAGCGGATGAGTCCTGGCTGTAGACCGACAGGTCCAGAGGGCGTATCCCGGCCGTCTCCCACGCGGCTCGCAGTGCAACCAGGTCCGTGGCCGGTGGGCACAGGGCGATTCCGCAGTCCCCGCCTCCGGCGCCCGAGCTCTTGGCCGTGGCCCCGTGGTCGAGCGCGATCTCGACCAGTCTCGCCAGCTCGGCGGTCTCGATGGTCCGGTCGCCGATCCGGCTGAGCCCTGCCAGAAGAGCCCTGTTGCGCGCGATCTGGCGCATGATCCGGGCGGCGTCATCATCTTCGATCGCGGTGATGAGACGAGCCAGGCAGTCCTGGCTGTCGCGCAGGAAGACGGTGTAGTCATCGGCCCCGTGGGATCGGGTCTGGACGTCGGCGACCAGGGCCGGGGTGGAGGCGGGCGCGCCGGTCCAGCCCACCTGAAGCCGCAATGAGGGAGACGGCAGGCGGCGGACGCTCAGACCTGGCCAGTCCGCCTCCGCGAGATCGCTCATGCCACCGGCCCCGGCTCGCTGCCGGGCCCGGCGCAGCCATGAGCGGTCGGGGGAGGTGTAGGCCACCCACCCGGTCATGGCGCTCGCGGCGATGTCTCCTCCTGAGCCGATCGGCTGGACCGTGTCACTGGCCAGCATCGCCAGCTTGTAGACGGTCAGGTCGTCGGCGGCCATGCCGTAGAACGTCGCGACGGCGCGCACCGTCGCCACCGTCACCGCCGATGATGAGCCCAGTCCCAGCTTGCGCCCGTCGTCCTCCTCCAGCTCGCTGGAGACGCTCAGGTCGAAGGAGCGTGGCCGGCCGCCACCCTGGGTCACCAGCGCCTCAACGACTCGGATCGCCGAGATGATGTAGTCGTCCTCTCCTTCGACTGCCTCGGCCTGGCCGTCCTGCGGTCGGCGGCGCCAGGGCCTGGAGCCGTTGGCGTAGAGCCGTGAGCTGATCGTGCCCGCGTACTCTCCGGCGGGGGAGCAGGGCGTGATGCGTACGGTGATGAATCGGTCGACGGCGACCAGGACCGCTCGGTGGCCGGGCTCGACGACGGCGTACTCTCCGGCGATGTAGAGCTTACCCGGCGCCCTGGAGACGACATCGCCGCCGTGAGAGGTCAGGGGCATGGGCCCTCCTCGACACGCACCCCGCCGCCGGGACGCCTCACTGAGACGGTGGTGCCGGTCAGACGGTCTCGCAGCGCGGCGGCGACCTCCTCGGCGCGGGCGCCCTCGGTGAGGACCTTGACGTTGGGGCCGGCATCGATCGTTGCCCAGACGGGCAGCCCCTCCTCGCGCATGGCGCGGATCGCTTGCAGTGCCGCCACGGTCGGCGGCAGCCAGTAGATGATGCCCGGGCGGGCCGCGATCATCGTGGCGTGCATGCCCAGGGCGTTGCCCTCGACGATCTCCCCGAGCCGTGCCAGGTCGCCCGCCCGGACCGCTTCCAGCGCCACCTGAAGGTCCCTCCCGCTGGCCTCGACCCAGGCGGGGAAGAGAGGGGAGGACGACATGGTGGCCCGCATGGCCCGGGTCGAGCTGATGGGCTTGTAACGCTGCGAGAGCACGACGACGACCATTGCCAGGTCCATCTCGCAGGCGACCGGCTCGGCGTAGGAGGAGGCGTCGTCGTGGCCCGCGTTCCACAGGACCAGCCCGCCGAAGACGGAGCGGGTCGCCGAGCCCGAGCCGCGTCGGGCCAGTCTGGAGAGCTCCCGGCCGTCGAGATCCATGCCGGCGGCCCGGGAGGCCGCCGCCGCAAGCGCCGCGAAGCCCGCCGCCGAGCTCGCCAGGCCGGCCGCCAGCGGGACCGAGGCCCGGGAGGTGACGGTTGCCGGGGCGGTGACGCCTGAGCGGGCGCGCACCAGGTCGAGGAACCGGGTCACTCGCCCCAGCTCCACGGCGCTGGGGGAGGCCCCGTTGATCGTCACCGAGTCTGCGGCGCCGTCCCCGCCGTCGAAGGAGACCGTCGTCGTCGTCCGGGTGCCGCCGAGGGTGAGGGACAGGCTCGAGGTGGCGGGGATCGCCTGTGCCTCATCGACCTTGCCCCAGTACTTGATGAGCGCGATGTTGGTGTTCGCGCTGGCCGTCGCGGTCGCGATGGCGGACGGGGAGGAGCCGGCAGCGGCTCCGGGGGGTACGGCGGTCACTCGTCCACCTCGCTGATGCGCATCCGGTAGTTCCAAGTCGCCGGCGCCCCCGCCCGTTCCAGAGCGGCGCGCACCCGGCGCGCGGCCGGCTCGCCGGTCACCAGGGCGATGACGCAGCCGCCGAGCCCCCCGCCGGTGAGTTTGGCGCCCAGTGCCCCGGCGGTGCGGGCGGCCTCGGCGAGATCGTCGAGGACCGGCAGGCTCAGGCTGAGCTCGGCCAGGACCGTATGCGCCTCGTCCATGGCGGCTCCGAGGGTGGGGGCGTCGGCCTGGTCCAGGGCCATGATCGCGTTCTGGGTGAGTGCCCCCAGGCGGTTGATGCGCGGACCGATGTTGTCCGGATCGTTCTCGTAGCGCCGGCGCAGCCCGCCGACGGCCTCCCGGGTGGAGCCGTGGACGCCGGAGTCGGCGATGACGAGGGAGGCGTTCTCAATGCGCTGGCTCAGGGGCCGCATCTGCCCTCCCTGGAACCGGATGGGGCATGGGGAGCAGGTGGCGGCGGCGTCGAGCCCCGAGGGCTTGCCGTGAGCGATCTGCTCGGCCATCTGCGTCAGGGCGAACAGCTCGTCTGCGTCGGCCTCGCGCCCGCAGGCGTCCAGAACCGCACGGATGATCGCGCCGGCCGCCGCGGCCGACGAACCGAGCCCGCGCTCATGGGGGAAGTCGCTGACGGTGGTGATCTCAAGGGCCTGGTCCAGGCACCCGGAGAACTCCCGGGCCACCTCGAAGGCTCGTGCCACGCTGGCGAACCGGGGTCCGGCCTGCGTCAGGGGGCCCGAGTAGTCCAGGCTGGTCAGCGTGGAGGGGCCCGAGGCCGGTCTCGCAGTGGCTCGCATCCGCAGGTCCTGCAGTGGTACGGCGACGGCGGGGTGGCCGTAGACCACGGAGTGCTCACCCAGAAGAATGGCCTTCGCCCACGTCTGGCCGTGTCCCTCGCGCAGGGAGGAGTGCCTGTCCATATGCTTCCTTGCCTGTGGTCCGCGAGCAGGGGGACGTGACGCGGGCCGAATTCAGGGATAAGAGGGTCGACGAACCCTCCGATGGGATGGAGCGTATCGGGCCCTTCTCGAGGGCCGCAAGTCGTCCCTGACCAGCGTCAAGGCCTCCGGTTCGCCCGGTGCGGCGTCGTTGGTCAACCGGTCCCGAATCGCGTGATCTCGTACGGTCGGTCGGGCTCCGTTGGGGCCGTGGCGTCAGAACCCGTAGGATCACCCCGTGCTGCACAGACTCTCCACCTCCTTCATCCGAACCCTGCGCGAGGATCCGGCCGACGCCGAGGTCGCCAGTCACCGGCTGCTCGTTCGTGCCTGCTACATCCGCCGGGCCGCCCCCGGGGTGTACACCTGGCTGCCGCTGGGCCTGAGGACGCTGCGAAAGATCGAGGACATCGTGCGCCAGGGGATGGATGCCATGGGCGGCCAGGAGGTCCACTTCCCGGCTCTCCTGCCGGCCGAGCCCTACCAGGCCACCGGACGCTGGAACGACTACGGCCCCACCCTGTTCAAGCTCCACGACCGCAAGGACGGGGACTACCTGCTGGCTCCCACCCACGAGGAGATGTTCACCCTCGCGGTCAAGGACCTCTACTCCTCGTACAAGGACCTGCCGGCCATCGTCTACCAGATCCAGACCAAGTACCGCGACGAGGCCCGCCCCCGCGCCGGCATCATCCGCGGACGCGAGTTCGTCATGAAGGACTCCTACTCCTTCGACATCGACGACGCCGGGCTGGCCGCCGCCTACCAGGCCCACCGTGACACCTACGAGCGGATCTTCGCCCGCCTGGGTCTGGACTACGTCATCGTCAACGCCATGGCCGGTGCCATGGGCGGCTCGCACTCCGAGGAGTTCCTGTACCCCTGCGAGATCGGCGAGGACACCTTTGTGCGCTCCTCAAGCGGCTACGCGGCCAACGCCGAGGCCGTCACCACCGTGGTCCCCGATCCCGTGGACGCCTCCGGCATCGGCCCGGCGCGCGTCGTCGACACCCCCGACACCCCGACCATCGACTCCCTGGTCGACCTGTGCAACGAGGCCTACCCGCGGTCGGACGGGCGGGCCTGGACGGCCGCCGACACGCTCAAGAACGTCGTCGTCACCCTCATCCACCCAGATGGTGAGCGTGAGCTGCTGGTCGTCGGCGTGCCCGGGGACCGCGACGTCGACATGAAGCGCCTGGAGGCCGCCGTCGCCCCCGCCGAGGTCGAGATGGCCGGCGACACCGACTTCGAGACCCACCCCGAGCTCGTGCGCGGCTACATCGGCCCCACCGCCATCGGCCCCAACTCGCCGCTGCGGCGGGTGGAGAGGCTCGACGACGGGACCGAGGTCCTCACCGGCTCCGTGCGCTACCTGGTCGACCCCAGGATCGTGGAGGGAACCAGCTGGGTCACCGGTGCCAACACCGACAAGAAGCACGTCCTCGACCTGGTCATGGGGCGCGACTTCACCGCCGACGGCACCATCGAGGCCGCCGAGGTCCGCGAGGGCGACCCCGCCCCCGACGGCTCCGGCCCCCTCCACCTGGCCCGCGGCATCGAGATCGGACACATCTTCGAACTGGGACGCAAGTACTCCCAGGCCCTGGGGCTGACCGTCCTGGATGAGAACGGCAAGGCCCGCGTGGTCACCATGGGCTCCTACGGCATCGGCGTCAGCCGCGTCATGGCAGCGCTGGCCGAGGCCAACCACGACGACAAGGGGCTGTCCTGGCCGGTACAGATCGCCCCCTACCACGTGCAGGTCCTGGCCACCGGTAAGGACCAGGCGGTCTTCGACGTCGCCGAGCAGATCGCCTCGTCCCTGGACACCGACGGCGTCGAGGTCCTCTACGACGACCGCCGCAAGGTCTCCGCCGGCGTGAAGTTCGCCGACGCCGAGCTCCTCGGCCTGCCCTACACACTGGTCGTCGGCCGGGACCTGGCCAAGGAGGGGACCGTGGAGATTCGCGACCGTCGCACCGGCGAGCGTCGCTCCGTTCCCGCCGACGCCGCTGCGGCCGAGCTCAGCGCCACCGTCCGCGCCGCCCTGGAGGCCGCTGAGAGCCTGTGAGAGGCGGCGCTGGTATCAGCGCAGGGCGTGAGAGGCGAACACCTCGGACCCGGCTGCCCCTCCTGGTTCCTGTGCTGGGTCCCGGTGGCACTGCCTCAACGCTGGCTTTGGCCCGAGCCCCTTCCTCGGGGCGGCCTACTGCACGGGGGTAGGGGTGTACCGACCAAGGGGTGTGCGTACTGCACGAGCCCCCACACCTCATGGAGTACCCCCGCCCCCTGCCCAGCAGTCCCCGACCCTCGTGCAGTGCACGCCAGGCACCGCCCAAGTAACCGAGCCCGCCCCTGCCGGCAGGGCGAGCAACGACTCTCGCGCCCGGGAAACCTGCTCCACCGGTGTCTTGAGACGCCATGACGTCCGGAGTTCTCAGAAGCCATGAGACAACACTGCGCGGTTGACTCTCAGGCCGTGGGAGCTGAACCTCGCGGAGTAGCCCCATCGCACCGGTTGACCGGCGGACTGGCCGAGCACCCTCAAAAGACGGAAGGGTCAGGATGCCACTGGGCCGGAGGCCCCAACGATCCGGTGCTGCAGGTGTGACGCGTTGCCGCCACATGCGAGACGACGAGTCCTACGGGGATCTCCATCGGAGCGGGGTGCGCTGGTGCTGCCGTCCCGGGTCACTCCGCTGTACGGCTGCGCCTCGGGGCCGTGTCTGCCTGGATGTCGGCCAGGAGCTCCTCGGTCTCCTTCTGCTCAACCACGTGCTCGCGGGCCGGGTTGAAGACATTGTCTATGGGACCCAGGATGGCTCCGCGCGGGTCAGGCTTGCGACGCCGCCAGTAGATCCAGCCACGGCGCTCCATCCACAAGAAGAGCTGGTCCACGGCCGCCAGGGCGGCGACGACGGCCAGGACCGCTACGAGGAGGCGCACGTCAGGCGGCGTAGCCGGGCAGGGAGGAGAAGTCCGCGCCCCAGGCGGTGGCGCGGCGGGCGGCGTCGACCGCGCCGGTGACGGCCGCCTCGCGGGCCGGCGTGGAGGCCTTGGCGGAGCCGGCTTCCTGCACCTCTGACGACACGACGGCGGACCACACCTGCCGGGCCCAGGACACCTGCACGCTCACACTGGGGTCGGAGGACTCGGTCGGGGAGGCGTATGCGGCCAGTCGGGCGTCCTCACTGCCTGCGGCGACAGCGGTGTTGACGACGGCGGTCGCGGCCTTGGCGTCCTCGGTCGCCTGCTTGCGCTGGGGCTCATCACTTCGCGCCGCGATCTCCTCCATGGCGTAGCGGGCGGCGTCATAGGAGGTCAGGAGGCCGGCGCTGATCTTGCTGCCCTGGGCCACGTCCACACGTGGTGTGTCCGCCGAGCCGGCCTGGGCGAAGAGATCGTGCTGAAGGCTCCAGGCCACCGTCAGCGAGGTGAAGAGCCGGGCATCCTGCTCCGAAGCAGCGCCGATCGCCGCCCGGCGGGCCATGGTTGAGCCGTCGGCCAGGGCTGTGGCCAGGTCCTGCGCGGAGGCGCCTGCCGAGGCCGACGGAACCGGAGCGACCGTGGGGTAGGAGGACGGCACCTGCGAGGGCCACGGCTGCCACACTCCGCCCAGCGTCTCGAGCTGGGCATCGGCGGTCTGCTTGACGCCCTCGGCCAGTGAGACCGTCGTGCCCTCCGTGCCGCCGCTCTGCGCGACCACGCCCGCGGTGGAGGAGATCAGGGCCGCCTGGCGTGCCAGACCGTCACGAGCGGTCTCTGCGGGCGAGGCGGTCGGCAGGGATGCCGGTGAGCCCTTCCCCAGGCGCAGTCCGCATCCCCCCAGTGCGACCACGGCCGATGAGCCCAGGGCGAGTACCGCGGCGCGGCGCGTCATGCGGCGGCCTGAGGCTGCGTCGTCGGAGCCGGTGGGTACCTGGAGGCCGTTCGTCTGGGTGGGGTGGGCGGAGCGAGGAGTCTTCACTCGGGAATCCTCCCACAGACGACGGGTAGCATGATCCCGACCTTGACCAGGCCTCGACCACATCGACCACGTTTCGCTCGAGCCGTCCGCTCGGGCCCGTACGGGAGGAAGAACGACATGGCAGCCCACGACCCTCGGCAGAGGGCTGATGCTCTGGCCCGCAGCCTCACCGACCTGCTTGCTCCTGTCGTCGCCGACACCGGGCTCCACCTCGAGGGAGTGGAGACCACCCGGGCGGGCAAGTACTCGGTTGTGCGCGTCTTCGTGGACCTGGCCGACGGCCCGGGTGACCTCGACCTGGACGCCCTGGGGCCGGTGACCGCAGCCGTCTCACAGGCCCTCGATGAGGCCGACCCTGTCAAGGGTCAGTACACCCTTGAGGTCTCCACTCCCGGAGCCGAGCGCGAGCTGAGCACCCTGCGTCACTTCAGACGTGCCGTTGGTCATAGTGCCCGCCTGCGTGCCGCCGGTGAGGAGCTCACCGGCGTCGTCACGGCGGCCGACGCTGACGGTGACGACGGTGAGGGTGATGGCGACGGCCTGGTCAGCATCGAGGTCGACGGCGTCGAGCACCGCATCGCTCTGAGGGAGATCTCCGAGGCGCAGATGGTGGTAACCGGGCTCTAGATCCGTTGCAACAGGCCGAAGGATTATAAGATGCCTGCTGCGGATAGCCTCCGGGAATAATGTATGACCTGATAACTGATAGGTTGATGGACCGACCCGGGAAGACGTGTATGGACCACCCGGCCCGTCACGGGCTAACGTCGTCGGAGAGCCCAGCGCACACCCGCCTAGCGGACCAGAGAGGACCCAAGGACCCATGGACATCAATATGCCGGAGCTGCGAGGTGCTGCCGACGAGCTGGGCATTGACCTGGACAACCTGCTTCCCGCTATCGAGGACGCCATCCTGGGTGCCTACTCCAAGGTCCCCGGAGCGATCCGGGGCGCCCACGTCGAGATCGACCGCCGTTCCGGGCACATGAGCGTCCTGGCTCCGGAGGTCGATGAGGACGATCAGCCCACAGGGGAGTACTTCGACGACACCCCTGACGACTTCGGCCGCATCGCCCAGGCGACGGCCCGCAGCGTCATCGTCCAGCGCATCCAGGACCGCCGTGACTTCGAGGTCCTGGGGGCCTTCAAGGACAAGACCGGTGAGCTGATCTCCGGCACCGTCGAGCAGGGCCGGGACCCCCGTATCGTCTACGTGCGTCTGGACGAGGAGCACGAGGGCATCATGCCTCCCCATGAGCAGGTTCCCGGTGAGCGCTACCGCCATGGTGACCGTGTGCGCGCCTACGTCACCGACGTCTCGCGCGGCACCCGCGGGGCCCAGATCATCCTGTCTCGCACCCACCCGGGTCTGGTGCGCAAGCTCTTCGAGCGCGAGGTCCCCGAGATCTCCTCCGGCGACGTCGAGATCGTCTCGGTGGCCCGCGAGGCCGGGCACCGTACGAAGATGGCCGTGCGCTCCAAGATTCGCGGTGTGAACGCCAAGGGTGCCTGCATCGGTCCCATGGGGCAGCGGGTGCGCGCGGTCATGACCGAGCTCGGTGGAGAGAAGATCGACATCGTGGACTACTCGGAGGACCCGGCGCGTTTCATCGCCAACGCTCTGTCGCCGGCCCGTGTGGCGGCCGTGGGCGTCATTGACGCCGAGGAGCGCACCGCCCGCGCCATCGTCCCCGACTTCCAGCTCTCGCTGGCCATCGGCAAGGAGGGGCAGAACGCCCGCCTGGCCGCCCGCCTGACCGGGTGGAAGATCGATATCCACGCCGACGCCGAGTCCGGCGAGATCACCCCCGGCCAGGGCTCCCAGTCCGACGACGTGACAGGTGCCTCAGGGCTGGGCGACTGAACCGGCCTTCCCGGGGATGTAGACTTTCCGGCGGACCTTTGCGGGTCCTACGCCGGGACGTCCCGGTTGTAGCTCCCGCGTCAGCGGTTGCAGAGCAGCGGAAGGACACCGACGGACGGTGGCGACCACCCCTCACGTGCCCGAGCGCACCTGCATCGGCTGTCGGCAAAGGGCCCCGCGGGCGCAGCTGCTGCGTCTCGTGCTGACGCCGAGCGGCGAGCTCGACGTCGATGCCCGGGCCGTCAGACCCGGGCGCGGTGCCTGGATCCACCCGGATCCCGAGTGCCTCACCCTCGCTGAACGACGACGCGCCGCTTCGCGTGCCCTGCGCACCGGCGGGCCACTGGACGTGGCCCGGGTCCGCGGGTTCCTGGAGCGGAGGATGGTCAATGACGGCGAGATCCCCGCTGCCCGACCGGGTGAGCGGACCACCGATAGCGAAGGCGGGTAGGAAGCCGATGGGCACCCGATGAGTACCCAGCGATGAGCTGCCTCTAGAAGCACCCACCCCTGTCCGGGGTGGGAAACCGGACAGGAGAAAAGTGGCTAAACCACGCGTTCATGAGCTCGCCAAGGAGCTCGACCCCACTGGCAAGAAGGTCACCTCGAAGGTGATCCTGGCCTGGCTCAAGGACCAGGGAGAGTTCGTCAAGGCGGCCTCCTCCGCGGTCGAGCCCCCCGTCGCTCGCCGGGTTCGCGAGCACTTCGCCGCCCAGGTGCAGGAGGCACCGGCGGACACTCAGGCCGACCATCCGGCCAAGGCCGCCTCCCCGGCTCCCAAGCCGGGCAAGGCCGCCCCCAAGCCCGGAGCGGCCGCTAAGCCGAAGCCCGCAGCCGGTGCTACGGACGCGACGGCTAGCTCCGCCGCTCCCAGGACGGGCGCCGGTGCTCCCAAGCCCGGCGCCCCGGCGGCCGGCCCCAAGCCCGCAGCCTCGGCTCCCAAGCCCGGTGGCAGTGCTCCGGCCGGAGCGGGTGCCGCGAAGCCCGGGACCCAGGGCGGTGCCTCCACCCCCGACGACGCCCCCAAGGCATCCAGGCCCGGTGCCGGTGCTCCTAGGCCGGCGGCTGCATCCGGAGCGCCCACGCCCGGTCCTCGCCGCAACGCCCCGACGCCGGGGCCGCGTCCCGGGGCTCCGCGTCCCGGCAACAACCCCTTCGCCACCTCCCAGGGCATGCCCCGTCAGGGTGGCCAGGGAGGCCGAGGCGGCCAGCGCTCGGGCCAGTCACGCTCGGGTGCGCCGCGTCCCGGCAACAACCCCTTCGCCACCTCCCAGGGCATGCCCCGCCTGGGCGGCTCGGGCGGTCCCCGTCCCCAGGGCGGCCCGCGCCCCGGCGGCCCCCGTCCTCAGGGCGGTGCACGGCCTCAGGGAGCCGGTCGTTCCGGTGCCCCGCGCCCGGGCGGTCCGCGTCCCAACCCGGGCATGATGCCCGGCCAGTCCTCCATCGGCCGTCCCGGCGCCCCGGCGCGTGGCGGTGCCGGCGGCGGTGGCCGCGGCTCGCGTCCCGGTGGTGGCGGCCGTCCCGGAGGCGGCGGTGGTCGTCCCGGAGGCGGTTTCGGCGGGCCTCGCGGTGGTCGCGGTGGCCGCGGCTCCACCCAGGGCGCCTTCGGACGTGGCGGTGGCGCCCCGCGGGGACGCAAGTCCAAGCGGGCCAAGCGCCAGGAGTTCGAGCAGCAGAGCGCGCCGTCGATCGGCGGTGTCATTGTCCCGCGCGGTGACGGCTCCACCCCGGTGCGTGTGCGCCAGGGCGCGACGCTCACCGACCTGGCCGAGAAGATCAACGCCAACCCTGCGGCCCTGGTGACCGTGCTGTTCCACCTCGGTGAGATGGCCACGGCCACCCAGTCCCTCGACGAGGACACCTTCGCCCTCCTGGGCGCCGAGCTGGGCTACAACGTCCAGATCGTCTCGCCCGAGGACGAGGACCGAGAGCTGCTGGAGTCCTTCGACATCGACCTCGAGCCCGATGAGGACGACGCCAACCTCGTGCCGCGGCCCCCGGTGGTCACGGTCATGGGACACGTCGACCACGGTAAGACCAAGCTGCTGGACGCGATCCGCTCCACCGACGTCGTCGCCGGCGAGGCCGGGGGCATCACCCAGTCCATCGGTGCCTACCAGGTCCGCGTCAACCTGAACGACGAGGATCGTTCGATCACCTTCATCGACACCCCCGGTCACGAGGCCTTCACGGCCATGCGTGCCCGCGGTGCCGAGGTGACCGACATCGCCATCCTGGTGGTGGCCGCCGACGACGGCGTCATGCCCCAGACCGTTGAGGCCCTCAACCACGCACAGGCGGCCAATGTGCCGATCGTCGTGGCGGTCAACAAGATCGACAAGGAGGGCGCCAACCCGGACAAGATCCGCGGCCAGCTCACCGAGTACGGTCTGGTCCCCGAGGAGTACGGCGGCGAGACGATGTTCGTGGACATCTCCGCCAAGCAGCGTCTCCACATCGACGAGCTCCTCGAGGCCGTCCTGCTCACAGCGGATGCCGCCCTGGACCTGCGGGCCAACCCGGAGACCGAGGCCCGCGGCGTCACCATCGAGGCCAAGCTCGACAAGGGCCGCGGTGCCGTGAGCACCATCCTGGTCGAGCGCGGCACGCTGCGGGTCGGCGACCCGATCGTGGCCGGAAGCGCCTACGGGCGCGTGCGGGCGATGTTCAACGAGCACGGGGAGAACCTCACCGAGGCCGGGCCCGCCCGTCCGGCCCTGGTCCTGGGACTGACGAACGTGCCCAGCGCCGGCGACTCCTTCATCGTCGCCCCCGACGACCGCACGGCCCGTCAGATCGCCGACAAGCGTGAGGCCGCCGAGCGCGCCGCCCTGCTGGCCAAGCGTCGCAAGCGCGTGTCCCTGGAGAACCTCAGCGACGTCCTCAAGGAGGGCAAGGTCGACACCCTCAACCTCATCCTCAAGGGTGACAGCTCGGGTGCGGTCGAGGCCCTGGAGGACTCCCTGCTCAAGATCGATGTCGGCGAGGAGGTCGCCCTGCGCGTCATCCACCGTGGTGTGGGTGCCATCACGCAGAACGACGTCAACCTGGCCACGGTGGACTCCGCCGTCATCATCGGCTTCAACGTCCGGCCCGCTGAGCGGGTCTCGGAGATCGCCGACCGCGAGGGCGTCGACATGAAGTTCTACTCGGTCATCTACAACGCGATCGAGGACGTCGAGGCCGCCATGAAGGGCATGCTCAAGCCCGTCTACGAGGAGGTCGAGCTCGGCACCGCCGAGATCCGGCAGATCTTCCGCTCCTCGAAGTTCGGTTCCATCGCCGGCTCCATCGTCCGCTCGGGCATCATCAAGCGGGGTACCAAGGCCCGCCTGGTGCGTGACGGCGTCGTCATCAACGGCGATCTGTCCATCGAGACACTGCGCCGCGAGAAGGACGACGTCACCGAGGTCCGCGAGGGCTACGAGTGCGGTATCAACCTGGGCTTCAAGGACATCGCCGAGGGCGACGTCATCGAGACCTGGGAGATGCGCGAGAAGCCTCGCGACTGAGCGCTGCCGCCTCAGTAACAACGGCGGGCCGGCCACCCACTCGGTGGCCGGCCCGCCGGCGTCATCAGACTGCCCTGAGATCGGTCGGTGTGATGTCGTCAGATGCGTGCGTTGACGTCCTGGTATCCGGAGTCCTCGCGGGTCCCGCCCATGCCGTCACCGACCTCGCTGTAGTGACGGATCACCGTCACTGACCGGACCCACTTGATCATCTTGTACCCGTGGCTCGTTTCGCAGCGCAGTCGCAGTGGGGCGCCGAACATGCCCGAGAGCGGCTCGTCATTGCGGTCCCAGGCCAGGATCGTGTCATCCTCGAGGGCCATGTCCAGTGAGAGGCACGTGTAGTACGGCTCGACCGGGCGCCCGTCGTGCATGTGCTGGGCCATGCCGAAGGACTCGAACATCACCCATCCGGCCTCGGGGTCGACCTGGCCGACCTGCTCGAGCAGATCCCGCACCCGGATCCCCGTCCACTTGGCGATACCCGTCCATCCCTGCATGCAGGTGTGCATGGTGATCTGGGACTGGCTGGCGATCGCCTTGAGCTCTTCGAGGGAGAAGGACGCCGGCTCCGAGACCATGCCACCTACTTCGAGGCGGAAGTCGGCGAAGTCGTTCGCCGCCAGCTCCTGGTACTCCGGGGACTCCTCACGCGAGGGGGTACGGGTGTTGACCCAGTGGAACTTGGAGATGTCCTTCTCCGTCCACGGCCTCTTGGCCGCCTGCTGGGAGTTGAAGCGGTCCACCGTGACGTGGCGGATCCCCCGCGTGGCGTCCCACAGGATCCGCTGGCTGCGGCGCGTGTCCGTCAGCGTCCAGTAGGACATGGCGATCCACAGTGCCACGACGACGATGATCGTCGCGATCACGGTGACGTAGGCCTGACCCACACGGCTGGGGTCGTAGTAACCGAAGACGATGTGGGTGAGGTTGTGGGGCGCGTGCACGATGAACACCAGGCCCACGTGGACGACGGCGAAGCCCAGGTAGGTGAACATGCCGATCAGGTGCAGGGAGCGGGCGGCCTGGCGTCCACCGAACATCTTGGCGTACCAGGGGAAGCGCCCGACGACTGCCGGAGACATGACCGGGCCCGTCACGATCATCAGCGGGGCGGCGATGAAGACGATGAAGAAGTACCCCAGCTGCTGAAGGCTGTCGTAGGGGGTGAAGTCGCACAGGGACGGGGTGCGCAGGTGCGCGTAGGTCAGTAATGAGTCCCAGGCGTCGGGCAGGATCCGCCAGGTCGTCGGAACCAGGCGCTGCCACGCCCCGGTGCCCACGAGGAAGACGACATACACGACGCCGTTGAGCAGCCAGAAGCTCGTGGCTACTCCGTGCCAGGCGCGTCCTAACCCGATCTTGGCCCGGCCGGGCAGCGAGATGAGTGGGGAGAGGTCGCGCTGGTCGTCTCGAGCGGTGAAGGCGCCCTCCTCGAGGGGCACCTTGTCCTTGGTGAACCGGATCCACTCGGAGCCGGGCTCGCACTGGTCCTTGAGGTAGAAGCGCGGGTGCGAGGCGATGATCTCGATGCCTGAGCGGATGAGGACGCCCATGAGGAGGAAGTTGATGAAGTGGGTGACGCGCAGCCACAGTGGAAAGGTCTCGGTGTCGACGCACTGCTGGGCGACGTCGTTGACGGTCTGTGCGGCTAGAGGCAGAAGGGACATCGTCGTGCCTAACAAAACGGGATGAAAACACTTGCCGTACAAACAATTGTACTGCTGATCATCGGTTTTATGCAGGGTTTTGTGACGGTGTGTTTCGATCAGCTCTGCGGGGTGAGAGTTGTAACCCAAGAATGCCTTACCTAAATAACAAAGTATGTTGTTGTCAAAATGATCGGCACCTCGGCCGTCGGCCGATTCGACACGTTGAATATATATGGTTTATTTCTGATGAAATGGGGCCGATCGGTCGGTGGGCTGACGGAGTAGTACCGGATTGCTCCGTAAGTGGACAGCGTGGTGCTTGTACGGTGGCTGCCAGACGCGGAAGACATCCGCCGTCTCCTGAGATACACGGAGGTACTCTCATGTCATCCGCTGCCACGGCTGAGGGGGCGACCTCCCGACGCGCTCGCCTCATTGGCAAGGGGTGGATCCAGGGCGTCGCCCTGGTCATGCTCTTCGGATTCACCGTCATGGGCCTGCTGGCCTATCGCACCTACACCAACTCCATGCCTCAACCGGAGAGGGTTGTCACAGAGAGCGGCGAGACCCTCTTCACGACGCAGGACATCACCGAGGGGCAGAAGCTCTTCCAGGCCAGAGGCCTCATGGAGTACGGCTCCATCCTGGGGCACGGCGGCTACCTCGGCCCCGACTTCACCGCCGAGTACCTCCGCATGGAGGCCACGAGCGTCAAGGAGCAGCTTGCCTCCCAGGGCGTCGACGACCCGGCCGCCGCCACCAAGGAGATGCTGCGGACCAACCGCTACGATCCCTCCACGGGGACCCTGGTGTGGACCGATGAGCAGGTCAAGGCCTACAACGACGCCGTCGGTCACTACACCAAGATGTTCGGGCCCGATGCCCACAGCCATGGTCTTAAACCGGATCTCATCACTGATCCCGTCCAGGTCAAGCAGGTGACGGCCTTCTTCGGCTGGACCGCTTGGGGCTCGTCTGCGCAGCGCCCGGGTCACGACTACTCATACACGAACAACTGGCCCCCGGAGTCCCTGGTCGGCAACGCGCCCACGGGAGACCTCATGATCTGGTCGGTCCTGTCGCTGATCGTCCTCATCGGCGGAACCGGGGTCATGTTCGCCATCTACGGCCGCTGGAGCCAGAAGATCGGCTGGCACTCGGAGGAGGCCCCGGCCCTGTCCTTCCGACAACCCGAGGAGATCGGACTGACCAAGTCGCAGAGGGTGGTGGCCTGGTACGTCTTCACCATCGCCGCCCTGTTCCTCGTGCAGACGCTCCTGGGCGCCCTGGCCGAGCACTACCGGGCCGACGTGCTGTCCTTCTTCGGCCTCGACCTGGGCAGGCTCCTGCCCTTCTCACTGGCCCGCACCTGGCACGTCCAGCTCTCCTTGTTCTGGACCGCCATCGGGCTGCTCGCGGCCGGCCTGTTCCTGACGCCTTTCATCGCCAGGCGCGAGCCGAGGAGGCAGCACGTCCTGGTATGGACCCTGTTCATCGCGGCCACGGTCGTCGTCGTTCTGTCCTGCCTGGCCGAGGGGGCCAGCCAGCACGGTCTGAGCTGGGCCAAGGGGCCGCTGTTCTCCCAGCAGTGGGAGTACCTCGACCTGCCCTTCGTCTTCCAGGTCCTGCTCACCGTGGCCCTGTTCGTCTGGGTGTTCATCATCTGGCGCGCCATGCGCCGGCGCCTGAGCAACGAGCACGTGGCCAACATGCCCTGGCTGTTCATGTTCGCCGCGCTGGCGATCCCGGCCTTCTACGCCGTGGGGATGATGGCCCGCACCGGTACCCATGTCACCGTCGCCGAGTTCTGGCGCTTCTGGGTGGTGCACCTGTGGGTCGAGGACTTCCTCGAACTGTTCACCACCGTCATGGTCGCCTACGTGTTCGTCCTCCTGGGCGTCGTCCGGGAGAGGATCGCGCTGGGCATCATCTTCATGGACATCATCCTGTACTCCGCCGGTGGCGTCATCGGGACCATGCACCACCTCTACTTCTCCGGCACGCCGGTGGAGCACATGGCCCTGGGCGCCTTCTTCTCAGCCGCCGAGGTGATCCCCCTGACCTTCCTGACGGTGGAGGCCTGGGCCTTCATGCAGCTGGGCGCCAACCGTCACGGCAAGGAGGCGGGGCCCTTCCCGCACCGCTGGGCCGTCATGTTCCTCATGGCCGTCGGCTTCTGGAACTTCCTGGGTGCCGGTGTCTTCGGCTTCCTGGTCAACCTGCCCATCGTGTCCTACTACGAGATCGGCACCGCGCTGACGGCCAACCACGCCCACGCCTCCATGATGGGGGTCTACGGCTTCATGGCGCTGGCACTGGGAATGTTCGCCCTGCGCTACCTGGTACCGGTCGACAAGTGGCCCGAGAAGCTCGCCAAGACCTCCTTCTGGAGCCTCAACATCGGCCTGGCCTGGATGTGCTTCGCCACCCTGCTGCCGCTGGGCATCCTCCAGCTGCGCTACTCGGTGGGCACTGGCTACTTCGAGGCCCGCCAGCTCACTTACGTCACCAACTCGGTCAACACGATCATCGAGTGGGGACGGATGCCCGGAGACCTCATCTTCATCATCGGCGGAGTCCTGCCCTACCTCTACATCGCCTTCCTGGGACTGAGGAACTGGCGTCGCGGACGGACGGTGGACACCTTCGCCGAGGACGCCCTCTACGAGGAGATCAAGGGCGGGCGCAAGGCCTGGCGCGGTGAGCGCGCGGAGCTGAACGACTGATGGGCTCACCCGACCTGAGCGTGTGGCTCATCTCCGCCTACGCGCTCATCATGCTGGCCGCCGCGTGGGTCGTGGACGTCCTCGGCTCACGCAGCGCCCGGCACTCGATGTCCTGGCGCCACTCGGACTTCGTCTACCACGACGACGTCGACGGCTGGAGGTGCCACGAGGACCAGTGGCTGTGGCCCACCGCCTTCGACCCGGACAAGCGCGTCATCCGCTATGAGGGGGCCCACGCGATCTGCGGGCGCTGCCCGTCCAAGGACAGCTGCTCACCGACTCCCGGCCCGCGGGAGATCACCCGGCCCGTTGACCCGTGGCCCTACTCCGACGCCGGACGCTTCCATCGCGGTGTGGGCCTGGTCATCGCCTGCGTCGGCGTCTTCATCCCGCTGCTGCTCATGATGGCCTTTCACGCCGTCGGCGACCTCATCGTCCTGGGCACAACGGCCGTTGTCGTCATTGTCACCGGAGTCCTGCCGCTGGCCCGCCACCTGTGGAGCACTCCTGACAACGCACCGGCACACCTGCCCCACGTCGGCTCCCAGGAGTACCGGGAGGCCGAGGAGTCCCGTCGCTTGGCGGCGAGCGCCCCAGCCGGACCCGTGCCGGTGACGATCGGCTCTCGCCCCTCGGGCTACCGCTCGGTGCGCGAGGCGGCCGAGGCGATCGCCGCCGCTCAGGCGCGTGCGGCGGCGTCGGGGCGGTCCGTGCACGTCTCCTTCGTCGCCGAGCCCGACGGCGTCGGGAAGGCGGACGGCGGGACTGCCGCCTCCGCAGAGCCCGAGCTGCGCCGTGTCACTGCCCTGCGCACCCGCAGACGAGTACCGGTCGCCGGTGCCGAGCTCGGCTCGGACGGTGTTCGTGATGGTGCCCGTGGTGGAGCTCGGCGCTCATGGTCCTCGGCATGGAACGAGGCCACCGACACCACAACCAGATGATCCGGCCCCAGCCCTGACCCGCTTCGACCCACCTTCCTGAAGGACCCTTCATGACTACTTCCGTCTCCGCCGTCGTGGCGCTCGCCGTCCTCGTGCTGCTCGCCCTGGCGCTCTCGCTGAAGATCATCACCCAGTACGAGCGGGGCATCGTCTTCAGGCTGGGGCGCCTGCGGCCCGTCTACGAGCCCGGTCTGCACCTGGTCGTCCCCTTCCTCGAGCGCCTGGTACGGGTCGACACCCGAGTGGTCACCCTGACCATCCCGCCACAGGAGGTCATCACGGAGGACAACGTGCCGGCGCGCGTCAACGCCGTCGTCCTGTTCAACGTCACCGACCCGGTCAAAGCCGTCATGGCGGTGGAGAACTACGCGATCGCCACCTCCCAGATCGCGCAGACCACACTGAGATCCGTCCTCGGGCGGGTCGACCTGGACACCGTGCTCGCCCACCGCAGCGCCCTGAACGCCGACCTGCGCGACATCATCGAGAAGCTCACCGAGCCCTGGGGTGTGGAGGTCAGCGTCGTCGAGATCAAGGACGTCGAGATCCCCGAGCAGATGCAGCGGGCCATGGCCCGTGGTGCCGAGGCCGAGCGCGAGCGCCGTGCCAAGATCATCAATGCCCGCGGTGAGCTTCAGGCCTCCGAGGAGCTGCGCCAGGCGGCGGACACGCTCTCGAAGTCACCGGCCTCCCTCCAGCTGCGCTACCTGCAGACCCTCCTGGAGCTCGGCGCCGACCAGAACTCCACAGTCGTCTTCCCCCTCCCGATGGACATCATCGGTCCGCTCCTGGAGCGTTTCAGGGCCGAGGCCGGTTTGCCGGACGCGGATGAGGACGGCGAATGAGCTGGTGCACGGCGTCGCCGATGAAGACCGCGACCGCCGCCCACACCAGCACCATGGCCGCCCAGCGCGCCGGCGGGATCTGCTCATGGAAGACGGCCCAGGCCAGAAGGAACTGGATGGTCGGGGCGATGTACTGACTCATCCCCACCACCGACAGCGGTACCCGCCTGGTCCCTGCGGCGAAGAGCAGCAGGGGCACGGCCGTGACCGGACCGGCCACCACGAGCAGAGCCATGATCTGCCAGCCCTGGTCGGGGGACTGCCAGGCCGACTGCCCCTGCCAGGCCAGGCAGCTCAGGTAGGCAAGGGCGATAGGCGCCACGACGGCGCTCTCCACCGTCAGTCCGGTCAGGGCATCCACGTCAGGCCCGATCCGCTTCTTGACCAGCCCGTACAGGGCGAAGGAGAAGGCCAGGGCCAGGGAGATCCACGGCAGCGAGCCCTGGAGCACCACCAGGAGCGCGACGGCGGCGCTCGCCAGCACGATCGAGACCCGGTGGACGGGGCGCAGCCGCTCGCGCAGGACCAGCGAGGCCAGGGCCACCGTCACCAACGGGTTGATGAAGTAGCCCAGGGCGGCATCGGCCGTGCGTGCGGTGTTGACACCGTAGACGTAGACGAGCCAGTTGACCGAGACCAGGAGTCCACAGACGGTCAGCGCCCCCAGCAGTCGGGGCGTGCGGCAGACGCGGGCAAGGCTCGCCCAACGGCGGCGCGCGGCGATGAGCGCCAGACAGGTGCCCAGGGTCCACACGATCCGGTGACCGATGATCTCCACACTGCCGGCCGCGGACAACAGGTGGAAGTAGAGGGGGAAGACGCCCCACAGGGTGTAGCAGCCGATGACCAGGGCCATCCCGGTACCGTCGAGCGCCCCGGAGGCCGACGCCGGCCCTCGGGCGCCTGCCGGAGAACTCGGCGTCGCGGAGGGTTCGGGTTCCAAGGAGGATGCACCGGGGGAGGAGCTCATTGTGATCTGTTCCTGATCCGTTCGCGCTCGGGGATGGCGGCGGTGACAGCGTCGCCGCTCCACGTAGCATAGTGAGGCGCACTGGATCGCCTCGGAAGGGCTCGCTCTTTCGCGGGCGAGGACGACGCGCCGATCGGTCCCGATCGCTCAGCCCCGGGCCTCACAGACCCGGCCCCCGCACGTGAAGGAGCCCCGCCATGGCCGACGCCGCCCGCGCCCGCAAGGTCGCCGACCGCATTCATGAGACCGTCGCCCGCCTCCTTCAGGGGCGTATCAAGGATCCGCGCCTGGGCTTCGTCACCGTCACCGACGTCCGTGTCACCGGCGACCTGCAGCAGGCGACCATCTTCTACACCGTCTACGGCAGCGACGAGGAGCGCGAGGAGACGGCCAAGGCACTGCGCTCGGCCAAGGGCCTCATCCGCTCAGAGGTCGGCAAGGCCCTGGGGATCCGTCTCACCCCGTCCCTGACCTTCCAGCTCGACGCCCTGCCCACGACCGCCAAGACCCTCGAGGACGCCCTGGCTCAGGCCCGCGTGCGCGACGCCCAGATCGCCAAGGCCGCCGAGGGCGCCACCTATGCGGGAGAGGCCGACCCCTACCGCCACGACGACGAGGACACGGGCGAGACCGACGAGGATGATGAGCAGACGGCCGATCAGGGGCCGGCTCGGGACGCAGAGGGCCTGTGAGCGTCTCCGATCAGGCCGAGCCGGTGGAGCGGGCCGGTGGCGATAACGACCACCACCGTGCGCGTCGGCGCCGCCCCGACGTCCCTCGCGGAGCCGTCCCAGCCTCCGACGGGATCCTCCTGGTGGACAAGCCCCAGGGGCTGACCAGCCACGACGTCGTCGGTGCCACGCGGCGCCTGGCCGCCACCCGCAAGGTGGGGCACGCCGGCACCCTCGACCCCATGGCCACCGGCCTGCTGCTCCTGGGCGTCGGACGCGCCACCCGATTCCTCACCTACCTGGTGGGAGCGGACAAGACCTACGCGGCCACCATCCGCCTCGGGCTGGAGACCACTACCGAGGACGCCGAGGGCGAGGTCACCGCAGCCCACGGCTGCCGGATCGACGACCTGTCCGGGGACCGCCTCCAGAAGGCACTGGCCGGCCTGACCGGACAGATCCAGCAGGTGCCCAGCGCCGTCTCGGCCATCAAGGTCGACGGCGTGCGCGCCTACAAACGGGTTCGCGACGGGCAGGACGTCGAGCTGGAGGCCAGGCCCGTCACCATCCACGATCTGCGCCTGACCGGAGAGCCCCGTCAGGCCGGTGTCGACCTCGCCGGTGCTGCGGCAGGGGGAGTCGCAACGGGCGCCGAGACGGACGGAGCCGAGGGCGAGGTCCAGGTCGTGGACCATGATGTCGTGGTCTCCTGCTCGTCGGGCACCTACGTGCGAGCCCTGGCCCGTGACCTGGGCCAGGCCCTGGGGTGCGGCGCGCACCTGACCGCGCTGCGGCGCACCGGGGTCGGCCCCTTCGACGTCGGTCAGGCCAGCACCCTGATCGAGCTGTCCGAGCAGGTCGAGACCGACGCCGTCACCCCTGACCCGCGCGGAGCCGCCACAGTCCCGTTGGAGGAGGTGGCCCGGCGCTGCTTCGAGCGGCTCGCCCTCACAGAGCCCGAGGCTCGCGGACTGCGCCACGGTCAGCCGCTCGACGCCGCGGTCCTGGAACGGGCCGAGGCGCCCGAGGGCCGGTTGGGGGAAGTGGCCTCCAAGGGGATCTCCAGGCAGCGCGTCGTGGCCGGATTCGCTCCTGACGGGCGGCTCGTGGCACTGTTGAGGCATCAAGGCTCGCGCGCGCGTCCGGTGCTGGTCCTCGACCCGGCCTGAGACGGGCTCGGAGTCGAGCCGCCGGCTCGTCCGGCGTGAGCAGACATGATGAGTGCCTTTATCTGAGGAGATCTGATGAGCCAGACCGGTGGGTGCAGCTGCGGATGCGGCGGTCACGCCAAGCAGAGCGAGCGGGACGAGCGGGCGGCCGCTCCCGAGGTTGCCCAGCCCCTGGGTGAGGGCTACCGGCCCCAGCCCGTGCAGACATCGCCGGAGGACGTGGACGCCGTCGCAGTCGCCACAGCGGTGACGACTGCGCTGGGGGCGGCGGCCCCGCAGGGCGTCACTCCCGGACACAAGACCGGCAACCTGCTGGGCCTGCGTGACGTCTCCGCGTCCGCCTCGAGCGGCGGCGGTTGCGGCTGTGGCGGTCACTGAGTCCGGTGCCTTCACACGCTGCGGCGCTGAAGGGCCTCGGTGACCGTCGTCAGGCGTGAGGGCGCCTCAGCCTCCTCATAGCGCCCCAGGGAGAGGTCCTCCACGATCCGTCCGTCCACGAGCACCAGGACCCGGTCCGCCCGGACCGCCACCTGGGCGTCGTGGGTGACCATGACGAGAGTCGTTCCCGAGGCGTGCACCTGACCGAGCAGGTCGAGGATCTGCAGCGCGGTGGCTGAGTTGAGCGCTCCGGTGGGCTCGTCGGCGAACACGATTCCGGGATCATTGATCAGGGCCCGGCAGATGCCGGCTCGTTGGAGCTGGCCTCCGGAGACCTCGGTGACGCTGCTGGCGGCCAGCTCGGCGATCCCCATGCGTTCCATGAGCTCCTCTCCGCGCGCCGTGACCTCGGGGCGCGGACGCAGACCCGCCAGGAACCCGGGTAGGACGATGTTGTCCAGCAGGCACAGAGTGGCCATGAGGTGGGCCTGCTGGAAGACGAATCCGAAGCGCGTCAGCCGTAGCGCCGCCAGCTCCTTCTCGCTCAAGGTCGTCATTTCTGTGTCTCCCAGGAGCACTGAGCCGTCAGTGGGCCGGTCCATGCCGCTCAGGCAGTGCAGGAGGGTGGACTTCCCGGATCCGGAGGGGCCCATGATGGCGACGAACTGCCCCTGCTCGATATCCAGGTCCAGCTTCGTCAGAACGGGGCTCTGGTAGCTCTTCGACAGGCCCCGGGCACTCAGGGCGGGACCCGTGGTCCCGGCCGGTGTCGTGCTCGCAGCGTTCAGGCGGGCGTTGGTGGGGATCGAGGTGTTCATCGTTTCTCTCTCATTCGCCGGTGGTCAGAGCAGTGGACAGGGACATGGTGCGAAGGCGTCTGAGTGCCAGGGCGACCGCGCCGATGACGGTGGCCAGCAGCGCACCCGGCAGGAGCAGTCCCACCAGCCACGGGTTGGGGAGAAGCTGAAGATCGGGCGCTCCTCGAGAGGACATGGCAGCCCCGATCGCGGAGGCTCCCAGTGTGAAGGAGCCCAGCAGCCCCAAGGCGATACCGGTCAGGGCCAGGACGCCGAAACGGATGAGGTACTGACGGGCGATGGCGCCCCTGGTGCAGCCCAGTGCGAGGAGGACGCCCAGCTGGGGCCTCTCCCTCGACACGACCAGGACGGTGAACAGGACGGTGATGAGGAAGGACAGTCCCAGTGCGATGGCGCAGGCCATCATGGTGATGCGGTGAACCTGGGAGCCGGTGGCCCCGAAGAACTGGGAGGCGTACTGGTTCATGCCGATCGCCTGGACGCCCGGGTACTTCTCGTTCAGGTCACGGGCGAAGGCGCTGGCCTGGTCCGGGGAGTGGGCATCGGCGTAGATGACCTGCCACAGCGCGGGAGCGCCGTCGTCGAAGGTGGCCTTGGCGGTCTTCCCGTTGTTGGTGATGTCCTGGTAGACGCCCGTGACCGTGAGGTCCTTGTCCCCGTCGGCGGTCTGCACGGTGACCGTGGATCCCTCCTTCGCGCCCGTGGCCTCGGCCTGGCTGTAGGACAGGGAGACCTCGTCGTCCGTGGTGGGACCATGTCCGGAGATGTACTTCATGGGGAAGGCCTCGTGATTTCCGATATCGATGATCACCGGCTCCCAGCCGCCACTGCTCGTGGACATCTTGTAGCTGCGGCGCAGTACCGTGGTGTGCCGGGTGATACGGGGGTCGGAGTCGACCTCCTTGTCCACCGTGGCCAGGTCCTGGACCCCGGTGCGCACGTCGATGCGCAGATCCGCCTGGCCGACTCCCAGATAGGTGGCGATCTGCGGATTGCTCAGGGTGGTGGAGACATTGGTCGGCAGCACCATGGTGAAGGTGCACAGCGCCAGGACGCCGAGCAGCAGCGCGTTGGAGGGGCGTAGCGCCTCACGCGCGCCGAGCCATACCTGGACCGGAAGACGACGCACGCTACTGAGCCTCCACCGCTGACGGCGCGGGCGCAGGGAGGCGCTGGTGCCGCTGTGCAGGGCCTCGATCGTCGAGATGCGTCCGACGCGTCGCAGGGACAGCCACGTGAAGCCGACGATGATCGCGGCCAGAACCAGCACCGCGAGGATGGGGATCCCCACGCTCCAGACGGTCCTGGGTGGCGTGCCCAGGTAGAGGGTCGTGGGGGCCTCCAGCTGTGCCGCCAGGGGCTGGCCCGCTGCGTAGCCGATGATCGCTCCCACCGCTGACAGGGCCAGGTACTTGATCACGTAGAGGCGGCGTATCCGGCTGTGAGGCGCTCCGATGGCCTTGAGCACGGCGATCTGGGCCAGGTCCGACTCGATGGCCGCCAGCACTGTGTAGCGCAGGGCGAGGATGGCGACTACGGCCAGCACGATCGCCACCACCAGGGCCACGGCCACGATGAGCATGGTGTTCAGGGAGTTCATGAGCTGAATCATCGAGGCGCTGATGTTGATGCCGTTGCTGGGCAGGCCCGCTTCCTTATAGCTGCTGATGACGGTTCCGGGGCGGGCGGAGCCGGTCAGGGTGAACTCGATGAGGTACTCGGGCTCGCTGATCTGCTGCTCCAGGGCGGAGAAGTCCTTAGGTGAGACCACGAGGCGCTTGGAAGTGATCATGGCGGCATTCATCTGCGCGTCGCGTGCGAAACCCACCACTTTCAGCGTCGTCGTCCTGCCCCCGGCGGTGACGGTGACGGTGTCACCGACGTCGGCGGCCTCGATCGCCCGGTAGTGGATCGGCAGAACCACCTCGCCCGGCCTCGGGTCCACGGGGTTGCCTTGATCATCGAGCAGCAGGTCGAGGCGCTTGGGGGAGGTGACGAAGGCGGGCTCACTGTAGGACTCGCTCTGGTTGCGGCCGTTGATCGTCAGCTCTTGGCGCGGTACCGGCAGGGTCTTGATGACCTCGTGATCGGCGATGTCGCTGCGCGTCGCGGCCCACTGGTCAATGGTCTCGGAGTCCACTGTCCCGGTGTGCATCTGGACCAGATCCGGCAGCTTGGCCTGGGTGGACAGCCGGCTCGTTGCCGACAGGCTGTCCACGATCAGGGACGTCCCGGCCGACATCAGCGTGGCCGCCAGGGCGATGAGGGCGGTCAGGGTGGCGGCCACGACGGCGCCGCGCGCCAGGTCGGCCTTGAGCAGTCGCGTCAGCATGGCAGCGGCCTCCTTGAGTCTTTCTCTCCGGTCTCTGTGTCTCTTTTCTCGGTCACGTGAACGGTTTCGAGGTGAACCGACCATCGGTCGATATTGAGAATAGACCGACGGTCGGTTCACGTCAAGGCGGGTCTGCGGCGATGAGGTCGCGCCCGAAGGCGTGACCGTGGCAGGGTTGTCCCGCACAAGCAACCTTCCCCGACCTGTCTGTGCAGTTCGGGAGCATGCGGACAAGGGTGCAGGTAAGGATGCAGGCGGGGACGCGACGCGTCCCTCGAGGAGACGAGAGCAGGGATATCGGCAGTGGAGGTCTGGTACGGCGCCGAGCAGGTGCCAGCGAGCCTGAGCGCGCCGGGCGGAGTGGGGTCCGTGGTCACCATGGGGATCTTCGACGGCGTCCACCGCGGACACCAAGCGGTCCTAGGACGCGTCGTCGAGCTCTCCTGTGAGCTCGCCTGCGACGGCGAGCGGCCACTGGCTGTCGCGGTCACCTTCGACCCGCATCCCCGCAGCGTCCACCAGCCGGAGGTGGACCTGCCCCTCATCACCTCCTTGACCGACCGCCTGGCCTCCCTCAAGGACCTCGGTCTCGACGCGGTCCTGGTCATCACCTACACCCTCGACTTCGCCGCCCAGAGCCCGCAGGACTTCGTGCGCACCTGGCTGGAGGGGCTGCTGGGGGCGCGAGCGGTCGTCGTCGGTGATGACGTGCGCTTCGGCTGCCGCAACTCCGGCGACGCCACCACCCTGGAACAGATCGGCCGCGATGACGGCTTCGAGGTCGAGATCGTCTCCAAGATCCGCTCGGAGGAGGGACGGCGCTGGTCATCGACCTGGATCCGCCAGTGCCTCAAGGACGGAGACATGGGGCGGGCCAGCCAGGTTCTGGGCCGTCCCCACCGGCTGCGCGGCGTCGTCGTGCGGGGGCTGCGCCGTGGGCGCGAGCTCGGGTTCCCCACTGCCAACCTGGAGGCCGCCACCGCCGGCGTCGTGCCGCCGGACGGCGTCTACGCCGGCTGGCTGGTTCGAGGCAGTAGCGCCGAGGCCGGTGGCCAGCGGCTGCCCGCCGCCATCTCGATCGGCACCAACCCCACCTTCGACGACGTCCCCCAGCGCACGGTCGAGGCTCACGTCCTGGGACGCGCCGACCTCAACCTCTACGGCGAGGAGGTGGGGATCGAGCTCGTCGAGCGCCTGCGCCCCATGCTCGCCTTCGACGGACTGGACCCGCTCCTGGTCCAGATGCGCGCCGACATCGAGGACACCGCCCGGATCCTGGATGTCCCGGTTCCTGATCCGATCCGTCCCGAGGACGTCACCGCGCAGTAGCTCTGGTGCCGGAGCGGGGCCCGGGGCGTGCTCGCCGTCGGAGCGGCGCCGTGGCAGCCCGGTTCTGCCCTGGAATTGTGCCGGTTCACACAGCCTCCGGTGCGATCGGGAGGATGCGGCGCTGGTAAGGTTGGCGGGCCGTCGATCGGCCACGGATACCTCATGCCCGGGAGAACCTGCCCCGGCGCTCCGTGCAACGAGACCCGAAGGAGTCCGCATGTCGGTTACCGCAGAGCGCAAGCAAGAGATCATCGCCGAGTACGCCACCCACGAGGGTGACACGGGCTCCCCTGAGGTCCAGGTCGCCATCCTCACCGAGCGCATCTCCAACCTCACCGAGCACTTCAAGGGCCACACCCACGACCACCACTCGCGTCGCGGCCTCTACCTGCTCATCGGTAAGCGCCGCCGCCTGCTCGACTACCTCATGAAGGAGGACATCGAGCGCTACCGTGCCCTCATCGCCCGCCTCGGCATCCGCCGCTGAGCGAGCTGACAGCCTCGAACCGTGCGGCCCGGTCCCATTGTTGGGAGCCGGGCCGCACGGCGTGTCGAGGAGAGTCTTCGCCTCTCCTGGACGCGATTACAGCAGTGAGGTGTAGAGCGCCTTGATGTCCTCACGGGTCGCGGGGCGAGGGTTGCCCGGCGTGCACACGTCGGCGAAGGCGTCATCGGTCAGGGCCTCGACGCCGTCGGCCTCCACCCCGACCTCGGAGATCCGGGTGGGGTTGCCCAGGTCCCGCGTCAGCTGGGCCACGGCCTCCACGGCCGCGGCGCGCGCCTCCTCCAGCGGCATCGTCCGGGCTCCCTCGACCCCGAAGGCCTCGGCGATATCGCGGTACTTCTCCCCGGTGTGCTCGGCGTTGAAGGCCATGACCGGTGCCAGGAGGATCCCGTTGGCCACCCCGTGCGGGGCGTTGTAGCGTCCGCCCAGCGGGTGGGCCATGCCGTGGACCAGGCCGAGCCCGACGTTGGAGTAGGCCATGCCGTTGATGTAGGCGGCCAGGCCCATCTGCTCGACGGCGTCGGCGTCCCCGTCGGCAGCGGCCCGCAGGTTCGCAGCGATCATCTGGATGGAGCGCAGGCACAGGGCGTCGGAGAGCTCCCACGCGCCCGGCGTGATGTAGCCCTCGATGGCGTGGGTGAGGGCGTCCAGCCCGGTGGCGACCTTGAGCGAGCGGGGCATGCCGTCCATGAGGTCGGGGTCCACGATGGCCAGGACCGGGATGTCGTGGGGGTCGACGCACACGAACTTGCGCCGCTTGGCGGTGTCGGTGATGACGTAGTTGATGGTGGTCTCGCTGGCCGTGCCCGCGGTGGTGGGCACGCCGATGATCGGCACGCCCGGACGGGTGGTGGGGGACAGGCCCTCCAGGCTCAGCACGTCCTCGAAGTCGGGGTTGGTGGCGATGACCGAGATCGCCTTGCACGTGTCCTGGGGCGAGCCCCCGCCCAGGCCGATGAGCACGTCGGCGCCCGAGGTGCGGAAGGCGGCCAGGCCGGCCTGGACCTTCTCGATCGGCGGGTTGGGGGCGACGTCGGAGAAGACCTCCCAGCTGATGCCGGCCTCGTCGAGCAGGTCGGTGATACGGGCAGCGGTGCCGTTGTCGGCCAGGACCGGGTCGGTGACGATGAAGGCCTTGGTCAGGCCCCGGCGGGCGATCTCGGGGGCGATATGGGCGATCGCGCCCCTGCCGAAGTAGCCGGTCTGGTTGAAGATCATGCGGTGGGTCATCGTTGACACTCCTGAGAAGAGAGGGGGACAGGACTGCTCCGTCCTGCCGTTGGCCACCACTTTGTCATGATCAAGCGAGCCCGGTCCAGACAGTCCAAGGTTCCGCGCGTCCCATCTCACGTGGCATCCGGTGGTGCTGATCGGCATCATGAGGCCGCGCACGATAGAATCTGCGCGGCTGCGCCCTCGGGTACTCGCCACGGCTCTTCGATGCTCTCCCAGCGTGTGAGCCGGCCAGGAGTACGGAGGAGCCGTAGTCCGCCTCCGGGAAGAGACCCGGGGAGCGGCCGGCCCCGTCGGTTTTCGGTGGTGGCCTCCGGAACCGCGCTCGCGCCGTCGGATCATGGAGATCTGCGTGTGGCAGGACTTGGCTCCGTGGGCCTCGATCGAAGGCCACGGACCGGCACGACGATCGCGAGAAAGAGACTTCATGTTCATTGACGACCCCGAGGTCACCGCCGCCGAGGCAGTGATCGACAACGGCTCCTTCGGCAAGCGCGTGGTGCGCTTCGAGACGGGCCGCCTGGCCAAGCAGGCAGCAGGAAGCGCCATGGCCTACCTCGACGGCGAGACCGCCGTCCTGTCCGCCACCACCGTGGGCAAGCACCCCAAGGACCAGTTCGACTTCTTCCCCCTGACCGTGGACGTCGAGGAGCGCCAGTACGCGGCCGGCCGCATCCCCGGCTCCTTCTTCCGCCGAGAGGGCCGCGCCGGAACCGCAGCCATCCTGGCCTGCCGCCTCATCGACCGCCCGCTGCGCCCCTCCTTCGTCAAGGGCCTGCGCAACGAGGTCCAGGTCGTTGAGACCGTCCTGGCCATCCACCCTGACGACGACTACGACGTCTTGGCCATCAACGCCGCCTCAATGTCCACCCAGATCGCCGGCCTGCCCTTCTCCGGGCCCGTGGCCGGCACCCGCCTGGCCCTCATCGACGGGCACTGGGTGGCCTTCCCCCGCTACTCCGAGCAGCAGCGCGCCACCTTCCAGATGGTTGTGGCCGGCCGCGTCCTGGAGTCCGGCGACGTCGCCATCATGATGGTCGAGGCCGGTGCCACCGAGCACGCCTGGGAGCTCATCAACGCCGGGGCCGTGGCCCCCACCGAGGCCGTCGTCGCCGAGGGCCTGGAGGCCGCCAAGCCTCACATCAAGGCCCTGTGCGAGGCCCAGCTCGAGGTCGCCCAGCACGCCTCGAAGCCCACCGCCGAGTTCCCCCTCTACCTGGACTACTCCGACGAGCAGTACGACGCCGTCGAGAAGGCCGCCGAGGCCCACGGCCTGGCCGGCGCCATCGCCACCGAGGGCAAGCAGGCCCGTGACCTGGCCACCGATGCCGTGCGCGACGAGGTCCTGGCCGAGCTCGCCGAGGCCTTCCCCACCGAGGAGGACACCAAGGCCCTCAAGGCCGCCTTCCGCTCCGTGACCAAGAAGATCGTGCGCCACCGCACCCTCACCGAGGGCGTGCGCATGGACGGTCGCGGCCTGAAGGACATCCGCACCCTGGCCGCCGAGGTCGAGGTCCTGCCCCGCGTGCACGGCTCTGCCATCTTCGAGCGCGGCGAGACCCAGATCCTGGGCGTGACCACTCTCAACATGCTGCGCATGGAGCAGCAGGTGGACGACCTCTCCCCGGTCACCCACAAGCGCTACATGCACAACTACAACTTCCCGCCCTTCTCCACCGGCGAGACCGGCCGCGTGGGCGCCCCCAAGCGCCGCGAGATCGGCCACGGCAACCTGGCCGAGCGGGCCCTCGTGCCCGTCCTGCCCACCCGCGAGGACTTCCCCTACGCGATCCGCCAGGTCTCCGAGGCCCTGGGCTCCAACGGCTCGACCTCCATGGGCTCGGTGTGCGCCTCCACCCTGTCCCTGCTCAACGCCGGTGTGCCACTGCGCGCCCCCGTGGCCGGTATCGCCATGGGTCTCATGCACGAGGTCATCGACGGCGAGACCAAGTGGGCCACCCTCACCGACATCCTCGGCTCCGAGGACGCCTTCGGGGACATGGACTTCAAGGTCGCCGGAACCCGTGACTTCATCACGGCGCTCCAGCTGGACACCAAGCTCGACGGTCTGCCCTCCGAGGTCCTGGCCGGCGCGCTCGGCCAGGCCCGTGACGCCCGCCTGTTCATCCTCGACGTCCTGGCCCAGGCCATCGACGCCCCCGACGAGATGGCCCCCACGGCCCCGCGCGTTCTGGCCGTGCGCATCCCGGTGGACAAGATCGGTGAGGTCATCGGCCCCAAGGGCAAGATGATCAACCAGATCCAGGAGGACACCGGCGCGGACCTTACGGTCGAGGACGACGGCACCGTCTATATCGGTGCCTCCGACGGCCCCTCGGCCGAGGCGGCCCGCGACGCCGTCAACGCCATCGCCAACCCGCAGATGCCCGAGATCGGCGAGCGCTTCGTGGGCACCGTGGTCAAGACCACGACCTTCGGCGCCTTCGTCTCGCTGACCCCCGGCAAGGACGGCCTGCTCCACATCTCCCAGATCCGCCGGCTCGTCGGCGGCAAGCGCGTGGAGAACGTCGAGGACGTCCTGGGCGTGGGCGACAAGGTCCAGGTCGAGCTGGCCGAGATCGACCAGCGCGGCAAGCTGAGCCTGCACGCGGTCCTCACCGACGAGCAGCTCGCCGCTGAGGCCGAGGGTGAGGCGGCTCGCAAGGCATCTCGCGAGAACGGTTCGCGCCGTGAGAGCCGTGAGGGCAAGGACGGCGAGGGCGAGCAGCCGCGCCGTGAGCGCCGCCCGCGCCGTCGTCGCATGCGCAGCGCCGAGTCCTCCGAGGAGGAGTGAGACCCGTTCAGCGGCGCTAGCCGACTGACGCGTATTCACGGTGTCCCCGTTCGGTCCGATGGACCGAACGGGGACACCGTCGTCTTCGGGGAGTGCGTTCGCTGCGCGCGGCAGAGTGCGCTGGGTGGCGGGAACGACAGCGGGCCCACCTGCCCGTTAGTCTTCGCGGGTGACCAACCCAGACATGCTAGCCGGCTCAGCGGGGCCGGCGGCCTCCGCGCCCTCGACAGCCCTCCCTTCGACCCTTATGACCGGGGAGTCCTCGAGCCCGACCGACTACTCCGAGGTGGAGCTGCGGCGGGGCCGTCCCGGCCGCGACGGCACCGAGCTCACCCTGCACGACGACGGTGCGCTCACCCGCCGCTCCGTCCTGCCCGGTGGGGTGCGGGTCATCACCGAGTCCGTGCCGGGCCTGCGCTCGGCCTCGATCGGCATGTGGTTCGGCGTCGGGAGCCGCGACGAGGAGCCCGGCCAGGAGGGCTCCACCCACTTCCTGGAGCACCTGCTCTTCAAGGGCACCGCCACACGCGACGCCCACGACATTGCCGAGGCCTTCGACATGATCGGCGGGGAGTCCAACGCCGCCACGTCCAAGGAGCACACCTCCTACTACGCCCGCGTGCTCGCCCCCGACGGCATGGCGGCCCTCGACGTGCTCGCCGACATGGTGACCTCCTCTCTCCTGGAGCCGACCGACGTCGAGACCGAGCGCGGCGTCATCGTCTCCGAGCTGGCCGATGCCGCCGATGACCCTGCCGACGTCGCCCAGGAGGCCTTCGCCCGGGCCGCCTTCGGTGAGGACACGCCGCTGGGCCGACCCATCGGCGGCACCAACGAGACCGTCACCGCGGTTCCGCGCGACGCCGTGTGGGAGCACTACAAGCGCACCTACGCCTCCGACACCCTCGTGGTGGCGGCCGCCGGCGCCGTCGACCACGACGAGGTCTGCGAACGGGTCCTGGCCGATCTGGCCGCGGCCGGCTGGGACGCCTCGCCCGACGCCGCCCCGCGCGAGCGCCGCTTCGAGATCGAGCCCTTCGCGGCCCTGGACGTTCACGACATCACCGTCCCGCGTGAGAGCGAGCAGACCCACCTGTACCTGACGTGCCAGGGCATCGCCGTGCGTGACGAGCGGCGCTGGGCCATGAGCGTACTCACCACCATCCTGGGCGGTGGCATGTCCTCGCGCCTGTTCCAGGAAGTGCGTGAGAAGCGCGGCCTGGCCTACACCACCTATGCCTTCGACACCTCCTACGCCGGTGCCGGAGCCTTCGGGCTCTACGCGGGCTGCGCTCCCGGCGACGTCGATGAGGTGTGCGCCGTCATGATCGGCGAGTTCGAGAAGCTCGCCGAGCACGGCGTCACCGAACGGGAGATGATGCGCGCCCGCGGCCAGCTGCGCGGGGCCATGGTCCTCGGGGGAGAGGACTCCCTGGCGCGCATGGGGCGCCTGGGGCGGGCCGAGGTCGTCACCGGGCGCCTGCGCTCCATGGAGGAGAACCTGCGCCGCCTGGAGGCTGTCACCCCCGAGGAGGTCCGGGAGATGGCTGCCTGGCTGGTGGAGCAGAAACGCGCCCGCATCCTCGTGGGCCCGGTCGACTGACGCCTGCCGACTACAAACGGGGCCCATGGACCCGTTCATCGAGTACCGCCGGAGCCAGAAGAGGGGCTGAGTGTCCAAATCGGTGACAAAGGCGCGGATCGCTTTCATCCAGCCGATGCGCAACCGCATGATTCCAAGGTTCTCCAGCCTGCGCTCTAAGAGGTGGAGGCCCTTTGTCTCCGATTTGGACACCAAAAGGCTGATTCCAGTCGTCGGCCCCAGGTGCTGGCGGGGTTACGTGGGCCCGTCGCTCAGCGACGGAAGCCGAAGGCGGCACCGATGAGCTGATCGAAGGCACGGTCCGGCAGGACCCGACGTGCGGCAATGAGCGGCTTTGCCATGAAGCCCACGGCGTAGCGGGTCCGGGGGTGGCGGGCGGTGACGATCTTGCCGACGGTACGGGCGATGACCTCCGGCGGGGAGTAGCGCCGATTGTTCGACTCGCTGCGCATGGCACCGGCCACGGCCCGGATCTGATTGGCGTAGGCGCTGCCCTCGGCCGTGGCCTCGAGGTGGTCGGCGGCGATTGATGCCCACTCGGTGCGGATGCCGCCGGGCTCGACCACGACGACGTCGATCCCGAAGGGGCGCAGCTCCATGCGCAGGGCGTCGCTCAGGGCCTCGACGGCGTACTTCGTGGCGTGGTACCAGCCGCCCAGCGGCGTGGTCAGCTTCCCGCCCATGGAGGAGATGTTGATGATGGTGCCCGAGCCCTGGGTGCGCATGTGCGGGGTGACGAGCTGGGTGAGGCGACCCAGGCCGAAGACGTTGACCTCGAACTGGCGACGGGCCTCATCGATCGGGACGTCCTCGATGGCCCCGTAGGAGCCGTAGCCGGCGTTGTTGACCAGGACGTCGATGCGGTCGGTCTCCTCCAGGATGCGGTTCACACCGGCGGTCATGGAGGCGTCGTCGGTCACGTCCATGGCCAGTGGGCGGATGCCGTCGGCGGTCAGGGCCTGGAGGCGGTCGGTACGGCGGGCCGCACCGTAGACGATGTAGCCCAGGGCCTGGAGCTTGCGGGCGGTGTCCTCACCGATGCCGGAGGAGGCGCCGGTGACGAGGGCGGTGCGGGTCGCACCGTGGTCTGCGGCGTTCTCCGAAGAGCTCTCGGTGGAGGTCGCGGGGGCCTGGGCCGGCGTGGTGGTGGTCATCGTCTGAGGTGTCCTCTCGTTAACATGAATCGTCGTTCAGGTAATATCGTGAATGTAGATTCATGTTTGTGCAAGTGAGATGCTCGGCACGCTATTGAGCAAGCCTGAGGAAAGGGAGAAGGATGGCTCGGGTTACCCATGACGCGGTTGAGCGGACCGGGACGGTGACGGAGGCGAGCGGCATCACCTCAGAGCGCTCGTCAAGGCGTGCCGATGCGGTGCGCAACCGGACCTCCATCCTGGAGGCCGCCAGACGGCTGGTCGCTGAGCAGGGCACTGAGGTCGCCATGGGGGAGATCGCTCGGGCGGCCGGCGTCGCCGTGGGCACGCTCTACCGCCACTTCCCCAACAAGACGGACCTGCTTGCGGCGGTCGTCAACGAGTATGTCGAGGCCCTGGCCGATGACGCTCAGGACGCCTGGGCGCGCGTCGAGGCCGGCCGTTCCGACGCCGCCCAGGAGCTCCTGGGTTTCCTGGAGCGGGCCCTGGAGATGATCTCCCGGAGCCATGCCGCCAAGACCGTTGCTCGGGCGCTGGGGGCGGAGGTGGAGTACGCCGAGCCGGAGACTCGCGCCACTGAGGCGCTGGGACGCCTCATCGAGGAGGGACGGGCCAGCGGGCGGCTGCGCTCCGACCTCGCTGTCTCCGACCTCTACGTCCTCATGGTCTTCTACCCCGGCGACGGCTCTCTCGAGGTCCGTCGGCGCTGGCTGGAGCTCATCCGCCCCGGTCTGCTGGGGCACGGTGGGAAAGACGGCCCCCGTGGTGGACCGGAGAGTCGCTAGGGTGGAGCCATGACGATTCGCGTAGCTGTTGTGGGCGCCGCCGGGCGCATGGGATCGACCGTCTGCCAGGCGGTCCAGGACGCTGAGGGCCTCGAGCTCGTGGCCCGCCTGGACGTGGGGGACACCCTTGACGCCGAGCACCTGGCGGGCGCCGACGTCGCCGTCGACTTCACCGTCCCCAGCGTCACCGAGTCCAATGTCCATGCCCTCCTCGACGCCGGGGTGGATGTCGTCGTCGGTACCACTGGCTGGAACAAGGAGTCCTACGGGCGCGTCCGCGAGCACCTGGCCCGGCCCGAGGCCGCCGGTCGCAGCGTCCTCATCGCCCCGAACTTCGCCCTGTCCGCCGTGCTGGCCATGAGCTTCGCCGCGAAGGCCGCCCCCTACTTCGAGTCCGCCGAGGTCATCGAGCTCCACCACCCGAACAAGGTCGACGCGCCCTCGGGCACCGCGGTCGCCACCGCCCAGGGCATCGCCGCCGCCCGCGCCGAGGCCGGCCTGGGCGCCATGCCGGATGCCACGCAGACCGACCCCGACGGCGCCCGCGGGGCCGTCGTCGACGGCGTCCACGTCCACGCCGTGCGCCTGCGGGGGCTGACCGCCCACGAGGAGGTCGTGCTCGGCAACCCCGGCGAGCAGCTGACCATCCGCACCGACTCCTTCGACCGGGCCTCCTTCATGCCCGGCGTGGTCCTCGCCGTCCGGCAGGTCTCCAGCCACCCCGGCCTGACCATCGGCCTGGACGCCCTGCTCGACCTCTGAGTCGAGGGAGTAGGCGGGAGCCGGCCGGGAGCTGGTCAGGGGCTACAGCGAGGCCGCCCAGCAGTCCTCGGTGATGCCCTCGCCGACGCCGAGTACCCGGTGGGCCCCGGTGGGGGCCATGCCGACCGAGGCCAGGAGCCGGCTCACCGACTCGTCCCCGCCTACGGCCCAGGCCACCAGTGCCTTGGCACCATCCCGACGGGCCAGGTCGACGGCCGCGGCCAGGAGTCTGGATCCGTGTCCCCGGCGCTGGCTGTCGGGTTCCACCCCGAGGGCCGTGACCTCCACGGCCTGCACGCCGGTCTCGTCAACGTGTCCCTCGGCGTCCATGGACCGGGTGGGGGCCAGACCCAGCAGGCCCACTACCGTCCGGTTAGCAGCGTCTGCCTCGGCGGTGGTGGCCACCAGGACGTGGTGCTCGGGCGAGGGCGGCTCGGCCACGGCCGCCTCCCAGCCCGCCGCGATGACGGGGGCCGCGATCATCGCCCGCACGCCCTCGGGCAGCGGTGCGTGGTGCTCTGCGGTGTGCCCGGCCTCCAGGGAGGCGAGCATGGTCGCTGACTGGACCTGCCCGATCGCCGCCAGATCCCCCAACCGAGCCGGGCGCACGAACCCCCCTGATACCTGGGGGCCGTCATGGTCATGCGGGTCGTGAGCGCCGTGGGAGTGCTGGTGCGGGGCGCGTGCATCCAGTTCTGGGCTGAGCCCGGCCAGCGGGTCGGCGTTCAGGAAGGAGCCGTCCCGGCTGCCGGAGGGGGATGAGGGCGATGAGGTCATGGACCGAGCCTAAGTGACGGGCCTGCCGGGTCCCTGGGTGCAGCTGGGGATGTAGGTACCTATGCAACAGATCATGAGAACGGATCCTCTGCGGGCCGGGTGCACGTTAGGGTTGGCACCATGAGCGCAGCCCCTTCCCGCAGCTTCGGTTCCGTCGGCGTCGCCATGGTCACCCCCTTCACGCCCAGTGGGGAGGTCGACTTCGACGCCGCCCGCGCCCTGGCGGTCAGCCTGGTCGACGACGGCGCCGACCTGATCCTCCTGTCGGGCACCACCGGTGAGTCCCCGACCACCCACACTCCCGAGAAGCAGGAGCTGATCCACCAGGTCAAGGACGCCCTGGCCGGACGCGCCATGGTCATGGCCGGCGCCGGCTCCAACGACACGGCCCACGCGGTGCGCATCGGTGTGGCCTCCCAGGAGGCCGGTGCCGAGGGCCTGCTCATCAACGCTCCCTACTACAACCGCCCCAGCCAGGAGGGGGTCTACCGGCACATCAACGCCGTCGTCGAGGCCACCGACCTGCCCGTCATGGTCTATGACATCCCCGGGCGCACCGGCGTGAAGATCACCGAGGACACCCTGGCGCGCCTGGCGGAGAACCCCCGCGTCAAGGCCGTCAAGGACGCCACCGGCGACGTCGAGCAGGGCTTCAGGCGCATGGAGTCCACCGGCCTGGAGTACTACTCCGGCGACGACGGCCTCAACTTCGCCTGGCTCACCCACGGCGCCTCCGGTGTCATCTCCGTGGCCGCCCACGCCGACGCCCACTCCTGGCGCCAGATGATCGCTGCCGTCGACGCCGGCGACCTGGCCAGCGCCCGCACCCTCGCCCGGAGTCTGCGTCCCCTCGTGCACGCCATCATGGGCGGCGGGCAGGGGGCCGTCATGGCCAAGGAGGCCCTGCACCTCCAGGGACGCCTGCCCAGCCCCGCCCTGCGCCTGCCCCTCGTGCGCGCCGAGGAGGCCGAGGTGGCCGCCCTGCGCGAGGTCCTGGCCGCCTCCGGGCTGCTCTAAGAACCGGTAGGGCACTCCCGCCATGCGCATGTGGTCGCTGCACCCGCGCCATCTGGACCGCGCGGGCCTGGTGGCCTGCTGGCGCGAGTCGCTGCTGGCCCAGGCGGTCCTGGCCGGACGCACCCGCGGCTACCGCAACCACCCCCAGCTCGAACGCTTCCGCGCCGCCCCCGATCCGGTCACCCCGGCGGTAGCGGTGGGCGCCTACCTGTGGGGGCTGCGCGAGGAGGCCGTCCGGCGCGGCTACCGCTTCGACGCCACCCGCATCGACCTGCCCGAGGCGGAGTGCACCGGCGTCGGCCTGACGGTCACCGAGGGCCAGATGGACTTGGAGCGCATGCACCTTGAGGCCAAGCTGGCCGGGCGCGCCCCCGAGCTCCTGCCCCTGCCCGAGCGGCTTGAGGCGCACCCGATCTTCCGGGTCGTCCCCGGCGACGTCGAGCCCTGGGAACGGGCGCTGGCTCCGTAGCTTCAGAGGAGCCGCAGGGTTACTCGTCTCCGGCAAGCACCCGCTCGCGCACGACGCGGCGCAGGATCTTGCCGATCTGGGAGCGCGGCATCTCCTCGATGACCTCCAGGCGGTGCGGCAGCGAGTAACGCGGGACCGTCCGCTCGGCGTGCTCCCGCACCGCCTCAAGAGTCAGGGAGTCCGGCGCGGTTCCCTCGGCGAGAACCACGGCGGCGCACACGAGCTCGCCTCTGGCGCCGTCGGGAAGCCCCACCACGGCGACGTCGGCCACGCCCTCGAGGGAGCGGATCGCGGTCTCGACCTGACTGGGGTAGACGTTGAAGCCACCGGTGAGGATCAGCTCGCGCTTGCGGTCGGCCATCCACAGGAAGGAGTCCTCCCTGCGCACGATGTCGCCCGTGCGCAGCCACCCGCCCGGCAGGATCGCGGCCTGCGTGGCCGCCTCATCCTCCCAGTAGCCGGCGAAGACCTGCGGGCCACGCACCAGCAGCTCGCCCGGCTCGCCGTCGGGCACCTCCCGATTGGGATCCGGGTCCTCGGGGTCCACGACGCGCACGTCCGTGGACGGGAAGGGCAGTCCCAGCGCCCCCAGGCGGCGCGAGGGCCCCATGGGTGTGCCCGCGACGATCGGACTCGTCTCGGTCATGCCGTAGCCTTCGACGAAGAAGCCGCCGGTCGCCTTCTCCCACCGGGCCCCGACCTCCGGCGGCATCGGGGCCGCCCCGCACACCCCGTAGCGCAGGGTGCCAAGGCTCGTGCCCCGCTTCTGGGCGCCGTCGAGGATCCGCTCGAACATGACCGGCACGCCGACGAAGAAGGTGAAGGGACGCCGCTCGTGCGCGGCGAGCACCTGATCCACCGAGAACTTGGGCAGCATCACCTGGGTGGCGGCCTTCTGCACCGCGCAGAAGAGGTTGAAGGTCAGTCCGAAGGCGTGGAAGAAGGGCAGCAGGCACAGGAAGTTCTCCCCGCCCTCGTGCAGCATCGGCACCCAGGCGATGGCCTGGTTGGCGTTGGCCCGCAGGTTGGTGTGCGTGAGCATCGCCGCCTTGGGCGTGCCGGTCGTCCCACCGGTGTGCAGCAGGACCGCGACGTCGGAGCCGGCCGGGTAGGGGAAGCGTGAGGGGATCCGGTGAGCACCGGTCACCTCCTTGTCCCAGGAGCGCACACCGGCGGGAAGCTGCTCGGCCTTCAAGGCGGCCCGCTGCTGGCGGGCCCGCTCCACCGGGAGGCGCAGCGCGGCGCGCAGGCGCACCGGCATCGCCGCTGAGAGGTCCACGCTGAAGACCGTGCGGCCCTTGAGCGGGTCGCCGCCGGCCCGTGGATCGGCGGCGGGATCCGTGATGAGATCGATGCCTTTCTCCCACGCGATGACAACCTGCGCCCCGTGCGCATCCAGCTGGGAGCGGATCTCCTCGGCGGGCGCCAACGGGTTGTGCTCGGCCACGACCGCGCCGATGCGCAGCGCCCCGTAGAGCGCGACGGCGTGCTGCGGACAGTTCGGCATGATGAGAGCCACCCGGTCGCCCTTGTGCACCCCCGAGGTCCGCAGCACCTGCGCCGCCCGCTCCGAGGCCTCCAGCAGCTCGTGGTAGGTCAACGTGGCGCCCAGGAAGTCAATGGCGACCCGGTCGGGGTAGAAGCGCGCCGCCGTCTCCAGCAGATCGCTCAGAGGCGCGTCGGGAACCTCGATCGCTGCGGGGATCCCGGGCAGGTAGTGAGGGCGCAGGTAGTGGTGGTAGTCCTCGGTGGCCTGCTGCGGTGAGGCTCCGGCGTCGATGGTGCTGCTGCTCATGTCTGTGGGGTCGGATAGGGCTGTCGCTGGGGGAGATGGGCGGGCGGTGGTGACCGGGGCGGGGCTCAGTGAGGCGTCTTGTCATCCTCGCTGTCGTGCTGAGCGTCGTCCTTGCGCTCGCCCCTGCCAGGGAAGTGCTCGACGATCGAGACGGCCGCCGCCGTCGCGGCCCCGGAGGCCGCCTCCCGGGCGGCCAGGAGCTCGTCTCGCACGACGCGTCGCAGCACCTTGCCGATCTGGGAGCGGGGCATCTCGGTGAGGATCGCGATCTGACGCGGCAGCGCGTAGTTGGACAGGTTCTTGGCCGCCCACTCGCGCACCTGCTCCAGGGTGACCGTCTGGCCCTCCTTGGGCAGGATCGCGGCGACGACGGACTCGTTACCGGCCTCGGCCGGCAGCCCGACGACGGCGACGTCCTCCACCTGCGGCATTGAGCGGACCGCGGCCTCCACCTCCGTGGGGTAGATGTTGAAGCCCCCGGAGATGATGAGCTCCTTGCGGCGGTCGGCGATGACGTAGAAGCCGTCCTCCTCCTGACGCACCAGGTCTCCCGTGCGCAACCAGCCCCCGTCCAGCATCGCCTCGGCGCTCTCCTCGGGGTTGTCCCAGTAGCCGGTGAAGACCTGCGGGCCTCGGGCCACCAGCTCGCCGATCTCACCGGGAGCCACCTCGCGCTCGACGTCCTCGGGGTCCACCAGCCGCACCTGCGTGGAGGGGTAGGGCACCCCCAGGGTGCCGGGCCGGCGCGCCGGCGAGATCGGGTTGCCCAGGATGATGGGGGAGGACTCGGTCATGCCGTAGCCCTCGATGATGGTGCCGCCGGTGGCCTCCTCCCAGGCCTGGGCCACGGCCAACGGGTTGGGGGCGGCCCCGCACACGGCGATCTTGCAGGAGGACAGGTTCGCGCCCGTCGCTCGTGCCCGGGTCGCCAGACGGTCGAACATGACCGGGACCCCGGGGAAGAAGGTGGCCGGGCGCCGCTTCCAGGCGGCCAGCACCAGGTCCGCCCCGAACTTGGGCAGCACCACCTGGGTGGCGGCCAGCCCCACCGCGCACAGCAGCGACAGGGACATGCCGAAGGCGTGGAAGAAGGGCAGGACGGCGTAGAAGGTCTCCTTGCCCGGGCTCGTGGTGCGCGAGGCCCAGGCCAGCGACATCTCGGCGTTGGAGCGCAGGTTCTCGTGGCTGAGGCAGACCGCCTTGGGCGTGCCCGTCGTCCCGCCGGTGTACAGCAGCGCGGCCGTCTCAGAGACGCCTGGCAGGGGGAATCCCGTCGCCAGGGGAGCGGCCGAGGCGGCCAGGTCGTCCCAGGAGCGCACCCCGGCCGGCACCTTGCCGCGCAGCTCGCGGCGCTGGGTGCGGGCGGCGGCAACCGGCAGCCTCAGGGCCAGGCGGCTGCGCAGCGGCAGGTGACGGGACAGGTCCACCGAGTACACGCTCAGGCCCCCCAGGCCTGCCGCCTCCAGGGAGCCCACTGCCGCCTCGAGGCGCTCGAGGGTCTTCTCCCAGGCGATGATGACGCGCCCGCGGTGGATGTGGAACTGCTCGCGCAGCTGGGCGGCGGGAGCCAGCGGGTTGTGCTCGGCCACGATCGCCCCGATGCGCCAGGCCGCATAGGCCAGCACCACGTGCTGGGGGCAGTTGGGGAGAATGAGCCCGACGACGTCCCCGCGCCCGACCCCCAGGCCCCGCAGGGCCTCGGCGGCCCGCGCCACCTGGGTCTCCAGCTGGGAGTAGGTGGTGGTGGCGCCCAGGAAGTCCAGGGCGACCCGTTCCGGGAAGTCCCGGGCGGCGTCGCGCAGCATGCAGGACAGGGGCTCGCTCACCGCGGGGATCGCGGAAGGAACCCCGGCCTCCCGGTAGACGGCGTCGAGGACCTCGTCCCGGGAGGCGCCTGAACCGGTCGCGGCTACGCTGTCGTCGGTCTGCGTGGGCGCCGACGCGCGTGAAGCACTCATGGGTCTTCCCCCTTGTCTGCCGTGAGCCTCCCCTGTCGGGAAGGTCCCGCCCGCCGCGGGTGTCACACGGCGCGACGGCGAGAGGTCAGGAGCAACCGTAACCTACGGTGGCGTAACCTGCCTGGGCGGTGCTGCCGATGATTGTGTGCGATGGCGCTCACCGGGCGCCGGGGCGCGCCTCGAGCCCTCCGGGCAGGGGCAGGCGGCTGACCACCCGCAGACGGCGTGTGGGTCGGGTCATCGCCACGTACAGGTCGCCTGCGCTGCGCTCACCGATGTCGGCCGGGTCCACCAGCACGACGACGTCGAACTCCAGTCCCTTGGACAGCACCGGGCTGACCACCAGCAGCCGTGAGCGCAGCACGTCCCCGCCCGGTGCCTCCATCGCGGCGGCCAGGCCCGGGTCCTCGCGCAGCAGCGACTCGGTGCGGCGAGGCGAGGGCGAGATGACCGCGATGCGTCCGACGCCGGTGCCCACCTCCTGATCAAGACGAGCCGCCTCCTGTGTCACCGCCTCGCGCAGAGCCCGCCCCCAGGCGCCGGAGCCCTCGTCGGTCGAGTCCTCCGGGGCCTGCACCGGCGCGGCAGGAACACTCCCCGCCTCAGTGACCTCAGTGATCTCGAGACACTCGGGCAGGTCGCGCACCGAGCGCACCGGGTAGACCGGGGGATGGCCCAGCTGCGTCACCGTCTCCTCGGCCACCTCCATGATCGTGGCCGGAGTGCGGTAGCAGACGCTGAGCGCCTCCTCGCGCAGCGGGGTCGACCCGCCGCGCGAGCGTCCCGACTGCTTGCTCCGCCGCGAGCGCGAACGGGCCCGGTGACGGGACTGGGACCGGGACTGGCCGGCAGCGTCCTCGGCGGAAGCCGTCCCCAGGGCGGAGAGCACCTCGCCCCAGCTGTCAGGAGCGTGGGGGCCCGAGTACTGGGCCAGGTCGCCCACCACCGTGAAGGAGCGCACCGGGCAGCGGCGCGCCAGTGCCCGCCAGGCCATGGCGCCGAGCTCCTGGGCCTCATCGACGACGACGTGCCCGTAGGTCCACGTCCGATCCGCCCGGGCCCGCTCGGCCAGGGTGAGAGTGGGGCCGCCCTGGGAGACCCGGTCGGCGAGCATCTCGGCACTGACCATGCCGTCACCCAGGTCCTGGGCCTCGATCGCCTGGGCCGCGTAGGCCACCAGGTCCTCACGGCGTCGGGCCTCCAGCCGGGAGCGCCGGGCCTGGGCGTCCTCGCTGGGACCCAGCAGCTCGGCCAGCTCGTCAATGAGTGGGATGTCCGCGGAGGTGAGGGGGCTTCCCGGTTCCCGGCGCAGCAGCCGCCGCTCCTGATCGCTCAGGGAAGGTGCTACCTGCTCCAGGAGCGCGGGCCGGCTCCACAGCCGCTCCAGCAGCCCCTGGGGCGTCGTCGGCATCCAGCACAGGTTGATCTCCCGGCGGGCGTCGCGGGCGGTACGGATGTCCTCGCGGATCCAGGCCCGCGTGTCGGCGTCCGAGGCGTCCTGGTTCGTGGCCGCAGCGTACTGGTCGGTCAGGCGCTCCAGGAGCCAGATCACGAAGGCCTCCCGGGCCAGGTTGTGGGGCTTGCCGCCCCGGCGGGCCCGTGAGGCCGCCTCTCGCACATCGCTGGGTTCCAGTGTCAGACGCACCCCCTGGATCTCGATCACGCGCGGAGCCTCGGGGACCCGCTGCAGACCGCGCACCGCGCGCTCGAGGGCCTTGACCCACAAGGAGCGCCCCTTGACCTCGGCGACGCGGGCGTCCTCCTGCGCCGTCGCCCGAATCCCGGGAACCAGGTCGCCGATCGTCGTGGAGACCACGCCCGTCTCACCCAGGGAGGGCAGGACCTGCTCCACGTAGCGCAGGAAGGTGCGTGACGGTCCCACCAGCAGCACGCCCGAGCGCTCCAGGCGCTCGCGCTCGGAGTAGAACAGGTAGGCCACCCGGTGCAGAGCCACCGCCGTCTTACCCGTCCCCGGGCCGCCCTGGACCACGAGCACGCCCCGGCCTGAGGAGGTGACGATCCGGTCCTGCTCGGCCTGGATCGTGGCCACGATGTCGCCCATCCGGCCGTCACGGGCCGTGGACATCGCGGCGATGAGGGCCCCCTCGCCCTGCAGCTCGCCGGCGGCCACGGTGGCGGCGGAGGCCCCCTCCGGGGCTCCCTCGGATCCCAGGGCGGAAAGGTCCAGGACCTCGTCCTCCACCCCGAGCACCTGGCGGGCCCGGGTATCGATGTGCCGACGGCGCACCAGCCCCATGGGATGGGAGGCCGTGGCCTGGTAGAAGGCCCGGGCCAGGGGGGCGCGCCAGTCCAGGATCACCTCACGGTGCTGAGCGTCCTGCAGGCCGATACGGCCCACGTAGTGGCGCCTTCCCCCGTCCGTGACCGGGGAGGAGCTGCCCACGCCCCGGCCCGATCCGGGGGAGGGTGCAGAGTCGTTTCCGGATCCGGATGCTCCAGCGGCGTCGTCGGGCGCGCGGCACATGTCCATCCGTCCGAAGACCAACCGGTCCTCGACTCCCTCCAGGGAGGAGACCAGCGACGAGTAGTGCACGGCGTAGGCGTCCCGCTCCCCGCGCGACTGGTGGGTTCCGCTGACACCCTGGGCCTCGGTTCGTGCCAGGGAGCGGCGGGCCTGGGCCAGCTGACGGTCCAGCTCGCTGTAGGCGAGGTCGACGACCTCCTGCTCACCATGTATCTCGCGCTCGCGGACTCTGCCCGCATCGTCTCCCGCGTCGTCCTGTGCCCGCTCACGTGTTTCCCGCTGAGACTGCGGCGAGTGGGAGGGGATCGTCTGACTCACAAGGCCTCGCATCGGTTCTGGTTCTGGCCGGCTGGCACGTGCCGGCACTGACTGGCGCTGATTGACACTGACGGGTACTGGGGTCGGTGATGGCTTCAGTACGGTCGACCCATTATTCTCCTGCTGAAGCCTCGGTGGGGACGCCGAGGGCGAACACGTCGCCCGGGCCCGGCGCGGGCGGGAACATCGACAAGCCAGAAGGTGTTGGCAGGAGTGCCGAGGACGCTATCCGCTGTTCCCGGGCACTTACCCGGACGAATCCTGGTAAAACGCCGAATCTCGTCCCCGAGTCGGCGTCACTCGACCGAGGCGGGATCACGCCGAGTACCGAGCTGAGACCATTGCACGATACATACATGACCCTCCCCGACGTCGTCGGCCCCACCCGCCCCCGCAGCAGGGCGGCGATGGTGCGAACCGGCTCGCGCCAGGGGAGGACGGACCAGACCAGACAGGAGGAGACGGGTTCGTGAGACCACTGTTCACCATCCAGCACCCCGCGGATCAGCCGATCTCCCCGAGGGTCCTCATCCACTACTTCGAGGGCGCCATGGACGCCGGGAACGCCGGCGCCCTGGCCGTCGACCAGCTGCTGATGACGTTGCCCAGCGAGCGTCTGGCCACCTTCGACATCGACGCTCTCGTGGACTACCGCGCCCGACGCCCCGCGATGACCTTCGTCCACAACACCTACTCCTCAGTCGCCATGCCTGAGCTGGTCCTGGACCTCCTCCACGACGACAACGGCGAGGACCTCCTGCTGCTCCACGGCAGCGAGCCGGACTATCGGTGGGACGAGTTCGTCGGAGCCGTGGCCCACCTGGCAGTCTCCATGGGAGTGAGCCAGGCCGTCGGCATGAGTGGCATCCCCATGGCCGTGCCCCACACTCGCCCGACCTACGTGCACCACCACGGCAGTCAGCCCGACCTGCTGCCCCATCAGCCCGAGCTCTTCGGCCACGTCGAGCTTCCCGGCTCGATGTCGGCCTACCTCGAGCTGCGGCTAGGTGAGCTGGGCCTGGACTCCCGAGGGGTGTCCGCGGCGATCCCGCACTACGTGGCCCGCGACGAGTTCCCGCAGGGGGCCTCGGCGCTGCTGACCGCCGTCGTGCACGCCACCGGCCTGGCCCTGCCGGTGGGGGACCTGGAGGCCGCCGCCAACATCAACCGCGCCGAGATCAACGCCGAGGCCGCCCAGCAGCCGGAGGTCAGCGCCGTCGTCTCCGCCCTGGAGGCTCAGTACGACGCCATGGCACCCCGGATCGCCACCGGTGAGGCGGACACCGCTGCACCCGTCATCAACCTGCCCAGCGCCGATGAGATCGGCGCCCGCCTGGAGGCCTTCCTGGAGGCCAATGACTCCGGGGACCTGGGAACTCAGGGCTGGAACCCCGGCCGCAGGGGCTGACGACCCCGGGCGGGGCCTGTCGGCCTGCCGTCTCTAACGGGGCAGGACGCCCTCGGGGCGCGGTACCGCGGCGTCGTCGGGGGACCAGGTGCGCACCGGCAGCGGTAGGCGACGCACCGCGCGCTCGACCTCCTCGAGCTCTCCGGCTGTGAAGGGATCGGGGCGGGCCACCAGCACCAGGTTCCCCCGACGGCGGCCGCGCATCGCAGCCGGATCGGCGACGATCACCAGGCCTGAGGCCTTCCCCTCCAGGGCTTCTCGCAGCGCCTGGATCTCGGCTCCGGCCTGGGACCGGGGCACGGAGGAGGTGTTGACCAGCAGCAGCCCGCCGGGCGCGAGCGCCTCCAGGCACGAGGCCATGAACGCCCCACTCCTGCAGGAGGCCGGCACGCTGCCACCGTTGAACACGTCCCGCACGATGACGTCCCACTGTCCGGGCCGCAGCCCTTCGACCACCTCGGCGGCGTCGCCGACCCGGATGCGCAGCCTGGGGGAGCGGGGCAGGTCGAACCAGGTGCGGACCCGGGCCGCCAGAACCTCGTCGATCTCGACGGCGACCTGCTGGGAGCCGGGACGGGTGACGTCCCACGCCCTGGCCAGGGCGCAGCCCGCCCCACCCAGGTGGAGAGCCCTGACGGGGCCGCCCTCGCCGCGCAGCGCCGTCAGCGCCGCGTCCATCTGCTGGTGGTACTCGAAGTCCAGGTGCGCCGGATCGCGCAGGTCCAGGAAGGAGGACTCCGCGCCGTCCAGCATGAGGAGGATCCCGGTGTCTCGCGCCACGAGCTCGGCGGTGGCGAAGGAGGTTCGCACCGGGCCTGAGGGCAGGTCGGCGAGCGCCGGGGCGCCGGAGGCCCTGCGTCTACGTGTCACAGCCCCACGGTAGCCTGTCAGGGGCGCAGAGGGACTCAACCGGTCTTGAGTCGGATGCTGTCGACTACTGCCGGCTACTGCCGACCATGACTGCGGCGACGCCACCGTGCGCCCGCAGCACGCCAGGGGCTCACTCGGTGAGCCCGTCGTACTCGTTGAGGAGGTGGAGATGAGCAGGGCGCCTCGCTCCCAGGCCGTGCGCCGGTCCTGGGGGAACGACGACTCCGCCACCCCCATCGTCCACGTCGACATGGACGCGTTCTTCGCCTCGGTCGAGCTGCTCGAGCACCCCGAGCTGGCCGGCCGTCCGGTCATCGTTGGTGGCCGTGATGGTCGGGGCGTCGTCTCAGCGGCCTCCTATGAGGCCCGCGCCTTCGGCGTCTCCTCGGCGATGTCCATGGCCGAGGCCTCCCGACGCTGCCCCCAGGCCGTGGTCCTGCCCGTGCGCCACGGCCTCTACTCCCAGGTCTCCGCGCAGGTCATGTCCGTCCTGGCGGAGGTCACCCCGGTTCTGGAGAAGGTGAGCATCGACGAGGCCTTCCTGGACGTTGCCGGGGCCCGGCGCCGCATGGGCTCGCCAGTGACCATCGGCAGGTGGATCCGTGCCGAGATCCGTCGTCGTGTGGGCGTTCCGGCCTCGGTGGGCATCGCCTCCACCAAGTTCGTCGCCAAGCTCGCCTCGTCCCACGCCAAGCCCGATGGGCTGCTTCTTGTGCCGGCCGGCGCCACGCAGGACTTCCTCAACCTGCTGCCGGTCGGGGCCCTGTGGGGCGTGGGCGCGCGGACTCAGGAGGTCCTGGCCAGGTGGGGGATCGAGGACGTGCGTACGTTGGCGGACACTGACGTGCGCCACCTGGAGAAGATCCTCGGCCGGGCCGCCGGGCGTCACCTGCACGAGCTGTCCCACGGCGTCGACCCCCGCCGGGTGGAGCCGGTACGCGAGGAGAAGTCGGTGGGCACTGAGACGACCTTCTTCGATACAGTCACCGATCGCGAGCACGCCCGGGTGGTCCTGCTGGACCAGACCCACCAGTGCGCCGCCCGACTGCGTGCGAGCGACCTGCGGTGCCGCGTCGTGGTCCTCAAGGCTCGAGGTGCTGACTTCACCACCGTCACCCGCTCACGCACACTGTCGGTTCCCACCGACCTCGCCCATGACATCTGGGAGACCGTCTCCTCGCTCTACTCCGCCCTGCCCACACCGGCAGGCGGCTTCCGTCTGCTGGGGGTGCGGGTCGAGGGCCTGCTGCGCCCCGACGACGGCGTCCAGCTCCTTCTGGGGGAGGACCCCCGGCGCGGTGCCTCGGAGCGGGCGGCCGATGCCGTGCGGCGCAGGTGGGGCAGCAGCGCGCTGGCCCCGGCCAGCCTCCTAGGAGGCGGGACCGGGGCCGCCCGAGCACCGCGGGGCGAGGTGAGGCAGCCAGGACGCGAAGATGAGGAGGGCAGATAGAGCGGCGAGCCGGACCGGCCCCGGTTGATTCCGGCCTCGGCTGAGCCATCTGGGCCCATCCCGGTCAATCTTGACCAACCTGCTCCGGTGAGTTTCTCCTGAGCCCCCACAGCGCCTATCCTGGCAACTACGGCGCAGATCCCCGGCCCCGTCCGGAAGCAAGGAGCATGATGGCACTGTCAGAGCGAGAGCAGCAGGTCCTGCGGGACCTGGAGTCGCAGCTCCACCAGGACGACCCTGACCTGGCTCAGACGCTCCAACGCGAGGAGCGTCGGCTATCCCGGCCCTCTCCCCGTCACATCGGCGGGGGCGTTACCCTGGTCCTCATCGGTCTGGCCCTTCTCATCGCCGGGGTCTCGGTGCGCCACAACCTCGTCTCCATTTTGCTGGGAGTGGCGGGCTTTCTCGTCGCCGTCGGCGGAGTGGCCCTGGCCCTGACCCGGGTCGAGAGCGCCTCGGGGTCGCGCCAGTTCACCCCCCGTGGCGGCAAACCGTCTCGCGGCAAGAGTGGTGGGGGAAGGCGCTCCTCCTTCATGGACCGCCAGTCCGAGCGCTGGGACCGTCGCCGCAACTCAGAGGACTGACCGCCTTCACCCGGCTCCATCTGACACCATCGCCGTCTTCGAGGGTGTCGCCCCAGGCTGGATCCCCACTTCCCTCCACCGCCCCCACTTCCCTCCACCTCCACCTCCCACCACAGGCCCCGGTTTCACAGGTCCTGTCCCGATGCTCACCTGCTCGGGACAGGACCTGACGTCGTCCAATCCCCTCCAGATCCCGCCAGGACTCGCAGAATCTCAGGGAGTTCCAAGAGAATCCAGGAAGCTTCCAGGGGGCCTCCACGTCGTGCGCCCCATCGCCTGAAACCTGCGTGCAGACCGAGTGAAGTCTGCTTTTGTCCTGGATGCCCACCACGCCGAGAGAGTCGTGGTGAATGCCTCCCTCCACCTTCCTCCACCATCTTCGTCTCTTCCAGAGATGACTGTCGTGCCAACGAAAGGTGGTGGTGGGGTGGACCTGGGGTCGCGCTGAAGATGCGCAGTTGTGATGCGCTCGCGGGATAGGGGTGGGAGAAAAGGGAGGGAAGTGGAGTAGGGTGGGGCTCACTGGGTCGTCGAGGGGAAGGAGGTGGCTCATGTTCCTGGGGACGCATGCACCCAAGCTGGACGAGAAGGGTCGCCTCATCCTCCCGGCGAAGTTCCGTGAGGAACTTGCGGGCGGAGTGGTTCTGACCAGAGGTCAGGAGCACTGCCTGTACGCCTTCACTGCTGTCGAGTTCGAGCGCATGTACGCCCAGCTGCGTGAGGCGCCCCTCGCTCAGAAGCAGGCGCGTGACTATGTGCGCGTCATGCTCTCGGGCGCGGACTCGCAGATCCCGGACAAGCAGGGGCGCATCACGCTGCCGGCACCGCTGAGGGCCTATGCGGGCCTGAAGAAGGACCTGGCCGTGATCGGAGCCGGGGCGCGGGTGGAGATCTGGGACGCCGAGTCCTGGAGCACCTACCTGGCGGCTCAGGAACAGGTCTTCGCCGACACGGCCGAGGAGATCATCCCCGGCTTCTTCTGAGCCGAACCGTATGCCGGCACCGCCGAGCGACCGACAACTGAACACCACGCTGAAGCTGTGGACCGCACGCAGATGCCATCAGGGCTCTGACGAACCATCTCGTGAGGTCTCCGCCCGATGTTGCGTCCGACGTCTCTTCCCCGGCGCCGGAACCACGGGAGGAGTCCTGGTGGGATGGCCGTCCCCGGTCCTCGAGCCGACGTCGGCAGCGCGTTTGACCACCCCTCTGCGGAGCCGCGGCGGTGACCTGCTGAAAGATCCTCAGCCCCAGCAACCAGCCCAGCTCCCGGCCGTGCGTCGGGTCGTCACCAGGAAGGAGAACGCCGTATGACCAGCCCTCAAGCTCAGGCAACCGCCACCGACGCCGCCGGCCGGCACGAGCCGGTGCTCCTGCAACGGTGTCTGGACCTGCTCGCACCCGCGGTCGAGGGCGTAGACGGGCGATCCTCTGAGGGGGCCGCTGCCGGAGCGGTCATGATCGACTGCACCCTGGGGATGGGTGGGCACAGTGAGGCGGCGCTCGAACGCTTCCCGGCTCTGAGCGTCGTGGGTATTGACCGTGACCCCGAGGCGATCGCGCTGGCCTCAGCGCGCCTGGAGCGATTCGGAGACCGCTTCATCGCGGTTCAGACCACCTACGACGCCGTGAGCCGAGTCTCCCAGGAGCACTCCGTCAATGGCGCGGGAACGGTGGACGCGATCCTCATGGACCTGGGCGTCTCCTCCCTCCAGCTCGACGAGGTCTCACGAGGCTTCTCCTATGCCCGCCCAGCGCCCCTCGACATGCGCATGGATCAGGGCTCGGGCCCTACCGCCCAGGAGCTGCTGGAGACCGCCGAAGCCGCCGAACTCGCCCACATCCTGCGCACCTACGGCGAAGAGCGATTCGCCTCCCGCATCGCCGCCGCCGTCGTGCGCCGACGTGAGGCCGGCCAGCCGGTCACCACGACCCAGGACCTGGCCGAGCTCGTCCGTCAGGCCGTGCCGGCGCCGGCTCGTCGCAGCGGCGGGCACCCGGCCAAACGGACCTTCCAGGCACTGCGCATCGCGGTCAACGCCGAGCTCGACGTCCTGGAGCGGGCCGTGCCCCGGGCGCTCAACAGTCTGCGGGTCGGGGGACGACTGGTGGTGGAGTCCTACCAGTCCCTGGAGGACCGCATCGTCAAACGCGCTCTGAACCACGGAGCCACCTCCCGGGCGCCGCAGGACCTGCCGGTCGTGCCCGAGACGGACCGCCCCTACCTCGAGCTGCTCACCAACGGCGCCGAGAAGGCCGACGCCCGCGAGCTCGACCACAACCCCCGCTCAGCACCGGTACGGCTGCGCGCGGCCGTGCGTCTGCGTCCCGCCGACCAGGCCCCTGCGCCGGAAGAGCATCCCTCCTCGGGCGGCCCGGGCCGCTCCGGCCGCCGAGCCGGGCGTCGTGCCCACCGGGACCGAGCCAGATAGCGGCCACCTCGGCCCTCACGCGGCGACCGTCCGTCACCGCAAGTCTCAACCTCAACCTCATCTCTCACTACTTCTTCAACCGCACCAGTCCAGACACACCACAGGGAAGGCACATCGATGAGCGCCACCGCCACTGCTCGAGTCACCCGCCCGATCACGACGCGGCGTACCGCCCAGGCAAGTGGTTCCACCGGCACCCAGGGACGCACCGAGGCCGGCTCCGTCTCCCGGCCCCAGCTGCGAGTCATCAGCGGCGCCTCGACGGTGACCTCGTCCTCCCTGCCCTTCCTCACGCTCATCATCCTGGTGCTGGCCGGCGCTCTCATCGCCTCAATGCTCCTCAACGCCAAGATGGCCGACACCGCCTACCGGATGAAGGAGAAGCAGGTCGAGCTCAACGTCGCCGAGGACCACGTCGAGACCCTCCGTACCCAGGTGCAGGAGGCCTCGGCGCCCGACGCCCTGGCTGACCGTGCCAAGGATCTTGGTATGGTGCCCGCCGCCGCGCCCGGCGTCGTCGACGTCGACAAGGGCCAGCTCACCGAGGGCACCCCGGCCCACGCTCCCAAGACCGGCCAGACCGGGAGGTAGGCGTCGGTGAACCCCTCGCGTCGTCAGGTGCTCCAGGCCGGAGGCCTGCTGCTCTTCACGGCCCTGTCCGGGCGCACCGTCTACGTCCAGGCGATCAACGGGCCCAAGCTGGCCGCCAAGGCCAAGGCCGAGCGCACGGTCTCCTGGGTCAACCGGGCTCCCCGGGGAGACATCACGGGACGGGACGGCACGGTCCTGGCCTCGTCGGCAGTCAGCTACGACATCGGCGTCAACCAGCCGCTCATCGCCCAGTACGAGCGCACCGAGATGCGTCTCAACGAGTCCACCGGTGTCAATGAGAAGGTCGTCGTCGGCTACGGGGCGGCGGCGGTCGCCGCCCAGCTCGCCCCGATCCTCAACGTCGATCCCCTCGAGCTCGGGGCCAAGCTCGTGGGTGATCGGAGCTACGAGGTCATCGCCCAGGAGGTCGCTCCTGACACCTGGCGCAAGATCAAGGCCCTCGACATCCCCGGCGTCGAGCCCGACCAGCGCACCCGTCGCACCTACCCGGCCGGGACCGTGGCGGGCAACGTCCTGGGCTTCACCCACGAGGGTGAGCACAACCGCGAGCTCATCGGGGCCGCCGGCCTGGAGCTGACCCAGAACAAGGTCCTCACCGGCGTCGACGGCAAGGGCAGCGAGGAGATCGGGCGCAGCGGCGTCATCATCCCCACCGGTGAGCAGAAGGATCAGCCCGCCAGGGCGGGTGCCACCGTGCGCACCACCCTCAATCCGGACCTGCAGTCCATCGCCCAGGAGACCATCGACCGCACGGTGGCAGCCCAGCACGCCGACTGGGGCATCGTCATGGCCATGGAGCCGAGCACCGGCAAGGTCGTCGTCCTGGCCGACTCCAACTCCGTCGACCCCTCCGACCCCTCGGCCACCTCCGAGGAGAACCGCACCGCCCGCAGCGTCCAGGCCGTCTTCGAGCCCGGAAGCGTCGGCAAGGTCGTCACCTTCGCCACCGCCCTGGATGAGGGCGCGGTCAAGCCCGAGGACACCTGGAACGTCCCCTACACCTGGACCTCGGCCAGCGGGCAGACCTTCAGGGACTCCCACGAGCACGAGACCCAGTCGATGACCACCGCAGGCGTCCTGGCGGAGTCCTCCAACGTCGGCACCGTCCAGATCGGCGAGAAGGTCTCCGACGACATCCGCTACGACTACATGAAGCGCTTCGGCTGGGGCGAGGCCACGGGCATCGAGATGCCGGCCGAGTCCGAGGGGATCATCTACCCGCCCAGTTCCTGGGACGACCGCACCCGCTACACCACGATGTTCGGACAGGGCGTGGCCGGAACCACCCTCCAGTCTCTCCAGGTGCTGGCCACCGTCGCCAACAAGGGCGTGCGCGTGGCCCCGCGCATCATCGACGCCTGGATCGACGCCGACGGCAAGGAGACCCCCCAGACCCGCCCCGAGGGCGTTCGTGTGATCTCCGAGGCCACCGCCAAGACCCTGACTGAGATGCTCATCGGCGTCACCCAGGAGGGTGGTACCGCCGAGTCCGCCTCCATCAACGGCTACCTGGTGGCCGGCAAGACCGGAACCACCGAGATCCTCACCGACGACTCCACCGTGGCCTCCTTCGTCGGTTTCCTTCCCGCGCGCAATCCGGCGCTGGCCATCGCCGTCATCGTCAACCGGCCCGAGGGCATCTTCGGAGGCACCGTCGCCGCCCCCGTCTTCCGGGAGGTGGCACTGGCCGCCATGCAGGCCCTCAACATCGCCCCCGACCCGAATGTCGTGGCGGCCCAGGCCGCGCGCAACGGCGCCGGCGGGGAGCGGGACGCGAGCCAATGAGGTGGCGCATGAGGTAGATGAGCGTGACCACCAGCACCCCGGCGAAGTGTGCCGGAGGGGCTCTTGTGGAAGATCGACAGTGGAAGGTCGCGATAGATTGAGGAACTATGAGCAACCACGCCTACGAGTCGGCCGCCGCCCTACGGCCGAGCTCCAATGGTCCCATACCCATCAGTACTCTGTGCGAGCGCTTCTCCCTGGTTCCCGCTTCAGCTGATGACTCCGCCGCCCTCAACGACCTGAGTGTTCTGGGGGTCAGCGTCGACTCTGGAGACACCTCCCCGGGTGAGCTCTTCGTGGGGCTGCCCGGCTTCACCGCCCACGGCGCCCGTTTCGCCGCCGAGGCCGTCGCCTCCGGTGCCGTCGCGGTCCTGACCGACTCCGATGGTGCCCAGATCGTCCACGAGCTCGCCCCCGGCACCCCCGCCCTCGTCCACGACGACCCTCGCGCCGTCGTCGGGCCTCTGAGCGCCGAGGTCTACCACCACCCGGCACGCGGCCTCATCACCACCGCCGTCACCGGCACCAATGGCAAGACGACCACCTCCTACTTCCTCGACGCGATCCTGTCGGCACACGTCGGTGGATGCATGGTCGCCGGGACCGTCGAGCTGCGCGTGGGGGAGCGCTCCGTGGAGTCCCCGCGCACCACCGTCGAGGCCCCCGTCCTGCAGCGGATGATGGCCCTGGCCGTGGAGGACCGGGTCGGCGCCGCCTCCCTGGAGGCCTCCAGCCACGCCATCGTCCTGCACCGCCTTGACGGCCTCGTCGTCGATGTCGCCGGCTTCACCAACCTCCAGCGTGACCACCTCGACTTCCACAAGACCATGGAGGGCTACCTGAAGGCCAAGGCGCAGCTGTTCACTCCCGAGCACGCCCGCCGCGGCGTCGTGTGCGTCGACGACCGGTGGGGCGCGGCCCTCGCCGACGAGGCGCCCATCGAGATCGACCGCGTGCGCGCCTACCCCGGAGACACCCCCGCCGACTGGTGGGTCAGCGACGCCACCGTCTCCCTGACCGACTCCGCCACCACCTTCACCCTCCACGGGCCCGACGGCGAGCAGATCGAGGCATCCTGCCCCCTGCCCGGGCTGGTCAACGTCCAGAACGCCGCCCTGGCCCTGGTCATGGCCATCCGAGCGGGCGTCCCCGCCGCCACGGCCACCGCCGCCCTGGCAGGGGCCCACAACATCCCGGGCCGCATGCAGCGCATCAGCCAGCGAGACGGGCAGCGGGGCCTGTGCATCGTCGACTTCGCTCACACCCCCGAGGCCATGGAGCTGGCCCTCAAGGCCGTGCGGCCCATCACTCCGGGACGCCTCATCGTGGTCTTCGGCTCCGACGGCGATCGCGACCAGGGCAAGCGGCCGATGCTGGGGGAGGTGTGCGCCCGCCTGGCGGACGTCCTGGTCGTCACTGACGAGAACCCCCGCAGCGAGGATCCCCAGCTCATCCGCAACGCCATCCTGGAGGGGGTGCGCAGCGTCCGCCCGGATCTAGAGGACGTTGAAGAGATCACAACCTGGCGCGGCGACGCCGTACGCCGCGGGGTCGAGCTGTGCGGACCCCAGGACACCGTCATCGTCACCGGCAAGGGCCACGAGCCCTTCCTGGAGGCGGCCGGTGAGTTCATCCGCTACAACGACGCTCCCGTGATGGCCGAGGCCGTCGAGCAGAAGTGGGGACGGGGATGAACCTCAGCCTGAGTCAGATCGCAGCCGCCGTCGGCGGCAGACTCATCGGCCCGGATGCGACCGTGACCGGCCCCGTCGTCACCGACTCCCGTCAAGCCTCCCCAGGAGCGCTGTTTGTCGCCGTCCACGGCGAACGCACCGACGGCCACGCCCACCTGGGCTCCGCCGGCGCCCTGGGTGCCGTCGGAGCCATCGTCTCCGACCTGAAGGCAGCCCGGACCGGGCTGTCCGTGGAGCCTGCGGAGGCTGCGGAGTCTGAGGACCTGCCCATGGGACTCGTCCTCGTGGAGGACACCGTCGTCGCCCTGGGTGCCCTGGCCCGCACCCACCTGGCCGGTCTGCGCCAGGGCGCCGTGGATCGCGGCGAGAGGCTCACCGTGGTGGCGATGACCGGCTCGGTGGGTAAGACCACCACCAAGGACCTCACTCGTCAGCTCCTGGCCGCCTCCGGCCCCACGGTGGCCCCCAGGGCCAGCTTCAACAACGAGATCGGCCTGCCGCTGACCGTGCTGGAGGCCGACGAGTCCACCCGCTACCTCGTCCTGGAGATGGGCGCCTCCGGATCGGGGCACATCGCCTACCTCACCGACATCGCGCCCCTGGACGCGGCCGGGGTCCTCATGATCGGCCATGCCCACATGGGCGGGTTCGGCTCCATCGAGGGGGTGGCCGCCGCCAAAGCGGAGATCATCGCGGGCCTGCTGCCTGAGGGGACCGCCATCCTCAACGCCGACGACGCCCGTTGCGCCGCGATGGCCGAGCTCGCACCGGCGCGGGTCCTCACCTTCTCCGCCCAGGGTGAGCCCGCCGACCTGCAGGCCGAGAACGTCGTCCTCGATGAGGCCGCTTGCGCGGCCTTCGACCTCCACCTGCCCGGGCTCGACGTCCCCCGGCGCGTCCAGCTGGCCGTGGCCGGCGCCCACAACGTGGCCAACGCCCTGGCTGCCGCGGGGCTGGCTCTGGCCGCGGGGCTGGAGCCCGAGCTCATCGCCGAACGGCTCGGCTCCGTCAGCATTGAGAGCCCCCACCGCATGGACGTGTCGGAGCTCAGTGGCGATCTTCTCCTTATCGACGACTCCTACAACGCCAACATCGACTCCATGACGGCCGCGCTGGCCGCGCTGCCGGCTCTGGCCGGCAGTCGGCGCCGCGTCGTCGTGGTTTCCGAGATGCTCGAGCTGGGGGAGTCCTCCGCCGCCGACCACGCTCGTACTGGGGAGCTAGCGGCCCAGGCCGGAGCCGCTATGCTCATCGGCATCGGCTCCACCCAGGAGGCGCTCGACGCAGCCCGGGCCCGAGGGGTCGAGGTCGTCGGCTTTGAGGACTCCGCGACCGCCATCTCCCAGATCGACGCGCTCCTGTCCGACGGCGACGCCGTCCTGGTCAAGGGCTCCAACGGATCAGGCGCCTGGCGCTTGGCCGACCACCTCAAGGAGGTACGTCCCCGATGACCGCCATCCTCATCTCCGGCGTGGTCGGACTGGTGGGCACCCTGCTGGGAACCCCGCTGCTCATCCGCTACCTCCACGCCAAGGAGTACGGGCAGTTCATCCGCCAGGACGGTCCCCAGGGTCACTTCACCAAGCGCGGTACGCCGACCATGGGCGGCCTCGTCATCATCATCTCCACCGTCCTGGGATACACCCTGGCCAACCTCAGCCAGCTGCGCACACCGCGCGCCTCCGGGGTCCTGCTGCTCTTCCTCGTCGTCGGGCTCGGACTCATCGGCTTCCTGGACGACTTCGAGAAGATCTCCAAGCAGCGCTCCCTGGGGCTGCGGGCCTGGCAGAAGATCGTCGGGCAGGCGCTCATCGGCGTCGGCTTCTCGGTGGCGGCGCTGCACTTCGCGGACCGCAACGGGCTCACCCCCGGCTCCACCCGGATCTCCTTCGCCCGGGACTCGGCGATCAACCTGGCCTTCGCCGGCAGCGTCGTCGGACTCATCCTGTTCATTCTGTGGGCGAACTTCCTCATCACCGCCTGGTCCAACGCCGTCAACCTCACCGACGGCCTTGATGGGCTGGCCGCGGGGGCATCGGCCATGGTCTTCGGCGCCTACACGCTCATCGGCGTGTGGCAGACCAACCAGTCCTGCAACTACGGCCACGACACCATGGTTCCCACCACCTGCTACCAGGTCCGGGATCCCCGTGACCTGGCGATGATCGCCGCCGCCCTCATGGGGGCCTGCTTCGGGTTTCTGTGGTGGAACGCATCACCGGCCAAGATCTTCATGGGGGACACCGGTTCCCTGGCCCTGGGAGGGGCGGTCGCGGGGCTGTCGATCCTGACCCGTACCGAGTTCCTCGCCGTTATCCTGGGCGGGCTCTTCCTGGCCGAGGTCATGAGTGACATCATCCAGATCGTCTCGTTCAAGTCGACAGGCCGACGCGTCTTCCGCATGGCTCCACTGCATCACCACTTCGAACTGGGAGGATGGACCGAGGTCAACGTGGTGATCCGCTTCTGGATCATCGCAGGCCTGTGCGTCATCGCGGGACTCGGGCTCTTCTACGCCGAGTACCTGCGTCAGCTCATCTTCGGATGATCCGGGCCGTCAGGACCGAGGAACCATTGATGCAGAGCCTTCCCGCCGGGGATCCGGCGAGAAGCAGTGAAGAACCAGGAGCGTGAACCCGCACCGTGACCAGTCTGACTGAAGTCCCCGGTGAACCGACCGGCGGCGCCGTTACCGGCTCCGCCGGGTCCCTGAGCGACCAGCTCGACGGCGCCCACGTGGCCGTCGTCGGGCTCGGACGCACCGGGCGCGCCGTCGCCGAGGCCCTGGCCACCCTGGGGGCACGCCTCCACCTCTTCGACAGCCAGGAGGCCTCCATCGAGGCACTGGACGCCTCTGCCCACGGCATCCTGGCCACCTCCGTGGTCTCAGCCACCGTGGCCGGCAGCGAGGCGACCGCGGCCGCCCTGGCGGACTCCCCGGCGCGGCTCCTGATCGTCTCGCCCGGGGTCCCGGCCACCGGTCCGGTCCTGCGCACCGCTGAGGCGGCCGGTATCGAGACCTGGAGCGAGATCGAGCTGGCCTGGAGACTTCAGCGGGACTCCTCCCGCCCGGACGTCCCCTGGCTCGCGCTGACCGGCACGGACGGCAAGACCACGACGGTGAGCATGCTCTCGGCCATCCTTCAGGCCCAGGGGCTCACTGCCCCCGCCGTCGGCAACATCGGCACCCCCGTCATCGAGACGGTACTGGCGGGCAGCGCTGACGCCCTGGCCGTGGAGCTGTCCAGCTTCCAGCTCCACACCACCCGCACCCTGTCGCCCCTGGCCTCGGTCTGCCTCAACCTGGCCGCCGATCACCTCGACTGGCACGGGGGCCTGGAGGCCTACGCCGCGGACAAGGCCCGTGTCTATGCCCGCACCCGGCTCGCCGCCGTCTACAACCTCGCCGACAGCGCCACCGAGGACATGGTCCGTCAGGCCGATGTCGTCGAGGGCTGTCGGGCTGTCGGCTTCACCCTGACCACGCCGGGGCTGGGACAGGTCGGCATGGTCGAGGACCTGCTGGTGGATCGGGCCTTCCACGCCGAGCGCCGCTCCAGCGGCGTCGAGCTCGCCACCACCGCTGACCTGGCGCACCTGGCGCCGGGGGGTCGCGCCGAGAACCTGCCCGCTCACCTGCTCGCCGACGCCCTGGCTGCAGCCGCTCTGGCCCGCGCGGCCGGGGTCGACGCCGAGGCGGTCGCATCGGGCCTGCGCCACTACAGCCCCGGAGCCCACCGGATCGTCACCGTCGCCGAGGCGGGCGGCGTCACCTGGGTCGACGACTCCAAGGCCACCAACCCGCACTCCGCCGAGGCCGCGCTGACCTCTCTGCCGCAGGGAACCGGCGTCTGGATCTGCGGTGGTGACACCAAGGGCGCCCAGTTCTTCGACCTGGTGCGCACAGTGAGACCCCACCTGCGCGGTGCCGTCGTCATCGGCAAGGACCAGAGCGACATCCTGGCCGCCCTGGAGAAGGAGGCACCGGGACTGGCAGTCACCCGTATCAGCCACGCCGCGCCTGAGCAGGTCAGTGCCGCGGCGGTGGAGGCAGCCGGAACCATGGCCCGCAGCGGCGACACCGTCATGCTGGCTCCGGCCTGCGCCTCCTGGGACCAGTTCACCTCCTACGCCCAGCGCGGCGACCTGTTCGCCACCGCCGCCAGGGCCTACGCCGGCGGCGGCTCCCCCGAGACCACGGACGCCTCCGGCGTCCAGGAGAAGCTGTGAAGACCGGGTCCCCCTCGGCCACAGCCCCTCGCTCGTCGACGCCCTCCTCGTCAGGCTCCTCGGCGGTCTCCGGGCGTGCGCCACAACAGTCTGGAAGCGGTCACAAGACCGGCCGCAAGCGGGACCAGGCCAGGGCTCGGGACGCTTCGGCCAGGCCCTCCAAGAAGTCTGGGAAGCAGGCGCGGAAACAGGCAGGAGCCGGTAAGCAGCCCGCATCGCGCTCGGCCAGGTCTCAGCCGTCGTCGAGTTCGCCGAGACGACGGACAGGCACCGCCTCGTCCCAGTCCTCCTCGCCGGCCTCATCGAGGACCCCGTCGAAGGCCATCGGATCGCAGGCCACCGGCCGGATCGGTCGGATGCGTGCGGCCTGGAGCAAGCGCCTGGCGAGCTGGGGCGAGCGTCTCTCCCGCCCCTGGGACGGCGCCACTGACTCCGAGCCCGACGGCGCCTCACAAGGGGTTCGCCGGCGTCGGTCGGACGGTGCCGCCGACTCCGCCCAGAGCTCCGAGCAGGTCACTCTGACCTACTACTGCCTGCTCATCTCCACCCTGGTGCTGGAGACCTTCGGACTCATCATGGTCTTCTCCGTGCAGTCGGTGACAGTAGCCGCCAATGGGGGCAACGCCTTCACCGACTTCGCCAAGTACCTCGTCTTCGCCGTCGTGGGGACCCTGGGCATGGTGGGGGTCTCCCGCATGCCACTGTCCTGGTTCCGCCGTATCGCCTGGGCGGTGCTGGGACTGACGATCGCCATGCAGTGCCTGGTCTTCACCCCCATCGGCGTCAACGTCTACGGCAATCGCAACTGGATCCTGGTTCCAGGAGTCGGTACGGCTCAGCCCTCGGAGTTCATCAAGGTGGCCCTCGCCCTGGTACTGGGCACGCTGGTGACCTGGTACACGGCCGGGCGCCGGGACCGGACCGTGTCGGCGGGCTGGGCCGGCGTCGGTATCGCGATCCTGGCCGTATTCGGAGGCCAGGACCTGGGAACCGTCATCATCCTGGTCCTCATCGTTGCGGGTGCTCTGTGGGTGGGGGGCCTGAGGAAACGATGGTTCGCCCTCCTGGGGGCGCTCGGTATGGTCATGTTTACCGGGGCCTCGATGCTCAGCGCCAACCGACGCGCTCGCATCGTCGCCTGGATCCATCCCGAGGGGGCGGACCCCACAGGTGTGGGTTACCAGCCCAAGCACGGCATGTGGGCGCTGGGAACCGGCGGATGGTTCGGTGTGGGCCCCGGCTCCTCGCGTCAGAAGTGGGGCTACCTCACCCAGGCCGACTCCGACTACATCTTCGCCGTGCTCGGTGAGGAGTTCGGGCTGGTGGGCACCCTCGTCGTCATTGCCCTGTTCGCCGCCATCGGCGCCTGCTGCCTACGTCTGATGAGGCGTCACACCTCCACCTACGTCGTGGCCACGTCCTCGGCCATCGGTGCGTGGATCGTGGGGCAGGCGATCATCAACATGGGGGTCGTCACCGGTGCGCTGCCGGTGCTGGGCGTCCCGCTCCCTCTCGTCAGCCGTGGAGGAACCGCCCTGGTCTCGGTCCTCCTGGCCATTGGAGTGCTTCTCGCCTTCGCCCGCCACGAACCCGGCGCGCAGGAGGCCCTGTCCACGAGTCCCGGGGCGCTGCGTCGTTCCCTGGCAGTCATTGTCCCAAGGAGGAACCGTGCCCGAGACAAGTGAGACCGCAGGCTCTCCCAGCCAGATGCAGCCGAGCCGGCAGGAGCGCCCCCGGCCCCTGCGGGTGCTGCTGGCCGGTGGAGGCACCGCCGGCCACGTCAACCCGTTGCTGGCCACGGCCGCGGCCCTGCAGGACCCGGCGCTGGGAGGTGACCCCCGCACGCAGATCCTCGTCCTGGGGACCGCCGAGGGGCTGGAGAACCGCCTGGTTCCCGAGGCCGGCTTCGAGCTGGCCCTGGTTCCCCGGGTCCCCCTGCCTCGACGCCCCAGCGGGGACCTGCTGCGTCTGCCGCACCGGCTGGGAAAAGCGATCAGCGCAGCCACCGAGGCCATCGAGGCCGTGAAGGCCGACGTCGTCGTCGGCTTCGGCGGATACGTCTCCACCCCCGCCTACCTGGCCGCCCGGAAGGCCGGCGTGCCGGTCGTCATCCACGAGCAGAACGCCCGCCCCGGCCTGGCCAACCGCCTGGGGGCGTCCTGGGCCCAAGCGGTGGCGCTGACCTTCGCATCGACCCGCCTCAAGGCCTCCAAGGGGCGTACCGAGGTGACCGGGCTGCCACTGCGCCCGGCCATCGCCGACCTGGTGACGCAGCGCTCCACCACTGAGGGGACTCATCGTGCCCGCGTCGACGGCGCCCAGGCGCTGGGACTCGACCCCGACATGCCCACGCTCCTGGTGACGGGCGGCTCTCTGGGAGCCCAGCACCTCAACGAGGTCCTCAGCGAGTCCTTGGACTCCCTGCCCGCTGGCCTGCAGGTGCTGCACCTGACCGGCAAGGACAAGGACGCCCCCGTGCGCGCCGCCCTGGAGGCGGCGGTTGCCGCCGGCGCACCGGAGGATCTGACCGAGCGCTATCACGTGCTGGACTATCTGACCACGATGGAACAGGCCTACGCCTGCGCCGACGGGGTCCTGTGCCGCTCCGGAGCCGGAACGGTTGCGGAGATCACCGCCCTGGGACTACCGGCGCTCTACGTGCCCCTCCCGATCGGAAACGGCGAGCAGCGCCTCAACGCCGCTGACGTCCTGGCCTCCGGGGGCGGGCGCATGGTGCTCGATGCCGACCTCAAGCCCTCCGACATCCTCGACTTCACGGTGCTCGTCTCCGACCCCGCGCGTCAGGCTGCCATGGCCCGGGCTGCCGCCTCCACCGGCGTCCAGGACGCGGCGGCCCGATTGGGCGCCCTCATCCAGCAGTGCGCCTCCACCAACAACACTCCCACCGACGAGGAGAACGCGGCATGACCGCCCCGACACAGCAGCCCACCTCCCGCACCGGCTCTCAGCAGACCGGTGCCGACCGCCACACGCTCACCGACAGGTCATTCCACCTCATCGGCATCGGGGGAGCGGGTATGAGCGTCGTCGCCCAGCTTCTCGCCGCTCGCGGCGCCCGGGTATCGGGGTCGGACGCCCACGGCTCACCCGCCTTCGACCACCTCTCCGACCTGGGCATCACGACTCACCTGGGCCATGACGCCGCGAATGTTCCCGCAGGGAGCACCGTCGTGGTCTCCACCGCGATCAAGGGGACCAACCCCGAGCTCGCTGAGGCCCGTCGCCGGGACCAGGAGGTCATCCATCGCTCGCAAGCCCTTGCCCTGGCCGCCCAGGGGCTGGACTTCGTCGCCGTGGCCGGTGCGCACGGCAAGACGACGACCTCGGGCATGCTCGCTGAGGCCCTGACGGACGCCGGGGCCGATCCCTCCTTCGCCATCGGCGGGGTCGTGCGGGCCCTGGGCACCGGGGCCCACCTGGGCGGTGGCTCCTCCCTGGTGGCTGAGGCCGACGAGTCCGACCGCTCCTTTCTCAACTACACGCCCCGCGTGGAGATCGTCACCAACGTCGAGCCCGACCACCTCGACACCTACGGCACCACCGAGGCCTTCGAGGCGGCCTTCGTCGACTTCGCCCACCGCCTGGTCCCCGGGGGGCTCCTGGTCGCCTGCGCCGCCGACCCCGGCTCGCTGCGCCTGGCACGCACCGCGGCCGCGGAAGGGCTGCGCGTAGTCACCTACTCCTTCGGAGGCCTCGACACCCTGCCTGGCGGGATGCTGGTGGGGGAGGGGCACGTCCACCTGGCGATCCAGGAACGCGGCGCGGCCTCCACCCGTGCACGGCTGACCCTGATCAGGGCGGCGGAGCCGGAGCGCAGCGGCAGCGCCCGCGCGGGGGAACAGGTCCAGAGCCAGGTCGAGCTGGTGCTGGCCGTGCCCGGTGACCACGTGGCCCTCGACGCCGGCGGCGCCTGGGCCGCTGGCATCGAGCTCGGTGTCGAACCGGCTGAGATGGCCCGTGCCCTGGGCTCCTTCGGGGGGACGGGGCGGCGCTTCGAGGACCGGGGACAAGCCGACGGCGTCCGCGTCATTGACGACTACGCCCACCACCCCACCGAGATCGAGGCGCTGCTGCGCACGGCGCGGGAGGTCGCTCAGGAGCGCGGTGGCCGGGTCCTGGTGCTCTTCCAACCGCACCTGTTCTCCCGCACCAGGGCCTTCGCCGACCGCTTCGGGCAGGCACTGGGCCTGGCCGACACCGTCGTCGTCGCAGACGTCTATCCGGCCAGGGAGATCCAGGCGGACTTCCCCGACGTCACCGGGGACACGGTCGTCCAGCGGGTTCCCGGTGGCAGAGCCACCTTCGTCGCGGATCGTCTGGAGGCCGCCCACGCGCTGGCCGCGCAGGCCCGTCCCGGCGACCTGCTGCTGACGGTCGGTGCCGGTGACGTCACCGAGCTCGCTACCACCGTCCTGTCCGACTTGGCGACCCGCGAGGGTGGTGCACCTGGTTCGCCCACGCGGCGAGGTGGGCACGCATGAGAAAGCCCTCGGCGCCGCGCCCCGAGCCGTCCAACCGTTCTGAGGGGACCCCGGCCAGCATTCCTCCGCGCCGCTCAGGCAACCGGCGCGCGCGTCCTGCTCGCTCAGGGCAGGGCGGGGCCGGGCAGAATGGTACGAGGAGATCCCCGCAGGCTTCACAGGCTCAGCGGGAGACCGAGCCGGCTGGGGCGGTCGGCCCGGCCCGGCGACCTCGAGCGCCGGGAGCCGGTGCGGCAGCGAGTTCTCCCAGGGGTACGGCGAGAACGGCTTCCTCCAAGGGGGGCGCACGCCCAGCCGTCTCCGGGAAGCGGACCGGTGGTGACTCGCCCGACGCCTCGTCCAAGTCGAGCCGGAGCCCCGAGAGCGCGCCCGGCGCCGAGCTGACCGTCTTCGGCCGTCGGCAGGTCGCACTGCCTCGTGGAGATGACCGGGTCGTCTCCACCGGGCTCGCCGACCGTCTCAAGGAGCGTCAGCAGGCTCTGCGCCGGCTGCGTCTGCGCCGAGTGACGACCGCCGCCATCGTCGTGCTCGTCGTCGCTCTGGCGACCTGGGCCCTGCTCTTCTCACCCCTTCTGGGGCTGCAGCCCCAGAGGATCTCCGTCGCCGGATCGGACGGCAGTGTCTCGGACAAGCAGGTTCGCGATGTCCTGGCGCCCTATACGGGTGACTCGTTACTGCGTCTGGACACCGGGCGGCTCTCCACCCAGGTGAGCGACAAGCTGGTCCGGGTGCGTCAGGCGCAGGTGACCAGGTCCTGGCCTCGCGGACTACGGGTGCAGCTGACGATGAGGGTGCCGGTGGCCACCGTTCAGGGAGCGGACGGCTACCAGGTCCTCGACAACGAGGCCGTGGTCCTTGAACGGGTCCCCGAGGCGCCGTCGGGTCTGGTGACCATCGTGCCTGACAAGACCGACGGGGCGTCCGGGTCGCAGACGATCTCAGCCAAGCAGGTCGCGGCCGTCACCCAGGTGGTGGGGTCGCTCACGCCGCAGACTCTTGCCCAGGTTGCCAGCGGGAGCGCTACCGAGGCCGGACAGGTCACGCTCACCATGTCCAACGGCGCCAGCGTGGTGTGGGGGGACACCCAGGACAACGAGCTCAAGGCACGGGTTCTGGCGACCCTCATGACCACCAGCGCGTCCATTTACGACGTCTCCTCGCCGCACCGCCCCACCACACGATCCGCGGACGGCGCGGCGTCGGCGACGACACCGCAGGCGTCCTGAGCGCCCCGGCGGATCGCGGCTCAGCGGTTCCGCCGGGCACCCGGCTACGGAGACGGGGCCGCACATCGCCGGTCTTCAGGTTAATTGCAGGCAAGTTGCAGTGATATAGCAGGAAATCCGCAGGCAACTGCACACGAACACGCCGGGCTTCAATGCGTCTCGAGGTCGCGGAAGTCTCATAGCGTTAAGCCAGTCATTCAAAGAATGACATAAGTATAGACCTTAACTTTAGGTTGAGGTTCGAGGGGAGTCCTCGCCAGAGGGCTCATGACGAAACTCGCGGAGGGGACGCCAGTGGTCGAGAGCATGGCTGTGGACGACGCACAGCACTACCAGGCAGAGATCAAGGTCGTCGGCGTCGGTGGTGGCGGCGTCAACGCCGTCAACCGAATGATCGAGGCCGATCTGCGTGGCGTCGAGTTCATCGCCGTGAACACCGACGCCCAGGCGCTGCTCATGTCCGACGCCGACGTCAAGCTTGATGTCGGACGTGATCTGACTCGAGGACTGGGGGCCGGAGCCGACCCGGCCATCGGCCGCAAGGCCGCAGAGGATCACGAGTCCGAGATCCGCGAGGCCCTTGATGGGTCGGACATGGTCTTCGTCACCGCGGGCGAGGGTGGCGGCACCGGTACCGGGGCCGCGCCCGTGGTCGCTCGCCTGGCCAAGAGCATCGGCGCGCTGACCATCGGCGTGGTGACCCGTCCCTTCTCGTTCGAGGGGCGTCGCCGCTCGGCTCAGGCCGAGGACGGTGTCCAGGCCCTGCGTGAGGAAGTCGATACCCTCATCGTCATCCCCAACGACCGACTCCTGCAGATCGCCGACAAGAACATCTCCGTCGTGGACGCCTTCAAGCAGGCGGACCAGGTCCTTCTTCAGGGTGTTCAGGGCATCACCGAGCTCATCACCACGCCCGGTCTCATCAACGTCGACTTCAACGACGTCAAGTCCGTCATGCAGGGCGCCGGCAGTGCGCTCATGGGTATCGGTTCGGCCACCGGCGAGGGACGTGCGATCACGGCCACCGAGGAGGCCATCGCGTCGCCGCTGCTGGAGACCTCGATCGACGGCGCCCACGGTGTGCTGCTCTTCTTCCAGGGCGGCTCCGACCTGGGGCTGTTCGAGATGAACGAGGCCGCCAACCTCGTTCGCGAGGCCGTCCACCCCGAGGCGAACATCATCGTCGGAAACGTCGTCGACGGTGCTCTGGGCGACGAGGTCCGGGTGACGGTTATCGCTGCCGGCTTCGACTCCGAGCCGGTAGTGGGGGGCCTGGCCGACCCTGTGACCCGCCTGTCCCGAGCTGCGGTTCCTCCGGTTCCCTCCTCCCCGGTCGATGACCTGCCGCCGGCCCCCGCTCCTCGCGGCGGGGCTCATGCTGCGCAGAACCCCGTCACCCGTCCGGTCCCGCTGGCTCCGGCGCCGTCCTCGCCGGCGGTTGCCGCTCACCTGTCGGAGGTGAGTGCGGCTGAGGCGCTGTCCTCCGGAAGCATGCCGGCCTACGTGGATGACTCCTACAGCTCTTACGGTTCCGTGCCGGCCCAGCAGTCGGTCCCTGATCTCGAGGTTCCCCAGGTCATTGGTGTCGACGCCGATGACGATGGTATTGACCTCCCCGATTTCCTGCGCTGAGTGATGCGAGCGTTGAGGACGCTCAGGCATGCGTGACGCGAGCCTCGATCAGGTCTCTGACCTGATCGAGGTGGATCTGGGTCCTGGAGCTCGCGGGTACTTCACCACCCGCGGCCTGCGGGGGACCTCACCCCTAGGCGGACATGATGGCGACGCGCGGGCTTGGAGCCTTGACGGGCGCGAGGCGAGCATCTACGAGGGATGGAATCTGGCTCTCCATGTCGGAGACGACCCGCAGCGCGTTCATCGTCACCGCAGACGGCTGGAGGATCTCCTCGGGCTCGACCGGGACCAGCACCTGGCCTGGATGAATCAGGTCCACTCCAGTGTCGTGGCCGCGGCCCGGGCGGAGCAGGTCCCCACAGCGGACGCGCTCGTCCTGGACTCTCGGGTAGCCGGCGCTCCCGCCGGATGCTGCGTCCTCGTGGCCGACTGCGTGCCGCTCCTCCTGTCCTCCCGAGACGGCAGCCTGGTGGCGGCTGTCCATGCCGGGCGTCGAGGCATGCTCGACGGCATCGTCCCCGCAACGATTGACGTCCTGCAGGGCGCCGGAGTGGATCCTGCTGACCTCTGGGCCGCCGTCGGGCCGTCGATCTGCGGCTCCTGCTACGAGGTCCCCGATGACATGCGCGCGCTGTCCGCGCAGCGCGAACCGGCCTGCGCCTCACGAACGTCATGGGGCACCCCCGGCCTTGATGTCGCGGCAGGCGTCCTGGCGCAGCTCGAGCGCGCTGGAGTCGGACATATCAGCGCGGGCCATTGGTGCACCTACGAGGACCCGCACTTCTACTCCTTTCGACGGGACGGAACGACCGGGCGGCTGGCCGGCGTCGTGGTCCCGAGATGACGTCCAGACGACTGAATACTTCCTGGGCGTGACCTTCTTGAAGCCTGAGGTGGGGGACACGCCGGGCTGAGGTCCCCGTGCGATGTTGCGGTGACGGATACCGTCGCAGCACATCCGGAACGCAGGGGACCGGACGAACCAAGGAGCGATAAATGGGCGCGCTGCGCAGTATGACCAGTTTCCTCGGCTACTCGGAGCCGGAGGAGGAGACCTACGAGGACAGCTATGAGGCTGCCGACGCGGGTTACGCCGTGCAGGAGCACGAGCAGGACTTCGTCGACGAGGGGTACGAGGATTTCTCCGCCCCGGCTGCGCCCGAGCCCGTCGCCGCCGCCCCTGACCTTCGCCGTATCGTCACGGTGCACCCATCGACCTACAACGAGGCCAGGATCATCGGCGAGTCCTTCCGTGACGGCGTTCCCGTCATCATCAATCTCACCGGCATGAGCGAGTCGGACGCACGTCGCATGGTTGACTTCTCCGCCGGTCTGGTCTTCGGTCTGCACGGCGCCATCGAGCGAGTCACCCCGCGGGTGTTCCTGCTGACCCCTGCCAGTGTCGAGATCGACGGTGGTGAGGTCGCCGAGGCTCGCGGCCGCTTCTTCAATCAGAGCTGAGCTGACTGAGACGTGACCCTTGTCTCTTTGCTGGCCTCGATCCTGTCGAGCATTCTGAGCCTGTACTTCCTCATCCTCCTGGTCAGGGTCGTGCTCGACTGGATTCAGGTCTTCGCCCGCCAGTGGCGTCCTCAGGGAGTCGTCCTGGTGCTGGCCAACTTCGTCTACGCGCTGACGGATCCGCCTCTGCGACTGATCCGTCGGTGGGTTCCCATGGCACGCCTGGGAGGGGTCGGTATCGACCTGAGTTTCCTGGTCCTGGTCTTCGGGATCTGGATCATCCAGTGGTTCCTCAGACTTCTCGTCAGCCTTCTCACCTGATCAGGTGTCAAGTCGTGAATGAACCGCTAGAGTGCTGTCCTCACGTCAGCGTGAGATAGCGCGCTTGATGTGGCCTGAACCTCGAGTTCAGGTACTCTGTCCGCATGAGTGACCGGATGCCCGGTGCTCGTGACCTTATCCGTAACGACACCGAGGTGACGACCCATGACGCTGCTGACAGCAGACGACGTCCTCAACAAAAAGTTCCAGGCGACCAAGTTCCGTGAGGGCTACGAGCAGGACGAGGTCGACGAGTTCCTCGACGAGGTAGTCGAGGCCATGCGTCAGCTGGAGGCTGAGAACGCCGACCTCAAGGCCAAGCTCGAGGCCGCCAACCGGCGAGTGGCGCAGCTCGGCGAGGGAGCTTCCATCCCCGCCGCCCCCGCTTCTCCCGTCTCTCCGGTTCAGGCCGAGCCTGCCGTTTCGATGCCGGCCGTCTCCGGCGAGTCCGGTGGCCAGGGGCCGGCCGCTGCCTCCGGCATGCTCGAGCTGGCTCAGCGTCTCCACGACGAGCACGTCGCCAACGGCAAGGCCGAGGGCGAGCGCATCGTCACCGAGGCCCGCTCCACCGGTGAGCAGATCGTGCGTGAGGCAGAGGACCAGCGCAACCGTACCCTGGCCCAGCTGGAGAAGGAGCGTTCCGCCCTCGAGCAGAAGATCGACGAGCTGCGGCGCTTCGAGTCCGACTACCGCACCCGTCTCAAGAGCTACCTGCAGAACCTGCTGACCAACGTCGAGGATGGTGGCGAGAGCTCCATCTCCGGCTTGTGATCCTGTCAAGGATCCCCTCTGCCGTGATCGTCTCCCGACGCCAACTCCTCAGCACTGAGAGCACTGGCCCTCTGAGTGCTGTGGCTCCCACCTGCCGAGGATGGTCCGGCTTCTTCAGTCGTCTCTGACACGGCCTTCTACGAAGGGCGGCGACCCGCGCGGGTCGCCGCCCTT
>NZ_MSRR01000030.1 GCF_001956585.1 Actinomyces naeslundii | reverse complement strand
GGGGGCCGTGGCACGGTCCTGGGGGACACCGGGCAGGCCTCCATGGAGCAGCGGATCACCTATTCCGGTCCCAGCGAGTCCGGTGACGAGGAGGAGCGCTCCACCTCCTCATCGCGTAGGTCCTCGGGCTCGTCGACCTCGGGCGGCAACCGGGCCGAGCGCCGTCGCTCCAAGAAGAAGCGCCGTCACTGAGGCCCTGCGCGCCTCGGACTGATCGCCGTCGATCCCGTCGGGGCCTGGTACATCGCCAGGATCCGGCGGGATCACGCGATCTCCAGGCCGGTGAGGATCCAGCGCTCGCGCATCAGCTCCAGGCGCGCCGCGGCGGCCCGGACTCGGTTGCCCTCCTCCAGGAGGACGGTCGCCTCGCAGGCTCCCGACATCGTCAGCTCGGTGCGCACGCTGCGGATGCGCGGCCGCCGTGAGCTCGTCTGACGCCCCAGGATCCGGGAGGCCAGGCCGGCGCGGCGGGCGAGCGCCTCGAACAGGGGCGGACTGGTCCACCGGGCCAGGTGGTCCACGGGGCGCAGCCCGGCGAGGACCTCGCTGGCGGCCGCCACCACGATCGCGGCGGTGCGCGGGGCGTCGGCGCCGGTCCGGGACTGCTTCCTGAGGAAGCCGCCGGACTGATCGGCTCCCGAGCCGTTGACGGGTTTGGAGGGCTTCAGCGGAACGGCTCGAGTCGGTGTCGGGTGGGTTGGTGTGGGGCGGGTGCGGTGCTGTGGGCCGGTCTCTCGGCGAGCGGCGCGAGTGGGCTGAAGGTCGTGAGTCGACGTGGCGGTGACAGTCATGGTGGGCTCCTGGGAGTTGCTTCGGTGCCGGTGCGGGCACAGAGCTGGGTGGGGATGGCCCAGTGGCGAGGGCCGTGAGGACGTGCAGTGCGGACTGTTGACGGAGACGCGGCTCCCGGTTCCGGGCAGCGGTGCTTCAGTGCGATGGGGGCTGGCCTCCCGTCGTCGGCGGCGTAGTCAGCGTGCTCGGGATGCTCAGTACTGCTCCGGGGCGGATCAAAGACGGGTTCGGGCCGATGGTCTCGACGTTGGCGCGATACAGAACGGGCCAGGTCTGTGCGATCTGTGCGGGGCCGGCGTCGGCAGGCAGGAGGCGGGCGGTGACCGACCACAGGCTCTCGCCTGGTTGCACGGTGTGAGTACGCTCCGACGTCGCCCCGGTGTCCGGGGCGGTCGAGGCTTGGTTCTCAGCCGACGTCGGTGGGGCTGATTCGGTCGGCTCGTCCGGCTCGGTTCTGGAGGTCGACGGTGACGGGGCGCTCCGCTCCGACGGCGTGGGCGACGGGGTTGGTGAGGCGGGTGCCGAGCTCGTGGGCCGCCATCCCAGATCATCCCCGTTCCCGGTATCCTCCGCCGCCAGAGCCGGCGCCGATGACAGGGAGACGACGAGGGCGGAGGCCGCGATACGGCGGACTGCGGGAGCTCCCCACCCGGCCAGAATCCTGACCGCCGGCCCGGATGCATCGCCATTGCGGAGGGTGCCGTGAGCGCGGGAGCCGGGTAGCACAATGAGGGCGAGCACTGCGGAGGCGAGGTGCCACAGGGCGCCCAGTGCCCCGATCGTGCAGGTCCCGGCGACGACGGCGTCGGTCAGCTCGCTCATGCCCCACGATCGTGGGGGAACCTCCAGGAGACCTTCTGCGGCGTCCCGGGTCGCAAGTCCGAGAAGCAGGAGGAGAGCGCCGGAGAATCCTGCCACCAGCGTCAGTCGTAGACGTGTCCCCATGTCAACCTCCATCACCGTTGATCATCTTTGATGATGTTAGATTTACGCTGACGATGTTGTGTTGTCAAGACTTTGATACTGTTTTTCACATAGTGTCGTGTCGCTGGTGAGGCTGCTACTTGCAGGTTCTCAGGGGCGAGGCGGAGACGGCGGGGGAGCAGTCCCTGCTCCATCTGCTGACGTGAACGAGGTGAGGACGTGGATTGGGACTGGATGCTCTCCGACCTGGAGAGCAGCTTCGACGCCGAGCGCCGTGCAGATCTGGTGGCCCAGAGCGCCGAGCTCGCCGAGGCGGAGCACGCGTCCATTGAGGTGGTCGACCGTCTCAGGGGAACAGTGGGGCGTCCGATCCACTTGCGGACCCGCAGCGGCGCGCCCGTCGACGGTGTCCTGACTCGGGTTGAGCCCGCGTACGTCCTCGTTGACGAGGGGGAGGGGCTGCAGGCGATCGTCCCACTGGCCGCGGTGACAATGGTGGCGACGCTTGCAGGGCCGGCGCCCCGAGATGATCGACGGCGTCCCACGCTGGGGGCGTTGCTGCGTGAGGTCGCTCGACGGGGAGTGCGGGTGCGCCTGATCGCGGGAGCCGGAGAGGTAGTGGGGAGGTTGATCCGGGTGGGAGCGGATCATGTCGATATCGCCCTCGACTCTGAGGGGAGGGGATGCGCTCGCCGGGCGACCGGTGCGGGGGTGGTGGGAGTCGTCAGCGTCATGACTGCGGCGATCGAGGTGCTGCGCAGCCGCTGACCTCTGTTGTGACGTGGAGGATGTGCGCTCGAGGGACGTGTCGGGGTCTCGTGAGAAGAGAGGGGGTGGATGGTCGGGCGGCTCAGACCTCCTCGTCCTCGCCCCAGCCGGCGGCCACCATGGCCCGGGTCGAGGCGAGCTGGCGCTGAATGTAGTCCTCGAGGGCCTGGTCCTCGATGCGCCACAGCTTACGGGCGCCGACCTGGATGGCTGGAAGATCACCGGAGCGGATGAGGGCGCGCACTGCCTGGCTGGAGAGCTGGAGCTGCTCGGAGACGTCGGCGATGGTGAGGAATCGTGTACTCATAGAACGATGATCCCACTGCTTGTCCCTATCCACAATTCTCAAAGAACTCTGTGGATAACCTTGCGGCACTATCTCACCTCGACGATGATTACTGGTGATCAAGGAGGATTTCCGTGTCGTCATCTCGCAGTGCGCACTCCCGAGCAGTACCTGAACGCCGTCGTAGTGGTCGATGGCGCCGTCCAGCCTGGAGGGACCCGCGAATGGCCGGGGGAGTGGTCCTGGTCGCCTCTGCTGTGGCCCTGGGAGCCTGGGCCGTCGATGCTGCCGCAGACACCACCCGCGTCTACGTGCTCTCCCAGGACGTCGCCCCCGGAGCCGACCTGACCGCCGACGGTGTTCTCACAGTGGTCGAGGCCCATCCCGGTACTGACGCCTATGTTGAGGTCGGGCACCTGCCCGACGGCGCGGTGGCCACCCGCTCCATGAGCAAGGGAGAGCTGTTGGCGACCGCAGCCGTGGACAGCGGTCGGGAGCGGGCGCTGCGCCCGGTCGTCCTCAACGTCGCATCCAGCCTGCCGGCCTCGACGAAGGTCGGCGACTATGTCGATCTGTGGCTCGTGCCCAAGGACGGCGTCGCCGGCAGGTCCTCGGTTCAGGCGCCTGCGACTGCGGAGCCCGGGCAGAACGGCCGCAGCGGGCAGGTGTTGACCGAGGACGGCGGAGCCCGCCGCGTGGCCACGGGGCTGGTCATCGGCTCAGTCGGAGAGGCCAGCAAGGGACTGGTCGCCGGGCCGAGCACGGGGGTGGAGGTGAAGGTTCCCGAGGAGTCCCTCGCCGCCGTCCTCAGCGCCGTCGGGCAGGAGGGGTCGCTGGTCCTGGTTCCCACCGGACAGGAGGCGCCTGCGGAGAAGTCGGAGAAGCCGTCGTGAGCGCCCCGGGCGCAGGCATCCTCCTGGCTCTCAGCGGTGACGACGCTGACATCCTGCGTGTGCTGAGCCAGGCGGGAAGCGGGCTGTGCATCGTTCGCAGATGCGCCGACCTGCCCGAGCTGCTCTCGGCGGGCATGGCCGGACTGGCGTCCTTCGCCCTGCTGGATACCGGCTTTGACGAGATCGACCGCACCGTCCTGGACCGGCTCACTCGTGCCGGCCTCAGTGGGCTGCTCCTGGTGGAGGCCCGTGAGGAGGAGCGCTGGCGCAGTGCGGGATGGCCGATTCTGAGACGCGACACCGCCCCCAGCCGCATCTGCTCCACGGTGCAGGACCTCGTGCGTCGCAGCCTGACCGATGTCGGTGCGTCCGGGCCCTCCACCGCGGGGCCTGCCCCCGCCCCCGGCGCGCTCGGCGCCGTCGTGCCGGAGACGCCGGTCGGGCCGGCAGCGACGAGCGACGACTGGCTGAGTGCCGCGACACCTGCCTCGGCCGGCTCGGGCGGCGCCGCTCAGGAGACCGCCTGGCTTGAAGAGCTGTGGCGTCAGTCGACGGGTCCGGACGCTGACGGGAAGCCGCCGGTACCACTGCAGCCGGCACTGCCCGGCAACGATCCCTCTGGGCTTGCGGACTGTGAGCAGCAGGAGAGCCGAGAACCGGCGACCGAGAGTGCGGCTGATGCCGCTGGTCAGGGACGGATCGTCCTGGTATGGGGACCTCACGGCGCCCCCGGACGCTCGACCGTGGCCGCATCCCTCGCCCACGGCCTGGCCGGATCCGGTGGGGCGATCCTCGTGGACGCCGACGTCGAGGCGCCCAGCCTGGTTCAGATCCTCGGCATGCCTGAGGACTCCTCGGCCCTGGCCGGGGCCGCTCGCCTGGCCACCCATGGCCGCCTCGACGCCGAGAGCTTTCAGCGGGTACTGGCTCCGGTGGAAGGCGGGCTGTCCCTCCTGGGAGGTCTGGGCCGGGCCGGTCGCTGGCGCGAGCTGCCGCCGGCCGCCATGACCGAGGTCTGGCTGCAGTGCCGTCGTGCCGCGGCCTGGACCGTCGTCGACGTCGCCGGCGGCGCCATTGACAACGACATCGACGACTTCACCCTTGAGCCCGGACGCGGGGCGGTGACTGCCGACCTGGTGTCCCATGCCGACGTCGTCCTGGTCGTGGGTGGGGCGGACCCGGTCGGGGTGCGCCGCCTGCTTCAGCTCCTGGATGAGGTGGGCTCCTCGGTGACGCCCGCCGGCCGGATCGAGGTCGTCGTCAACCGGGTGCGGGCCTCGGCTGCCGGCCCCTCTCCCCAGCAGGCACTGCGTGAGGCCCTGTCTCGCTTCGGCGGGCTGGAGGACATCGTGCTGCTGCCCGACGACCCGGCGACGGCCGATGCCTGCCTGCTTCAGGGGCGCAGCATCATGGAGGGGGCGCCCGCAAGCGCGCTGGGCAAGGCCATGAGCGCGCTGGTCGACCGGATCGACCCGCAGATCGCTGCGGTCCGCAAGGCCCGTTCCTCGAGTCGGCCGCTGCTACGGCGCCTTAAGCACCTGAAGAGACGTGGCAGAGAGCAGCGCAGGACAACCGGCTCCGCTGGGCGGGCGACGGCCGCCGGCGGCAGGAGCCGCAGGGGCGTGCGCGCCCAAAGGGGGCGGCGTCGGAAAGGGGACAGGGCGGTGACCTCCGGGGCTGAGCCGAGGGCTCCAGAGAGGCCTGCGTATTCAACACGGCGGTCCCAGACGGCCGTGCCCCCATCGACTCCGCCCCCGGTTCAGCCGCCGAGCCCGCCGCAGGCGATGCGGGGCGGACCGACTCCCTGGCCCGGAGCAGGGCCCGCGCCCTTTGGTGAGCGCGGCTGACGGCGTGGCCGCAGCTGCTCGGGGAGGTACATGAATCGTGCGGCCCTGGTCTGCCGGGCACGGTTGGTGAGGCAGACTGGGGCCATGCGCATCTACCTTCCCGCCACCGCTGCCCACCTGCGTGCGGCCGCCCTCAGCTCGTCCACGGGGTCGCTGCTGGCTCACGCCGCCACGCCGGCGCTCGCCCGCGCGCTGCCCGAGGAGGACGAGGAGGGGCTGGAGGTCTCCGCCTCGTTGTGCGCCGCCGACGCCTCCCTTGTGCTGCTGGCCGAGCCCGAGGCCGAGGGGCTGGCCGACCGCCGTGTCGTCATCGCCGCCGATGTCGACGGTGAGCACGTGCGCGAGCTCGCCGTCGAAGGAGATGTCCTGCCCGGAACGGTCGAGATCGCCGCAGATATCCCCTGGGACGACGTCGCTGCCCTGCTCGTGGACGAGGCGGAGGCGGAGGCCGACGTCCGCTCCGCCCGGCTCGGCGACGAGGACGCCTTCGAGCGTGCGGCTGAGGCCGACCTGCTCTGGTACGACGTCACGGAGCGAGACGCGCTGGCCGAGAGCCTCGGGGTCTGACCCGTCCGAGGCCGCCGATCGGGCACTGGTTACGGTGCCCCCGTGACCCGTCGTCGGACCTGTCGCCGCCGTCGCTTCAGCGACGGGAGAGCTTTCAGTGACCGGTTCCACGGTATCCTGCCTTGCGCAAGAGGGTCTGCCGCCGGGTATGGTGCTCTTTGCCAAAGACCGCAGGTCTCCCGCTTCGGCGGGACCAAGTCCACTGAAGGTGGAGCCGGCGCAGGTGAGAACGTGACCTCTTTCGGGCGTGCCCGAAAGCGAGCCCCGTGCCCACCGGCGCGGGGCTTTTCCAGTGGTGGGCCCTGCGGCATACCACGGAAGGAGGGCCCATGGCACGGCCTGACAAGGAAGCAGCCGTCGCTGCTCTGGCGGACAAGTTCCGCCAGGCTGACGCGGTCCTGCTGACTGAGTACCGGGGACTGAGTGTCGCCCAGCTCAAGGAGCTGCGTCGTTCCCTCGCCGGTAACGCCGAGTACACCGTGGTGAAGAACACGCTTGCTGCGATCGCTGCCCGCCAGGTCGGGCTCGAGGGCTTCGCCGACGACCTCACGGGCCCCTCCGCCCTGACGTTCGTCTCCGGTGAGCCGGTCGAGGCTGCCAAGGCTCTGCGTGACTTCGCCAAGGACAACCAGCAGCTCGTCATCAAGGGCGGTGTCATGGACGGCGCCGTGCTGTCCGCCGACGGCGTTGACAAGCTTGCCTCTCTCGAGTCCCGCGAGGTGCTGCTCGCCAAGACCGCGGGCGCCGTCAAGGCGTCCCTGTCCAAGGCTGCGTACCTCTTCGCCGCACCGGCCTCCCAGGCCGTGCGCACCGTCGACGCCCTGCGCGAGAAGCAGGAGACCGCGGCCTGAGGCCGCACGCGTCATCCACCAACCCTGCGCGCGCAGGAACCTGATAAGGAAGGAACGCCCATCATGGCGAAGCTGACCACCGAAGAGCTCATCGAGCAGTTCAAGGAGCTCACCCTCATCGAGCTGTCCGAGTTCGTCAAGGCCTTCGAGGAGACCTTCGACGTTACCGCCGCCGCCCCGGCCGCCGTGGCCGTTGCCGCTGCCCCCGGCGCTGCCGGTGGCGAGGCCGCCGCCGAGGAGAAGGACGAGTTCGACGTCATTCTCGAGGCCGCCGGCGACAAGAAGATCCAGGTCATCAAGGAGGTGCGCGCCCTGACCTCCCTCGGTCTGAAGGAGGCCAAGGAGCTCGTCGACGGCGCTCCCAAGCCCGTCCTCGAGGGCGCCAACAAGGAGGCCGCCGAGAAGGCCAAGGAGCAGCTCGAGGGCGCCGGCGCCACCGTCACCCTCAAGTGAGCTTCTCCCCGCTGCCTGAAGCGGCCTGAGGGTCGCCGAAGGCTGGGGAGGTCCAGCGTCACCGGGTCCCGTCCACCACCAGGTGGGCGGGACCCGGTCGTGTGCCGGGGTGATTGCGGCGTCGGCCTGCGTCGATGTCGTCGGGTTCAGGCTGGCGGAGCGCCGTCGGGTCGGAGACCGGTTGGTGCCTATGTCAGCGGACCCGACGGGGGATCGGGAACGTACTTTCTCTGCGAGAACTGCGATGTCCTGCAGATGACTGATGTCCGCCCCCAGTGGTCTGCGGGAGAACGCAGTCGCCGAACGGAAAGTACGTTCTCGACGCCGGCGCGTGTGGTCGACGAACTGTGAAGGATGCTTTGAGAACCGCGACCTCATGGGACGAGTACTCCTGGCGGCCGCTCGCCCCATAACCCGTTGCCCTGAAGCTCAGCCGCCGGCGAGAGACGGGAGACCACCTCCAGCGGGAATTTCGAGAGCAGCCGGTCGGCCTGGGCGCGCATATCCCCGAGCGATGACCACGTCGCCCGGAAGAACCTCCACCCCAGCGCCTCGAGCTCGTCCTGACGGAGTTTCTCGAGGAAGACGTCCTCCTCGGTGCGGTACTTGGTCTGGCCGTCGAACTCTGCGACGACATGGTGCTTGGGCCAGCCCAGGTCCAGGAACCGGTCCTTCGACAACCCCGGCACCGGGTACTGGGCAATGGCGTTGGGCAATCCCACCACGAGTGTCATCCACCGCAGCACGCTCTCTCCAGGCGAGACCGCCCATGGGCTCGCAGCGGCTAGTACCGCACGTGCCTGCGCTATTCCTCGCCTCCCCCGATGGCGTGCGATGAGCGTGTCCCAGCAGGCGTGAGCCGAGCACAGCCGTGTGGCGCAGGCGTCGCGGTGCCATGGATCAGTCGGCAGTGTCGGTTCAAGGCCGCGTCGGCGATGGAGAGCGCGTTATGTGGGGGCTCGTCGCAGGCGCAGTCGAAGGCGGTGCGCAGTACCGACGTGACGGGAACGCCCCCGACCACCTCGATCTCCTCGTCCCGCAGCTGAAGCTGACGACGGTGCAGACGGATCGGGTTGGTCTCCGAGGGTGCCGACTCGGTGGGAACGGGCACTCCCGAAGCCGGGTATCGGAACGCGGGCAGTGTTGTCGTGGTGAGACGGGGGTGACCGGAGACGGCGAGGTAGACGTCCGGCTCTCGCGTCCACATAGCCAGCCCCTGAACCAGAGCGGCCGACGTGTGAGACAGGCAGGTAGCGGACGGTAGGAGTTGTTGTGCAGCGATCGCTCGCGCCAGGGAGACCATGAACCGCTGCTCCCAGGTCAAGTCTTTTGGTGTGGT
>NZ_MSRR01000029.1:51425-56518 GCF_001956585.1 Actinomyces naeslundii | reverse complement strand
GGCGACGCCGTCGATCGTGTCCGCTCGGGACTGGTGACGAACTCGCCAGCGTCCAGGACGGGTCTCCCCCGCGCCTCAACGCGAACGGGGCGCGCCCCGCAGTGGAGCGCGCCCCGTCGGCTGGACCTGTTCTCAGGCGTCCAGGTCGGTCTCCAGGAGAGCCTTGAGCTCCTCGAGAGCGGCGTCGGCGCCGTCGGCGTCGGAAGCCAGGGTGACGACGTCACCGAAGCCGGCGCCCAGGGTCATCACACCGAGAATGGAGGAGGCGTCGACCGCAGAGCCGCCCTCCTTGGCGATGGTGACCGGGACGCCCTTCTCGGCGACAGCCTTGACGAAGGTGGCGGCAGGACGGGCGTGCAGACCGACCTTGGAAGCAATGGTGGCGGTGACCTGGGCCATGTGAAGCTCCTTATGACATGTGGGGGCTAACGGTGAGGGGACCGAATCACGCCCCCGCACCGGTGTGAGCAGCGCGATGGCTGCCGTCCCGGCCGAGACTACCCGAGATCACGGCTCAGTTGCACTGTTCCACCCTTCAAAAAGGCCTATAGGCGTGGCGGGGCTCACTCAGGAGCCCGCAGAACCGGCATAGGGGGACAGGACGACCTCGACCCGCTGGAGCTCCTTGACGTCGGCGTAGCCGGTGGTGGCCAGGGTGCGCCGCAGGGCGCCCATGATGTTGAGGGTGCCGTCGGCGCGGTCGGAGGGGCCGTTGAGGATCTCGGCCATGGTGCCCACTGTGCCCACGTAGCTGCGGAAGCCCCGCGGCAGGCGCTCATGGCGGGCCTCCGCACCCCAGTGGTACCCGCCTCCCGGAGCCTCCTCGGCGCGGGCGAGGGCGGCTCCGAGCATGACGGCGTCGGCACCGCAGGCAATGGCCTTAACGACGTCACCGGAGTTGCCCACGGAGCCGTCGGCGATGACGTGGACGTAGCGGCCCCCGGACTCGTCGAGGTAGTCGCGCCGGGCCCCGGCGACGTCGGCCACGGCGGTGGCCATGGGCATGTGCAGGCCCAGGACCTGACGCACTGAGGAGGAGGCTCCGCCGCCCTGGCCCACGAGGACGCCGGCAGCGCCGGTGCGCATGAGGTGGAGGGCGGCGGTGTAGGTGGTCACCCCTCCGACGACGACGGGTACGTCGAGCTCGTAGATGAAGCGTTTGAGGTTGAGGGGCTCAACGGCTCCCGAGACGTGCTCGGCCGACACGAAGGAACCGCGAATGACCATGAGGTCCACGCCCGCCTCGAGGACAGTGCGCCAGTGCCGCTGGGTCTGGGCGGGACTGAGACGCCCGGCGACGACGACCCCGGAGGCGCGGATCTGGGTCAGCCGCTCTGTGATGAGCTCGGGCCTGACTGGGGCCCGGTAGACCTCCTGCAGGACGCTGGTGGCCTGGGACGGGGAGGCTCGGCGGATGCGCTCGAGGGCATCGGTGGGATCCTCGTAGCGAGTCCACAGCCCCTCCAGGTCCAGCACGCCGATCCCACCCAGGCGTCCCACCATGATCGCCGTCTCGGGGCTCATCACCGAGTCCATGGGTGAGGCCATGACCGGTAGGTCCACGTGGTAGGCATCGATCTGCCAGCCCACGCGCACCTCGGAGGTGTCACGAGTACGGCGCGCCGGCACCAAGGCGATGTCGTCGAAGGAGTAGGCGCGCAGGGCGCGCTTGGAGCGTCCGATCTCGACCTCTGTGCTCATGGCCCGATCCTAGTGGGCCCAGCTCATATCTACCGGAACGACCGGCGGAGCAGCCGGCGTGCTCGGCTGGCGCACCGAGGCCGGACGAGGCACACAGACAGCCGCCATTGATGTCGTGCCCCGGTGGCATGCTGGGACCATGAGCACCCCGCACTCCTCCTCATCCGACGCCGCCCCCGCCACCGCCTGGCCCTTCGGCCCGTTGCTCGGCTTCGACACGGAGACCACCGGCGTGAATCCTTCCCAGGACCGTCTTGTCACCGCCGCACTGATCCGGCGCACCGAGCGCACGATCGGTGGAGATCGACAGCAGTCGGTGACCACCTGGCTGGCAGATCCAGGGGTGGAGATCCCCGAGGCGGCCTCGGCGGTCCACGGCGTGACCACCGAACGGGTCCGGGCCGAGGGCCGACCGGTGACCGAGGTGCTGGCAGAGGTGAGCGACCTGCTGGTGACGGCGATGGCCGCCGGGACCCCTGTCGTCGCCTTCAACGCCTCCTACGACCTGACCCTCATGGAGGCCGAGCTCGCCCGTCACGACCTGCCCACGATGCGCTCGCGCCTAGGACGCGAGCTGGGTCCCATCGCCGATCCCCTGGTCCTGGACCGGGCCGTGGACCGCTATCGCAAGGGCAAGCGCCGACTGGGCGATCTCTGCGAGGTCTACGGTGTGCAGGTCGACGAGGCCCTGCACACGGCGGAGGTGGACGTGATCGCTACGCTCGACGTGCTCGAGGCGATGGCCATCGCCCACCCGCAGGTCTCGGAGCTCGGCCCCGAACAGCTCGTAGCCTTCCAGGCCAGAGCCCACCGCACCTGGGCGGAGTCCTTCAACGAGTGGCTGGCGCGCAAGAATCCCTCGCGCACACCGGCCCAGACCGCATGGCCCCTACCGGACTCCCCCATGAGCTGAGCCGTAGGACTCACCCGTCGTACAACCACCGAGGGGCTTCCACCCCAGAAAGCCGACCGGAGTGACCCGGCCGGCTTCCCGAACGACAGTCTCTGCTCGCGCCTCAGGCGCTGTCACGCCCGGTGTAGTTGGGAGCCTCAACGGTCATCTTGACGTCGTGAGGGTGGGACTCCTTGAGGCCGGCGCTCGTGATGCGCACGAACTGCCCGCGCTCCTTGAGCTCGGGGATCGTACGGGCCCCCACGTAGAACATGGACTGGTGCAGCCCGCCCATGAGCTGGTAGACGACGTCGCCCAGCGCCCCGGAGTAGGGAACCTGCCCCTCAATGCCCTCGGGGACGATCTTGGAGTCGGAGGAGACATCGGCCTGGAAGTAGCGGTCCTTGGAGTAGGAGGTGCGTCCGCGCGAGCTCATGGCGCCCAGCGAGCCCATGCCGCGGTAGCGCTTCCACTGCTTGCCGTTGACGAAGACGAGGTCGCCGGGCGACTCCGTGCAACCGGCCAGGAGGGAACCGAGCATGACCGTCTCCGCCCCGGCCACAAGCGCCTTGGCGATGTCACCGGAGTACTGCAGGCCTCCGTCGGCGATGAGTGGGACCCCGGCGGGGTTGCAGGCACGCGCGGCCTCGTAGATGGCCGTCACCTGGGGAACACCCACGCCGGCCACGACTCGGGTGGTGCAGATGGAGCCGGGCCCCACTCCGACCTTGACGGCGTCGACCCCGGCGTCGATGAGCGCCTGAGCACCCTCCCGTGTCGCAACGTTGCCGCCGATGACCTCGATGCCGCTGAAGGTGGAGTCGGACTTGAGGCGCGAGATCATCTCCAGCGCCAGCTTGGCGCCACCATTGGCGGTGTCAACGATGAGAACATCCACACCGGCCTCGGCCAGGGCTCCGGCACGGTCCCAGGTGTCCCCCCAGTAGCCGACGGCGGCACCCACCACGAGACGTCCCTCGGAGTCCTTGGTGGCGTTGGGATACTGCTCGGTCTTGACGAAGTCCTTGACCGTGATGAGCCCCGTGAGGCGCCCCTCGGTGTCAACGAGGGGAAGCTTCTCGATTCGATGCTCGGCCAGGAGCGCCTTGGCGTCCTCCCGAGAGATGCCGGTGGAGCCGGTGATCAGGCGGTCGCGCGGCGTCATGCACTCGCGCACGGTCAGGCTCGACCACCGCTCGGGCGGGACGAAACGCAGGTCACGGTTGGTGATGATCCCCTGAAGGTTGCCGCCCTCATCCACGACCGGCAGCCCCGAGACCTTGTAGTGCCCGCAGAGCTCATCGAGCTGAGCAATCGTGGCATCCGGCCCGACAGTCACCGGGTCGGTGACCATGCCGGACTCCGAGCGCTTGACGCGCCGTACCTGCTGCGCCTGCTCCTCAATGGACAGGTTGCGGTGGAGGATGCCGATACCGCCCTGACGGGCCATGGCAATGGCCATGTCCGACTCGGTGACCGTGTCCATGGCCGCCGAGAGGAGGGGCGTGGCCAGGCTGATCCTCGGAGTCAGCCTGGAGGTCGTATCGACCTCGGAGGGGATGACGTCGGTCAGCCTGGGCAGCAGGAGCACGTCATCATAGGTCAGTCCGGTGGGGGCAAAGACGTCAGGGCTGGTGATCGAGTCGCTCACGGGGACATCGTAGGACGACCTGACCATCCCGTGCATATCCGCCGGCGCCGGCCAGCTCGCCTCACCCACCCCCCTGGGAACCGAGCAGTCTTACAGAGCAAGACGATCCCTGCGTCATTTCCGAGACCACCACAACGACGTGAGTTGCACCTCAAAAATAAATCAAGAACGAATGCGGAACGTTTCAGAAAAAAGATGATCCACATGCATACATCATTCACAAAACGTTTCTGCTATTCGAGCGCCACAATATGACACACGATTTCAGATAGCCAGAACACAGATGTCCAGCAAATCTGGAGAAAATTTCGTTGTGAGATAGAATGATTCTTCTTGATTAACGCACCGAGCGATCTTATCGTTACGTATAGCACATCAAGTTCGGTGTGCCCGACCGCCATATCCAAAGGAGGGGAGGTAGGCAATGCACGACTCTTCGCGTCTGCCCGGCCCGATCTCCACCCTCTGGGAGTGGCAGTACCGTGGGGCCTGCCTCGGCATGGATTCCTCGGTTTTCTTCCACCCCGAAGGAGAGAGAGGCGGTTCCCGTCGACGACGGGACGAACGAGCAAAGGCCATTTGTCAGGACTGCCCCGTCCTGGAAGAGTGCCGAGAGCACGCCCTCAGCACTCGCGAGCCCTATGGCGTCTGGGGAGGCATGAGCGAGGAGGAGCGGCGCGCTTACTACGAGCAGCAGGCACGCCGTTTCGCCAACGAACCGGCCTGACGCTCCGCCCTGTTTCAGGGAACCGATAGCACAGACGTTCCCAGCTCAACGTCCGGACGATCGTCCAGACACAGCACATCGATGCAGCCGGCTTTCTGCTGCAGACGTGTTGAAGGGGAGGC
>NZ_MSRR01000029.1:0-51363 GCF_001956585.1 Actinomyces naeslundii | reverse complement strand
GTGCCTCCCCTTCAACACGTCGCGGCGCCGATTGGCGCACACGGCCTCAGCGGATCACTTGGTGACGACCGCCAGGACGTCGCGGGCGGACAGAATGAGGTAGTCCTCACCGGCGTAGCTGACCTCGGTGCCCCCGTACTTGGAGTAGATGACGACGTCGCCCTCGGCAACGTCAACCGGAACGCGATTGCCGGAGTCATCGACGCGACCGGGGCCCACGGCCACGACCTTGCCCTCCTGGGGCTTCTCCTTGGCGGTGTCGGGGATGACCAGGCCGGATGCGGTGGTCTGCTCGGCCTCAACGGTCTGGACGACGATGCGGTCCTCGAGCGGCTTGATGGAGATCGACATTGGAGACCTCCTCCTTCTCTTCAACGTGCAGTAGAACGGCTTGATCGCCCTCCCGAGGCGTACCCGACCGCCGTCGCGGGGGCCGGTCCGGCACGATGCAGGAGTGCGAGTCGCAGAAGGTACCCGCCCGCGTCTCAGGACCGGAGCAGGCACTCCGCTGCGCCTGACGGAGAATCTACGACGGCGTTAGCACTCAGTCAATGCGAGTGCCAAAGCGCGGCGGTGGTTTCGCCATGGGCGTCAGTCCTCGTCAGCGCCGGTGTTCCCGGGTCCAGTTGATGGCCTCCGCAACGCTCGTCTCACGGTGCCCCAGGGTCGGATCACGCCGGGAGACGACGTCGATGACGGCCTTGATCGTGGCCGGGCGCTCGCGCGTCCAGCTGACGGCCCAGCTGATGCGGTCATGACGGGCCCGTGAGTCACCCACGCCGTCGACGCTCAGGCCGACCGAGCGGCAGATGGCGACCGCACGCGGCTCATGGAAGTCCTGGGTCACGAGCAGAGCGCGCTCGATCCCAAAGATCCTGCGAGCCCGTACGCAGGTGTCGTAGGTGTCGAAGCCCGCGTAGTCCAGGGCGATCGCCTGGCTGGGGATCCCTTTGGAGATGAGGTAGTTGCGCATGACAGTGGGCTCGTCGTACCCAACGCGCCGGTTGTCCCCGGAGACCAGGATCGCCTCGGTGCGGCCACTGGTGTAGAGGTCGGCGGCGATATCGAGACGGTGGGCCAGCCAGGGCGAGGGCAGGCCGTCGGCGTGAACGGCGGCTCCCAGAACGATCGCCACCGGGGCCCGGGCGGCATTGGCGCCGTCGGCACTCTCACCGGCGACCTCGATGTGTCCGGCACTGACGGTCCAGGCCCAGGTGCCGGCACCGACCGTGATGAGCCCCAGGACCCCGACGACGACCAACGAGACCCGCATCAGTCTCCGCAGAAGGGCCCTGCGACGGCTCACGGAGCGGGGTGCCGCCTGTGGGTCGTCCCCATCAGCACCCTCACTTTCGGCGACGTCGCCGGGAGCGGCACCACCCCCGAGCCGCGGTTCCTCGTCAGTCATCGACTCCCCATCCATCTTCCCCATCCAAGGCCGTCCGGCTCCGCAGGCATGCGGACATCGGTTCACCACCCTACCCACGACTCCATGCACAGTGCCCTCCCCGCTCGCCTGCCCGACAGGTACCGAGAGCCCCTCCTCGCACCCCACCCAGCGAACATCACGCGCACTGACGGGTTCACCATGGAATGATCTGGGGTGATGGCTGAGAACCACGTCGCGCTCCTTCTGACGCCCGAGGGCTGGGAGCTTCTGTCCTCCTTGCCCCCGTACGACCCGGCCGAGGCTCTGTCGCTGGGACGCTCCCTGAGAGAGGAGGGCCACTCCCCCGCCCTGGTGGCGGCAGCGCTGACCCAGCAGCGTCTGCGCGCCCGGGCCGCAGCAAAGTTCGGGCCCTTCGCCCAGCAGATGCTCTTCACCGCTGACGGCCTGGAGCAGGCCACCCGACTCGCCGTCTCGGCTCACCACGCCGCCCGCTATGCGGCCGCGGGCGTGACGAAGGTCGCGGACCTGGGCTGCGGGATCGGTGGCGACGCCGTCGCCCTGGCCGGGCTCGACCTGCCGGTACTCGCCGTTGACCGCGATGAGGCCGCAGCCGCTCTGGCCACCATCAACCTCATGCCCTTCCCCCATGCGAGCGTCGAGTGCGCCGACGCCCTTGAGATCGACCTGGCCGAGCGAGGGGTGGACGCCGTCTTCGCCGACCCTGCCCGCCGGGCCCAGGGGCGGCGCATCACTGATCCGGAGCAGTGGTCGCCGGCTCTGTCCCGGGTACTCGCGCTGCGTGAGTCCGTGCCCGCTCTCGGTATCAAGGTCGCCCCCGGCATCGACCATGCCGCGCTGCCGCGGGACTCCCACACCCAGTGGGTGAGCGTGGACGGCGACGTCGTCGAAGCCGCCATCTGGTGCGGTCCGCTCGCCCCGGAGGGGCCCGGGCACTCCGCACTGATCATGCGCTCAGGGACGGATGGTGTGAACACCTGCACATTGGTCGACCCCAGCACCGCTGACCCCTCACAGCCTCCGGTTCAGGTCGACCCGATCAGCTCGCCCGACGACCTGGGCAGCATCATCCACGTCCCCGACGGCGCCGCCGTACGCGCAGGGCTCGTCGCCCACCTCTGTGAGCGCCTGGACGCCCGGCCGGTAGGGCCCCGGATCGGCTACCTCACGGGAGAGCGGCTCCCTGATGAGGCAACCACCCCCTTCGTGCGCTCCTTCCGGCTCACCGAGATCCTGCCACTACGACTCAAGACACTGCGGGCCCGAGCCCGCGAGCTGGGGGTCGGAAGCCTGGAGATCCTCAAGCGCGGCGTCGACGTCTCACCCGACGCGCTGCGCACCTCACTGAGACTCAGCGGTCAGGAGTCGGAGACCTGGATTCTGACCCGTGTGGGCGAGAAGGCCAAGGGAGTCGTCCTCGTCGTCGACCCCATCTCCAGGGGGCCATCAACCGACTCGTCAACGTCCCGAATCCACGACGCGCCTTCCGACGACTAGCCCACCGCATCCACCTGCCGGCCCCCCGTCAGGGACCCGAGGAGATGACCAGGACATGCAGGACACGAACCAGAGCACCCCATCCGCCGCCGGAACGACAACGGACCTGCCGCCGGCCCGCCGGCCTCAGTCCCTGCCCTTCACCAGATCGGAGCGATCCACGCTGGGGGTGGAGTGGGAGCTGGCGCTCATCGACCGCGACAGCCTCGACCTGCGCCAGTGCGCCGAGGAGATCCTCCAGAAGGTGGGCCCGGATCCGCACATGCACGGCGAGATGATGCTCAACACCATCGAGCTGGTCTCCGGGGCGCGCCGAACCGTCGCAGAGTGCGTGGAGGACATCGCCCTCGCCTTCGACCGCGTCCTTCCGGTCACCGATCCCCTGCGCGTGGACCTGGCTTCGGCAGGCACCCACCCCTTCGCAGACCCGCTGGTGCAGAAGGTGACCAACGCCGAGCGCTACGCCCGCCTGGTGGACCGCACTCGGTTGTGGGGCCACCAGATGCTCATCTTCGGCACCCACGTGCACGTCGGGGTCGAGGACCGGGCCAAGGTCCTACCGATCCTCAAGGCCCTGCTCACGCGCACCGCTCACCTGCAGTGCCTGAGCGCCTCCTCTCCCTTCTGGGCAGGCGCGGACACGGGATACGCGGACAACCGGGCCATGATGTTCCAGCAGCTGCCCACCGCCGGCGCCCCCGAGCAGTTCAGTACCTGGGAACAGCTGGAGAGCTACACCGGGGACCTGGTCCACACCGGCGTCATCGAGGACTTCACCGAGATCCGTTGGGACGTGCGCCCCTCACCGCGTCTGGGCACCATCGAGGTGCGAGCCTGCGACGCCGCCACGAACCTGACCGAGCTGGCCGGGATCGCAGCGCTGACCCAGTGCCTCGTGGAATCCTTCTCCCGCACCCTGGACCGCGGCGAGGAACTCGACGCGATGCCCGACTGGTACGTCGCCGAGAACAAGTGGCGTTCAGCCCGTTACGGCATGGACGCGATCCTCATCGTCAACTCCGCCGGCGAGGAGGAGCTGGTCAGCGACACGGTTGAGCGGATGCTCACTGAGCTCGCCCCGGTCGCCGAGGATCTCGGCTGCGCCGCCGAGCTGGACTCCGTGCGCGCTACCCTGGAGACGGGAGCCTCCTACCAACGCCAGATCGCCGCCGTCGGGGCCTATGGAGGGCAGAGAGAGGCGGCCGTCAGGCTGCTGCTGGCCGAGGCCCGCGCCGGCAGGCCCCTGCGCCCCACCGAGGTGCTCTCGCTGGCTGCCAAGCCCTGAGCCCCGCTTGTCAGTGGCTTGCCGGACATTACCGACATCGGGTGCCCCGGTTCCGGCTCAGCGGCAGCCCGATGGCGCACGCGACCATGCCCATGATCGCGATCACGGGCAGCTTGCGGGACTGTGACATCAGGTCCACTGGATATCCCTCCCACAGACACACGCTCACAAGCCCGACGATCACGAACATGGTCAGCGCTCCGAACCTTCCCCGGAGTGCTGCTGAGCTGGCGGTGAGCACACGGGCGGAGGGGTCGACGTGCACAGCAGCAGGAAGAGCGGACACGAATTCTCCTTTTCTTCCCGTGGAACAAGTATCGGAAAATGCGGAAAAGAATAGCGCTCACTGACGCCACAGCAAAGCACGACACCGAACATTAGGAACAATGCAGACTATTTCTCACCTCGAGGCCCACCCACGCAATGGAATTCACGTCCACGCAAACCCGAAACACCATTAAGCTTAAGTCACCCTCTGCCACACCCACCTGAAGCACACATTTTCCACGTCATCAAATTATTGTCGCGATAATATTATGGAAGACTGTGTTTCAAAAATGCACAGCCTGCATTCGCGCCCATGACCTCACTTCCCTCTCAGCCCTCCTCCGAGATTCTCCGCCCCAGCGGCACGAACGCCCCATTACAGCCACTCGCGGAGAACGGCGTGCCCCTGACGTACGCCCAGGGCGGCTCATCATGACGTGCAGCGCCCTCGCAGGCCTGGTCGACGCCACCCCCTGATCGGCTTCGCCGCCTTCATGGCGACACTACGATCCAGCGAGGAACCCTCAAAGAGATTGGCGCAGTCAACGTCGCCATGGGCGACAAGCGGATTGTCCTTCCAAGGAGCCGTTGCCCAAGGAATTTTCCGTAAGCGGACTGAGGCCCGCGCAGAGCGTATCGTTGAACGAATCAACGCCATGAATCCGCTGAAACGCTAGCCTCAGTCCATTACTGAGAAGTCAAGAATGACATCCGTCCCCGAGCCTCGCTCCGACTCCGAGCAGGCACGGGCTCAGAGTCTCCCCCTGTTCGCGGTTGACGGTCTCCGGGTCGATCATTCCGCCCGCGATACGAGTGCCCAGCCGCGCGCCCGGGTGCGCTGCTCCCAGAAGCTCCGGTAAGGACCGTCCACCTCCACAAGATTCTCGTGGCTCCCGCACTGGGCGACCTGCCCGGCGTCGTCGAGGACGATGACCTGGTCGGCCGCTGCGATCGTCTCGAGCTTGTGGGCAATGACGATAAGTGTCGAGGTGCGCCGCAGCTCCTGCATCGCGGCAACGATATTGGCCTCGTTCTCCGCGTCCAGGGCACTGGTGGCCTCATCGAGCAGGACGATCGGTGCGCGCTTGAGCAGGGCCCGAGCGATGGAGACGCGCTGGCGCTCGCCGCCGGACAGGGCCCGCCCACCCTCTCCCACGCGGGTGCTCCAGCCGTGGGGCAGACGGTTGACGATCTCGGTGACGCCGGCGAGGTCCGCAGCCCAGCGCACCTGCTCGTCGTCGGCCGCGGGGTCGCCGATGCGGACGTTGGCGTCCAGGGTGTCGTCGAAGAGGTAGACGTCCTGGAAGACCATAGAGAGCTGTTCCATGAGCTGGGCGGTCGGCATGTCGCGCACGTCGGTGCCGCTCACGCGCACGGTCCCGGAGCCGGTGTCCCAGAAGCGGGCGATGAGGCGGGCGATAGTCGTCTTGCCGCTGCCGGAGGGGCCCACGATCGCGCACATGCTGCGCGCGGGCACGTTCATCGACACTCCACCCAGGACGGGCTCGTCGGCACGGTAGCCGAAGACGACATCGTTGAGCTCGACGGCGCCAGGATCGGGCAACATGGCACGAGCCTCGGGCTCGGCCATGAGCTCGGCGTCCATGACGGCGTCAAGGTGGTTCATCATCTGACGCCGTTCCTCCAAACCCATGACGGATGCACCAATGTCGTCGAGCATGGTGGTGAAACGCAGACACATGCCGATGATGGCGACGGCCACGAGCGGCTCCATGGTGCCGGAGACCGCGTAGGAGGCGGTCAGGGCGATCATGGCGACGACGATGACCTGACTCAGTGCGCCGTTGACGACGTTGCCGGCGGTCTCCCACCACAGGGAGCGCCTCGAGGCGCGGGCTCCGTCGTCGAAGGCGGAGGCCAGGCGGCTGTAGCCGGTGGCGGCTCGGCACGAGCGCAGGGCGCCCTGGCAACGGGCGATCTCAACGATGCGGGTGGCGAGCTCGCGCTCGGCGGGCTCGGAAACGGACTTGCCATGGTCCAGCAGACGGCGCGCAGCACGCACCAGCCCGGCGAACAGGGGCGCGGCCACGGTCAGCAGCAGGCCCAAGCGCCAGTCCCAGGCCCAGGATCCGGCCCAGACGACCACGCAGGCAGCGCTCGTGGAGGTGAGCATGTACATGAAGTGGGCGGCTGACTCCCCCAGGGCTACCATCTCCTGGCTGACAGCCCGCGACAGGGTGCCGGCGGAGTCGGCGTTGAACCAGCGCAGGGGCAGGCGGGCGATCCGGTCTCCGACCGCGTGGTGAACATCGTGCATGAAGCCGAGGGCTCCGGACATTCCCCGCCGCTGCCCCTGGAACTCCGTGACAGCGGCGACGACGCCGCAGATGCCGAAGGTGACGAGCCAACCGCCGAAGGACAGCCCCCATCGGGGCGCACCGGACCCCAGCGCGACCGAGGCGGGCAGGAGTGAGACCAGTGCGGCCCCGGAGGCGATGCCGTTGGCCGCTGCCAGCATGAGGCAGCCACGCGTCTGGCGCCAGGAGGACTCCAGCATGAGCCTGCGGAAGCGGGCCAGCAGGGAGCTCGCACCCCTGGAGGTCTCGGCCTCCGGTGTCAGTACCGGAGGAACGGGCCGTGGACGGTCGGCTTCCACGCCGGCGTCCGGGCTGAGAGCGGCGGGAGGCTCCTCCTTCGATCCGGCACCTGCCCGAGTGGGACCGTCCGGCGCGGCGACGGGTCCGTGACCGGCCAGGGCGGAGACATCGCCGAGCTCGCCGGTCTGGCGCAGAAGGGCGCGGTAGTGGGGCTCGTCGACCAGATCATCGTGGCTGCCGGAAGCGACGATGCGCCCGCGCTCCATGACGACGATGCGGTCGGCACCGCGCACGGCGGCCGGACGATGAGCGATGACCAGAACAGTTCGGTCCTCAACCAGGGCACTGAGCGCCTCCTGGATCTCGGCCTCCGACTCCGGGTCGGCCATAGCGGTGGCCTCGTCGAGCAGGATGACGGGGGTGTCCAGCAGGATGGCACGCGCAATGGCGATGCGCTGCTCCTGCCCACCGGACAGAGCCGTGTCCTGTCCCAGGACGGTGTCGTAACCCTCCGGCAGGGCCATGATCTCCTCGTCGATGTGGGCCACGCGGGCAGCGTCGCGCACCTGCTCCAGATCGGCGTCGGGGCGTCCGAGCGCGATGTTCTCCCGCACGGTGGTGCCGAGCAGCTGGGCGTCCTGGAGGACGAAGGAGACCGTGGAGTACAAGGTGGGCTCGTCCATGTCCCGCAGGTCCACGCCACCGATGCGTACGGCGCCGGCGTCCGGGTCGGCGAAGCGTGCGATGAGAGTGGCCAGCGTCGACTTGCCCGAGCCGGAGGGGCCCAGCAGAGCGGTGACGGTGCCGGGTTCCAGAACGAGGGAGGCGTCGTCGACGGCGAGGGTGTCCCCGTAGGAGAAGGAGACACCGCTGATCTCGACGAGCGCCGTGCGAGGCCGCTCGGGGCGGTCTGCGGTTGGCAGCACAGGGGTGTCGAGAACCTCGCACAGGCGCAGGGCCGCGGCACCGGCGAGCTGGTAGGACCAGGAGATCGAGGCAATGGTGATGAGTGCGGCGGGCAGGACCAGGGCGACGAGGGTCGTGGCCAGAACCTGGGGCAGGGTGACGGCACCAGTATGGATGAGCAACGCCCCGCCACCGAGGTTGACCAGGAGCAGTACGGGGATCGAGACCCAGGTGAAGGACAGACAGGTGACGGTCACCAGGGGCATCGCCCAGGCGCGGTAGAAGGCGGAGAACTCGTCGGCGGCGGCGAGGTAGGCCGAGTGGGCGCGCCCCACGCGCCCGAAGGCCTTGACCACGCCGATACCGGAGACGAACTCGACCATGGTGGAGGAGATGGCCGCCAGCTTTCGGTCCATCTCCACGGTCTTCTCATTCATGCCGCGCATGGAGACCGAGTAGGTGAGCACGTAGAGGACGAGCGTGGAGACCGCCAGCAGGGCAAGGCGCCAGTCGATCCAGAAGGCGCACACGAGCAGCGCCAGCGGGGTGACAACGGCGTTGAGACGCTCAACGGGGCCGTGGGCGATGACGGTGTGGACCAAGGTCGTGTCATCCTGGACGGCCTTGCGGATACGCCCGGAGGTGGAGGCGGTGAACCAGGCCAGCGGAGCGTGGGAGATGCGCTCGACGATGTCGCGCCGCAGTCGGTCGCGCAGGGACAGGTCGGCCAGGTGAGTGATGAGCAGTGCCAGGAAGTACAGCAGCAGGCGGGTGGAGTAGACGCTCACGAGCAGCATGACGGCGGAACGCACCTGCTGCGGTTCAGGGCTCACACCCACCCGGTAGGCGCGCAGCAGAATGTCGCCGAGCTGGACCAGAGCGATATAGGGCGCCGCCGCCAGGACGGCGGAGAGCAGGACGAGGACCTGACCGATCCGCAGACGGGTGCGCACGGGAGCGCCGAGGCGCGCGATGGCGGCCTGCCCCTCACGGGAGCGCTGGGCGTTGCTCCTCCTCGCCTGCTCGCCCGACTCCCCGGCTCTTCCGGGGCCCGTCGAAGGCTGCGACAGCCGCGAAGACGACTGCGGTGCCGTCTGCGGCGACGTCCCTGGCGCCGGCCGCTGTGCCTGCGTGCTCATCAGGTGCCTCGTTCTTCCGTCGACTCTAATTCTGAAGGTGTTTCAGAACTCAATAAGGCACACCTTACTCTGGTCGCTGAACCGGGAGCAACCGTCGTTGAGTCGCACTACGGTGCTGTCATGGCATCACAGGCACGACTGGGCAGGCCAACCGGACCGAGACCCGGTTTCTCGCGCGACGACGTCGTCGACGCCGCCCTCGAGATCGGCATCGCCGAATTCACCCTGACCGCCGTGGCCAAGCAGCTGGGCGTGGCGGTCTCCGGCCTGTACCGCACGATCACCTCGCGAGAGGATCTGCTGGCCGCCTGCCTGGAACGGATCGCCGCCCAGATCGAGGTTCCCCGCCCCGGGAAGCGCTGGCCCGACACGGTTCGGGCGCATGCCGAGGCCGTCTGGGAGATGCTGGAGCGCTATCCCGGCCTGGCCGGCGTCATCATGGGGGTTCCCTGGGCCCACCAGGTCTTCGCCAGGCCCGTATCCCAGGCGTGTCAGGCCCTGATCGAGGGAGGACTCGAGGCCGACGAGGCCGGGGTGGTCCTGGACTTCGTCGGTGACACCGTCATCGCCACGCACGCGCAGATCGAGGTCATGCGCTCCCCCGCCGGTCGCCCCGAGCTGCCTGCACCGTTCCTGGGACACGAATCGGGAGAGAGCGCCTCGGGCGCCGGGAGGGGCGGCGCCACGGGGCTGGAGGAGGCGAGCCGGTTCGCGACGACCAGCAGGGCACCGGCCCTGCCCGAGGCACTGACTCCGAACGAGAGCTGGCTAGGCCGAGGCGGACTGGACCGCAAGATCGAGATCATCATCCGGGGTGTGGCCGCAGACATCGGACAGTCATCCCGAACGCGCCGGAGCCTGCGTCGAGAAGCGTCGGCGGACGTCAGCGGATGTCAGTGAGCGACGCTGACGTCCAGCGGCATCCCGGAGTCCGGGGCGAAGTCCATGGGGCTGGGGGCCACGCCGGAGCGCACCGCCGCTGATCCCAGGGCCGCGATCTGGGCACCGTTGTCAGTACAGAAGCGCAGCGGTGGCAGGCGCAGGGTGATGCCGGCGGCTTCGCAGCGCTCGGCCGCCAGGGAGCGCAGACGGGAGTTGGCCGAGTAGCCGCCTCCGACGACGAGCGTGTCGCATCCGGTATCCAGGCAGGCCTGGACCGCCTTGGCCGTCAAGGAGTCGTTAACGGCCTCGGAGAAGGCGGCGCAGACGTCGGCACTGGGGACGCCCCGCCCAGCGTCCTCCAGGGACTCGACGTAACGGGCCACCGCGGTCTTGAGCCCGGAGAAGGAGAAGTCGTAGCGGTGGCGCTCCTTGTCCTTTCCGGCGGCCAGGCCGCGGGGGAAGCGGATGGCGCTGCGGTCGCCCTCTTGAGAGAGACGGTCCACGTGCGGACCTCCGGGGTAGGGCAATCCCAGGAGCCGGCCGACCTTGTCGAAGGCCTCGCCTGCGGCGTCGTCGAGGGTACCGCCGAGCTCAACGACGTCTGTGGCGATATCACGGATGCTCAGAAGGTTGGAGTGGCCGCCGGAGACGATGAGTCCGATGAACCGCTCGGGCAGGGGGCCGTCGACCAGCTCATCGACCGCCAGGTGACCGATGACGTGGTTGACGCCGTAGATCGGTGAGCCCAGGCTCGCAGCCAGGGCCTTGGCGGCGGAGATGCCGACGGTCAGGGAACCAATGAGTCCGGGGCCGGCGCACACGACGACGGCGTCGATCTCGCTCAGGTCGACGTCGGCCTTCTCCAGCGCGGCGTCGAGGGTGGGCAGGAAGGACTCCAGGTGGGCCCGCGAGGCGATCTCGGGGATGATCCCGCCGAAGCGCGCGTACTGGTCCATGGAGGTGGCGGTGACGTCGGCGAGGAGCTCGCGTCCGCGCACGAGGGCCACGCCGGTCTCGTCGCAGGTGGACTCGATGCCGAGGATGAGGGGGTCGCTCACAAGTCCCCACCCTATCGCCTACCGAGACGGACGCGGGACAGCCGCCTGCCATCCCGCCCACTGCCGGCAGGCCGCCCGGCCACTGTCCCGGCTACCGTTGGGACGGGCCGATCGGGAGACGACACCGACCAGGCGCCCCTGACAGGTCACCGACGAGGAGGTACTCGTGACTGAGCCCGACAACCCGGACCTGGTGGTGGGGGACGACGGTCTGGCCAGGCCGGCTTGGGCGGCCACCGACCCTTTGCTGCGCGAGTACTACGACACCGAGTGGGGCATGCCGGTGCGCGACGAACGGGGAGTCTTCGAGCGGCTGAGCCTGGAGGCCTTCCAGTCGGGCCTGTCCTGGGCCACGATCCTGCGCAAGCGGCCGGCCTTCCGGGACGCCTTCTCCGGTTTCGACCCGGAGGTGGTGGCCGGTTTCGGGGACGAGGACGTGGACCGCCTGCTGAGTAACGCCGCGATCGTACGCAACCGGGCCAAGATCCTGGCGACCATCGCCAACGCCCGCGCGACGCTGCGACTCAGGGAGACGGGCAACGTCGCCGGCGGCCTGGCGGGCCTGGTGTGGTCCTACCGGCCGAAGTCGACTCCGCGACCGCACCGGCTTGCAGACATCCCCACTCAGTCGCCTCAGTCGGCGGCTCTGTCCCGCGAGCTCAAGCGTCGTGGTTTCCGCTTCGTCGGTCCGACGACGATGCACGCCCTCATGGAGGCGATCGGGATCATCGATACCCACCTGGTCGGCTCCCACCGCCGTGGCTCCTCCGGGGTCTGGGGCTAGGAATCCCGAGCCCTCCGACGTCGGTGCGCGTGCCCGACTTCGCCGGACCCGAGGTGGGGATCAATACCCCTACTTCGTCCCCGCATGCATCCCTACGCTCCTGCCATGAACAGCCCCGGACAACGCGCTCCTCTCCGTCACCTCGACCACCCCGTGCGCAGCCTCCGTACGCGGCGCGAGAAGCGGCCAGCAGCACCCTTCATTGCCGTCATCGCCGTCACCCTGGCGGTCCTACCGCTCTCGGCGTGCTCCGACGGCGGAGGCAGCATCATCCGCCCCTGGCTCCTGAAACAGGACGGGGTTGAGAAGGTCAAGACCTCCTGCGAGACATATGAGGAGACAGGGTGCCATACCATCGCCACGACGACGCTCTCCGATGACACGGAGCCGGACAAGGCCTGCACGATCCTGAACCAGGCGGCCACTGAGCTTCCCCGCCTGGACAAGATCAAGGAGGACACTGCGTACATTCAGCTCACCTGGAAGCACCACGGCACCGTCCTTGTTTTCGACAAGCAGTCCATCCGCCTCTACGAAGAGACCAACCCTTACCTCGCAGACAACCAGAAACGATCCCTGGAAGCGGCCTGCGACACCATGGAAACGACGGTGGAGCATTCCGGCGGCACCGCGGAGAGGATCACTCAGAGCTACGACACCCTGACGATCGAGCGCGGCGATGAGAAGTCAGTCCCATCTGACGTCATCACCCAACCCCTACCGACCAAGGATGGTCAGCTCCTCGACACGGAAGACACCTTCAGGATCGGCCACTGGGACATCCGAGCCCACACAGGCAAGGAGAACACGACAGAGACGCTGCCCACCTCGCTGATCTCCGACATCCTCGCCCTCTCCATTCCTGAGACGAAGGACCCTGGGATCTCAATCACCGCCAACGCTCTCATCTCCGATAAGAAAACGGGATTCGAGGTGGATGTCAGAGGACTTGGCCCCTACAACCCGGATGGCCCTGACCAGGGCACGACGCGCTCCGTCTTGTCAACGATCGAGAGGTACCCCACTGTCTCCAGCGTTAATCTCTGCACTGCGCAACCCAAGAACAATGCTCAGCACTGCAAGGAATACACTCTGAAGAATGGAGAGTTCGTCACCACCTCCAGCTAGACGCGACCACAGGACCACCAACACGCAGACGGCAAAACATCTCTCTAAGGGGTGGCTGTCACTGAATACGATGTCGGCGACTCAGGTTCACGATATCGTTCGATAGGCTGACGCCGTTCATCTCATCAATTCTGTTTCAGGAGGCATCGTGACCGTTCAGCTGTGGTCGTCATCGGGCAGTACCGCCGAGGGACCGGTGCTCCTGACCCGGGCCGAGGCGGTCCTGTGCGACATGGACGGTACACTCGTGGACTCCTCGGCAGTCGTGGAGTCGATGTGGAGCTCCTTCGCCCGCGATCATGGCATGAGCGAGCGCTTCGACGAGATCATGGCCTACTCCCCCGGCCGTACCGGCCTCGACACGGTCCGCCGGTTCCTGCCGGAGCTCGCGACGGAGGAGCAGGACGCCATCTATGAACGCTTCGCCCGTGAGGAGATCGTGCGCACGGCGGGGCGTATGGCTGAGATCCCCGGGGCCGCCACCCTGGTAACGACCCTGATTAATACCTGCGCTCCGCTGGCCCTGGTCACCTCCGCCCCCATGGAGCTCATGCGGACGCGTATGGAGGAGGCCGGGGTGCCCATCCCCTCCATCGTCGTCTCCGCCGACGACGTCGAGCGCGGCAAACCTGCTCCTGACGCGTACCTCAAGGCCGCCGAGCTCCTGGGGACACCAATCGCCTCTTGCCTGGTGCTGGAGGACGCCACCTCCGGCTACACCGCGGCCCGGCGGGCCGGCGCCCAGGTCCTCCTCGTGGGCACCGGCGCCCCCGAGGCCGATCCAAGCACGCCGCGGATCGCGGACTTCACCAGGATCACTGTCACCGTCGATTAGGGCCCCTGGCTCAGGTCCTGTTGCGAGGTAAGGGCTACAGGGTTACCAGAAGCTACGGCAGGCCCTCCCCTGGCCCGTCACGGACGCCCCAGAGAACTCGCGGGCCGCCCCACAGGACCAGTTGTCGACGCCTGGACGCTATTGGCCGGGAGGTTGGTGCACTCCACTGGGTGCGGAGGCTCGTGCAGTGCGGATAGTCCCTGATCGCCACACCCCAGAACGACCGGGCCCACCAAAGGCCCCATCAGAGCGGACGGAAGAGGCGGGACCACATCTCTCCAGTCCCGTCAGCTTATATCGATTTCTGCGATCAGCTGTAGAAGTATACCGGGGCGCGACTCCCTACCTGATAATAGTAGCGACTATCCTCGACCGCCCCCTCCAAACTGACGCACTTGGTCTCTCCTGGGTTAATGTTAAAGACGCGGGTTGGACCACTGTCGCCACCCTCGGGCACGACACGTATTTCTGGATCAAAAGACATCTTCAAGGCAGGTAAAACACCACTGGCAACTATTTCCATTGATGCACAGAATTGGTTGGTCGCATCATTGTAGCTGACTGCTACATGATCATCAGCTCTATAGTTCGACGGTCCGGGCGAGGCGGCCGAGGCCGGAACCGCAAGCATCACCACCCCAATGATTGCCGACCCTAGAACTGCGGTCTTGACAAGGTTCTGTTTCGTGAATTCTATGAGGAGCGCCTCCTTTGGTCGAGCATTAGATCGAGAATGAAACTTACACTCGGTACCGGCCGACGCCAGCATCTACGCAGGCCACAGAACCTGCAACGGATGCCGCGAATAACCCCCCATGACTTCGCTTCCGCTGTCACGCGACTATGCTACCTTGAAATTCGACTTATTGGTAGAAATAGAACTCTCTCTGTCTCATACACACAAAGAGAAGAGGCGAAGTGAACATATATCCACGTGTATCTTGTGCATTTTCTACACATATGCGAGGTGTCCTATCGACACGGAGGCTCAGCATCCCGCCCTGCGGCGCCCCAGGGAGTTGGCAAGGTCAACGGGCGATGGCAACCGAGTCGGTTCGGCTGGGCCAGTGCATCGTTGAGGCAGAAGCGCCGCCCCGACAAGACGACGAGTAGCACCTAGTCACATTCGCCCTCACTCAGCCCTGGGATACCGCACCCCTGACGAGCTCGAACACGAAACCCTGGCTTGGCCGGGGCGGCCCGAAACACAGAACAAGCAGCGTTGGAGCAACACCCGCACTCCGCACGTCTTTGTTTTCTCAACATGGCCTAACATCGAGCCGGGCTCCCATCGCGGCCCCAACAGAATTTCTGCAGGAATACACGATGTGGGAGCCCGGCTCGGCGTATGAGGGGTCTCAGTGAGCGTGCTGCCCCTTCCACAGGGCGTGGCCGAGGTCCCGGTTGAGGCGCGAGATGACCTCGAGCGGCACTGACTTGGGGCACACGGCCGCGCACTCACCGATGTTCGTGCAGCCGCCGAAGCCCTCGGCGTCGTGCTGGTTGAGCATGCTCACCACGCGGGCGAGACGCTCGGGCTGACCCTGCGGCAGCAGACCCAGGTGCGAGATCTTCGCACCCGTGAACAGCATGGCAGAGGCATTGGGACAGGCGGCCACGCAAGCACCGCAGCCGATGCAGGCGGCTGCCTCGAAGGCGGCGTCGGCCTTCTCCTTCTGCACGGGCACCGAGTGGGCCTCAGGGGCTCCACCAGTATTGACCGAGATGTAGCCACCGGCCTGGACGATGCGGTCCAAGGCGGAACGGTCCACGATGAGGTCACGCAGCACCGGGAAACCGGTGGAGCGCCACGGCTCGATCGTGATGGTGGATCCGTCCTTGAAGGAGGGGTCCTCCGCCAGGTGGCGCATGTGCAGCTGGCAGGTGGTGGAGCGGATCGGCCCGTGGGCCTGCCCGTTGATGACCACACCGCACTGACCGCAGATGCCCTCGCGGCAGTCGGAGTCGAAGGCCACCGGTTCCTTGCCCTCGGCGAAGAGCTGCTCGTTGAGCAGGTCGAGGACCTCGAGGAAGCTCATGTGCTCCTCGATCCCGCTCATGGCGTACTCCTCGAAGTGGCCCTTCGAGTCCTTGTTCTTCTGGCGCCAGATCTTGAGCTTGATGTTCACTTGTAACTCCGCTGCTTGAGCTCGATGTCCTTGTAGACGAGGTCCTCCTTGTGGAGGATCGGCGGACGGTTCTCCCCGCCCCACTCCCAGGCGGCGACGTAGAGGAACTCGTCGTCATGCCGCATGGCCTCACCCTCGGGCGTCTGGGACTCCGCCCGGAAGTGACCACCGCAGGACTCGCGCCGGTGCAGGGCGTCGATGCACATGAGCTCGGCCAGCTCGAAGAAGTCCAGCAGTCGGCCGGCCTTCTCCAGGGCCTGGTTGAGCTCGTCGGCCTGGCCCGTGATGCGGGCGTCGCGCCAGAACTCCTCCTTGAGGGCCCGGATCTGCTTGATGGCGTCACGCAGACCGGCATCACGCCGCTCCATGCCGCAGTACTCCCACATGATGCGCCCCAGGGCCATGTGGAAGTCGTCCACGCTGCGGGTTCCACGCAGCGCCATGAGGCGGGCGACGCGCTCCTCGACGGAGCGCTTGGCCTCGACAATCTCCGGGGCGTTCGGGTCGACCTTGCCCAGGCGCAGCATGTCCGCCAGGTAGTCGTTCATGGTGTCGGGCAGGACGAAGTAGCCGTCGGCCAGGCCCTGCATGAGTGCGGAGGCGCCCAGGCGGTTGGCACCATGGTCGGAGAAGTTCGCCTCTCCGGCGATGTAGAGGCCCGGGACGTTGGACTCCAGGTCGTAGTCCACCCACAGACCACCCATCGTGTAGTGCACGGCGGGGTAGATGCGCATGGGGACCTCGTAGGGGTCGTCCCCGGTGATGCGCTGGTACATCTCGAACAGGTTGCCGTATCGGGCGGAGACGGCGTCCTTGCCCAGGCGGCCGATGGCCTCGGAGAAGTCCAGGTAGACACCGCGGCGCATCATCCGCTCGTTGCCGTTGGCATCGCGCTCCTTGATGGCCGGGCCCACGCCGCGTCCCTCGTCGCACATGTTCTTGGCCTGGCGCGAGGCGATGTCACGAGGCACGAGGTTCCCGAAGGCCGGGTAGATGCGCTCAAGGTAGTAGTCGCGTGCCTCCTCGGGGATGTCGCGCGGGTCCTTGTCGCAGTCCTCGGCCTTCTTGGGCACCCAGATGCGGCCGTCGTTGCGCAGCGACTCACTCATGAGGGTGAGCTTGGACTGGAAGTCCCCGGACTGCGGAATGCAGGTGGGGTGGATCTGCGTGTAGCAGGGGTTGGCGAAGTAGGCGCCCTTGCGGTGCGCGCGCCAGATGGCGGTGGCGTTGCAACCCATCGCGTTGGTGGACAGGAAGAACACGTTGCCGTACCCACCGCTGGCCAGGACGACGGCGTCTGCCAGATGGGTCTCGATCTCCCCGGAGACCATGTCCCGGGTGACGATGCCGCGGGCGCGGCCATCGACGACGATGAGCTCGACCATCTCGTGACGGCGGAACTCCTTGACCGTCCCGGCATGCACCTGACGCTCCAGGGCCTGGTAGGCCCCGATAAGGAGCTGCTGGCCGGTCTGACCGCGGGCATAGAAGGTACGGGAGACCTGGACACCACCGAAGGAACGGTTGTCCAGCAGACCGCCGTACTCGCGGGCGAAGGGGACGCCCTGGGCCACACACTGGTCGATGATGTTGGCGGAGACCTCCGCCAGGCGGTACACGTTGTCCTCACGGGCGCGGTAGTCGCCGCCCTTGACCGTGTCGTAGAAGAGGCGGTAGGTCGAGTCGCCGTCGTTGCGGTAGTTCTTCGCGGCATTGATACCGCCCTGGGCGGCGATGGAGTGCGCTCGGCGGGCGGAGTCCTGGTAGAAGAAGACCTTGACGTTGTAGCCCTGCTCGCCCAGGGAGGCGGCAGCGGCGCCGCCGGCCAGGCCGGAGCCGACGACGATGATGTCCAGCTTGCGGCGGTTGGCGGGATTGACGAGCTTGGCCTCGAACTTGCGCTGCTCCCAGCGCCGGTCGATCGGGACGGAGTGGGGGGCCTTGGTGTCGGCGATCTTCTCGCCCTCGTAGTACAGGCCGTCGATGAGTTCAGTCATAGTCGTTCACTCTCAGTGGGTTGCCGCAACACACTCGGTGAAGTGCTCGGCGGAGGAGCCGATCGCATCACAGAACTGCGGGTAGTAGTCAGCAGCGGCCATGGGGGCGTCGACATAGCCGAAGAGGATCGCCGTCGGGACGGCCATGAAGCCGGCGAACACCGCGAAGGCCACCACGAAGGCGATCAGCCGGATGAAGGGAATGGTGCTTCCTCGCACCGCCCCCAGCGTCTGCAGGGCGGACCACACGCCGTGCCACACGTGCAGGCACAAGGCCACCAGCGCGATGGCGTAGATGAGCCACACCCACCACAGCTGGAAGCCGTACCACATGTTCATGTAGGCGCGCCCGTGCTCGTAGTGTCCCCCCGGCGTCAGCGACAGGGTGGTGAACTGCAGGATGTGCCAGATGATGAACAGCAGCAGGATGACACCGCCCCAGCGCATGGTGCGCATGGCATAGCGGGAGGCGAAGTACTCGGCGCCGGGCTTCTTGACGGCGTACTTGTCGTTGCCGCGGGCCCGCTTGTTGCGCGCCCACAGGTGGAAGGCGCTGCCGGCGTGAGCCAGGAGGCAGGCCATGAGCGCCAGGCGGAGGATCCACAGGACACCGCCGTAAGGCATGATCGGAACCAGCAGCGCTCTGAGGAACACGGCGTAGTGATCGTAGGCGACCTCACCCTCGAAGTAGTGCAGGTTGCCGTAGGCGTGGAAGAGGACGAAGAACAGGAACACCAGACCCGAGATCGCCATCATGCGCTTCATGAAGACGGTCGTGGAGAAGGCGGTCCGCCTCTTCAGGGAAGGAGCAGATGTTTTGGCCACGGCAAAAGGCTAGCCGGGCTTGGGGCGCTGTTGGTGCCATCAATGCCCCCATCAGCGTGGATACGCCAGTTATCCGCGAAATCATGAGGATTTCGAGAACCCTCAACTTCAGATTCAACGCTGCGGAATTTGCTGACTGCCACCTCTGCGGCCACCTTTTCGTCATGAGGGTGTCAGACAAATCTGTGAGGTCTCAGACACACAGCACCTCTCAGGTGGAAGACTGTGTTTATTGTCGACTTTACCGTTCCTATCTGCCTCTTCACCCCGGCGCAATCCTCCTGGTCGGATGCGGCACGTCCTTCGGTTCGAAGAGGCCCCCGGTCCGATTCAGCCCGGGATCTACTCGCCGTTCCCGGTAGACCCGACCGGACCCAGGCGCGGACGCAGCGTCAGCCTCATGACCACCGCGTCCTCGGGTGGTGCCTGGTAGTAGCGACGCCGTCGGCCGATGGGAACGAACCCGTGCCCGGTGTAGAGGCGTTGGGCGGCCTCGTTGGACTGACGCACCTCCAGCAGGACATCGGGGCAGCCGGCCTGCTGTGCGGTGCTGACGAGCTCGGTGAGCATGAGGGAGGCAACCCCCCGCCCGCGTGCGACCGGGATGGTGGCGATGGTCAGCAGGTCCGCGCTGGTCAGGCCGCTGGCGTGGTAGAGACCGGCATACCCCAGGAGCCGTGGCCCGTTCAGTCCGGCCCCAGCGCTGGGACTGGCAGCGTCGTCGGCGTCCTCGGACTCGACGACGACGTAGCGGCGGTCGGCCTGCGGGCCCCGGGACGCCTCCAGCTCGAGGTTCAGCAGACCCCGGCTCCAGGCCTCAGCCCCGAACAGCTCGCCTTCGAGACGGGTGATCGTGTCCAGATCCTCCTCGGTCATCTCCCGCAGGCCGGGTGTCCCCCCTGTTACTGGCACCTCGGGCACCTGAGTCACCCGAGCTCAGCGCACGCGCTTACGGGCGGCGGGCATCTGCACGTCGGCGTGACGCAGGTAGAGCGGCTGCGTGCCCAGCTCCTCGCCGTGGCCTAGACGGGCCAGGGCGATGCGCACCTGGGTCAGCGCGTCACCGGAGACCGGAGCCAGTACCTCGTGGCAGGAGGCGGTCCCCACCAGCTCGGGGTAGAGGGCGGCGCCGGAGCCGGCCACGGCGTCGATGGTGACGGCCCCGCTGCCCTGTTCCGGCGTCTGCACGGCAATGCACTCGGCGACCTGAGCCGGGGGGCAGACACTGATCTCGGTCAGACAGGTGACGTCATCGGGCCCGTTGGCGCGGAAGAGCGCCGCATAGACCTCGCGCCTGCGGGCGTCCGTGGCGACCAGGACAACAGGATCCTTCTCGCCCTGACGCGCACCGAGCTCATCGAGGGCCAGGCGGGCGACGGCGTCGAGGCTGGAGACGCCGTGGACGGGGATGCCGCGGGTACGCCCTACGACCCTGGCCGTCACCAGCCCGGCACGCAGCCCGGTGAAGGGTGCCGGCCCTGTGGCCGCGACGACGGCATCGAGAGGACGATCGGCGACACCGGGAGCGGACAACGCCTCGGAGAGCATCTGACCCAGCGACTCGGCATGACGCCGGGTATCGGCCTGTTCGGCCCGGCTGAGCACCTGCACAGGGCAGGTGACGGGCAGCCCGGCCGTCTCAGTGGTGTCGACGACCGCGACCTGCGTGCCCAGGGAGGAGTCGATCGAGAGGATTCGCACCGGACCAGCCTATGCCCTGGGGCCCCGAGGGGAGTTGACGTGGCTCTCGGGGATCGTGTCCCCCAGGGTCTCACCGTCGGTCGTGCCGGTGTCGCCTTCGGCCCCGTCTCCGAGGAGAGACAGGTCGATGGCGGCACGAGGGATGCCCCGTCTCACCGCGACGCCGCGGGTGTCGGACTCGTCCCGGCTGAGCCGATCGGCGCGCTCGGCCATGTCGGCACGGTTGCGGGCCTGACGCAGCGGCGCAGTCACCTTGCGCTCATGGCGGACCGTGATGATGACGGTGGCGACTCCGACGACGACGACCGCCAGGACCGGCCCCCAGATCGCCCAGCCGCCGGTGGCGGACCGGGCCTCGCTCTGGGTGGCAGAGGTCTTGGGCTTGGAACCCGCCCTCTCGCGCAGGATCTCTCCGTAGTCGCTGAGCTCGATGGGGCCGGCCAGACGCCGGGTGGCCGCCTCCCCCAGGGCGGTCACCGTGGTGCCGCGCAGCGAGTACCAGGCATTGGCATTGCGGTCGTGGATGAGGTGGGCGTCTCCCATCTGGTCGACGTCGGTGGCCAGGTCGTCGTCGAACATGGGGGTGCAGGTGGTGCGTCCCTTGTCCGTGACCACCTCGAGAAGGCCGACGGGCTTGCCTGCGGCGGTGGCGGTCGCGGCCCAGTCGCCGGTGTCGATGGGCTGCGCGGAGGGCTGGGAGCCGTCGAGGAAGCCGGGGGCCCAGGTGTAGACGCTCCGCACGTCTCCGAGCGTGATCTCACCCTGTTCTCCGGTGCTCTGACGCACCTGGGCCACGCAGTCACTCTCCATAAGCGACTTGGCCGCGCTGCGCGAGTCCGCGTCTGCCGTGCCTGCAGAGCCAGCCGTCGAGCCCCCGGCGGGAGCGGTCGGTGCGCTCTGGGCAGCCGGGTCGGAGGTCGCCGACGCTCCCACGGCTGAGCCGTCACCGCTGTCAGGGGCGCCTGAGGCTGCAGGGTCGCCCGCACCGGTCGACGGCGGGTCGGTGGCGGCTCGGACCGGCCCCGCAGTCAGAAGGCAGACGGCAAGGAGAGCCACCGCCAGGGCCAGGCGGATCGTGCTCATCGGGCGCCCGCAGCGCCCGTCGGGCCGGATGGGGATGGCGTCGCAGACCGGCGCCACGGGAGAAGGAGTGTTCACTGCGTTGCTCCAGGCTGATGGGTGGTGTCGGCGGCCAGGGGGCTCAGGTCGATGTCAGCCCATCGTGGACCGAGGGCACGCACGGTGATCGTCCGACTGCCATCATCAACCTCACCCAGGTCCACAACGGGATCCTCCGTCACTGCGCCACCGGAGGACTCAGAACCGAAGGCGACGTCGTCAAGCCTGCGAACGCCGTCGCGGACCGCGCCATGAGGCCGACGCACCTGGATCTCGAGGCGATCGGGGCTCAGGGCCTCCACCTTCTCCTCGCCCCACTCGACCAGGGTGACGGAACGATCCAGGGAGGAGTCCAGGTCGAGGGCGTCGATCTCCTCCAGGGAGGTGATCCGGTAGGCGTCGACGTGGATGAGGTCGGGGCCGTCGGCGAGGGAGGGGTGCACACGGGCGATGATGAAGGTGGGCGAGGAGACCCGGCCGCGCACTCCCAGGGCCGCGCCGATGCCTTGAGCCAAGGTGGTCTTGCCCGCCCCCAGCCCGCCGGAGAGCATGACGAGATCGCCGGCACGCAGAAGGCGGGCAATGCGGGCACCGAGCCCCCGAGTCTCATCGGCGTCGCCGGTGGCGACAGTGATCTCGGGGACGGCCTCGGGGGTGTGCAGCGCACCGCTCATGTGTCCTCCTCATTCATAGGTGGAGCCGGCGACCGGAGCCGACCGGCACCGGTCGCCGGGCCGACGTGCTCCGAGGCCCGCTGTTGTCTAGGGGCGAGCGTAGCCGCCACCAGCCTCTGCCCCGACGTAGCAGCGCGGGACGCGGGCTCCCAGCCGGGTCACGATCTCGTAGTTGATGGTCTCGCAGGCCTGCGCCCACTCGTCTGCCGTGGGGACGGTCTCCTGCCCCACAGCATCCGGGGCGCCCCAGAGCACGGCGGTGTCACCGACCTGGGCCGGCGCCGGCAGGAGCGCGCCGGTCTCATCTCGGGCCGGACCGAGGTCAATGACCACCTGGTCCATGCACACCCGCCCCACGATGGAGCTCATGAGGCCGCCGACGCCCACCGGGCCGGTCGAGCCGGCGGCGCGCGGGATACCGTCGGAGTAGCCCAGCGGGACGAGTCCCACCCAGCGGTCGGTGGGAGCGCACCAGGTGCCGCCGTAGGAGACGGCCTGCCCGGCGTCGATGCGCTTGACCTGGACGAGAGCGGACTCCAGGCGCATGGCGGGCTGAAGCCCGAGCTCGGAGCTGGTTGCCACGGACGGGTCAGGGCTCAGTCCGTAGAGGCCGATTCCCGCTCGCACCAGGTCCATGCGGGCCTCCGGGTGCCACAGGAGCCCGCCGGTGGCGGCCAGATGATGGATGGAGGGCCTCAGTCCCGCCTCCTGCACGATCTGCTCAGCCTGCCGGTATCGCTCCAGGTGCTGCTCGGTGGAGCCGCTGGTGGGCTCGTCGGCACGGGACAGGTGGGACCACAGGCCGACGACGTCGACCACCCCCTCGTCCTCAGCCTGCCTCAGCGCGGCGGCCAGGGCGGGCAGGTCCTCGACCATGGCACCGCCGCGCGACATTCCGGTGTCGACCTTGAGATGGAGGCGCGCCGTCGTCGCCTGAGCCCGGGCGGCAGCTGACAGGGCCTCGAGCTGAGGCAGGGTGGAGACCGACAGGTCCAGGTCGGCCGCCAGTGCGGCGCGCAGGGGCGAGTCCTCGGCGGCCGCCCGGGCGGGATCCATGACGGGCAGGAGCCAGGTGAGGATCCGGGGAGCCTGACCGGAGGGCTCCCCCGCGGGTCGATCCACGTCGGCCTCATCGAGGAGCGCGCGCAGGGCGAGGGCCTCGGCGAGCTGGGCCACCCCCAGCCAGGAGGCTCCCACTGACAGGGCCGTCAGGGCTATCGGCCCCAGGCCGTGGCCGTAGGCATCGGCCTTGACCACGGCCATCCACGGCACGCCCGCCACCTGCGCCAGGCGCCTTCCGTTGTGGGCCACGGCCTCCAGATCAATGACGGCCCGCGAGGTGGCTGCCCCGGGCAGCGAGGGCCGGGCTGCTGAGGCTTCCGGAGCGGTGGAGGGGGGCATTGCTACTGAGTCCGCGGAAGTGGTCACAGCGCGATTGTCGCACTGGGTGGCCGAAGGCGAGGCTGTTGGCTCTCGCACTCGACTGTTCACCTCCTCCGGCGACGACCGATCGGCTGACATGTCTCAGTGGTGCGGGACCGCCTGAAGCCAGTTGAGCTCAAGGCGGGCCGGGCCGAGGGCCGCGGCGATGTCGAGGGCAGCAACCGGGTGACCACCCGCACCGACGACGCCGGCTCCCGGCATCGCGGCGGCGTAGGCGCCCGCGAGCGCGTGCAGCCGGACTCCGGCGGCCACCGAGTCAACCAGAACGCCCTGGGCCGAGTCCGCACCGGCGGCTGCACACCCCACCTCCCGCTCCCAGCGGGCCGCGGCTCCGGCCAGGACCGCGCCGAGGACGCCGGCGAGCACGTCCCCGCTTCCTGCGGTCGCCATCCACCCTGGGCCGGAGTCCACGCTGACCAGTGGATGGTGCGGCGCGGCGATGAGCGTCGTCGCCCCCTTGAGCAGGACGGTGGCGCCGCTCAGGCGGCAGATCTCGCGGACCGCGTGCGCCGGGTGCGCCTCGACGCGCTCCCGGTTCCACTGGCGGGCCGTCCCCTCGGGCGTCTCCGAGTCCGCCAGCGCCGTCAGGAGGGCGGCGGCCTCTCCGGAGTGCGGGGTCAGAACATGACGCGGCGTGCAGCGCAGGCCCTCGTCGAGGAGCTCGGTCAGGATACTCAGCGCTCCGGCGTCGACGACGACGGGGGCCCCGGCAGGAGCTGCGCCAGCGGCACTGTCTGCTGCCTCCTCACCGGTCCTGGCGCCGTCAGCAACCCGCCCGCCCCCGCTGTCGCGTGCGGGGGCCAGGGTGGGGCGTAGGACCTCCCGCAGCTTGTCGGCCCGGACGGTGTCGGCGGGGGCGACTCCCGGCCCCAGGACGAGCGCCTGGCTGCGGCCGGCGGCGGGGACGACCTCGGGTCGAGCCGCCAGAACAAGGTCCTCCACCCTCCTGGGCGCGGTCAGGCGCACCATGCCGGCTCCGGCGAGCACCGCACCGTTGGCGGCCAGGACGGCTGCACCGGGATAGGTCTCGCTGCCGGCCCACAGGCCGACCACACCGCGGGTGTACTTGTGGTCATTGGCACCCGGCTCGGGGACCACTCGCGTCAGGTAGTCGCCCAGCGCGCCGTCGACGGGGCGGCGGGCGATGGGACGGCTCGTGGGCGAGGGCAGCCCGAGGGGGACGACCTCGACGGCACCGCACAGGTGCCGGGCCGGGGGCAGACACAGGCATCCCTTGAGGCAGGTGAAGGTGACCGTGCAGTCGGCGGCGAGAACCGGACCATCGACGGTGCCGTCATCGACGCCGGTTCCGCTGGGCAGGTCAACGGCGATGACGCGCAGCGGACGCCGCCCCGGCGCTCCGGCGGCAACGAGCGGGGTTATGAGGGCGACGGCGTCGGGCCGCAGCGGCCCGGTGGCCCCGATACCGGTGAGTCCGTCAAGGACGAGCCCGCCACGGGCGAGGAAGGCCTCGACGGCGGCCACGGCCTCAGCGCTGTCCCAGTCCTCTGCGCCGTCGCTGCGGTAGCCGGCGCCGTAGACGGTGACCCCGTGGCTGCGGGCCTCTTCCAGGGCGACGGGGTGAGGATGCTCCGTGGCGAGTACGGCAGTGACCGCGCAGCCGCTGTGTGAGAGCAGGCCTCCGGCCAGGAGGGTGTCGGCTCCGTTGTGACCGCCGCCCACCAGGAGGAGTACCGGCGCTCCTGAGATCCAGCCGGGACTCATATGCGTCCCCGCCGCCTCGCCCGATGTCCCTGCCGGGGCTGCCGGGGAGACCGGTGAGGCGGGTGATGCCGGCGGACCGGCGAGGTACGTCGGGGACGGAGAGCCGGAGGAGGGCCGCGCGAGGGACGCCGCGGCCCCGGGGACGACGGGCCCCTGGCGCAGCTCGCGCAGTGCCGCCCGAGCCACCGCGTGGGCGGCGGCTCTCATGTAACGGTCGGTGCCCGCGGTGACGGGGGCCTCCGCCGCCGCGATCTCCTGGGCGGGCCAGGCGCAGGTGGTGGGGTCGGTGACGTCGTCGGAACGCGTGAAGTCGTTGAGGTCACTCACCTGTCCCATTGTCCTCCGCTCAGCGCTCCTCGCCCCTCCAGCAACGTTCTGAGACGGGTGGTTTCAGAGAGTAAGACTCGCAAGAGACTCATCGCCGGGTCCGCGGACCGTGCCCGCGGACCCAGAAAGTTGTCCTTTCCAGAAAAAGGTGACGCGTTCAGCCCTCAACGCCTTCACCTACCCGGCACAATGGCCGAGTGATCCGCGCAGTAGGGACCGACCTGGTCGACGTCACCCGCCTCGAAGGCTATATGGACCGGGTACCCGGCCTGCGCGAACGGCTCTTCACTCCCGTCGAGCTGGCCGCCTGCCAGAAGCGGGCCGCCTCCTTGGGAGCACGGCTGGCCGCCAAGGAGGCGGTTCTCAAGGCCTTGGGGTCGGCCTACGCCGAGCTCGGACTGGACGCGCCCGAAGGATGGGCCTACAAGGACATCGAGGTGACCTCGACACCCGGCACCCCGCCGCGCCTGCGCCTGACCGGAGCGGCCGCCATGGCCGCGCGCCAGGCGGGCATCGGCCACTGGCACCTCTCACTGGCTCACGACGGCGGCATGGCGCAGGCCTTCGTCGTCGCCCAGGCCGACCACGTCGACAACGACGACGACCTGGCCCTGTCCTCCCAGCGCTCCGAGGCCCGCGTCAAGCCGCAGGTGAAGTCCCTGCGCCCAGCCCTGTAGACGTCGAGCCCCGGAAGGTCCGGGGCTCGACGTCTTGAGATGTGGGGCCGAGGTGCGGCAATGAGCCGCCATCGGAGCTACTCGACGGTGACGGACTTGGCCAGGTTGCGCGGCTGGTCGATGTCCAGGCCCTTGGCCCCGGCCAGGGCGGCGGCGAAGACCTGCAGCGGGACCACGGTGAGCAGCGGCCACAGGATCGTGGGAGTGGCGGGCACCCTGATGATGTGGTCGGCGAAGGGCTCGACGTCGGCGTCCCCCTCCTCGGCGATGACGATGGTGCGCGCACCGCGGGCCCGGATCTCCTGGATGTTGGAGATGACCTTGTCATGCAGGACGGGGCGGCGCGGGGTGGGCACGATGACGAAGACCGGCAGGCCCTCCTCGATGAGCGCGATCGGGCCGTGCTTGAGCTCGCCGGCGGCGAAGCCCTCGGCGTGGACGTAGGCGAGCTCCTTGAGCTTGAGCGCGCCCTCCAGCGCCACCGGGAAGCCGACGTGGCGGCCCAGGAACAGGAAGGAGGACTTGTCCGCCAGCTCGGTACCCAGCTCGCGCACCCGCGCCTCCTGGCTGTCCAGGACGTGCTGGATCCGCTCGGGCATGGCCTCCAGGTTGTCCAGGTACTCGGCGACCTCGTCGGGCCACTTGTTGCCGCGCAGCTGGGCCAGGTAGAGGCCCAGCAGGTAGCAGGCGGTGATCTGGGCGAGGAAGGCCTTGGTGGAGGCCACGGCCACCTCGGGGCCGGCGTGGGTGTAGAGGACGGCGTCGGCCTCGCGGGCAATCGTCGAGCCGTAGGTGTTGACGATGGCCAGGACCTTGCTGCCCTGCTCGCGGGCGTGGCGCACGGCCTGGATGGTGTCCATGGTCTCGCCGGACTGGGAGATGGCGACGGTGAGGGTCTTCTCGCTGACAACCGGGTCGCGGTAACGGAACTCGTGGGCGAGCTCGACCTCCACGGGGATGCGGCACCAGTGCTCGATGGCGTACTTGGCGACGTGCCCGGCGTAGGCGGCGGTGCCGCAGGCGATGACAATGATCTTGTCGACGCTGCGCAGGACGGCAGGGTCGATACGCATCTCGTCGAGCTGGAGCTCACCGCGCTCGTCAACGCGGCCGCGCAGGGTGTCGGCCACGGCGGTGGGCTGCTCGTGGATCTCCTTGTCCATGAAGGTGTCGTAGCCGCCCTTGACGGCGGCCGAGGCGTCCCAGGTGACCTCCCAGGTCTTGGGCTCGACGTCGTGACCGTCCTTGTCCCAGACGTGGACGGCGTCGGCGGTCAGGAGGAGGACCTGGTCGTCGTCGACCTCGGCGGCCTTCTTGGTGAAGGCGACGAAAGCCGCGACGTCGCTGCCCAGGAAGTTCTCGCCCTCGCCCAGGCCGATGACCAGCGGGCTGGAGCGGCGGGCCGCGACGATGGCCGCGGGGGCCAGGTCGGTGACGGCCAGGAGTGCGAAGGTTCCTTCGAGGCGAGCGGTGACGGCCCGCATCGAGGCGACCAGGATCTCGGCGACCTTGGCCGAGTCGGAGGCGGCGGCCGGGTCCTGGCGCAGGCGCTCGGTGAAGTCGATGTCCAGGACGTGGGCGACGACCTCGGTGTCGGTGTCGGAGAGGAGCTCGCGCCCAGCGGCCTCGACCTCCTCGCGCAGCGGGCGGAAGTTCTCGATGATGCCGTTGTGGACCACGGCGAGGTGGCCGGCGCGGTGCGGGTGGGCGTTGACCGTCGTCGGGCCGCCGTGAGTGGCCCAACGGGTGTGACCGATACCTGCGGTGGCGGGGGCCGGCGGGGCCGCCTCCAGCAGCTCGCGCAGGCCGGAGAGCTTACCGGCCGCCTTGACGACGTCCAGTCCCGAGGGGCCCACCAGGGCGACACCCGCGGAGTCGTAGCCGCGGTACTCCAAGCGACCGAGGCCGTCCATGAGAACAGTGAGGGAACGGGAAGAACCAGTTTCAGTCAAAGGGCCGACGTGGCCGACGATTCCACACATACTCTGATCGAATCATGCTGACGCGATGTTGACAACGAGCGCAGGACCACGTCAGTGTGATCTTGGCGTGATGTAGGCCTTACTGCGGGCTCCTTGCAGGCCGCCCCCGCCGCCTGCCGGCCCCTCGATTCGTTTCCGAGTCGGTATCCCACCGGTTCCTCTTCGGTCATCCGGAATTGTCCGCCGAACGACTCTTTTTGCGACACTGTGTCGGTGACCTCCGAGCTGAGTGACCCGAGCGACCTGGGCATCCCGGGCGTCTCGCCCTATATCGAGTTGGACCGTGACCAGTGGTCGGCCCTGGCGTCCTCGGCGCCGTTGCCGCTGACCCAGGCCGATGTCGAGAAGCTGAGAGGTTTGGGGGATCCCATCGACCTGGCCGAGGTGGACGCCGTCTACCGCCCCCTGACCGCGCTCCTGGAGGACTACATCGCCACCTCGCGCGAGCGCGCGCAGCGTACCGGATCCTTCCTGGGCGTGGGTGAGCCGCCGACCCCCTTCGTCATCGCGGTGGCCGGATCGGTCGCCGTCGGCAAGTCGACGACGGCCCGCCTCATCGCCCATCTGCTCGCCCGATTCCCGGACACGCCGCGGGTGGACCTGGTCACCACCGACGGCTTCCTCCTGCCCAACCGGGTCCTCGAGGAGCGCGGGCTCATGGCCCGCAAGGGCTTCCCCGAGTCCTACGACCGTCGCGCGCTGCTGGAGTTCGTGGCGGCCGTGAAGTCCGGCAGCGAGCGCATCCAGGCGCCGGTCTACTCCCACACTGTCTATGACATCGTGCCGGGCCGGCACATCGTGGTGGAGCAGCCCGATATCCTCGTCCTGGAGGGGCTCAACGTCCTTCAGCCCGCCCCACGGGGAACGCGGCCGGGGACCTCGGCCCTGGCGGTGAGCGACTTCATCGACTTCTCCATCTACGTCGACGCAGATCCCGCCGACATCCGCCGCTGGTACCTGGACCGGTTCCTCACTCTCAAGCACACGGCCTTCACCCGGCCGGGCTCCTACTTCCGGCGCTTCGCCGATATCCCGGACGACGTCGCCCTGGCCGGAGCGAACGAGATCTGGGAGAGCGTCAACCTGGTCAACCTGCGTGAGAACATCGCCCCCACCCGGGGCCGGGCCACCCTGGTCCTGACCAAGGACGCCGAGCACCGCATGAGCCGGGTCCTGCTGCGCAAGTCCTGAGCGCCCGTCCCTGAAACCACCGTGAAGGCGGCCTGAAACCGGAGAGCAACAGGCTCACGGTCATGACAGCACAGGAAACGCGCAAGGCTCCGATGAGCATCCTCGTCATCGGCCTCGGAGTCATCGGGACAACCTACGGATACCTCTTTCAGAAGGCCGGTCACCGCGTCGAGCACCTGGTCCGAAAGAGCAGCGCAAGGGCCGCAGCCGGCTCGCTCGAGGTCGAGATCCTCGATGGCAGGACTGATCCGAAAGGCTCGCTGTCCCGGGACCAGTACAACGTTCACCACCGGAGACGCACCAGCTACGACCTCATCGTGGTCTCGGTGCCGCAGGGCAGGATCACCGAGGTGATGGCCGACCTCCGCACGGGTGGGATCCAGGGGCCCGTGCTTCTGTTCTGCGGGTTCTGGGGAGAACGCGAGGAGCTCGACCGTTTGATGGCCGGCCGCGCCGTCCTCCTGGGGTACCCGGTGGCAGGAGGAAGTATCACGGGAGAGCGGCTCACCTGCTGCGTCTTCGACCACGTCATGCTGGAGCGGCGAGACAGAGCCCGCTTCCCGGGCTACGAACAGGTCGAAGCGCTATTCGGCTCCTGCGGTATCGGCCTCGAGCATCCCCACGACATGCTCGAGTGGATCTGGCTGCATATGGCGATCAACGCCGGCGTCGGTGCCGTGGCAGCAATGTACGGCGACGTCGAGGACACGACGCGCACCGCCGAGCAGCTCATGGGCTCTTCCAGGATGCTCGCCCAGGTGGTCAGAGCGATCCGGGAGACATCGAGGATCGTGGCCTCGCGCGGTGTTGATCTGAAGCGGTACCGCGGCGAACTGCTCGTCTACCGGCTGCCGACTGCCGTGTCCGCACCCCTCATGAAGCGGATGTTCGCCAGGAATCTCCTCACTCGACGGATCATGACGCTGCATGGCAACACCGCTGACCTGTTGTTCGTGTGCCGGACCGTCTACGAGCAGGGCCGGGCCAACGGAGTCTCTGCGCCCATCTTCTACAGAAGCTACGAGGCGGCCCAAGACAAGGCCACCCGTCACGATCAGCACCTACCTGGCATGGTCCGTGGGCGGAACGAAACGGCGTGAAACCGAGTGGCGTCGCAGTGAAGCCGCGGTGAAACCGCCGGGGTCCAGCCTTGGCGGCATGGCAACACGAACAGCAAGCGAATCGCTCTCACCGGGCGAGCCACCGGCCATCAGGACCGATGGCCTGACTCGGACCTTCGGCTCCTTCACCGCCGTCGACCGCCTGGACCTGGAGATCCCCACCGGCATCGTCTACGGCCTGCTCGGCCCCAACGGTGCCGGCAAGTCGACGGCGCTGCGCATGATCACCACCCTGCTGGCGCCCACCCGGGGTCGGGCGACGGTACTGGGGCACGACGTCGTCCGCGAGCGCCATGCGGTGCGCAGCCTCATCGGGGTGACGGGCCAGTACGCCAGCGTTGACGAGATGCTCACCGGGGTGGAGAACCTGCGGCTCTTCGGCCGTCTGCTGGGCCTTGGCCGACGTCGGGCACGAGAGCGGGCTGACGAGCTGCTGGCCGCCTTCAGCCTCACCGAGGCCGGCGGCAAGCGGGTCAGCGGCTACTCCGGCGGGATGAGGCGTCGGCTGGACCTAGCGGTCTCGCTCATCTCCCGGCCCCCTCTCGTCTTCCTCGACGAGCCCACCACAGGCCTGGACCCGCGCACGCGTGAGCAGATGTGGGACGTCATCCGTTCCCTGGTGGAGGGCGGCTCCACGATCCTGCTGACCACCCAGTACCTGGAGGAGGCCGACCGCCTGGCCCATCGGGTCGGCATCATCGACACCGGACGGCTCATCGCCGAGGGCACGCCCAATGAGCTCAAGGACCGGGTGGGCAGCAGCTCTCTCGTCCTGACCCCGACGACCCCCGAGGACCAGGCCGCCACCGCCGCGATCATCGAGCGGGTGGCCGGTCACGCTCCGGCGGTCGTCGACCAAGGTACTCATCTGCAGACTCCTCTGAGCGAGGCGTCGGTGGCCACCGAGGTGCTCGTGGCCCTGCGCGATGCCGACCTGTCCCCCAGAACCGTCTCCGTGGACCGCCCCAGCATGGACTCGGTCTTCATGGCCCTGACCGACCGTCCCCGAGACGACGAGGCCTCGCCCACTTCCCCGTCCGCCCGTCCTTCAGACGTCAAGGAGCAGTCATGACCGCCCCAGCAGCAGCCGCAACCACCCCGACCAGTACCGCGCTCTCCCCCGGCGTCTCCCGTTTCAGCGAGGCGAGGCTCGTCCCGGACACCCTCGCCATGGCCTGGCGCTCGCTCATCACCATGGTGCGCAACCCCGGAGAGTTCTACGACATCCTCATCCAGCCGGTGATGTTCACCGTCCTGTTCGGAGAGCTCTTCGGCGGCGCCATCGCCGGCGACGTCAAGGCCTACCTGCCCACGATCGTCCCAGGGCTCATCATCATGAACGCCCTGACCACGAGCCAGAGCGTGGGCGTGGACCTGCGCGAGGACATGGACAAGGGCGTCTTCGACCGCTTCCGCACCATGCCGATGTCCCGTATCGCGCCGGTCCTGGGCCCCATGGTCTCCGACGTGCTGCGCTACCTCATCTGCACCTCGCTGACCGTGCTCACCGGCTACGTCCTGGGCTACCGGCCTGAGAACGGCTGGTCGGGGACGGTCGGCGCCATCGCCCTGGCGGCGGGCTGCGCCTGGGCCATCGCCTGGATCTTCCTCTTCCTGGGGACGGTCTTCTCCTCGGCCCAGGCGGTCACCTCCTTCACGGTGATCGTCCTGTTCCCGCTGACCTTCCTGTCCAACGCCATGGTGCCCACCTCGACGCTGCCGGGCTGGCTCAAGACCTTCGTGCGCCACAACCCGGTCTCGCACATCGTCGACGGCGGCCGCTACCTGCTGGACGGAACAGCAGGCTCGGCCGGCGACGTACGTGCCGCGATCATCGGCTCGCTCCTGGTCCTGGCCGTCATGGCTCCCCTGACGGTCTTCCGCTACCAGCGGCGCAACGCCTGAGCCGCATGTTGAGGACTCAGCCGACCTCGCCTGCCAGACGGCCGGCGAGGTCGGCCGCATGAGCCACGAGCTCGCCGCGGTCCAGGAGCCGGATCCTTACCTCGGCCTGCGCCAGCGCTCGCGCGTCGAGCTGCTCGGTCCGGCTGTGCAGGTAGTCGTGGGAGAGCAGACGGCAGGTCTGGTTGGTGCCCACGGCCAGAGCGGTGGCGACCAGCTCGGCACCCACTGCCCGCCGGTCAGGGTCCGCGTCCTCAGCAGCCACGACGGACAGGCCGACGGCCGCGACGAAGGCCATGATCGTGGGAATGTCACGCTGCCGTGGGGCGGGGTCGGACAGGATGTCACGCAGCAGCGAGGTGGCTCGGACCCGGACGGCATCGGCGTCGAGCTCGACGGCCTCGTCGGGGCTGAGCTCGACGTCGGTGATCAGGCACATGCTCAGGATGTAGAGCTCCCACTGGGAGCCGGATCCCAGGATAGTGCGCCAGTGCCCGGCATAACGCAGGCTCACGCGCTGGATGAGGGCGGCGGTGCGCGCGTTCCCGCGAGTGAGCTCCAGCTCGCCGCGCACAGAACGGGCGATGAAGCGCATGGTTCCCGGCAGGTCGACGGGCTCCAGGCTCTCCAACAACCTGTCCGCAGTCTCGGGACGCGGATCGAGGTAGACCGCGCAGTAGGCTCCCTCCAACCGCAGCGTCGTGCGGAAGAACTCGCCCCAGCTGGGCAGAACCCGGTCCAGGAGCACCTGGGCGCGCGAGCAGGCGTCAACGACCTGGCTGTAGCGCCCCAGTGACATGAGAACCTGCAGCCGGTGGAGGTGAAGCTCGAGCAGGTGAATGCCGGCCAGGTCATTGCCGTGGAGCCGACCCAGAAGAGTCTCGATGGTTCTCAGTGAGGCCTGGGGATCGCCGTCGTCCTCCTGCTGAGCGGCCAGGCAGCGGGTCGCCGCCCAGGCGACCCAGGGATCGGCATCACCTATCAGCTCGGGCCACTGCTCGTCGCCCGCACGTAGAAACCGCCTAACGCGGTTAAACGATCCCTCGCCGTCGAAGGAGGCCGGCAGGAGTGAGCGGACCTGCGTGGGCACGTGACTCAGGAGCCCGAACAGGGTGACGCACAGGGCCAGGACGCTCAGGCCCGCCTCGTTGCCGCGCAGGTCCTGGGCCGGTTGGACGGCGGGACCGATGAGACGCGGGCCGTAGTCGGCGATGCGCTCATAGCTCCAGGTGACGCTCCACAGCCGCATGAGTGCGGCGCCGATGAGGCAGATCGCGTCACGCAGGTCCGCCGGCAGGTGATCCGAGCCGTGGTCATCGGCCTGTGCCAGAAGCCGGTCGAGCTGCTGAAGGATAGCGGCTTCGTCGTGGGCGACCTGCTGGAAGAGGCGGTTGTGGTAGCGCGCCTCAGGGTGACGGGCATCGCCGAAGTCACCGGCGTCGATGGGGAAGCGGATCCGGGAGCACAGGTCCACCGCCCACCGGTGCAGAGCCGCACGGGCCGCGGTCTCGTCACCGGAGGCGGACAGCTGCTCCAGGGCGAAGTCACGGACGGTGACGAGCATGTGGAAACGGGGCAGGCCATTGTCGCGCACCACGAGCAGGGAGTGGGAGACCAGTGCATCGAGGAGATCGGCGGCCTGCGCACCGACGAGCGCCTCCGCGGCGGCGAGGGTGAAGCCGTCAGCGAGCAGAGCCAGCCGAGCCAGGGCTCGGCGCTCGGATGCGTCGAGCAGGTTCCAGGACCACTCAATGACCGCTCTCAGGGTGCGCTGACGGGCCGGGGCGTCACGGGCGGCGGTGAGCAGATCGGGTCTGCCGGGCAGTCGCTCGGCGATCTGGCCGACCGACAGGCTGCGGGTGCGCGCGGCGGCCAGCTCAATGGCCAAGGGGATGCCGTCCAACCGCCCCAGGAGCTCGCCTAAGTCGTCATCGTCGATGACCTGGCCGGGGCGAGCGGCCAGAGCGCGGGCGCGGAAGAGCTCGGCGGAGGAGGCAGCATCGAGGGCCTCGAGGCGGTGGACGTGCTCCGCGGCCAGGTCAAGGGGGCGGCGCGAGGTCGCCAGGACGCGCAGGTCGGGGCAGGCCACCAGGAGCGGCCCGACGAGGTCGGCTGCCTCGCCGGCCAGGTGCTCGCAGTTGTCCAGGACCAGGACGGTTCCGGGCTGGGCAAGGGCGGCGGCCAGATCGCGGCGCGGGTCACCGGAGACCACTCCGGGGCCTCCGACGGCGTCGAGCAGGACCCTGACCAGATCAGCTCCGGGTGACACCTCGGCCAGGGCGACGACGTAGACGGCTGGGCGGCGGCTGCGGGCCGCCACCACCTGGGCCAAGGTCGTCTTGCCGACCCCGCCGGGGCCGGTGAGCGTCACCAGACGGTGGGTGCTCAGGGCCTTGAGAACACCGGTCACGTCAGTCTCTCGCCCCAGGAAGTGCTCGGGCTCGGGCTCCAGGCCGTGGCGCACGGGGCTCTCAGTGGCCAGGACCGTCTCGTGGGCGGCTCGCATGGCTGGGCCGGGCACCGCTCCCCGTTCACGCAGCCGACGGCGGTACTGCTCATAGATCTCCAGGGCCGCAGCGGGTGAACGCACCCAGGACTCAGCGCGCATGAGGGCGGCCAGGACGGTCTCGTCACCACTGTCGCGCTGGGAGGCCTCGCGCAGCAGGGCCACGGCCCGCTCGTGCTCACCGGCGGCCTCCAGGGCGAGCCCCCGGTCGCGGCGGGCCTCCTCGGCCTGCCGGGCGGCCCACTCCCGCAGGCGTGCCACAGGGGTGGCTCCTGCTCCGAGGGTGTTGTCCGCATCAGCGCATGCGGGCACCTGGGGCAGGGAGTCGGTGAGGTCGAGGACCTGCTCCCACTGACCTGCGACGGCGCAGGCCCGGGCCCGCTCCACCCGATCCGACAGATCCCGGACATCGACATCCGTCTTCGGCAGCGCCAGCCGGTAGCCGTCGCCGCTGCGCTCGACGGAGCCCTCCCCAACGACGGCGCGTACCCGGGAGACGACGACGTGCAGCGCTCGCAGGGGTTGGGCCGGGAGGTCGTTGGGCCACAAGGCCTCAATGAGGGCGCCGTCGCTCATCCGGGCGTCCCGGCTGCCGGCGAGCGCGGTGAGCAGGTCAAGACTCCTCCCGCTCAGGGCCATACCGCACCAGGTCGGAGGATCCGTCAGGAGAGCCAGGCGGTACGGGGAGGTCACGGGTCTATTCTCCCCCCATTACCGTGAGGCGGTGTTCCAGCGGTCAAAGTAAGCCGCGAGGCCCACCACCATCATGACGGTACTCCGGCTCCGAGGGCCTCAAGTGAGGCTCAGGTGCTAAGAAGCAGCGAAGGCTTTGGATGACATGCGCTTGAGCAGGGCAGACACATCCGGGACGTCATCGTGAGGACCATCGTCAGAAAGAGTAAAACGTTGAGCCTTCATCGTATCCATCACAGCACCGATGGACGATGTGTGGCCCTGAGGTCCGGTCCCCAGCGTCACCCCTCCGGCAGTGCTCCACCCTTCGGGGGCCTGCTTTGAAGGCATCTCCCACCTGAAAAAGCCGAAGCGCTTACTGCCCTGGCGATCGGGGAAAAACACGGCGACTATCGTGTCAGCACCGTGGTCGAGGTGATCGGCGATCACGGAGTCAATGGGCTCGGACTCAGGGACCGCAAGGATCCTGGTGTCATTGAGGTAGTGGTTACGCCTGAACAGTTCCCGCCCCTGAGTCGTACCGAGGAAGAGCCCCACAGCGCGCGCCGCGTCACGCCGCGTCGTCTTAGTGTCACTCATCTCTGCCAGCTCCTGAAGTGCTGTTCCATCCAGTCGATTACCTGCTTGTATGACTCTTCGTAAGACGCTCCCAGTATGGCATGGTCGTTCCTCCCCAGTACTTGGATGGGACGGGTCTCACGGTCGCGGTCTCGATGGTACTGGTGAGAGTGGATGCAGCCATGACGTGTGTCGATCCGAAACACGGGCCGCCAGTCGTCATCCGGGCTGGAGCACCACTCGTGCTGGAGCGCATAGTCAACCACGCGCCCTCTGTAGGTCCTCAGTCGTATGACTATCCGGTGGCGCCCTGACCCGGGGATCGGGCCGACATCGATTGGGTAGGTCTCGTCCACACATACGTGGATCGGCGGAGGACGGTATCCACCATCGGGCAGCTCCATGCTCGCTCCGCTCGATTTGTTAGACGCTGTATCCCAAAGGGTATATCAGAAGTGGATCGGCAATAACATTGAGGCTGAGACATAGCTGTCGACCACTGCACGGCTACGCCGTGCACCAGCAGTCCCAAAAGGTTCAATGCCCTGTGCCCCGCCCATAAGTTCTGGACGGGGCACATAGGTCGGACAAGATAGCCTTCTGAAGGCCGAGAAGGAACCCGCCGTCAGCTCACAGGCTGAGGTTGTTCTTGACGGTGTCGGCCAGGGAGCGGGCGACGCGGTCGGCCTCCTCCTGGGTGGCGGCCTCGACCATGACGCGCACGAGCGGCTCGGTGCCCGAGGGGCGCAGCAGGACGCGTCCCGTCTCGCCCAGCTCCTTCTCCGCGGAGGCCACGGCGTCCTGCACCGACTGGTTGGTGCTGGCGGCGGCCTTGTCGACGTTCTTGACGTTGATGAGCGTCTGGGGCAGGCGGGTGACGACACTGGCGAGCTCGGCCAGCGTCTTACCGGTGCGCTTGACGCGCGCGGCCACGTGCAGAGAGGTGAGCACGCCGTCGCCGGTGGTGGCGTGGATGGTGTCGATGACGTGGCCCGACTGTTCACCGCCCAGGGTGTAACCGCCCTGGAGCATGCGCTCAAGCACGTAGCGGTCGCCCACGCCGGTCTGAACAGTGCGGATGCCGTGCTCGCGCATGGCCAGGATGAGGCCGAGGTTGCTCATGACGGTGACGACGAGCGTGTCGGAGCCGAGGGTGCCGTCAGCCTTCATGCCGATGGCGAGCATGCCCATGATCTGGTCGCCGTCGACGAGCTTCCCGTCGGCGTCCACGGCCAGGCAGCGGTCGGCATCGCCGTCGTAGGCCACGCCCATGTCCGCGCCGACGGCCTTGACGTAGTTCTGCAGCTGCTCGGGGTGGGTGGAGCCGCAGCTGTCGTTGATGTTGAGGCCGTCCGGGGAGGCGTTGATGACGATGACCTCGGCGCCGGCCGCCCGCAGCGCGGCGGGACCGACGACGGAGGCGGCGCCGTTGGAGGCGTCGACGACGATGCGCAGCCCGGACAGGTCGGTGGCCGCGGAGTCGACGAGGTGGTTGATGTAGTTCTGGTCGGCGACGGTCTCGCCCTTGATGACGCGGCCGACGTCGGCGCCGGTGGGCCGGTCGTTGACCTTGCCCAGGAGGGCCTCGATCTCGTCCTCGACGGCGTCGGCGAGCTTGTAGCCACCGCGGGCGATGAACTTGATGCCGTTGTCCGGGAAGGGGTTGTGGGAGGCGGAGATCATGACGCCCAGCTCGATGTCCTGGGTGGCCGTCAGGTGGGCGATTGCCGGGGTGGGCAGGACGCCCACGCGAGTGACGTCAACACCGGAGGAGGCCAGGCCCGCACTGATGGCGTGGTCGAGGAACTCTCCGGAGGCGCGGGTGTCGCGCCCCACGATGGCGCGGGGGCGGCCGCTGCGCGAGCTGCGGGTGGCGGACGTGTCCTTGGTCAGGACGCGCGCCGCAGCCTCACCGAGCTGCACGGCCAGGGTGGGTGTGAGCAGGTCGTTGGCCAGGCCACGTACGCCGTCGGTTCCGAAGAGACGAGCCATGGAAATCCTCCTGAGGGGTGACGAAACAGCCCCATCCTGCCACGGGCCGCCCGATACGGTGACATGACGGCCGGACCTCGAGCAAGGTCTGATGTCCTGTGAGTCACCGACACCCGAGATCCGGGCTCGGATCTCACCCATTCGTCGCTGACTGCCGGATCTCCCGACGACGTCGGAGCCGATCGCGGCGAACCCTGACGAATGACGACGACGGCGACCGCCCCGGTCATGGGGACGGCCGCCGTCGTACACAGCGGGCGATGCGGTTCCGATCGGTCTGACCGAGACCGCTCCGGATCAGCGCTTGGAGTACTGGGGGGCGCGGCGGGCCTTGTGCAGACCGGCCTTCTTGCGCTCCACGATGCGCGAGTCACGGGTGAGGAAGCCGGCCTTCTTCAGGGTGGCGCGGTTGGCCTCACGGTCAATCTCGTTGAGGGCGCGGGCGATGCCCAGGCGCAGGGCGCCGGCCTGGCCGGAGACGCCACCGCCGTTGATGCGGGCGACGACGTCGAAGCGGCCCTCGAGGTCCAGGACGGTGAAGGGGGCGCGAACGAGCTGCTGGTGCAGCTTGTTGGGGAAGTAGTCCTCCAGGGAGCGACCGTTCAGCGTCCACTGGCCGGTGCCGGGAACGAGGCGCACGCGGGCGACGGCCTCCTTGCGGCGACCCAGGCCGGAGCCGGGGGCGGTGATGGACTGGCCGCGCCCCGGAGCGGACTCCTCGGTCTCGGTGGTGTAGCTGGAGGGGGCGTTCTCCTCGTCCAGCGCGTCGATGTCGACAGTGGTCTCAGCCACGATATGTCCTTTGCTTGTCGCTAGGTGCCGAGCGCTGGAGCGCTTACTGGGCGACCTGGGTGATCTCGAACGGCTTCGGGTTCTGGGAGGCGTGCGGGTGCTCGGCACCCGCGTAGACCTTGAGCTTCTTGAGCTGGGCGCGACCGAGCTTGGTGTGGGGCACCATGCCCTTGATGGCCTTCTCAACGGCGCGCTCGGGGCGGGTGGCCAGCAGCTCGCGGTAGGAGACGGCGGTCAGACCACCCGGGTGGCCGGAGTGGCGGTAGGCGAACTTCTTGTCGGCCTTGCCATTGGTGAGGGCCACCTTGTCGGCATTGATGATGACGACGTAGTCGCCGCAGTCCTCATTGGGGGCGAACTGGGGCTTGTGCTTCCCACGGAGCAGGGTGGCGGCCTGAGCCGCGAGTCGACCCAGGATGACGTCGGTGGCGTCAATGACGTACCAGTTCTTCTCGACGTCGCCGGGCTTCGGTGTATACGTGCGCACGGGCGTTGCCTTCGTTTCTCTTGGCGAGTGGGCACGCCGAAGCGCGGTGAAGCGTTCGCAGTTCGGCGAGACCACCATGGTCAGGTGAGCGGTCGGAGCACAGGCGATCCGGGGCGAGTGGGACGGCACCGCGGACACGCACACGCGTGCTGCACGACGATTGCCAACAGTACCGGGCGGTCTGCGGGAGGGTCAAAAGGTGCGGCTTTTCAGTTCCGTGAATCGCACCACGCGGCCCACCCGCCACTGAGCCCACGGTCAGCAGGTCAGACGTCGGGTGGTCCGGGCGCGCTCGGCCTGAGCGGCGAGATCGTCGTCAGCTGGGTAGACGATCTCCTCCAGAGTCAGCCCGTGCGGCGGGGCGACAGGAGCAGCGCCGTCACGCGTGCGGGCCGCCAGGAGCTCGCCTGGCCAGGTGACCGGTTTGCGTCCCTGCCCGACGGCGAGACCGGCCCCTACCAGGGACCGGACCATGGAGTGGCAGAAGGCGTCGGCGACGACGGTCAGGACGACGAGCCCGGAATCCGGCCCGCCGGCGGCTCGTCGCCACGTCAGGGTGCGCAGGGTGCGGATGGTCGTGGCACCCTGGCGGGGCTTGCAGTAGGACAGGAAGTCGTGCTCACCCAGCAGGGGCACGGCGGAGGCCCCCATGGCCCGGACGTCGAGCCGGTCCGGCAGCCACAGGACGGTGGCGCGCCGGGCGGGATCGCGCGAGGCTGCGGCGTCGGCGATCCGGTAGGTGTAGCGGCGGCTCAGCGCTCCGAAGCGGGCGTCAAAGGCCTGCGGCACGCTGCGCGCCCCGGTGACGACGACGTCGCCGGCGCCGCGCGGGGTACGCGGCAAACTGACCTGCGCCTCGCGCGCCAGGACGCCCGCGAGCCGGGTGAGCAGAGCGGCCTCGGGGAGGCGGTCGGAGCGCCCGGGTAGGGCGGCCCAGGCCTCAGTGCTCGCATCGAAGTGGACTACCTGGGCTGCGGCGTGGACACCGGCGTCGGTGCGGCCCGCCACCGTGAGGCGGACGGGCTCGCGCAGGACAGTGACCAGGGCAGAGGTGAGGACTCCCTCGACGGTACGCAGACCGGGCTGGGCGGCCCACCCGGAGAAGAAGGTGCCGTCGTAGGCCAGGTCGAGGCGAATGCGTGGCATGACCCCATTGAACCGCACCGGCCTCACGCTTCCACTAGGCTCGCAGCCGTGAGCACAACGACCCTGTCCGTGGACTGCGGCGGCGGCGGCATCAAGGCCTCGGTGCTGGACGCCGAGGGCAACATCATCTCCCGCGCCGTGCGCACCCCGACCCCCTACCCGCTGCCACCGACGAAGCTGGTGGAGACCATCGCCTCACTGGCCTCCCAGCTGCCGGAGGCGGACCGGGTGACGGTGGGGATGCCGGGCATGATCCGCCACGGGGTCGTCATCGCCACACCGCACTACATCACTCGGGACGGTCCGCGCTCCAAGGTGCTGCCCGAGCTGGTGGAGGCCTGGGCCCGCTTCAACATGGGCGCCGGCGTCTCGAGAGCCCTGGGCATCCCCGCCCTGGTCCTCAACGACGCCGAGGTCGCCGGGGCCGGCGTCGTCACCGGCCACGGCCTGGAGATGATCGTGACCCTGGGCACAGGCCTGGGCAACGCCGTCTTCGACAACGGCCTCCTGGCCCCGCACGTGGAGGTCTCCCAGGGCCCCGTGCGCTGGGGCCTGACCTATGACGACTACATCGGCGAGCACGAGCGGCTGCGCCTGGGCGACGCCCACTGGTCGCGCCGGGTGCGCCGCGTCGTCGACGCCCTACGCCCCATGTACCTGTGGGACCGCCTCTACCTGGGCGGCGGCAACTCGCGTCGGATCACGGCGGCCCAGCTGGCCAAGATCGGCGACGACGTCGTCGTGGTCCCCAACGAGGCCGGCATGACCGGTGGCGCCCGCTGCTGGGACATGGCCCGCCCCTAACTCACCTTATTCCCCTCAATTCCCCTCATTCCATCCACTGTCGGCGCCTCTACCGCGCCACGTGCGACCGCTTCTTCGACTCGTCTCTCCGCCCGCGTCACCGGGCCGGCACCAACCGTCCCTTGCCGAAGGCCTCATGACCTTCTATCTTGCCGATAGTTTCTTGTGAGGTGCCGACGACGGCACCCGTGTCGTGCAAGGAGGCACTATGCGTATCGGAGTCCCCCGCGAGCCGGTGGATCAGCCGCGCACCGCCGCGAGTCCGCAGACGGTGGAGCTGATGATCCGCCTGGGTTATGAGGTCCTGGTTGAACGCGGCGCCGGAGGACGGGCGCAGTTCCCCGACGACGCCTACGAGGCCGCCGGGGCCCAGCCGGCCGGCGGCGCCCGCGTGTGGGGCTGCGACGTCGTGGTGAGTGCCTCGGCCCCCGCCGAGGAGCACCTGGCGCTCATGAGCCGGGGCGCGGTCCTCATCTGCCGTATGGACCCGGCGCGCCGCCCCGAGCTCCTCGAGTCGCTGCGCGAGCGCAGCATCACCGGCCTGGCCCTGGACGTGGTCCCCAGGATCTCGCGGGCACAGTCCCTGGACGTGCTCTCCTCACAGGCGAACCTGGCCGGCTACCGCGCCGTCATCGAGGCGGCCTCCCACCTGGACAGGCTGTTCAGCGGGCAGGTGACCGCCGCCGGCAAGTTCCCGCCCGCCACCGTCTACGTCATCGGTGCGGGCGTGGCCGGCCTGTCCGCCATCGGGACTGCCTGCTCCCTGGGCGCACAGGTGCGCGGCTCCGACGTGCGTCCCGAGGTCGCCGACCAGGTTCGTTCGATGGGGGCGCAGTTCGTGCCGCTGCCCAGCTCCCAGGAGGTGTCCTCCGACGGCTACGCCAAGGAGATGAGCGCCGATCAGGCGAGTGCGGCCAACGCGCTCTACGCCCAGCAGGCCGCCGAGTCCGACGTCGTCATCACCACGGCGAGCATCCCGGGCCGCCGCGCGCCGATGCTCCTGGACCGCTCCGCGATCGAGGCCATGCGCCCCGGATCGGTCATCATCGACATGGCGGCGGCGACCGGCGGCAACACCGAGCTGACGGTGCCCGGCGAGGTAGTCACCACCGAGGGCGGCGTCACGATCGTGGGGCACACGGACCTGGCGGGGATGCTGCCCGCGCAGGCGACCCAACTCTACGGGCGCAACATCGTCAACCTACTGGGCCTGATCACCCCCGCCAAGGACGGAGAACTCGCCCTGGACCTGGACGACGAGGTGGTCCGGGCCATCACGGTCACCCACGACGGCGAGCTGCTCTGGCCCCCTCCCCCGATCCAGGTCTCGGCCACTCCCGCCCCGGGACGCCCGGAGCAGGCGGCCGCCGAGGACGCAGCCGCCCAGGAGGCCGCCCGCGTGGCCCAGGCGCGCTCGCGCTCCCGGCAGTGGCTGGGACTGGCCGCTGCGAGCCTCGTGGCCGCAGCCCTGGTGCTGGCAACGCCGGCGGCCGCCACGAGCCACTACATCGTGCTCACGCTCTCGGTGATCCTGGGCTTCCACGTCATCTCCAACGTGACCCCCGCCCTGCACACACCGCTCATGTCAGTGACCAACGCGATCTCGGGAATCATCCTGGTCGGGGCGATCTCGCAGGTGGGCCACCCCCATCCGCTCATCAGCGCCATCAGCCTGGCCGCGGTGGTCCTGGCCACGATCAACATCGTCGGCGGCTTCGCGGTCACCCACCGCATGCTCGCCATGTTCACGAAGGACTGAGGTGAGGACCAGATGATGACTCACATGCTGATGCCAGCCGCGTCGTCGGACACACTGATCGCCGCTGTGCCCTCGCTGCCCTCGCCGGTGGTCCTGGCCTACATCGCCGCCGCGATCCTGTTCATCCTAGCCGCAGCCGGTCTGTCCCGCCATGAGACGGCCGTGGCCGGCAACGTGGCGGGCGCCGTCGGCATGGGGGTGGCGGTGCTCGCCGCCATCGGCCTGGCTCTGAGCAACCGGCCCGCGCGAGGCGTGCTGCCCACCCTGCTGCTCATCGCCATGGGCCTGGCCCTGGGCTCGGTCATTGGGCTGGTGGTGGCCAGGCGCGTGGCCATGACCGGGATGCCCCAGCTCATCGCCGTGCTCAACGGGCTGGTGGGACTGGCGGCCGTCCTGGTGGGCTACAACTCCTACGTCTCCCCCGACGCGCTGTCCGTCTCGCTGGGGGCCTTCCACCTCGGTGAGGTCTTCCTGGGTGTGTTCGTCGGCGGGGTGACCTTCACCGGATCGGTCCTGGCTGCCCTCAAGCTGGCCGGCCGGGTACCGGGGCGCCCGCTGACGCTGCCGGGCCGCAACCTGCTCAACCTCGGGGCGCTCATCGTCTCCCTGCTCCTCATGGTGGGTTTCATGATGGTGCCGTCCGGATCCGGTGCCGGCTGGGCCTTCCTCACGGTGATGACCATCATCGCGTTGGCCCTGGGAGCCCACCTGGTGCTGGCGATCGGCGGCGGCGACATGCCGGTGGTCGTCTCGATCATGAACTCCTACTCGGGGTGGGCCTCCGCCTTCACCGGCTTCATGGTGGACAACGACCTGCTCATCATCACCGGGGCGCTGGTGGGCTCCTCGGGGGCCTATCTGTCCTACCTCATGTGCCAGGCCATGAACCGTTCCTTCGTCTCGGTGCTGCTGGGCGGCTACGGGACCGACTCCACCAGCGCCGCCGCGGGTGGCCCTCAGCACCAGGGCTCGGTGGACGAGACCAGCGCCGGCGAGGTGGCTCATCTGCTGCAGAACGCCCGACGCGTGGTCATCACCCCCGGCTACGGGATGGCCGTCGCCCAGGCCCAGTACCCGGTGGCCACCCTCACCGAGATGCTGCGCTCTGAGGGCGTGGAGGTCACCTTCGGCATCCACCCGGTGGCGGGCCGCCTGCCCGGACACATGAACGTGCTGCTGGCCGAGGCGAAGGTCCCCTACGACATCGTCCTGGAGATGGACGAGGTCAACGACTCCTTCGACGACGTCGACGTCGTCCTCATCATCGGCGCCAACGACACCGTCAACCCGGCGGCCCAGGAGCCGGGCTCGCCGATCGCGGGCATGCCGGTGCTGCACGTGTGGGAGGCCGGCCGGGTCATCGTCTTCAAGCGCTCCATGGCCACCGGCTACGCCGGGGTGGACAACCCGCTCTTCTTCCGGGAGAACACCTCCATGCTCTTCGGCGACGCCAAGGACACCGTCGAGGCCATCATCCGCGCCCTGGAGTAGGAGGCGCCAGCGTCCAGGAACCGCTCGGGTCAGTCGAGCCGGCCGCGCTCGAGGCACTCGACGCCGTCAACCCCGTCGAGCCCGGACAGGGACTCGATGAGGTTGGCGGCGGGCCGCTGCCCGTGGAAGCGCATGACGGCGTTCATGGTGCGCCCGTTCTCTCCACGGATCATCTCGGTCTCCTCGAGGGTGGCCGTGAAGCCGGAGGCCGTGGCTGCCTGGAGGATCTCAGGCATGATGGCGCGGCCGACCTCGTAGTCGATGCGCACGGTCACCTCGCCGCGGCGGCGCTGCAGGCGCGAGGTGAGGGGGCCCAGCAGCAGGACGACGACGTAGTCGAGCGCGACGGCCGTAGCCGCCAGGGGGATCATGCCCGCTCCGCAGGCCATGCCGATGGCGGCGCTGAGCCAGACGGTCGCGGCGGTGGTCAGGCCCCGGACGGTGTCGTTGTTGACGAAGATGACCCCGGCGCCCAGGAAGCCGATGCCGGAGACGATCTGCGCGGCCACACGGCTGGGGTCGACGGCGACATCCGCGCCGGTGACCGGGGCGAATCCGTAGGCGGATACGAGGGTGAACAGGCAGGAGCCCAGTCCCACCAGGACGTGCGTCTTGACGCCGGCGTCCTTGTGGCGCAGGTGGCGCTCGGCGCCGAGCGTCAGGCACAGGATGAAGGTCGCCGTCATGGCGACGACCGGGGCCCCCACGTGATTCAGGCTGAACAGCGCGCCCACGTCGTCCCCCTTCCTTGCGATGGCGATACCCGCACTACTGGTCCTGCGCCGATTCTAAGGGAGGTGCCGGCGAGACGCGTCCTCGGTGACCTCTCCCCATCGCGGCGCGAGCCCGCACCGCGTAACGTGCCGTCACCACCGTTCTCCCGATCCTGAGGTCTTCAATCCGTGTCGCTCTCACCCCATGTCAGCCCCGAGGGCGCGGCCCGTGCCGGCCGGCTGCTGGAGCTCAGTGAGCGCCTGGCGGGCTCGGGGCGCCGTGGCGAGGCCCTCGACGCCGCTCGAAAGGCGAGCGAGATCCTTCGCGGTCTGGCACGCGTCAACCCGGATCTCCACCTGGCCGACCTCGCCCACGCACTGACAGTCCTGGCCATCCGCCTGCGCGAGGCCCGCCGGATCCGCGAGGGTGTCGGTATCTCGCGGGAAACGACCCAGATCCGACGGCGCCTGACCCAGCAGGACTACGACGCGCATGCGCCCGGCCTGGCGGAGTCGCTGCGCCGACTCGCCGTCGATCTGAGCGCAGCCGGTGAGCTGCGCGACGCCCTGGCCACCGCGCAGGAGTCCGTCGACCTCTATCGGAGCCTGAGTCGGGAAGCCTCCGCCACCTACACCGGCCTGGCTCGGGCCCTCACCACGCTCGCCTGCTGTCTGGGTGAGTCCGGGAGGCCGAGCGACGCCTTCATCACCGCGCAGCAGGCGATCAGCGTCCGACGGCGTCTGGTCCAGTTCGCCCCCGACACCCAGGTCCGCCGGCTCGCAGCGGCCCTGAGCAGCCTGGCGCCGCGCCTGCGCACGGTGGGGTACGTCGAGGAGGCCCTTGACCAGGCCCGGGAGGCCGTCAGTCTGTACCGCGGCCTCGATGAGGACGAGCCCGGTTCCTGCACCGGTGATCTTGCCGGGGCCCTGGAGGTCCTGGCCGCCTGCGGGGCCGCCGTCGGGCGCCGCGACGAGGCCCTGGACGCGGCCGAGGAGGCTGCCGCGCTCTTCCGGGGGCTGGCCCGCCGCGCTCCTGCCCTCTACTCCCCCGAGGTCATCAGCTCCTTGGGCACCCTGGCCCGGCGCATGAGCGATGTGGGAAGGCATCATGAGGCCCTCGCCATGACTCAGGAGGCGGTCGGCATCGCTCGCGCTCTGGCTCACAGCGCCCCCGACACCCATCTGCCCGATCTGGCCGACGCCCTCAAGACGCACGCCGCCTGCCTGCGTGACGCCGACAGACTGGACCTCGCGCTGGCCGCGGCTCGGGAGGTGGTCAGCATCCGGCGTACCCTGGTGCGCAGCAGTCCCACCACCTACACCCCGGCTCTGGCCGAGTCCCTGTACATCCTTGCCGTCGCCCTGTACTCGGCCAAGCAGCTGCCCGAGTCCTTCACGGCGGCTCGGGAGGCCATCGACATCTACCGGCGCCTGGTCCGGGCCAATCCGGCCTCCTACACCGCCGACCTGGCCCGTGCGCTCAATATCCTCACCTTGAACCTCAATCGGGGCGGGCGCATGAACGAGGCCCTGGCAGCCGTTCAGGAGGCGGTCACCATCTACCGCAGCCTGGCGCAGATCGATCCGGCGGCCTACAAGCCTGACCTGGCCGCATGCCTGCACAATGTCGCCACGTGCCTGGGCGACACCGGGCACCGCTCAGCCGCCCTGGCCGCGATCCGGGAGACGACGACGATCCGCCGAGAGCTGGCCGAACGCGATCCGGCGACTCACGCCCCGGCGCTGGCACCGTGCCTGCACCGGCTCGCCAAGCGCCTGGCCGAGGCCGGCCACCGGGGCGAGGCGCTGGAGACCGCGCGGGAGGCGGTCGACCTCTACCGGAGCCTGGCCCGCAAACGCCCGGAGACCTTCAATCAGGGCCTCGCCGACACCCTCGGCACCTACGCCTCAATACTCCAGTGGAGCGGTAAGGAGGCCGAGGCCGCCCGCATCCGTCAGGAGATCAAGGACGTGACCCTGCAGATGGAGATAGAGGCCTCCGGCGGGAGCTTCTGAGGGGCGCTGCCGGCCCTGCGGCGAGGGCGCAGGTATGGAACGCGAAACCGAGCGGATCGGGAACTGCGTTCTCCATCCAGAACGTACTTCTCCCACAGACGACTGGAGCCCGACCCCAGTCGTCTGCGGGACAACGCAGTTCTCGCGGGAAAAGTACGTTCCCGATCAGAGCCAGCCCGCTGCGACGGCCCCCGCGTGCCGTCCCCCTCCCCGAGCCAGCAGGCACCACCCGTATCCGAGCCGACGAGCCTCGCTAAACTTATAAGCACACCCGATCCCCTCCCTGAAGGACCGATGGCATGTCCGGCTCCGCTCCCCCTGTATCCGACGACGACGCCCAGTTGGACCGCGCCTCTCAACTACTGGACCTGAGTGGGGCTCTGCAGAAGTCGGGGAAACCGCAGGAGGCTCTGGATGCCGCCCGCGAGGGGACCGACATCCTCAGGCGGATGATGCAGAAGGATCCCGCCGCCTACCGTCCCTGGTTCGGCTGGGCCCTGATGACCCTCACCCTCAGTCTGATCGACGTCGAGCAGGGCGGTGAGGCCCTGGCGAACGCGCAGGAGGCCGCCAGCCTCTACCGGGAGCTGACCCGGGAGGATCCGGCCTCCTACACCTCCCGTCTTGCGGGCTGCCTGGACACGCTCTCCAGCTGTCTGTCCCACGAGGGGCGCAGCTACGACGCCCTGGCCATGAGCGAGGAGGCCGTCGGCCTGTTTCACAGGCTGGCCGACGAGGACCCCGATGCTCACTACTCCGATCTTATCGGCTCTCTCGTCAACCTCTCCTCGCGCCTGTATGCGGTCGGACAACGCGATGAGGCGGCGAATGTCGTGCAGGAGGTGGTCCGGGTGCGTCGCAAGCTGGCGCAGAGCGATTCCACGGCCGATCTGCACAACCTCGCCGTAGCCCTGCACAACCTCGCTATTCACCTGTCGGCCGCCGGGCGCCGGGATGAGGCCATTGCCGCCGCGTTCCAGGCCGTGGACGTCGACCGGAAGCTCGTTCACCGCGAGCCCGACGCCTTCGCACCGGGGTTGGCCAAATCCTTGAGCAACCTGGCCATCCGTCTGAACGCGGCCGGACGCTCGGATGAGGCTCTGACCGCCACTCGGGAGGCCACCGAGGTGTACCGCTATCTCGCCCGGATGAACCCGGATGTCTTCACACCCGGGTTGGCGAAGTCCTTGGGTGTCCTCGCCGTCGAGCTCGGGGAGACCGGGAGGCAACACGAGGTCCTGGCCACCGCGCAGGAGGCCATCGGCCTGTACCGCCCGCTGGCCGACGACGATCCCTCCATGTACGCATCCGAGCTCGCGATGGCCCTGCGCACCCTGTCCGTCGGCATGAACGACCTCAAACGAGATGCTGAGGCGGTCTCCGCGGCGCGGGAGGTCGTGAGCATCTACCGGTACCTGGCCCGCACGGACGGAGACTACCTACCGGATCTGGCCGAGTCTCTGCATGACCTCGCCACCTACCTGCCGCCGACCGGCAACCGGCCCGAGGCACTGGCAACGATCCGGGAGGCCACCGAGATCCGGCGGGAGCTGGCACACCGCGACCCGGGCTCCTTCACTATCGACCTCGCCCGTTCCCTGGACGTCTGCGCGGCCATCCTCGACTGGTGCGGGCAGCCGGAGCAGGCGGCCCGCATTCGCCAGGAGCTCGACGCCGTCGCCAGCCAGATCGGGGCTGAGGGGAACGGCCACGACTGACCTGCGCAACCGCCCCACGCATAGCGACCGTAGACCTTCCGCAGTGCCAGTCTTCCGTGAGAAACCGAGTGGCTGCTCGGTAGACTGCCCCGCAACAGCCTTCCTCTTCTCCCCGAGGTCCGTACCGTGACAGAGCCGTCCCCTTCACCCATACCGACGACGTCCTCAAGTCAGTCATGGCTCGACTCGCTCGGCCCGCTGGACGACCTGTGGGCGAACCATCCCTTCGTCGCGTTCGTCCTCGGAGTCCTCATCACCGCAGTTCTTGCGAAGATCGGTTGGGCGCGCATCCAGGTATGGAGAAAATGGCGAAACAGGCAGCACAAGCAGTGCATTACCAGACGCCGGCAACAGCTTCCACCAGCTCTCCCTCCGTTCACGGTGGAATCCAGAGGCAGGCGGTTAATCCTGGAGCCCGCCCAGCCTCAACATGAAAGTGCGCCAGAAGGCATGAGCATTGTCCGACTTCTGAGCGCTAAGTCGACCCCGGTTCCCTTCCTCGACCGTGCAGAGGCACTCACCCGCTTGGAGACGTGGGCATGGAGCGAGGATCCCTTCGCGATCTACGTTCTTGGAGGGGACGGAGGTTCCGGGAAGACACGCCTCGGCGTGGAACTCTGCCGACGCATCACCACGCCAGACACTCATCACCGAGGTGCTGAGGTCTGGAAAGCAGGATTCCTTCAGAACATCAAACAGTCCGACAACGCTTCATCCAGCGACGATGCTTCGTCGCTGTTGCTCGTGATCGACTATGCCGAGGGACGGCCGGATACAGTCAAGGAGGTCATCAACATTGCTCTCCGCGCAGCAGAGGAGCCTGAGAGGCGACGAGTACGGATCGTCTTCCTGGTCCGCCGGCCGTCGCCGATCTCCTCGACCCGCCAAGGCTCCAACGAGTGGATTGACGCTCTTCGCCCACAGGAATCTCGAGACGAGGGGCTCAATCGCTGTCTCGACGAAACCTCAACGATCGTTTTGAATAACGAAGAACTATCCAGAAAAGAACGAGAAGACCTGTTTGAAGTGGCCTACAAATCATTCACCGAGCCACCAGGATCGCCACCACCGAACGGTATGCTCAATCAACTCAATGACCCCATGTACTCCCAACCCCTCCTCGTCACAGTCGACGCCTTCCTGAATGCACGACCCCTTCCGAATTCCCGGACTAGTTGCTCCCCGAGCGAATTGTTCGAGGAAGTTCTTCTCCACGAGGAGCACTACTGGGTCGAACACTGGCCTCAGAGTCTCGCCGTCAACACCGACCGAGAACGACAGACTGACGGCGCTGCAACTCCCATCGACGCACAGGACGAGAAGCGACGATCCCTCAATCGGGAACTGGCGCGCCAGGCAGTGGCCGCCGCCACGCTCGCCGATATCCAGGATGAAGAGGACGCTATCAGCCTTCTCCGACTTCTTCCGGCCACCCCCGACAAGAACACCGAGGACCTGGCCAAGTGGTTGCGAGACTGCTACCCACCCCACACGAACGGTAACGGGCACTCGACCTTATGGTGCGAAAACCTTGAGCCGGACCGCATCGGCGAGCACCTCATTGTCTCCGAGGCTGACGACCTAGTACCTCTTCTCCAAGAGCTTTTGTCCCCGAGCAGAGTGGGAACGTCATCCCTACGAACCTGGACTGTCCTCGAACGCATATCAACAGATCCTCGCCTCAATGGGCACGTAGGACGAATCCTCAACGATGTGCTAGTGGAAGTCACTCAGGCAGTTCACACAGAGACCGTCAACTCCCAGAGCCCAGACCTCGCAGCGGGCTTCGCCAAACTCGTTAACGCAGTACGTCCCCACATTGACCCTAACAAGGCCCACGAGGCACAGCAGACTCTATCCGATAGTGGATACTTCACCGCATTGTTGGAATACGAGCTTGCTCAATGTTCAGCCAATATCCTCCCTCCGACAGATGACTCCTCTGAAATTGATCGAGCAACCTATGCTTCACGGAGACTATCACTTAGCAGATGCTTGGCCAATATCGGAAGACACGATGAGGCCCTCAAAGCCGTACGAGAAGCAACCAACCTCTACCGGACCCTGGCCGAGCACAACCCAGCCGCCCACACCCCCGACCTCGCCATGTCCCTCAACAACCTCGCCA
>NZ_MSRR01000028.1 GCF_001956585.1 Actinomyces naeslundii | reverse complement strand
CGAAGCGACACCTTCACCCCGTCTTCAACACCCCAACAATGAAAACTCGAGGCTAATGCGGGCCTCGCATCTGGAACGCAGTCGGCGGCGGACTTCGAGGTCGGCGCCGGCAGCACAGTTACTCGCAGCCGCCAGACAGAGCCACTGTCGTTCAGGGAACTGCCGACGTGGGCGGAGGGATCAGACCTCCTGTGCGAGCACGTGCCGGACCGTGGTGTCAATATCCGTGGTTACACGGATGCTCCGATCACCACGCGGCCCCAGCCGCTTCTGCTCGTCCGCCCGATACAGGTCTGCCAGACTCTCCGCGATGTGCGGTGCGAAGCCGGCCTCCACCAGGGCCTTCATCCAACCGGGCTCGGGGATCGGCACGACCTCAAGCGGCTTGCCCAGGACAACACTCAGCGACCTGGCAACCTGGCGCTCCGTGTACTCCGGCCCCACGATGTCCACGGCCTCGCTGGTCTGCGTATCCGCTAGCAGCTCCTGGACCGCGATCTCGGCGATGTCGCGGGAGGCCACCATGGGCAGGGGCGTGTCCGCACTTGAGGCGAAAACCAGGAAGATCCCCTCGTGCAGAACGGCTCCGAGGACATCCCCGAACTTCTCCTGGAAGTGTCCCGGGCGCAGGGCAGTCAAGACGGTCCCCGTCTGTGCGAGTGCCTGTTCCATGTGGTGCAGGCCCAGAATCGGTCCGGTGCCTTCGGTCAGATCCGCACCGCCGGAGGAGAGCATTACCGTGTGTCGAACGCCGGCGTCCTTGACCGCGTTGGAGACCGATTGCACCACTTCTGCGGCGTACTGCTCCAGGTCCGGCACGGACAGATCGAAGGGCATCATGGCGAAAAAGGCCGTTGCACCGTTCAAGGCCTCGGTGACCTTCTGGCTGTCGCGCAGGTCCAAGACGACCGCTTCAGCCCCTCGAGAGATCCAATCGGCGGCTGCTTCTGGACGACGGACGACAGCACGGACGGGGTGGCCGGAATCGAGTAAACGGTCGGCAACGACTGAACCGATACGGCCGCTGGCTCCAGAGATGACGTACATGGTGGCTCCTGTTCTGTATGGCTGATTCTTTTCAGGCAAGGTGCGCGCAACTGGCACGAGCGTCGTTGCAGCACGGTCTGGTCGCTCGACTTCGACAGGCTGGCGCCTGTCAGCCGGCCCTGCCGGTCACCGCGATTTGGAGAAAATGTTCATGGCGGTTCCAACTCCCAGTCCCACAGTACCCAGGAGTGAGAGAACGGCTCGCACGCTGTTTGCGGAGGTCCACTCATCCAGATACATGTGCCAGACCCGGGCCCCCTCAGCAGTCCCCGCTACGACGTCGGCCAGGCGGTTGTTGCGCGGAACGTTGTAGACGATAGTCAGCACCCAGCCCGCCAGATACAGAAGGCCTCCCGTAGCGGAAATCTGGTCTCCGATACCCCGATCCTTTTTACGCACGTTGTGCACCACTGTCCACGTGCTAGCGACCGCTGTGCCAAAGAAGAAGGTCGTGAACGGCACCTGCACGGCAGTGCGGTTGAATTTCTGCATGGTCTCGATTGCTTCAGCGTCCGGCAACGAACCCAGCCAAGGCATCACCCTGGCCGAAAAATTGGTGTAGATACCCCCGACAACGGCGGATCCCACCGCACCGCATGCGGACACAATGTTGTTCAGTGACATGACTCTCTCTTCCGAAGAACCGGGGTGACATCCGACGCAAGGCAGCGCTTCTCCGATCGCTGCTTGCATACCTCCATTCCATTGGCGAGGCGTCCACAGCTCCATGGGCCAGCGGCTCACCTTCATGCGACATCGGCTCGAAGCACCCCTCGATGGTTGATTCCAGAGGAAGTGGCTCGCGGTCGTCGGAGGTCAGGGAGCGTATGGCAGGGGTGCCGTTGTGCCAGCCCAACCGGCCAGATGCTTGCAGGCGAAGCACAGGGAACATCGTTCGGTATCGATACACAGCAACGGTGCGATCGCCCCACACCACCTTGGAATCAACCACCTAGACTCAGAGGTATGGACCTGCTGGAGGATTTCCTGGCCCAGCCTCACGCTCGCGACGCATTCCTGCTGCGCGTGGTCATGGGGCGTCCCTGGTCGTTGTCGGTGGAGGACAAGGCACCGCTATCCATCATCCCCGCACTGAGGGGCGGAGGATGGATCACTGCAAACGGATCACGCCCGCACCGATTCGAGGCCGGTGAGATCCTTGTGGTGCGCTCTCCCACCCTCTACACCCTGAGCTCGAGCCAGAAGCACGACGGTGGTACCAGGATCGGAGCCGGCCAGGTTTGCTCGGGCCCAGACGGCCGCGACCTGTCCGAAGAGATGAGCACCGGGGTGCGTACGTGGGGCAATGATCCGCAGGGCGAGGATCAGCTGCTGGTGGGCACCTACCGGCACCACTCCGAGCTGGGGCGACTGATGCTGCAGTCGCTGCCGCCGTGGTTCCTGGTGCGTGCCCCTGACCCGGAACTGGTCAGTCTGTTGAACCGCGAGACCGTCCATGACGGGTTTGCACAGTCCAGTGTCCTGGACAGGCTCCTGGATGTCCTGTTGGTCACCACGCTGCGTGCCTGGATAAATGCCGGGACGCAGAACCATGTCAGTCTCCTCTCCGCCTCCCGGGACGACGTGGTGCGCAGGGCAACCGAGTCGGTACAGGCGGCCCCCTCACGAGACTGGACGGTGGACTCGCTCGCGGCTCTAGCAGGTGTCTCCCGAGCTTCTCTCACAAGGCGTTTCAATGCCACGCTCGGTGTCTCCCCCATGACCTATGTGACCCAGTGGAGGCTGGCAATGGCTGCCGATCTCCTGGATCGCAGCGATGCCACCTTGTCCGCCATTGCCCACCAGGTGGGGTATGCCAGTCCTTTCAGCTTCTCCTCCGCATTCAAGAGCCGATACGGCCTCAGTCCCCGTGACTTCCGCGCCGAGGCTGCCACGTCACGTACCCACTAGCCACTTCCCACCGGTGTTGATGACCTGGGCAAGCACGGATGGTCAGCATGCCTGTGAATAGCCCTCATGGCCTTCTCTCACATCAGCATGGCGAGAGTCCCACCGACGAGCAGGGCCAGCCCGACGAGGTACCTCCTACCGATAGCCTCCCGCAGGACGAGGGCGGAGAAGAGGACGGTCACGAGCACGCTCAGCTTGTCGATGGGGACGACCACGCTGGCGGGGCCGTCCTGCAGCGCCCGGTAGTAGCAGAGCCAGGAGGCACACGTCGCAACCCCGGAGGCCAGGACGAAGCCGAGCTCACCACGCGGAACAGTACGGACCTCGCGAAGCTTGCCGGTGACGGCCACCATCACCCAGGCCATCACCAGGACCACCCCGGTACGGATCGCGGTACCGAGATTGGACTCCACCCCCGTAATGCCGGCCTTTCCGAGGATCGCGGTGAGCGCGGCGAAGAAGGCTGAACCGAGCGCATAGAGCAGCCAGCCCCCGCCGTCGCGCACAGCCCGGGGCAGGCCGCGCAGGTCATCGGCGTCGAGCATCAACAACGTCCCGACAGCGATCAGAGCCACCCCGAGCGCCCCGATAAGGCTCACCCTCTCCCCCAGGAAGATGAGGGCCAGCAGCACTGTCAGCACTGTGCTCAGCTTGTCGATCGGCACCACTTTGCTGACGCTGCCGAGCTGGAGCGCCTTGAAGTAGCACAGCCAGGAGGCCCCGGTCGCCAACCCCGAGAGCACCAGCAGCCCAGTGCTGCGGGCATCGAGGTGGGCCAGTTCGGCCTGTGAACCGACGATGAGCACCATGCCCCAGGCGCCCGCCAGCACCACGATAGTGCGCAGCGCCGTCGCCACGGTCGAGTCGGTGGTGCGGATCCCCTCCTTGGCCAGGACGGCGGTGATGCCGGCAAAAAGTGCTGAGCCGCAGGCGAAGACGATCCACATAAGGCAACCCTAACTCCGCCTGGCGCCACCGCACGGCGGGCGCGACGGCCCTCACCCTCGTGCCCGCCGTTGCGGGCTCCTCCCGGTTCAGCGGGTCTTGCGCGGCACGGTGGAGGCCGCCACCCCCAGGACCACCAGGCCGAAGCAGATCAGGTAGGCCAGGTATCGGAAGAAATCTTCGGAGGGTTCGCTGGCCGTCGTGAGCTCGGTGACGGCGTCGACCGCCCAGCTCATGGGCAGGGCATCGCCGACCACCTCCAGGGCGCGCGGCAGCTGGTCGCGGCTAACCAGGAGCCCGCACAGGAACAGCTGGGGTGCGATGACCACCGGCATGAACTGGACGGCCTGGAACTCGGTGCGCGCGAAGGCTGAGACCAGCAGCCCCAGAGACACCCCGACAAAGGCGTCGACCAGGGCGGTGAGCACCACCCACCCCCAGGCGGCAGAGATGTCCACATCCAGGCCCCAGGCGGCCACGGCGCACAGGATGAGGGACTGGATGATGGCGGTCAGCGCGAAGGCGGTGGCGTATCCGAACAGGAGGTCGGCCCGGTGGATCGGGGTGGTCCACAGCCGCTCCAGGGTGCCGCTCACGCGCTCGCGCAGCATGGCGACGCTGGTGACCAGGAACATGACCGTCGTCGGCAGGATCGCCATCATGGAGACGGCGATGTGGTTGAACAGCAGGTCCGCGCCGGGGTAGTCGCGGTAGACGAAGTACAGCAGGGTCAGCAGCGCGGCGGGCACGATCGCGATGAGGCCGACCGTGCGCCGGTCGGCGCGCAACTGGGTGAGGATGCGGCGGGTGGTGGCCAGGTAGGTGCGCAGGTGCATCAGCGCTGTCCTCCCTTCTGCTCGGGCTGGTTCTCGGACTCGGCGATGACAGTCAGGAAGGCGGCGTCGACCGTATCCGCCCCGGTGCTGGCCAGGAGGTCCTTGGCCGTGGTGGTGGCCAGGATGCGGCCCTGGCGCATGAGGAGGACCTGGTCGCAGCGGAAGGCCTCGTCCATGACATGGCTGGAGACCAGGAGGGTGGCGCCGCGCTCGGCCAGGGCGTGGAAGGTGGTCCACAACTCCTCACGGGTGACCGGGTCCAGGCCGACGGTGGGTTCGTCCATGACGAGCAGGTCGGGGTCGGCCACGAGCGCGCAGGCCAGGCTCACGCGCCCGGCCTCGCCGCCGGAGTAGGTGGACACGGGCCGATCCGCCAGGGCGGTGAGCCCGACGACGTCGAGGACCTCGTCCAGGTCGCGGGCCCGGCTGCCGGCAAGGGACGCGAAGTAGCGCAGGTTCTGGCGGGCCGTCAGGTCGGTGTAGACGGCCTGGTCCTGGGTGACGTAGCCGACCCGGCCGCGCACGGCGGCGGCGCCCGGTGCGTGCCCGAGGACCTCGACCTGCCCGCGGTAGCGCTGAACCCCAACGACGGTGCGCATAAGGGTGGTCTTGCCGCAGCCCGAGGGACCGAGCAGGCCGGTGATGGTGCCGGGCGCCAGGTTCAGATCCAGGCCATGGAGGATCTCCTTGCGCCCGCGGGTCACGCGCAGGTCCGTCGCGGTGACAGCCGACGGCGCCGAAGCAGCTGCGGAGTGAGGGCTTGAGTCGTGCGATCGGTTACTGGCCCCCCGACTCCCGGGGCGCGTCTCCTTCATCGCTTTTCATCATATGATGAATATAGGTCGACGGCGACCCGCTGTCCAGAGCCTGGAGCCGGAAAACTGTCCGTATGGGACGACTTTGAACGCCCCTTCAGCCAGGGCAGTTCACATCTGTGCAGGTCAGAGCGGCTTAGCTTGGTTCCAAGCCGGAAACGCGGCTTCAAAGTCGTCCCATATGGACAAAACTCGGCTGGAGAACTCAACCGATCGCAGCGATCAGGCTGGATTGGCGACGTCCGGCAGGTCGTCGAAGGCGTAGCGCTGGATGGTGGGGCCGACGAGCGCGGCGGCCGCCTCGACGTCGAGGCCGGCGATGTGGTCCATGCGGGCGACCCAGCGGGCCAGGCCGAGACCGATGATCTGGCTGGCGATGAGCTGGGCGCGCAGCTGGGGGCGGTCGGGGCAGAAGTGAGTGACGATCGGCGAGAGGATCCCGGTGGCGATGAAGTCACGGAAGGGCTCGACGTCGCTCCCCTGGCCGAGCGCGGCATGGATGACCGCCGTGAAGCGGTCTGCACCAGCCTCGTCCCATAGGCTGATCACGGCACGCACGATCCCCTCCCCCAGCTGCTCGGGCTCGAGCTCAGTGATGGAGGCCGCCCGGTGCATGAGGTTGGCGTCAACCCCGGCGGTCGACTCGATGACGGCCTTGGCGAAGAGCGTGGCCCGGTCCGGGAAGTAGTGGTGGACCAGGGCCGGGTCAACGCCGGCGTCGCGCGCGATGCCGCGCAGGGAGGTCTGGTAGCCGTCGCGGGCGAAGGCGGTGCGGGCTGCCGCCAGGATGGCCTCACGCGTGTCCGGGCTCCCCGCCGGCCGCCGCCCCCTCGGGCTCATCGCTCACTCGTCTCACTCATAGTCAGAGCATGCCTGCAAGCCGCTCCATTGGGAAGCAGCCGCGCTACGCCTCCCATCCGCCGCGCAGTTTTCAACATCATGCAGGCCCCCACATGCGCCACCTACAAAGCTCCTGGGTCCTTTCAGCGCGTGCTATCTGATGTAGTCGACCAGCCATTCGCGCACGTTCTGAAGGACGGACTCCTCCACGACTCCGATCTTCTTGGTGAGACGCTGACGTGAGATCGTGCGAACCTGTTCGGTCATGGCAAACGACCGCTGTTTCATTCCTGCTCCCGCATTGAGCTCCACGTGATTCGGCCAGCCCCGATCCTTCGTTGTCACGGGAACCACAACGACAAGCGTCGTCACCGTTCGATGGAACTGCTCATTCGACACAATGAGGACTGGACGACGCCCGGATTGCTCTCGCCTGACAGCAGGATCAGGAAGTGCCCACCACACCTCGCCCGCGTCAACCGGGGCATCTAGCTCCATGCTTCCGACTCCCACTCACGGAGCTCCTTGAGATAGGTCTCGTCCGGCGGATGAGCCTCCATTGCACGCCGCACTTCAGCAAAGCGCCGCTCACGTGCCGCCGCCTCAAGCAGCTCCTTGAGTACGGCATCCATGGTCACCCCTCGCTCTGACGCCAGGGCCCGCAAGCCGTCCCTCGTGCTGCGCTCCACCTTGATCGTCGTCATGCTGCTCATACTCACAGTATGTATGACAGTCATACCCTTGTGAAGGCAGCTCACTCCATTCCTTGGTCAGGACTCGAGCAACGCACTCGCGCGTCTCACTCCCACAGGCCGCTGGCGTGGGCGAGGACGGCCAGGGCGACGGGGCCGGCTGAGGCGGTGCGCATGACGTGGGGGCCCAGCCGCACCGTCATCGCCCCGGCAGCCTCCAGGGCCGCCGTCTCCTCGGGGCTGATACCGCCCTCGGGCCCGACGACGACGGCGAGCACCAGCGGCGCCGACCCCGGCGCGGGCAGACGCATTGACTCCATGGCGGTGCTGATGGGCGTCCTGGCCTCCTCGTGCAGGACCAGCACCACTCCCCCGCTCTGCACCGTCTGCGCCACCCAGGCGATCAGCGCCCGGGTGTCGCGTACCTCGTCGACCGCGGGCACACGGGTGCGCCGCGCCTGCTTGGCGGCCTGGAGCGCCGTGGTCTGCCAGCGCTGGCGCCCCTTGGCCTGCTTGGCCCCCTGCCACACGGACACGCAGCGCTCGGACTGCCAGGGCAGCACCAACTCCACTCCGACCTCGGTGGCCGTCTCCACGGCCTGTTCATCACGCCCGCCCTTGGCCAGGGCCTGCACGAGGGTCAGCCGCAGCGGCGGCGTCGGTTCCTCGATCCGCTCCAGGACCCGCACGGCCAGACGATCCTTGGCCCCACCGACGCCGGCCCCGGTCACCTCGCACACCAGGCGTCGGCCGGCCCCGTCAACGAGATCCACGCGCTCCTGCATACGCAGGCGCTTGACGGTCACCGCGTGGCGGGCCTCGGGCCCGGTGAGCATGAGGATGGTTCCGGGCCCGGCCGATGCGACGGCATCGGCGGGCTCGATGGTCTCGGGTGTGAAGACGAAGACAGGTGCGGTCACGCCCCCAGCCTACGGGCGGTGTCGAACCAGCGACCGCCGGCGGTGCTAGCGTCAGCGAACATGACCGAGTCTTCAGCCACCTCCCGCTCACCGCAGTCGTCCCCAGCCCCCTCCTACACCACCGCCGTCACGGTGGAGGACTTCCGCCGCAACCTGGCCGCCATCCGCGCCCGGATCGACGCCGCTGCCGAGCGCGCCGGTCGGGACGCCGCCGAGATCCGTCTGCTGCCGGTCTCCAAGACCGTCCTCGAGGAGCGCCTGCGCACCGCCTTCGCTGCGGGCATCATCCAGATGGGTGAGAACAAGGTCCAGGAGGCCCAGCGCAAGAGCGAGAACCTGGCGGACCTGGGCATCTCCTGGTCGGTCATCGGCCACCTGCAGACCAACAAGGCCAAGAACGTGGCCGCCTTCGCCGACGAGTTCCAGGCCCTGGACTCCCTACGCCTGGCCGAGGCCCTCGACCGCCGCCTCCAGGCGGCCGGACGCTCCCTGGACGTCTACGTGCAGGTCAACTCCTCGGGCGAGCCCAGCAAGTTCGGGCTGGAGCCGGACGACGTCGCCGCCTTCCTCGCCGCACTGCCGGCCTACTCCTCGCTGCGGGTACGCGGACTCATGACCCTGGCGGCCCACACCGACGACGCGGCGCGCGTGCGCGAGTGCTTCCGCATCATGCGCCGGCTGCGCGATGCCGCCCTTCAGGCCGGCACGATCGGTGACGGGCTGCTGTCCATGGGGATGAGCGGCGACTTCGAGGCCGCCATCGAGGGCGGCTCCACCTGCGTGCGGGTGGGCCAGGCGATCTTCGGGGCCAGGGCCACCCCGGACTCGCACTACTGGCCCGAGTCCTCTCAGGCCGAGTAGCCGCAGGCAAGAAGCCGGGCTGCGGGCGCAGACCGCCGTGTTCTCAGCGCCCGGAGAAGCGCTCCTTGAGCTTGCCCATGACGCTGGAGTCGCGCACGGGCTCGACGTCGTCCTCCCCGCGCAGGCGGGCCAGCTCGGCCAGCAGCTCGCGCTGGCGGTCGTCCAGGCGGGTGGGGGTCTCCACGACGATGGACACGTGCAGGTCCCCGCGGCCCTTGCGGCGCAGGCGCCCCACGCCCAGGCCGTCGAGCACGACCTCGTCCCCGGGCTGGCTGCCGGCCTTGACGGTGACGTTCTGCTCGCCGTCGAGGGTCTGCAGCGGGAAGACGGCCCCCAGGGCGGCCGCGGTCATGGGCACGCGCAGCTCGGTGTAGAGGTCGTCGCCGTCGCGCTCGAGGAACTCGTGCGGCTTCTCGTGGATCTCCAGGTAGAGGTCGCCGTTGGGACCACCGGCCGGACCGGCCTCACCGCGCCCCGACATGCGGATACGGGTCCCGGTGGACACCCCGGCGGGGATGGAGACCTCCAGGTCCTGGCGCACGCGGGTGCGCCCCTCACCGGAGCAGTCCTTGCAGGGGGTGACGATGACGGTGCCGTAGCCCTGACAGCCCGGGCACGGCGAGGAGGTCATGACCTGCCCCAGCAGGGTGCGGGTCATGCGCTGGACGTTGCCGACGCCGTTGCACTGCGAGCAGGTGACCGGCTCGGTTCCGGGCGCGCAGCACGAGCCCCCGCAGGTGGCGCAGGTGACGTAGGTGTCGATGGGGATGGAGCGGGTCGCCCCGAAGGCGACGTCGGAGAGCTCCACGTCCACGGCTACGAGGGAGTCCTGGCCGCGCCGGGCTCGGGAGGCGGGTCCCCGGCTGGCAGCTCCCCCGCCGAAGAAGGACTGGAAGATGCCGCCCAGGTCGCCGAAGTCGGCGCCGGCGAATCCTCCGCCGAAGCCTCCCCCGCCGCGCACCGCGTCCTCGCCGCCCAGGTCGTACATCTGTCGCTTGTCGGCGTCGGAGAGGACCTCGTAGGCGGTGGAGACCTCCTTGAACTCATCCTCGTGGCCGGGCCCGGCGACGTCGGGGTGCAGCTGGCGGGCCTTCTTGCGGTAGGCCCTCTTGATCTCCTCGGGGCTGGCATCGCGGCTGACGCCGAGGACCTCGTAGTAGTTGCTCACTGCGTGCTTCCTTTACGGCTACGACTTTTGCGGTGGTTGTCTGGTGACGTGCTTGGATGAATGGCTCTGGGGCGGGACCCGCCCGGCCGGCTCCTAGGTCTCCGGCGGGGACAGGAACCTGGACAGGTAGCGGGCCACGGCCCGCACGGCGGTCATGGTGGCCGGGTAGTCCATGCGGGTGGGGCCGATGACCCCGAGGTGGGCGACGGCCTCACCGGTTCCCGGCCCGTAGGTGGTGGTGACGACGGAGGCCTCGGCCAGGGCGTCGTCGTTGTTCTCCGAGCCGATGCTCACGCGCATCCGGTTCTCGCCGGCCGGGGCGTCATCGGTAAACAGGCGCAGCAGCACCACCTGCTCCTCAATGGCGTCCAGGAGGGGCCCCAGGGAGGAGAAGTCCGGTGTGGAGCGAGCCAGGTTCGCGGTCCCGGCGACGACGAGCCGCTCCTCGGCGTCGGGGCGCAGCGCGGCGATGAGCTCGTCGGTCACGGCATCGAGCAGGTGTCGCTCGTCGGCGGAGGCCTGCTCGGCCAGGGCTGCGAGGACGGGGCCGACGTCGGCGGCGCGGCGGCCCACGAGGGCACCGTTGAGGCGGGTGCGCAGGCGTTCGAGGACGAGGGGGTCGACGACGTCGGAGATGTCGAAGCCGGGCTCATGACGGCCTCCCGAGCCGGCCCGGGTCCTGAGGGGCACGGTGCGCTGGTCGACGCGGCCGGTGTCGGTGATGATGACCAGCAGGATGCGCTCGGGCCCCAGGGCCACGAGCTCGAGGTGCTGGAGGGCTGCGTACCTGAGGCTGGGGTACTCGACGACGGCGAGCTGCCCGGTCAGCTGGGCCAGGGCCCGCACGGTACGGGCCACCACCTGCTCCAGGTCGACCGCCCCGGACAGGAGAGCGGTGATGGCTGCACGCTCGGGAGCGGACAGGGGCTTGATGCGGGCGACCTCATCGACGAAGAGCCGGTAGCCCTTCTGGGTGGGCACGCGCCCGGCCGACGTGTGCGGCTGGTGGATGTAGCCCTCGTCCTCCAGGGCCGCCATGTCGTTGCGGATGGTGGCCGGGGAGACGCCCAGGCGGTAGCGCTCCACGAGGGCCTTGGAGCCCACGGGCTCACGCGTGCGCACGTAGTCGGTGACGATGGCGGACAGGACCTTGAGCCGTCGGTCGTTGGCCATGGGTCCTCCTCTCCCTCGTCAGTGCCGGGTCACGGTCGTCACGGTTTCGGTGCCGGTCATGTACTGGTCCAGTGCCGGCGCAGTGATGTGGTGCGGCTGTCCGCCGCGCCGGCTCGTACGGGCGAGCGATTAGCACTCACTCCTCGTGAGTGCCATCCTACGCCGTGGCCCGGCGGGTCCAGCGCCTCCAGGCCGTGAGTTTCCCCTACCGTGCCGAGGGTGAACACGCCCGCCCCGTACCGCTCCCCCGTTCCCGGTTCGACAGCCGCCCGCCGCGCCGCCCTGAGAGCCCGAGCCGAGGCCGAGCAGAAGCAGCAGGCGCAGGGCGCCCCGACCGGCTCGCGCTCCCGCGCGGCTCGCGGTGCGGCTGCGAAGGCGCCCGCTGCCCGGAGGCCGTCGTCGAGCGACCGCTACGGCGGGGACGTCCTGTCGGTGAACCCGCACCGAACGGGGCCCGGTGCCGTACGTCCGGAGTCGGTGCACGTGCCGGTGACTCCGGGCCTGGTGGTTGAGGACCGGCAGACCGGGTTCGTCGGCGCCGCGGTGGCGGTGGAGAAGTCAGGCGGTCAGCACGTCGTGGTCCTGGAGGACCGCCACGGCACGCGACGAGGTTTCGCCCTGGGGCCGGGGTTCTGGATCGAGGGCCGCCCGGTGATCCTGGACCCGCCGGTGGCGCGTAGGCGCAGGCCCACCGGCCCGGTGAGCGCCGCCGGGAGGCGGTTGACGGCGTCGGGCTCCTACGCCGTCGAGGGAGAGCGGGCCAAGGTGGCGCGTGCCTCGCGCATCTGGGTGGAGGGCAAGCACGACGCCGAGCTGGTGGAGAAGGTCTGGGGTGACGACCTGCGCCACGAGGGCGTTGTCGTGCTCATGCTCGACGGCGTCGACAACCTCGAGGAGGTCATGGCCGAGTTCGGCCCGGCCCCCGAGCGGCGGGCCGGGGTCCTCGTGGACCATCTGGTGGCCGGATCCAAGGAGTCGCGGATCGCCCAGCGGGTGGCCGAGATGCCCGGTGGGGAGAACGTGCTGGTCCTGGGTCACCCGTACGTGGATGTGTGGCAGGCGGTCAAGCCGGCCCGGGTGGGGCTGGAGCGCTGGCCGGAGGTCCCGCGGGGCACCGACATCAAGCACGGCACTCTGGAGGCACTGGGCTGGCCTCACGCCTCGCAGGCCGACGTCGCCCGCGGATGGCAGCGCATCCTGGCGACGGTGCGCTCCTACAAGGACCTCGAACCGAGCCTGTTGGGGCGGATGGAGGAGCTCATCGACTTCGTCACCGCCCCCGGCACGCACTGAGGAGTCACCGACGAATCACCGCGGAGCCACCGAGGAGCCACGGTCCTCAACGCAGAGCTCTCACGGAGAGTCTTACAGGACACTGCCGTCGTCGAAAGTCACCGTCATGGCCTGCCCGGGTTCCATGAGCTCGAGCCGATCGTCTTCGCTCAGCCTGAGGACGGTGTCCCGTTTGCGCTCGGGCATCGGGTAGGCGACGTGGGTGATGGAGCCGATCCCATTGGGGTGGGTGAAGCCCTGGGGTCTGGGGTCGGTGCTGAAGTGGCTCATGAGGAACGGCAGGTCGACGTCGTCGGGGAAGAAGACCTCGTAGCGCAGCTCCCGCCCGTGGGGGTCCACGCGCTTGGGCTTGAGGCGCAGGCCCTTGCCGTTCAGCAGGGTCGTCCCCTCCTCCAGCTCGGAGGCATCGCCCTCGAGGCACAGGCCGCACAACCCCTCGGGGCCTCGGTCCCAGGACAGGAAACGGCGAGCCGCGCCCCCACGCGGGCCGAGCGCGAGCAGGCGCCCCAGGAGCGGCGGCATGCCTGTGCGGGCCAGGAGCTCCAGGTAGGGGCCGGAGGAGAAGTAGATGAGCGCGTTGTAGGGACGCTTCACCGTGCCGTACTCGACGGCGAAGCCCCTGGCCTCGAAGTCGGCCACGGCCCGAGAGAGGTCCTTGACCTTGTAGATGACGTGTCCCAGCTGCACGCGCTCAGGCTACGCACACGTAATCCGGGAGGGAACCCGCCCTTGCGAGGGCGGATGCGACTGGTGGACCGGCAGTCGGACAGCCGGCTCAGTCGGCTCAGTCGTCCGGGCCCTCGGACTGGTCGGCCAGGGCCAGACGGCGGGACCGGGACAGCAGACGGGCGTCGAGCGCCAGCAGCCCCACGGTGAGCACCCCGCCCAGGACCTTCCACAGGACGCCCGGGGCGATGAAGAGCAGGACCATGGCCGCAATGACCGGCACCAGGTGCTTCATGGAGCGCCCCACGTAGCCGCCGAAGCTGGGCATCTCGACGCCGTCGGACTCGGCCACGGACTTGACCATGAAGTTCGGGCCGTTGCCGATGTAGGTGATGGCGCCGCACAGGACCGCCCCCAGCGCGATGGACACGAGGTAGAGCTCGGGGACCCCGGCCACGTCAGCACCGCCGGGATGAGCGACCTGACCGGCCATCTCGAAGAAGGTGGCGTAGGTGGGGGCGTTGTCCAGGACGGAGGAGAGCCCGCCGGTGAAGACGAAGAAGGTGACCTCGTTGAGCGGCAGCGAGCCGGCCACCTCGTCGAGGTAGTGCAGTGCCGGGATCATGGTGAGGAAGATGCCGATGAAGAGGATGCCGACCTCGGCAATGGGGTCCCAGGTGAACTGGTTGTCCTTGAAGCGGACCTCGCGGCTTCCCAGGAAGTAGGAGCCGGCCGCGGCGGCGAGCATGATGAGCTCGCGCACGGGGATCCAGTCGCCCAGGGCGGCATGTCCCTCCTCGATGGCGTGGACGTCGACGGAGGGGGCGAAGGCGACGGCGGCGATGATGGCGGCGAAGAAGACGAAGTTGAGCGCGCCCTTCAGGCCGAGCGGCTCGATCTCGGTGTCGTCGTCGTGCACGGCCTTGGCCGGCTCCTGGGAGTAGTAGTAGGAGTCCAGCGCGTAGTAGCTCACCAGCAGCATGATGTTGACGAAGAGGTACTCGCGCAGCAGGTTGAAGGTCCAGGTGAAGGGCACCCCGCGCAGGAAGCCCAGGAACAGGGGCGGGTCACCCAGGGGCGTGAGCAGGCCGCCGCAGTTGGCCACGATGAAGATCGTGTAGAGCACCGTGTGCACCCGGTAGTGACGTTCCTTGTTGGTGGCCAGCAGGGGCCGGATGAGGAGCATGGCGGCGCCGGTGGTACCGACGAAGGACGCGATGGTCCCGCCGATGGCCAGGAAGATCGTGTTGTTGCGGGGAGTGGCCCGGATGTCGCCCTTGAGGAAGATGCCCCCGGAGACGACGAACAGGGCCAGCAGCAGGCAGATGAACTGGAAGTACTCCACCACAGCGGCGAAGACGACCTCCCAGCCACCGAGGACCCACATCCAGGCGGCCACCGGCACACCCAGGCCCACGGCGACGAGCAGCTGGCTGGAGTGCCTCTCCCACCAGTGGGCCGTGGCCGGAATCAGCGGTAGGACGGCGATACAGGCGAGCATGCCCGCAAAGGGCAGGACGGACCACCACTCAAGATGCACGGCGACTTCCTCACAGAATCGGGGTTGTTCACGTCACCATACCGTCCCGAGCATCAGTTTCCCCGGCGAGGGCCTGTGGTCTCTCGTGCTGAGACCGACCTTCGGGGCCGACGCCGCAGAGAGGGAGGCCGACTCAGATCCAGCCGGCCAGCACGTTTCGGGCCTGCTCAGCCAAGGTGGCGATGGCGCCGTCGGAGTCGTTGCCCCAGGGGATGTAGTGGAAGGTGCCGCCCCCGGCAGTGGTGAAGGTCTCGCGGTTGAGCTGGTTGATCTCCTCAAGAGTCTCCAGGCAGTCGGAGACGAAGCCGGGACAGATGACATCGAGGCGGGGGCAGCCGGCGCGCCCCAGCTCGCCGACCGCATCGATAGTGGCCGGTCCGATCCAGGCGGCGGGTCCGAAGACGGACTGAAAGGTGAGCTGGGCGAGCCCGTCGGGCAGGTTGAGCCGCTGCGAGAGGAGCTCAACAGTGCGCTCGCACTCGGCTCGGTAGGGGTCCCCGGCGTCGTGCATGGCCTGGGGGATGGAGTGAAAGGACAGCAGCAGGCGCTCGCCGGCAGCCGGGTCAGGGCGACCGTGAACCCGCCAGTGCTTTTCCAGGGCGGTGGCGAGAGCCTCGATGTAGGCCGGGGCGGTCTCGAAGGACCGGACGGTGCGCAGCTCGGGCTGGTTGCGGGAGGCCAGGATGAATCGGGCGGCCTCGTCGACGACGGTGCCGGCCGAGGAGGCGGCGTACTGCGGGTAGAGCGGGAGGAGGGCGATCCGGCGGCAGCCGGCCTCCATGAGCTCGTCCATGACATGCCGCAGGGCCGGCTGCCCGTAGCGCATGGCGATCCGGACCTGGACCGACTCGCCGAACTCCTGCTGGAGCAGCTCGCCCTGTCGCTCGCTGTAGTGCATGAGCGGGGAGCCGGAGCGGCTGGTCTCCTCACCCGGACGCCAGACGGTGGCGTACTTCGCAGCCGAGGCCCGGGGACGCACCCGCAGGATGATGCCTTCCAAAACGGGACGCCACAGGAGGGGGTGCGTCTCGACGACGCGGCGGTCGGAGAGGAACTCCCGCAGGAAGGAGCGGACGGCTCTGGGACGTGGTTCGGCCGGGGTGCCGAGGTTTGCCAGGATGAGGGCGGGGCGCTCGTCCGCATCACGCGGGTCGAGGGCGGCAGGGCTCGAGGGCACGGAAGTCCTTGCGACGGGCAGGGTGGCGATTGGGAATGACGACGTCGATCGGCGTCGGCCTCACTCTAGCCGAACGGGGATGCCCTCCGGATCACAACAAGTCTGCGCCCCGCAGGCCAGAGCATGCGGGGCGCAGACGAAGGGTGGCAACAGGGACGACGGGACAGGTCAGCGAACGACGTCGTAACCCTGGATACGCACGTAGGAATAAGCGCTGAGGAGCGCCACCAGCGGCACCGTCACAAGCCAACCGATCAGTGTGATCCCACCGAGGATGTAGAGACCGACACCGGTCAGAGCGAAGGGGAAGAGCTCTCCGACATGGCTGGACAGGGTTGCCCATGACGCCTTCATTCCCGCGATGCCGTCCACGCCCTTATCCACGGTGAAGTAGACAGCATAGTAGAGGAGGAAGGCGACGATGAATCCCGGAATGATGCACAGGAGTAAACCGACCAAAGTGGCGAGCGTACTCAGAAGTACCGCTAAAATACCTGCCCCCAAGTTCGGGAAGGAGAAGAGGTCACTCCACTCCAAAGGCCGACCAGATGCCACCTTGAGCGAAATGTTTGCGATCACAATGGGTGCAAACAGTCCAACAACAAAGGAGATGACGTTACCGAAAGGAATTCCCGTACTGAAACCATATTCCTGGTCACCGACGGTGAAGTGGGCATCGAATCCAGCTCTTGAGAGAATAGTCCACAGACCGATCCCAACAGTGAGAATGAGCGCGTTGTCCTTGAACTTGGACCAAGCCCAGGAAAAGCCGTCACCGACACTCATCGGCACGCCGCCCATCGCACCTCCCGGATAGGGAGGCACCCCTCCCCCGGCGCCCATGCCGGGCTGAGGACCATAACCCGGGGCCGTACCGGGTTGCGCCCCGTAGCCCGGAATATCTCCTGGCTGAGCTCCATAACCGGGCTGCTGACCTACATCAGGCTGGGCCCCATACCCGGGTGGCGGACCATAGCCTGGAGCGCCGCCAGCCTGGGGATCATAACCGGGCTGCGCCCCGTAGCCAGGGGCACCCGCACCCTGAGGGATGCCACCGTGCTGGGAACCGTCGTCTGGGTAACCTGGATACTGCGGAGTAGTCATCCAGCCAGGTTGTCACCACCCCCTGAAATCCTCCTGGACGCGCTCCGACCGAGGGAGATCTTGAGCAACCCGAAGCCGGTCGACGACCACAATGACCTCCCTCCCGCTCCAGGCCACATTCCCCAGCCCGCCACTTCTCCGGCCTTCCACCCCACGACGTCAGCATCATTCCTCAAGCGCGGCGACGCAGGCTGAGAGCGCCTCCCGCACCGTACGCAGCTGAGACTCGCTGAGAGGCGCGATCATGACCCGCTCGACCTCCACCGTCACCCTCGCCGCCTCCTTGAGGAGACTCCGCCCTGCGGGGGTGAGCTGCAGAGGCAGTGCACGACCAGAAGACGCCTGGGCCGCACGCTGAGCCAGACCTCGATCCACTAAGGCACGCAGGAGCGTGCTCATGGTCTGGCGGGTCACGAAGGCCTCCCTGGCGAGGTCGGAGGTTGAGGCACCCGGTGCGCGACCGAGCAGCTCGAGGCAGAGGTACTGCGGAGCACTCAGCCCCAGAGGGCGGAGCGCCTCGTCCATACGCGTTCGAAGCACAGCCTGAACATGCTTGAGCTGGTAACCGAGAAGCTCCCTGGGGTCGTCTTGACTCATGACAGTATTCTGACATACTCTCAATATGTCAGAAACCTGACATACATTGTCTGAGAGGAGACCACTGTGACCGTCACCGGTCCTGACTTCATCGCCCTGCAGGTGAGCGACCTCGAGCGTTCCGCGGAGTTCTACGAGAACGCCCTGGGGCTGCGACGCGCCCCGGCCTCACCTCCTGGCGCCGTCCTGTTCACCACAGCGCCGATCCCCTTCGCGGTTCGAGAGCCCTTTCCCGGGGTAGACCTCTCCGAAACCCCTCGTCCCGGTCTCGGGGTGGCGCTCTGGCTGCACTGCGACGCGGTTCAGGAGCTGCATGACTCACTCAAGGCCTCAGGAGCTGCGATCCTGACTCATCCCGCTCCCAGTCCCTTCGGCCGCACCTTCACCTTCGCCGATCCGGACGGCTACGCCATTACCGTTCACGAGAAGGAGTCGTGACCAGAACCGTTGACGCCGACGAAAGGCAAAATGGGCCCTGGTGGCCATACCGGCTACGCACCGGCGTACAGGCCGAGCCCGACACGGTAGGAAGGAAGCTTGCAGGCGAGATATCGAGTGGCAGAGGCTGGTGCGAGAGGTTTCGCTTGATGTCCTGCGCACACTGCCGGGCGGGAGCGACGTAGCACCAAAACTACGCTTCGGCCACGTGGAGCTGTCGCCTGAGCTGTTCCAAGCGATCCAGGAGTACATGCTGTCAGTCAGCGATAGCGATCAAGCACCTGAACCCTGGCAAACATCACTGACGCTGTCGTCAATGACAAACCGCTCGAGCCAGCCACCATCGGAGCCGCACGACTGGGATTCCTTTTAGTGTGGATCCGACGTCGCTCAATCTACCGGGCCTTTGGATCGGCAAGCGCCGACTCACTGGGTCAGGGCGCGGGTGACGGTGTCTGCCATGAGGCGGCCGCGCAGGGTGAGGACTGCTCGGCCCCTCATGGCCGCGCCTGCGTCGAGCAGCCCATCGGCCACGAGACCGGCCACGACGGGCACCAGGTGCGGCGGTGTGGCCCCGACGTCGTCGGACGAGGACACTGAGGCGCCCCCGAGGCTCGCCAGCGCAATGCCCTCACGCAGGCGGATGCCCAGCATGATCCGCTCCAGCTCGCGCGAGCCCGCGTCGATGACCTCGTGCCCGGCCACGGGCAGGTGACCGGTGGAGATCTGTCCGGCCCAGGCGACCGGGTGCTTGGTGTTCCACAGACGCACATCACCCAGGTGGGAGTGGGCACCGGGCCCGGCGCCCCACCAGTCCCAGTCGAGCCAGTAGGCCTGGTTGTGTCGGCACTCGGCGCCCGGGCGCGCCCAGTTGGAGATCTCGTACCACTCATAGCCGGCCCGGCGCAGGGCGGCATCGGCCATCTCGTACTTGGTGGCCTCGTCGTCGTCCTCGGGCATCGGCAGCTCTCCGCGACGGACCTGTCCCCACATCCTGGTGCCCTCCTCGATGACCAGGGCGTAGGCGCTCACGTGGTCCGGACCGATCCGGGTCACCGCATCCAAAGAACGCTGCCAGTCCTCCAGCGACTCCCCCGGCGCCCCGTAGATGAGGTCCAGGGAGGTGCTCAGGCCCGCCCGCCGTGCCCAGTCCACCACGCGGGGCACCCGGGCGGGCTCGTGGGTGCGCTCCAGGACCTTCAGCACGTGAGGCACGGCCGACTGCATCCCGAAGGAGACCCGGGTGAAGCCGCCTCCCGCCAGGGCCACCAGGTCCGCCTCGTCCACGGAGTCCGGGTTGGCCTCGGTGGTCACCTCCGCATCCGGTGCAAGGCCGAAGCACTCGCGCACCAGCTCCAGCATGGTCACCAGGTCGGAGGCGGGCAGCATGGTGGGGGTTCCCCCGCCCACGAAGACGGTCTGGGCCGGACGCACCGGCAGGCCCACAGTGTCCATGGCACGGCGGACGTCGCGAAGCTCGCCGGCAAGAGTTCCCAGGAAGTCCTCTACCGAGGCACCCTGCCCCATGGTCAGGTTCGTGTAGGTGTTGAAGTCGCAGTAGCCGCAACGCACCCGGCAGTAGGGCACGTGCAGGTACACCGAGAACGGGCGTGCACTCCCATCCGGCGCGGGCGCGGCCACCTGAGCGGGCAGCTCACCCGCTCCCGGCAGGGGCTCGCCCACCGGCTGGGCCGGGCTCACTCGGTACCGCCTTGAGCCTCGGGCCGCTCGTCGCCGCCCTCCAAAACGCCGGCAGGAACGGCCGTCTCAGGTCTGCCGTCGTCGCCTGCGCGGGCCGCGATCTGGGCGCACACGGTCATGAGCACCACGACCCCCGTCACCATGGCGAAAGGGGCCATCCAGCCGCCACTGCGCTCATGGACCCAGCCCATCACCACGGGTCCCACCGCGGCCACGCAGTAGCCGGTCGTCTGGATGAGAGCGGTTGTCCGGCGGTTCTCGTCAACAGACTCCGAGCGGCGGATGACCAGCGTGAACAGCGCGGCGAAGAAGGCGCCCTGCGCAATGCCGGAGAGCATGCAGGGCACCAGCCAGTAGCCGGGAGCCACGACAAGGCAGACCGGCAGGGTGAGCCAGCAGGCGCAGATGACGCCGAGTGCCCGGCTTGCCGGCCACCGCAGCACCTCGAACATGACCGGAACCAGCAGGGGCCCCACGATTCCCAGCAGGGAGAACACGGAGGCGGCCACGCCCGCGCCGGCCTCGCTCATGGCGAGCTCATCGACCAGGGCCGTGGGCAGCCAGCCCGAGACCGCGTAGTAGGAGAAGGTCTGGGCGGCGAAGGCCACGGCCATCACCCAGGTCAGCGGACGTCTCCAGACGGCGGCACCACTCGACGACGTCGGCCGGGCCAGGGAGCGCTCCGTCACCCAGGAGGTCATCCCCGATCGCTCCCGCAGGCTCTGCCTGGGCGCCTGGCTGCCGGGCGGAAAGACCCACAGCCACATGGCACCGGCCAGCAGCACCGGGATCGCTGTCCACGCAGCGGCAGAGCCCTGCCAGCCGATGACAAGGGCCAGCGGCACCGCCAGGGCGGTGGCCGCGGTGACGATGACGTTGCAGGTGGAGGAGTACAGGCCGCTCATGAGCGACGTGCGGTGCCAGAAGTCGCGGCCGATGACCATGGGAGCCACCAGGTTTCCCATCGTCAGCCCGGCCCCGATGATGACGGTTCCGGCGAAGGCCGCCCAGGTGGTGCCGGCCGAGCGCAGCAGCGCCCCGGTCAGCGCCATGGTCAGGGTGAGCAGACCCGCGGTGTTGATGCCGACACGGCGAACCACCATCGAGGCCAGCGGCGTGAGCAGCCCGAAGCACAGGATCGGCACCGAGGTCAGCGCGCCGCGGGCCACCTCCCCCATGCCCAGGTCCTGCCCCAAGCGCGTCAGCAGGGGCGGGATGACGCCGACCGGCGCCCGCAGCACCGCGCAGAAGCCCAGGAAGCCGGCGACGATGACCATGAGCCAGGCGCGGCGGGGCAGCCTGGCAGCAGCACTCACGGTCGGTCCGCCGGGTGCAGCAGACCGTCGCCACGCCCCTCACGCAGGCGCCAGGGCTGGGACTCCAGATGGTCCCAGGCCTGGCCCTCGGCCTCGAGCCGCTCCAGCATGGAGGCACCCCGTTCTGGGATCCAGGCCACCTCGGTGCGCACAGCGGTCAGATCGCGGATCGTGCGCCCGGCGTCCAGGCCCCGCTGCTCGAAGCGGGTCATCACCCGCCCCTCGTAACGGGATGACCAGCCACCGCGCACGCCCGCTGGGGAGCCCGGGTCCAGGCCGTTGCCCAGGCTGCCGTCCTCAGCGGTCTCGGCCCCCAGGTCGGGGTGGGCGCCGGCGTCGTCGTGTCGGAAGTAGGGCAGGGTCGCGTCGGGCCTCAAGCCGGCGGGCAGGGCCGCCACGTCCTCGACGACGTCACGCATCTGCCAGGCGTAGTCGGCCCAGTCGGTGGCCAGGCGCCACATGCCGCCGGGACGCAGCACCCGCGCCACCGAGTCTGCGAAGGCGGTGGTCACCAGGCGGCGCTTGCGATGGCGGGGCTTGCGCCAGGGGTCGGGGAAGAAGACCCACACCTCGCTGGCACAGGACACCGGCAGGGCCGTGGCCAGCAGCTGGGAGGCGTCGGCCGGAACCACGCGCACGTTGTGCAGGCCCTGGCGGTGGATGGAGGTCACCAGACGGGCGATCGCCGTCTCCCAGACCTCCACCGCCAGGTAGTCCGCGCCCGGATGGGCGGCCGCGTGAGCCAGCAGCGCCTCGCCGCTGCCCGAGCCGACCTCGATGATGAGGGGCCGCACCTGCCCGACGTGCCCGAAGAGCCGGTCCGGCTCCAGGCGGAAGCTCGGGGACACGGTGCGCACGGCGTCGGCCCGGGGCACGTTGACGACGTAGCGGGGGCCGAGCTCGGCCAGGGCCTCGGCCTGGACGGGACGCAGCCTGCCGCCGGCACGGGAGAAGGAGCGCACCCGCGAGTGGATGGCGTGGGAGCGGGGCGGGTGGTGCTGAGCCATGCGGAGCCTTGGGTCCTTTACTTCTGTGACGTCTCGATACCGTCTGCCTGGTGCCGGCTGGTGCTGAGCAACGTCGTCAACCGACCTGCTCGTGGGCGGCGGCGCTCACGTACTTCCTGGTGAAGGGCGCGATGACGCAGTTGCCGAAGATCTCGGAGTTGAGCAGCCCTTGGGCGTCGCGCGGGTCGTGGTGGGCGAACCAGCGCCGACAGGTGACCCGGTGGCCCGGGGAGGAGACCATGCGCACCTCGTCGCCGGCCTGCACCACGCCCTCATTGAGCACCGCGAGGTAGACGCCCACCCGGTTGCGCGCGGAGAAGACCTCCACCCAGTCCGCCCGGCCGACACCTCGGGCGAAGGTGGCGCACGGGTTGCGCACGCCGGTCACCCTGACCCGCAGTCCTCCGGCGGAGGGGTCGCCGAGGGACAGGATCGCGCCGATCTCGACGTCGTCGATATCGCCCTCGATGAGGAGGTTCTCCCCCAGCCTGCCCGGCTCGATACCGCCCAGGACCTGCGACCAGTGGCGCTGCTCAGCGGCGCTCATGACGTAGAGGGCCTTGTCGGCGCCACCGTGGTGGGCGCGGTCCCCGTGCTCGTCGGTGAGGATGCCGGTCCGGCCGACCTCGACCGGCCCGTCGACGGCGCCCTTGTGGATCGCCGAGACGCCCGCCGGGCCGGCGTCGGGCCGCAGCCGCTGGACGGTGCACACGGCACTGACGGTTCCCACCAGGTCGCCGTCGTGGAACGGGGAGGGCTCGTCGCGGTGGCGGCCGTCAGCACCCGCGTGCGGCTCCCCCAGGACCCGGGCCAGCTCGCGGGTGAGGGCCAGGCCGGAGCCGTCGTCGCTCAAGGCCGCCTCGACCGCGCCGTCCGGGTTCCTCCCTGTCATGTCGGCCATGTCGGTGTTCATCCTTCCCTGGTCCGTGTGTCCTTGCCTTGAGTCGTCCTGACCGTACCCGTCTGCCGCTCGCCGTTACTTGCCGGGCTTGGCGCCGGTGGGCGTGTCGGCGCCGAGGGCCGCGATGAAGGCCTCCTGGGGCACCTCGACGCGGCCGATGGCCTTCATGCGCTTCTTGCCCTCCTTCTGCTTCTCCAGCAGCTTGCGCTTGCGGGTGATGTCGCCGCCGTAGCACTTGGCGAGCATGTCCTTGCGCAGGGCCCGGATGGTCTCGCGGGCGATGACCCGGGTGCCGATGGCCGCCTGCACGGGCACCTCGAACTGCTGGCGCGGGATGAGGTCCTTGAGACGCTTGGTCATCATGACACCGTAGGAGTAGGCCGAGTCCCGGTGGACGATGGCGCTGAAGGCGTCCACCTTGTCCCCGTTGAGCAGGATGTCGACCTTGACCAGGTTGGCGTCCTGAGAGCCGTCCATCTCGTAGTCCAGAGAGGCGTAGCCGCGGGTGCGTGACTTCAGGGCGTCGAAGAAGTCGAAGACGATCTCCGCCAGCGGCAGCACGTAGTGCATCTCCACGCGGGACTCGGAGAGGTAGTCCATGCCCTGCATGGTGCCGCGACGCGACTGGCACAGCTCCATGACCGTGCCCACGAACTCGCTGGGGGTCAGGATCGTGGCCCGCACGACCGGCTCGGAGACGGAGGCGACCTTGCCCTCGGGGAACTCGCTGGGGTTGGTCACCGTGTGCACAGTGCGGTCCTCCATGGTCACCTCGTAGACCACGGAGGGGGCGGTGGAGATGATGTCCAGGTTGAACTCGCGCTCCAGGCGCTCACGGATGATCTCCAGGTGCAGCAGGCCCAGGTAGCCGCAGCGGAAGCCGAAGCCCAGGGCCACCGAGGTCTCCGGCTCGTAGGTCAGGGCCGCGTCGTTGAGCTTGAGCTTGTCCAGGGCATCGCGCAGGGCCGGGAAGTCCGAGCCGTCCACCGGGAACAGGCCGGAGAAGACCATCGGCTTGGGGTCCTGGTAGCCCGACAGCGGCTCGGCGGCCGGGGCCGCCGCGGAGGTGACCGTGTCACCGACCTTGGACTGGCGCACGTCCTTGACCCCGGTGATGAGGTAGCCGACCTCGCCGGCCCCCAGCCCCGCCGACGGCGTGGGCTCGGGGCTGATGACGCCGATCTCCAGCAGGTCGTGGACGGCCTCGGTGGAGAGCATCTCGATGCGCTCACGGGGCTTGAGGGCGCCGTCGACGACGCGCACGTAGGTGACCACGCCGCGGTAGGTGTCGTAGACGGAGTCGAAGATCATGGCGCGGGCCGGGGCGTCGGGGGCGCCGTGCGGGGCCGGGACGGTCTCGACGATCCGGTCGAGCAGCTCGGGCACGCCCTGTCCGGTCTTTCCGGAGACCTTGAGGACGTCGTCGACGTCGCAGCCGATGAGGGAGGCGATCTCCTCGGCGTGCCTCTCCGGCTCGGCGGCGGGCAGGTCGATCTTGTTGAGGACCGGGATGATGGTCAGGTCGCCCTCGATGGCCATGTAGAGGTTGGCCAGCGTCTGGGCCTGGATGCCCTGGGCGGCGTCGACCAGGAGGACCGCACCCTCGCAGGCGGCCAGCGAGCGGTTGACCTCGTAGGAGAAGTCGACGTGCCCGGGGGTGTCGATCATGTTGAGGGCGTAGGCCCGCGTGACGCCGTCGTCGCCCTCGAGGGCCCAGGGCATGCGCACCGCCTGGGACTTGATGGTGATGCCGCGCTCGCGCTCGATGTCCATACGGTCCAGGTACTGGGCGCGCATGTCGCGGGGCTGGACGACGCCGGTGGCCTGGAGCATGCGGTCGGCCAGGGTGGACTTGCCGTGGTCGATGTGCGCGATGATGCAGAAGTTGCGCAGCCGCGCCTGCTCGGTGGCGGCGGGCTGGACGCTGGTCATCTGCTCTGGTGTGGGGATCGGTGACACGGAGCTCGGTTCCTGACTCTTCCTCAAAACTGGCATGGGTCTGGCCTAAGTGTCCCACGCCTGCGGCCCCCTGCCCCAGCCCGCCGGGCCGCCCGCGGTGTGAGGTGCGGCCGCGCACCGGCCTCCCATGGTTCCCATGGGCGTAGGCGACTCCACAACCGGGCAGCGATCAGCTTAGGCTAGCCTTCCTCGCATGCTGGAACGGATCCACAGCCTGCCCTATCCCTGGGTCTTCCTGTTCTTCTGGTGCCTGGCCATGATGCGCTCGCACACCATGTACTGGATCGGTCGAGGCATCACCGCGGGCACCGCCCGCACCCGGTGGGTCTCGCTGATCGAGTCCCCCATGTACGCCCGCGCTCAGGCGTGGTCGGCCCGTTGGGGTGTGCTGGCCGTGCCGATGTCCTTCCTGACCGTCGGCCTGCAGAGCTTCATCCAGATCTCCACGGGCGTGGCCCGCATGCCGCTGCACCGTTACGCGGCGGCCACGGCCGCCGGGGCGATCGCCTGGGCGAGCGTCTACACGACCATCGGCATGGCGATCCTGACGGCCTGGATCACCGGCCCGATCGGCCGCATCGTCTGCCTCCTGACGGTCGCGGTCCTGGTGGTGATCGTTGTGATTCGTGGCGGTCGGGTCGTGCGCGACAACCAGGGCAGCAGGCGCGGCAAGCACCTCTGAACCAGCCAGACCTGTTCGCGGAACCTGCTGGGGAGACCTACCCACAGTCGCCGATGGGCCTGTGCCGCCGTTCCATGCCAGACTCGTCGCACTCCGGGCTCCCGACCACCCCAGCCCCGGGGCGTCCCCACCGAAAGTCTCTCCACATGGCTATGACCCTCAGCAGAAAACGCGTCCTGATCATCATTGCCGCCGCCATCGCGGTGGTCTCCGTCATCGCCGTCGGCCTGGTTCGTGCCGGAGTCCTCGGCGGCCGCGGCGCCTCCGCAGCGGCGTCGGCAACAGCCTCTGAACGCAGCCGCGCTGCCGCGAACGCCACCGAGCCCAGCGACCGCTTCATCATCTCCTACGCCGAGGGTTCGGGGGCGGCCAAGGTCATCGCCTCTGCGAAGGCCTACGGCGAGAACGTCCTCGACTCCCTGCCCGCCAAGGACAGGCAGGCACTGACCGCCGCAGCTGGAAAGTTCTCGGTCAAGCTGGAGTCCGTTACCGCTCACGCCATGAGCACGGCCGCCGTCAAGCTGAGTGACGAGCTCACCGTGGACCAGGTCAAGGACTTCATCTCCACGCTCGAGGCCGCCGACGGCATCGAGGCAGTCGAGCCCGACATGCACATGACCGCCCTGGACAACAGCTCCACCAAGGACAGCAACGTCCCCAACGATCCTTACTTCTCCGAGCAGTGGGACATGACCTCGAGATCCTACGGCATCAACGCCACCAACGCATGGTCGCAGTCCACCGGCAAGGGCATCACGGTCGCCGTCATCGACACCGGCATCCTGACCAACCATCCGGACATGGAGGGGCAGCTCCTGCCCGGCTACGACTTCATCTCCGACGCCGAGAGAGCCCGCGACAATGACGGCTACGACGCGGATCCATCCGACGAGGGCGACTGGGCCGAGCCGGGTGTCTGCCCTTCCAGAAGCGGAGCCAGCAAGGGCCAGAGCTCGAGCTGGCACGGCTCTCATGTGGCCGGCACCATCGCCGCACACACGAACAACAATGGTGGCGTAGCAGGTGTCGCCCCGGACACCAAGATCGTGCCCATCCGCGTCCTGGGCCGATGCGGTTCCACCAGCGCCGACACCATCGACGCCATCACCTGGGCCTCGGGGGGCGAGGTCAACGGCGTGCCGGTCAACAAGAACCCCGCCCGGATCATCAACATGAGCATGGGCGGCCCCGGTACCTGCCCCCGCTTCTACCAGAAGACCATCAATGCTGCCGTCGCACGCGGCGCAGTCATCGTCGCCGCAGCCGGAAACGAGGATCAGGACGCCAGTAAAGTCGCCCCTGCGAGCTGTGAGAACGTCGTCACCGTCGGCGCCTCCACGAACAACGGCGTCCGGTCCCCCTTCTCGAACTACGGCGCCAGCGTCGACATCTCCGCCCCCGGCGGCGACATGGATGTCGAGACCGGAATCCTGTCCCTGACCGACAAGTCCACAACAGCCCCGCAGGATTCCACCTACGCCACCATGGTGGGCACCAGCCAGGCAGCCCCGCACGTGGCTGGCACCATCGCGCTGATGCTGGCCGCCAACCCCGACCTGAAGACCGAGGAGATCGTCACCATACTTCAGGACACGGCCACGACAATGGCCGGATGCGACCGCGACTCCTGCGGCGCCGGTATTGTCAACGCAGCCTCCGCCGTGTCCCAGGTAACCGGCAAGAGCCCCAAGCCCAGTGCCACCCCCGTTGAGAGATCCCTGCGCCGCGGCAGCCGACGCGGATGAGCGTCTCATCCCTCGCCGACGATTTGGTCGCTTCATGACATCGTTCTACCCTCGGTGCCATGACAGCGTTCCGCGACCGCCAGTGGTGGTGGCTCCCCCTGAGGCGAGCCGCCACCCTGACGCGCTAGGACGTATCGGCTCGCTCACCGCGGGCCCGCCCGACGCATGAGTGAGAGGCCCGCCTGACCCACGATCTCAGGAAAGGGGCCCCATGCCGCCCACCGTGTCTGACACTGCACCTCCCGCCGCACCGTCCGCGACCTCACCTACCGTTCTCACGCGCCCGGTGCGCTACCACGCCGACGGCGGTGCGCTGCTGGAGCACCTGACCCGTGCCGGTCTGCTGCGCTCCGCCGGACGTTCTGTCGACGATGGCGAGGCCGCCGGCGTACGCCCTGTGGACTGCGTGCTGCTGGAGAGCGCCGACATCACGACCAAGGCCTCGCGCACCACGGTCGCCGTCCTGGAGGCGTCGGCCAGGCTGACCTGCTGGGGCGGAACCGTCACCGCTGAGGCACTGTCCACCGTCGACGGCGAGGGTCCCGGAGCTGACGGCCTCGCGGCCCTGGCCCGCCTGGAGGAGCGCCTGAGCGAGCATCTCGCCGACCGCTCCCCCGGCCGGTTGACTCTCGCCCTGCCCACCAGCGCCGACGACGACGCCACTATCGAGGAGCGCGAGCGCCTGACGGCCCTGTCCACGATCGAGCCGCTGCGGGTACTGGCCCAGGCAGAGGTCGACCACCCCCACCTGCCGCTGGAGGCGGGGGCCTTCGCCTTCGACTACCTGTCCACCTTCGAGTCCCTGCCCGAGGTGGCTCAGGGCGCCAACACCTGCCCGGACTACCTCTTCTACGACGCGCGCATCATCCTCGTCGTCGACCACCCCACGCAGGAGGCGACCCTGGTGGGGGCCTCGGTCGACGCCGCGGAGCTGGAGCGGCGCCTGGACGCGCTGGCCGCCGCCATCAACACTGCAGCCGACGCGGCCGAGCACTCTCCGGCTCCGCCCGAGGTGGCCGCCGACTCCGCGGTCCTGCACGCCGTGCCCACCACCTCGGATGCCGACTTCGAGGCGGTTGTGGAGACGATGCGCGGCTACATCGCCGACGGCGACGTCTACCAGGTGGTGCCCTCGCGGGGCTTCACCATTGACTGCCCCGACGCTCTGGCCGCCTACCACGTGCTGCGTCACGCCAACCCCAGTCCCTACATGTTCTACCTGGCCGCCCCGGACTTCGAGCTCTTCGGAGCCTCCCCGGAGTCGGCGCTGCTGTACTCGGTGCGCAGCGGCCGGGTCGCCATCCGCCCGATCGCCGGGACCCGGCCGCGCGGCCTGCACCCCGACGGCTCGGTGGACCACGAGCGCGACACCCGTCTGGAGCTGGAGCTGCGCACCGACGCCAAGGAGGTCGCCGAGCACGTCATGCTCGTGGACCTGGCCCGCAACGACGTCGCCCGGGTCAGCCGCCCGGGCACCCGCAGTGTCCAGGACCTCCTGCGCGTGGACCGCTACAGCCGGGTGATGCACCTGGTCTCGGAGGTCTCCGGTGAGCTGGCCGAGGACCTGGACGCCTTGGACGCCTTCCGCGCCTCCATGACGATGGGCACCCTCACCGGTGCCCCCAAGCTGCGGGCCGCCGAACTCATTCGCCAGGCCGAGGGCGTGCGCCGCGGCTCCTACGGCGGCTCGGTGGGATACATCCGCGGCGACGGCGAGCTGGACACCTGCATCGTCATCCGCTCCGGCTTCGTGGTCGACGGCACCGCCCTGGTCCAGGCCGGGGCCGGCGTCGTGGCGGCCTCCTCCCCGGCCGCCGAGGCCGCTGAGACCGTCCACAAGGCCCGGGCAGTCCTGGAGGCGGTCGCCGCCGCACAGGGTGCCGCGCTCGTCATCGACACGACCGGCAAGGAGGCCTGAGCCATGACCATCAGCAACCCTCAGCACCACGGACCGAACGTGGGCAAGCATCCCGAGGACGCCACCGCAGCCGCCCAGGCCCCGGCTCGGGTGGTTCTGCTCGATAACCGCGACTCCTTCGTCTACAACCTCGTGGACCAGTTCGCCACGCTGGGCTCCCAGATCCAGGTCTACCGCAACAACGTGCCAGCCTCTCGAGTGCTCACCGCCCTCGAGCCCACTGCGGCCGAGAGGGAGGCCGGGAGGCGCCCGGTCCTGTGCCTGTCCCCCGGCCCGGGCTACCCGGCGACGTCGGGCTGCCTCATGGAGCTCACCACCACCGCCCTGGAGCAGGCCGTTCCCACGCTGGGTATCTGCCTGGGGTTCCAGGCCCTCGTCGAGGCCTGCGGCGGACGGGTCACCCCGGTCGGCCCGGTCCACGGCCGCTCCGACCGCGTCGAGGTTACTGAGGCGGGCCGCGCGGATGAGGCCTTCGAGGTTCTCGACGGCGGACCGCTGGACGTGGCCCGCTATCACTCCCTGGGCACACGCACGCTGCCCGAGGCGCTTGTCAGCCTGGCCCGTACCGCACAGGTGGACGACGGCGGAAGCGGCGGCATCGTGATGGCGGCCCGGCACCGGTCGCTGCCGGCGATCGGGCTGCAGTTCCACCCCGAGTCGATCCTCACCCCGCAGGGACCGGCCCTGCTCAGGGCCATCACCGCGGGCCTGGCCCGGACTCCCTGAGCCACGCCACCGCCCCGTCATTCCGCAGATCCCGGCGTCTGCGCCACCGCTCGGGCAGAATCGTCCCCGGGCACCCCAAGCCTCAACCACCCGCGAAGGAGCCACAGACCGATGAGTGAGACCAACAGCGCGGCCCCCGCCGCCACGGACGGCACGCATGTTGCCACGGCGCAGGAGGCCCACGAGCTGCTGCGCGAAGTCGTTCAGGGCCGGCGGCTCACCCGTGAGCAGGCCTCCACGGTCTTCGCCGCCCTGGGCGCCGGGGACCTGTCCGAGGCGGAGACGGCGGCACTGCTGGCGGCGCTGCACGCCCGCGGCGAGGAGCCCCAGGAGGTCGCCGGAGCCGCGAGCGCCTTCCGCCAGGTCGCCAGGGCCTTCCCATCGGTGACCTTCCCGCTGGTGGACGTCGTCGGTACCGGGGGCGACGGCGTGGGCACGATCAACATCTCCACGGGGGCGGGTCTGGTGGCCGCCTCGATGGGGATCGCGGTGGCCAAGCACGGCAACCGGGCCGTCTCCTCCAAGACGGGGGCGGCCGACGTCATCGCCGAGCTGGGACTGCCCCTGGACGTGGACCCGGCCACGGCGGTCGAGCTGCTGGCGCGCGACCACTTCACCTTCCTGTTCGCCCAGGCCTACCACCCGGCCATGCGGTACGTGGCTCCGGTGCGCCGGGCGCTGGCGACCCCCACGATCTTCAACGTCCTGGGGCCGCTGGTGAACCCGGCCCACCTGACCTTCCAGCTCATGGGCGTGTGGGACCCGAACATGCTGGACATGATCGCCGAGGCGATGGTGCAGCTGGGGCGCAAGCGGGCACTGGTCGTGCACGGCTCGGGTCTGGACGAGATCGCCGTCCACGGGCCGACCCTTGTGCGCGAGGCGACTCCCCGCGGAGTCAAGGCCTATGAGGTCACGCCCGAGGATCTGGGAGTGCCCACCTACGAGCTGGCCGACCTGCTGGGCGGGGAGCCGGCCGACAACGCCCGCCTGCTGCGCGAGGCCATCTCGGGTGAGGGCAAGCCGGCGCACCGCGACGCCATCGCCGTCAACGCCGGGGCCCTGCTGTATCTGGCCGGTCCGGCCGACAACCTGGCCGACGGGACCGCCATGGCGCTGGAGCAGATTCGCTCCGGTGGCGTGGCCCGTCACCTGGAGTCCATGACCAAAGCCGACGATCTGGCCAGTGACCCGGCCAGTGATTCAGCCGCCGAGCGGGCCTGAGGAGAGACTGTGACGACCCCCAATACCGCCCCCACTGACTCCGTGGATCCCGGTTCCCCGGCCGAGGGCCCCGGCGAGCGCGCGCACCGCGAGCCGGTGGAGGCCCGGCTCATCGCCACGGGCACCGTCCTGGACTCGATCGTCCAGGCGCGCCGTGAGCGCATTGAGGAGCTGCGCACCCGCTTCGGGCACCTGCGCACCGAGGAGCTGCCGCGCTCGCAGCGCTCCTTCGCCGCAGCCCTGCGCACCCGCAGCGGCCGGAGCCGCAGCCCGCAGCCGGCCCTCATCATGGAGTGCAAGGCGGCCTCGCCCTCTCGCGGGACCATCCGCTCCGACTACGACCCGGCCACGCTGGCCGCGCAGTACGCGCCCTATGCCGCCGCGGTCTCGGTGCTCACCGAGCCCGACCGCTTCAATGGCTCCTTCGACGACCTGGCGGCCGTGCGCGAGGTCGTGGACGTCCCCGTCCTGTGCAAGGACTTCATCGTCGATGAGGTCCAGGTGCTGGCGGCCCGTAGCCTGGGAGCGGACGCGGTTCTGCTCATGCTCTCGGTGGTGCCCGACGACGTCTACCGCGAGCTGGCCGAGCTGGCCCACAGCCTGGGAATGGAGGTGCTCACGGAGGTCTCGACCCCTGAGGAGATGCACCGGGCAGCGGCGCTGGGCGCCGAGGTCATCGGCATCAACAACCGCGACCTGCGCACGCTGGCCACGGATCTGGCTCGCACTGAGGAGCTGGCCCCGCTGGCCCCGGCCGGGGTGGTCCTCATCGGCGAGTCGGGGGTCAGCACGTCCGACGACGTACGGCGCCTGTCCGGACTGGTGGACGCCCTCCTGGTGGGCTCGTCCCTGTCCGGTGCCCCGGACCCGGGCGAGTCCGCCAGGGACCTGGCCACCGCGGTGCCACTGCCTCAGCCGGACGGGGAGGGAGCATCGTCGTCGGGCCGGGAGCCGGACGAGGGCGGCAGGGAGGGACACCACCCGCGCCTGCCCGCCTTCTTCGGACCCTACGGTGGACAGTTCGTGCCCGAGCTGCTCATCCCGGCCCTGGACCAGCTCGAGGACGCCTTCATCGACGCCCAGGCGGACCCCGCCTTCGCCGCCGAGCTGGACACGCTCATGACCCGTTACCTGGGCCGCCCCACAACCGTCACCGAGCTGCGCAACCTGCCGCTGGAGGGCAACGCCCGCATCCTGCTCAAGCGCGAGGACCTGGTCCACGGCGGCGCTCACAAGGGCAACCAGGTCCTGGGCCAGGCCCTGCTGGCCAAGCGGATGGGCAAGCAGCGCATCATCGCCGAGACCGGTGCCGGCCAGCACGGGACGGCCACCGCCATGGTCTGCGCCCTGCTGGGACTGGACTGCACCATCTACATGGGGGCCACCGACGTCGTGCGCCAGGCCTCCAACGTGGAGCGCATGGAGCTCATGGGCGCCACGGTGGTGCCGGTGGACAGCGGCGCCGGCACGCTCAAGGACGCCGTCAACGAGGCGCTGCGCGACTGGACCGCCTCCTTCGCCGACACCCACTACCTTCTGGGCACGGCCGCCGGCCCCCACCCCTTCCCCACGATCGTGCGCGAGTACCACCGGGTCATCTCCCGTGAGGCCCGCGCCCAGGTCCTGGGGCTGACAGGGCGTCTGCCGAACTCGGTCATCGCCTGCGTGGGTGGGGGCTCCAACGCCATCGGCATGTTCGCGGACTTCATCGATGACCCCGGCGTCGAGCTGATCGGCGTCGAGCCCGCCGGTGAGGGGCTGGACACGCCCCGCCACGGCGCCCCCATCAACAAGGGGCTGGTGGGCATCCTTCACGGGGCCCGCAGCTACCTCATGCGCACCTCCGAGGGACAGGTCGAGGAGTCCTTCTCCGTCTCGGCGGGTCTGGACTACCCGGGTGTGGGACCCGAGCACGCCTGGCTGTCGGACACCGGCAGGGCCCGCTACGTCGGCATCGGCGATGACGACGCGATCGAGGCCTTCCGGCTGCTCTCGCGCCACGAGGGGATCATCCCGGCCGTGGAGTCGGCCCACGCCCTGGCCCAGGCCCTGGCCATGGCCCGGGAGGTGCCCGATGGCGAGGAGTCCCCGATCCTGCTGGTGTGCCTGTCGGGTCGCGGGGACAAGGACCTTGATCAGGTGCGGGCGCGACTGGGAGGCTCGTTCTCCACCGACGGTGCCGTCGCCCGGGCCGCACGCATGGTGGAGCAGATGGGCAAGCGCACTGAGTACGCCGGCCTGAACGCAGGCACGAGCACCGGCCCGGACGAGGAGTTCTGACATGAGCCGCTACCCCGCGATGTTCGCCGCTCTCAAGGAGCGCGGTGAGGGCGCCTTCGTCCCCTTCGTCATGGTCGGCGACCCCGACCCGGCCACCAGCGAGGCCGTCATTGAGGCCCTCATCGCCGGCGGGGCCGACGCCCTGGAATTGGGCGTGCCCTTCACCGACCCGGTCGCTGACGGGCCCACGATCCAGAAGGCGCACGTGAGGGCCCTGGCCGCCGGGGCCGGCTTCCGCGACTGCCTGGAGGTGGTCACGCGGGTGCGCCGGCGCCATCCGCAGACGCCCATCGGCATGCTCATCTACGGCAACGTCCCCTTCGCGATGGGCCTGGAGCGCTTCTACACCGAATGCGCTCAGGCCGGCATCGACTCAGTGCTGCTGCCCGACGTACCGATCCGCGAGTCGGCGCTCTTCAGCCGCGCCGCCGAGGAGGCCGGCATCGACGCCGTCTACATCGCCCCGCCGTCGGCCGCCACCGAGACCCTGGACGCGGTCGCGGCCGCCTCACGCGGCTACGTCTACGCCGTCTCCCGGGTGGGCGTGACCGGCACCGAGAGAGCCTCGTCCACGGTGGGGCTCGCCGAGTCGGTGGAGCGCCTGCGAGCCGACGCCGCCGCTCCCGTCATGCTGGGCTTCGGCATCTCCACGCCTGAGCAGGTCTCCGAGGCCATCGCCGCGGGCGCCGACGGCGCGATCAGCGGCTCGGCCACGGTCAAGATCGTTGAGCGCTACGCCCCCGAGATCGTGGCCACCGCCTCCGCCAGCAGCGACGGGAGCGGCAATGAGGAGCGGCGCCACTACGCGCTCGGGGCGCTGCGCAGCGATCTCGTCGCCTTCACCGCCACCATGAAGGAGGCCACGCGTCAGCACTGACGGCCGACATCAGCAGGCCGTCCGGGACAGCAGAGGGTCGGTGACACGGAAGCACCTGTGTCACCGACCCTCGTCGTCGGTGTCCTGCTCGCCGGGGATAGAACTCCACGGGGAACAATCCCCCTTCGATATTGACTGTTCGGACTATATGTTGGTCGGACAGTCCATATCCACCCGGCACCCACCCGGCCACCCCAGAGAAAGGCAGACCGATGCGCTTACTACGCACCCATTCCACGCGCTCATGGCAACGCCTTGCCGGCGTCACCGCAGCCCTGCCCCTACTCGTCGCCGGCCTGCTCGCCTCACCAGCGCAGGCCGCCCCCGCCCCCGAGAGCATCATCGCCTCCGGGATCTACAACTCGAGCGGCGCCGGATGCCAGGGCTCGGGCACCAGCGCCGACTGCCTCAGCTGGGGCCTGCGAGTCCCGTCCACCATCACACCGAAGAAGGACCTCACCGTGACCATCGAGGCCGACTCCACCCCCGGCCGGTGGGCGTGGAACTGCCTCGCGAGCGACCGGATCGCCGGCACGGCAGCGTTCTACGACTCCCCGAGCAACAAGCTGAGCGAGTCCAGCCTCAAGTCCTCCGCAAAGCTTCATTACGGCGTATACGGAGACAGCGCCGGACAGGTCGAGGCCGTCACGTGCACCCCGGAGCATCTGAGCATCACCTACAAGATCGATCACCTGGTGCGCTCCGGAGGCTCATACCTCGACCTGAGCTTTGGAACGACTACGACGACCCCAGGGTCCGGCGAGTACACCTACTCCTTCTCGCCGACTGTCACGACCTCCGCAGACAACACACCTCAGAAGATCACAGCAACTGTGAAGAAGCCTGCTGAGAACGCAGTGCCCCGTTAGAGCCACGGAAAACGGAATGACAGAGGTCGGGCGCTTCAAAACCTTCGCGCGCCCGACCTCTGTCGTTATGGGCGCCCCACTCTCATCCAACTCCAGACGACCCGATTGGAGGGGAATAATACACATCCAATATCGACCAACTCATCTATATGTTGATGAGACAACCCACCTCAGCCGATAACCTCGGAGAAAGGCATGCTCATGAGTATTTTACGTTCCCATCCCTCACGGCCATGGCGGCGCCTGCTCGGCGTCGCCATGGCCCTTCCACTCCTGGTCGCCGGCCTCATCACCTCCCCGGCTCAGGCGGAGCCGGCGCCTCAGGCTCCGACGGACAGCGGAATCACCGTGTCCGGAAGCTATAACCCCGGCGGTTCGGGCTGCCACGGCAAGGAGAATTCCGCCGAGTGCCTCAGCTGGGGCCTGCGAGTCCCGTCCACCATCGCGCCCAAACAGGAGCTCACCGTCACTGTCGAGGCTGATTCCGTGCCGGGCCAGTGGACCTGGACCTGCCCCTCGACGAGCCGTGTCGCCGGCACGGCGGCGTTCTTCAACCACTCCGCCAACGGAGAGCTCAAACAGCTGGCCTCCTCCGACCTTGGAGTAGCCGACCAGCTCGTTTACGACAAGCACGGCTTGAGCGCTGGATTTCCCACCAACGTGGACTGCACACCCGAGCACCTCAGCCTGACCTACAAGATCGATTCACTGGTCCGGGAAGAGGGCTCCTACCTGGACCTGAGCATTGGGACGACAGTCGCAGCCCCCGGTGTGGACGCGCGTTCCTACACCTTCAGCCCGAAGATCACGACCTCGGTTGATGGCACGCCGCAGACCCCCACCGCCACGGCGCAGAAGCCTGCCGCCAGTACCCCTCACGCCACCGTCACCACCGAGAAGGTCACGATCGATGGCGCCGCCAAGGACGCCGGGCGCTTCACCATGAAGGCGAAGAACGACTCGACCACTCCTCTGTCCGACTTCACCATCGACGTCTCGCGCAGCAGGGGGCAGGCCTCGGCGACCGCCCTGACCTGCGACCTGACCGCCTTCGGCGGCGAGGTCGTCTCCGCCAAGGGCCCGGCCGAGAGCCTTAAGGTCTCCAGTGGCAAAGCGAAGGTGCCCGAGGGCAAGGAGATCACCTGCCAGGTGGACCTGACCGGCGTCGTCGGACGCAATACCTTCAAGGCCGCCCTCACCACCGGCGACCAGAGCTTCTCCAGCGACTACATCAACGACCGCCCAGTGGGAGAGGTCTCGGTCAAGGGTGCGCAGAGCAACGTCGAGGCAGCCCCCACCGGCACCTACGACGTCAAGATCGACTACACCGTCACCTTCACCAACACCACCGACGCCGACGGATCCGGCTCCGATATCGTCCTGCGACCACAGGTCCCCGCCGGCTTCACACTCAAGAACGTGACAGGTACTGGTACCCCCTGGTGGATCCACGAGGACGACTATGCGATCCGACCGGATGGCTCCGTGCCGCTGTCCACGGGCGATGCCCTGTACGCCAACTCTTCCACCACGATGACCTTCACGAACACCTATACGGTCAACGCCGACGCCATCACCGAGGAGGGCTGGAAGGCCCTGGGCACCTGCAACCCCCAGGACTCCTCCCAGGGACTGACCACCCGGATCGACATCGCCGGCAGCTACGCCGGCATCGAGGCCGGGACCCACTCGACCTGCACCACCGTGACGCGCACGAAGAGCTGACCAGGAATATCGGTCGGTCGATCCGACTGGACGAAGGTCGGGTAGGCGAAAGTCGTCGCCTACCCGACCTTCGTCTTCGCCATTCCTAACGGGGAAAAGGTCGCATGTAGGGAGTATTCCAACCTTTTGATAATGTCCTTCTTGACGATATATTAATGAGGCAATTGGTTCCCATCCCGATCCCCTCGGAGAAAGGCGTGCTCGTGCACACCCCACCTTCTCTTCCCGCTGGGCTGCGGCAACGCCTCCTGGGCGTCGCCATCGCTCTTCCCCTGCTCACCGTCGGCGCCGTTGCCGCTCCGGTGAGCGCAGCCGTCCCGACCGCCACCCCGGACACCGGTATCACCGTGGAGGGGCGCTACCACCCGGCCGGCGCCGGATGCCACGGCTCCGACAGTGCCGACGGCTGCCTGAGCTGGGGTGTGCGCGTCCCCTCGACCGTCGCCCCGAACTCATCCACCACCGTCACCATTGAGGCCGACTCCGTGCCGGGTCAGTGGACCTGGTCCTGCCCCTCCCCGGACGGCGACAGGGTAGCCGGGACCAGCGCCTTCTACATCGACAAGGGCAAGGACGAGCCCGCATCGAAGCTGGCCGATTCCGGCCTGGGCTTCTTCGACCACCTGTACTACAACCAGAAGGGGGACAGCGCCGGCTCGGTCACAGCGGTTTCCTGCACCCCTGAGCACCTGAGCCTGACCTATGAGGTCAACTTCGACGCCGCCTGGGACCAGAGCTCCTATCTCGACCTGGACCTGGGGACCACGGTGGTGGCTCCCGGCGCAGACGCACGCAGCTATACCTTCAGCCCGAAGATCACGACCTCCGCGGCCAGCCTGGTTCTCACGCCCACCGCTACGGCTCAGAAGCCGGCTGCCAGCGCGGCTCACGCCACCGTGTCGGTCGAGGACGTCAGGGTCGACGGCGCCGCCAAGGACGCCTCCCGCTTCACCATGACAGCGAGGAACGACTCGGCCACACCCCTGTCCGACTTCACCATCTCCGCCAGCCGGTCCAGGGGACAGGCCCAGGTGACCGCCCTGACCTGCGACCTGACCGCCTTCGGAGGCAAGGTCGTCTCCGCCACGGGACCGGCCGAGAACCTCACCGTCTCCAGCGGTACAGCGAAGGTCCCCCAGGGCAAGGACATCACCTGCCAGGTGGACCTCAGCGGCGTCGTGGGACGTAACACTTTCAAGGCCGCACTCACCACCGACGGACAGACCTTCTCCAGCGACTACACCAAGGACCACCCCATCAGCGAGGTGAAGGTCCAGCCCACTGATCGCGGCGTTGAGGCCGACCCCACCGGCACCTATGAGGTCGAGGTCGGCTACAGCGTCACCTTCACCAATAACACCGACGCCGACGGACAGACCTCCAATATCGTTTTGCACCCCCGGGTCCCCGCCGGCTTCACCCTCAAGTACGTGTGGGGCAGCGGTGTCCCGTGGTGGATCAGCATGGACGACTACGCGATCCAACCGGATGGCTCCGTGCCGCTGTCCACGGAAGACACCCTGCACGCCAACTCATCAACCACGATGACCTTCACCACCTTCTACGAGGTCAACGCCGAGGCGGTCACCGAGGACACCTGGAAGGCCCTGGGTACCTGCGATCCCAAAGACCCCTCCAAGGGACTGACCACCCAGATCGACGTCGTCGGCAGCGATGGGGTTGAGCCCGGCACCTACTCGACCTGCACCACCGTGACGCGCACGAAGAACTGAGCACGAGCTCAGGCCGGTCAACCTGGCTGGTTGAAGGTCGGATAGGTGAGTATTTCACCTATCCGACCTTCATATGGCTGTCTCCCACAACGGGAATCCCATTCAGTAAGAAGCAGTCCGTTGAAGACGCAATTCGTTCCTTACTCCATTCACCTCACCGAAAGGCGTGCTCATGCACTTCCCATCCTCCCCACCCGCTCTTCCCTGGCGGCGCCTCCTGCGCATTGCCCTGGCTCTTCCCCTGCTTGCCGCCGCAGCCGTCGCAGCCCCGGCCTCCGCTGATACCGACATCACCGTGGAGGGGCTCTACCACACGGCCGGTGCCGGCTGCCATGGCTCCGGCAATGCCGAGGGCTGCCTGAGCTGGAAGGTCCGCATCCCATCAGCTATTGCCCCGAAGAGCGCCACGGACGTCACCATTGAGGCCGACTCCGTGCCGGGCCAGTGGACCTGGACCTGCCCCTCCCAGAACGGTGACGAGGTGGCCGGGACGAGCTCCTTCTACATCGACAAGGGCGAGGGTGAGCCCCCGGCCTTGATCGTGGACTCCGAGCTGAGTTCCATCTCTGAGCTGTACAACCCACTGCTGGGTGAGCCCATCGGCTCGGTCAAAGCCGTTTCCTGCACTCCTGAGCACCTGAAGCTGACCTATGAGATCAACTTCTACACCCAATGGGACAAGAGCAGCTACCTCGACCTGGATCTGGGGACCACGGTGGCGGCTCCCGGCGCGGACGCGCGCAGCTACCGTTTCACCCCCACCATCGAGGTCTCCACACGCAACGCGATTCTTCGGCCCACTGTCAGCGCGCACAAGCCCGCTGCCAGCGAGGCTCACGCCACCGTGTCCGTCGAGGACGTCAGGGTCGACGGCGCCGCCAAGGACACTTCCCGTTTCACCATGACGGCGAGGAACGACTCCACCACGCCCCTGTCCGACTTCACCATCTCCGCCGGCCGGACCAAGGGACAGGCCCAGGTGGGCACCCTGACCTGCGACCTGACCGCCTTCGGAGGCAAGGTCGTCTCCGCCACGGGACCGGCCGAGAACCTCACCGTCTCCAGCGGTACAGCGAAGGTCCCCCAGGGCAAGGACATCACCTGCCAGGTGGACCTGACCGGCGTCGTGGGACGCAACCGGGTCAAGGCCGCACTCACCACCGGCAACCAGACCTTCTCCAGCGACTACGTCAACCACCGGCCGGTGATTGAGGTGGAGACTCATCCCACGGATCTCCTGGTCGAGGCCGCCCCCACCGGCACCTACGAGGTCGAGGTCGGCTACACCGTCACCTTCACCAACACCACCGACGCCAACGGATCCAGCTCCGATATCGTCCTGCGGCCCGGGGTTCCGGCCGGCTTCTCCCTCAAGAGCGTGACAGGTACCGGTACCCCGTGGTGGGTCGGCCCGGACAGCTACGCCATCCAGGATGACGGCTCCTTGTCATTGCGCACCGGTGACTCCCTGAACGCCCACTCGTCAACCACGATGACCTTCACCAGCACCTACCAGGTCAACGCCGAGGCGGTCACCGCGGAGACCTGGAAGTCCCTGGGCACCTGCGATCCCAAAGACCCCTCCAAGGGACTGACCACCCGAATCGACCTCGCCGGCAGTGAGGGCGGTACCGAGGCCGGGACCCACACGATCTGTACCCCCGTGACACGCACAGGGAACTAGCACCTCACCAAGGCGAGCCTCCGGGCGCGCCGCACGGTCGCGGTCACTGGCGCCATCACCGGCGGTCCTCTCACCACACCTGGGAGAGGACCGCCGAGTCGTCTATGAACCGCCATCACGTCCGACGGTAGGGTGACGCCCATGGCCAGCCTTCTCAACCGGATCCTCACCCTGCTCGGGCGTGCCGCCTCCGACGCCCTCACTCAGAAGCCTTCCGCGCCGTCAGGCACCTCCGGCAGCACGGCTTCCGGTTCCGCCGCGCCCGCGCGGGCTCGCGATCCCAAGCCGTCATCGACGACGAAGCCGACCCCGCCTCATCCCCGCTCCCACGACAACGGCTCCTCGACGAGAGCGGCGGCCCCCTCGTCGCGAGGCGTCAGCGTCTACGACGTCTCCACCTTGGGGCTGCCCGCCTTCGGCTACTCCCCCGACCCCGACGGCGACGCCGACCCCGGTGAGGTGGTGTGGGCCTGGGTTCCCTTCGAGGAGGATCCCGCTCAGGGCAAGGACCGGCCGGTCCTGGTCCTGGCACGTCATGAGACTCGCCTGGTCGTGGCCCAGATGACGAGCAAGGACCACGACCGCGATGCCGCCCAGGAGGCGCGCTGGGGCCGTTTCTGGCACGACGTCGGCACTGGCGACTGGGACCGCCAGGGCCGCCCCAGCGAGGTGCGCCTGGACCGCCTGCTCCTGGTGGAGCCGGCCTCGGTGCGACGCGAGGGGGCCACGATGAACCGGGAGGTCTTCGACGGCGTCGTGGCCGCCCTGCGCCACCACCACTCCTGAGCGCCTGCACAGCGCAGCCCGAGCGCAGCGGGTCATGGGGCGATACACCTCACGCCTGCACCCCGTTTCACGCCTGGGGACACGGGGATCCTGAATGATACAGTCGCCTACTGGACCTCTGGCCTGGCCGGCTGCGGGGTCCGGCGACCGGGTCAGCCAGGTGCCCCACCACCTCATGTCAGCCCGTGGCGCGAACCCTCTCTCCGGCCATCGACCAATCAGACGCGAGAAAGTTTCACCGTGGCGAACATCAAGTCCCAGATCAAGCGCATTAAGACCAATGAGAAGGCCCGCCTGCGCAACAAGTCCGTCAAGTCCGAGCTCAAGACCTACGTGCGCCGCGTGCGCGAGGCCGTCGAGGCCGGTGACAAGGACGCCGCGCTCGAGCACCTCAAGGCCGCCTCCCGCAAGCTGGACAAGGCCGTCTCCAAGGGTGTCATCCACAAGAACCAGGCCGCCAACCGCAAGTCCAAGCTCGCCAAGCGCGTCGCCTCGATCTGAGGCCACCGCAGCAGTGAGCATCTGAAGGGCGCCTCCCACCGGGGAGGCGCCCTCCCCTTTTTCCGT
>NZ_MSRR01000027.1 GCF_001956585.1 Actinomyces naeslundii | reverse complement strand
GGCATCGCTTGGCAGTGACGCCGCGCTGCCCCACGAAGGATCAACGGCCACAGCGGCTCCGCGCATGAGCAGCCCGGCGATGCTGGCAGACAGAACAGCGAGGGAGATGGGATCGGCCATGCCGCTATCGTACAAGCGGTCAGCAGTGCTGAAACAGAATTCTTACGGCATTGACTGACTCGGCGACGACCTCGACGAGATGGTCACCGAAGGGGGGTCGTGTCATCGAGCACGCGCCCGTGGAAGGTGCGCCCCCAGGTGCCAGTCGGAGGTGTGGAGGATCCGCATGCGGATACTGTCTCACAGCCCACCGATATCAATGACGACGGCTTGTTGTGGTCAGTCACCGACCTCCTCGGCGCCGTCCTTGAGCCACGTTAGCACCAGGATGGCCTGGCCCCAGGTCGTGGCCGCCCTCTGATGCGGGTGGATGTCCTGGGCGCGGCGGTAGGCGATCAATCAGCCGCTGACGATACGCACAGTAGCGATGGGTAAGTCGAGAGTGGCACGGTAGGACAGCACGCGGAACTTCCCTTACGGGCAGTTTTTTTTGGTCAAAAACAACTCTGACGCACGGCTCCGCGTGCACCCCGCTCCGACACACCCCACCTCGGCCCTATCCACCTTTTCCCGCCGTCTCAGCGCTCAGACCACGAGCACCCACCTCCAGTGAGAAAACCGCAATACCCGAATCAATCAAATTTGATGGCCCGTGGAACAAGCCATCGTTCGCCTCAAGAACCGGCGCATCCGCCACACCGACTACAGGCGACCACTCGACACATTCGTCACCACCATCACAGCCATCATCGGCCTACACTTCCTTTACCACTGAATAAGCCTCAATGTCCAAAAAATCTATTTCACTCCACTCTCACCCCGAGAGTCACTATTTTCATGTACCCGACACTGCCAGTAGCCCCATACCGTTACCAGCGTCATCGGCCCCCAGAGTAGAATAGGCAGGTAGCACCACAGCATGACAGCCAGTGCCCAGTTATGGATCAGGCCAGCGTCGGGTCGGTGTCCAAACGCGACGTTCGCGACCATCTGCACATTGAAGATCCAAATCAAAGCCAGTGAGCCAACAGCGCCGAGGACCGCTGGCAGCCTGGCGGGTATGCGCCACTGCCCGAGGCGCTCACTCCATGGCCGTATGAGTCCTACGGCCAGATAACCGCACGTCACCTGCACTATGCTCAACCCAAAGACGTAGACGTATCCGAGTGCGGGTTCGCCAGCAAGCTGGAAGGCGCGAAAATCGGCCGTTCCAGGCATGAATCCAACAATCATGAGCACGCGCCAGATGCCTGACGGTAGGGTGGAAAAAAATGCGCTCCACGCGCACAGACGCATCCAGCTCGGTCGGTCTAGATCAGCATCCCTCGACGACATGATGCCAGTATACCCCGAGATTTTCGATGCAAGTCAACATACACGCGATTCTGACCGTTAAGTGGCGTGTGAGGATCCGGCGGTTTTGAGTGAGTAGTTCTCTCGAACCGTCCGGCGAAGGTGATCGCGAACCTAGGATATCGCACACCTAACGAGGTTGATCGCGAGTTCCTGGTCCTAACCAAGGCGGCCTCACTGGGGTTGCCCACCCTGGCAGACAAGGGCTACACAGGGGCTGGTACTGGTCATCCTCACCCTCCACAAAGGCTTCTGGTGAGAAAACCTCAAGCTCCAGAGACATAACATCCACGCGAGAAATGTCGATGCCGGTGAAGAGGAATCCGTCAGGCGGCGATGGTGCCGGCGGAGACCAGAGCGATGATGACCAGGCCCAGCAGTACGCGGTAGACGAGGAAGGACGTGAACTTGTTGGAGGACACGAAGCGCAGCAGCCAGGCGATGGTCGCGTAGGCGACGATGCCGGAGACGACGGTCGCGATAATGGTGGGCGTCCAGCCCACGGTATTGCTGATGGTGCCGGCCTCGGTTGCAGCCTCCAGCAGCCCGGCCGCGACCAGGGACGGGATGCCCATGTAGAAGGACAGGCGCGTGGCCGTCACCCGGTCGAACTTGAGGAAGAGGCCGGCGGAGATCGTCGCCCCGGAGCGGGAGATGCCGGGGAAGACCGGGGAGAGGGCCTGGAACGCACCGATGATGAGGGCGTCCTTGACGGTCACGTCCTTCATACCCTTGGTGAAGTTCTGCTGGCGGTCGGCCATCCACATGGCCGCCGACCACACGATGAGGGCACCGGCGATCACCCACAGGGAGCGGACCGGTCCCTCGATGAAGTCCTTGAACAGCAGCCCGACGGCCGCCACCGGGATCGAGCCCAGGACGATGCCCCAACCGAGCGTGTAGTCGGGGTCCTGGCGGGCCTGCTGGTTGTCCAGGCCCTTGAACCGGGCTTTGATGCCCCTGAACCAGGCGGTGATGATCCGGACGATGTCGGCCCAGAAGTAGATGATGGCGGCGAGGATCGCACCCACCTGGATGACGGCGGTGAAGGCGGTCATGCCCGCGGAGTTGATCTCGTAGCCGAGCAGCTTCTCGACAATGTTGAGGTGCCCGGTGGAGGACACCGGCAGGAACTCGGTGATGCCCTCGACGATGCCGAGGAGGACGGCGTGCAGCCAGTTCAAAGGGACTCCTGGGGTGGACGGATGGTGGACTCACGGCAGGTTACCGGCGCACGAGGTGGGGAAACGGCCGGGTAACTGTGGTACCCGCCGCAGCGGTGGCGGTTCAGCCGCGCGGCGACGCCGGGTCAAAGGCCCAGTTCTACGGCCGCGTATCAGTTTGTGTCCCTTTTATAACGTTGGATGCGTAGCAAGTCCAGCCCGTGTGATCCCGGCGTGTGGCTGCGGGTGGTCGGCTGCGGCTGCGCCTCACTCCATGACGAGGTGCGCTGCGTGCTCGCGCAGGTACTCACGCAGATAGGGGGCGGCGAAGTCGACCTTGCCGTAGCCGGCGGTCTTGATGATCCCGGCGGCGAGTAGCCGGTTGCGGTAGACCGACACGTAGTTGACAGGGCGATCCATGCGTTCGGCGATGTCGGCGATCTGTGAGGGGCCGTCGTCCTTGGCCATGCACACGAGCATGGTGCGGTCGACGTCGGACAGGTCGCGTAGTGCCGGAGCATGAACCAGGTTGCCGAGGCGCAGTCGGGCAGCGGTCGTTCCTGCGGCGACTGCTGGCTGGGTCACTGGGCCATCGCCACTGTGCTTCCACACCTGGTACCCCACGAGCTGGATCATGAATGGGTAACCGCCGGTCGCGTTCGCGCACTCCTGGGCCAGGTCGTTGCTCAACGCCTTCGCGCCCGTGTCGAAGGTCGACTTCAGGGCCTCACAGACGTCGTCGATGGCCACCTCACCGAGTTCTATCCGCTCGGCTCGACGCAGGAAGGTGGTGATGTCGTCATTGAGGAGCTCCTCAACGGCTTTGGGGAGTCCTGCCATGAGCAGGCCGATGGGAGCCCCTTCGCGAATGAGGTGCTGCACCTCTGCGGACAGGGCTCGCAGTTCCTCGCGCGGAATGGCATGCACTTCGTCGATCGTGAGCAGCAGGCCGGTGCCGTGCTCCGCGAGCCACTGGGTCAGTGCTCGCGCCTTCTGCCGCCAGGAGGGCTCAGGAGCAGGTGCGTGCTCGAGTGTTGCGCTACCGCCTCCGAGCGGTGTGCTTAGGCTCAAGGAGGTCAACCGTGAGCGCTCCTTGCCGGCGAGCTGCGATAACTGGCGAGTGAATTCGGCGGCGAGGCGATCCATGAGTCCCTCGCGTGCGGTCTCATCAACGACCACCCAGCCGCGCTCTCGTGCCGAGTCTCCCAGTGCGGTGAGCATGACGGTCTTCCCGACGCCCCGAGCGCCAGTGATGAGCTCCAGGAGTCCGGGTGCTCCGGGGCCGTCATCGAGGCTCTCCAGAAACTCCTCGATGACGCGGTTGCGGCCAACAAGTAAGGGAGGCGTTGCGCCCGCTGTGGGTTTGAAGGGGTTGGCCATGCGTGATCGTCTCCACTTTTGCGCGTTTTAGATCTTTTAGATCTTTTATAACTTCAGGGCGTGCTGAGATCCAGTGATGGGAGGTGAAGGCTCGGCCGGCTGCGGCGACTCAGTCCGTCTCGGCGCCCAGGTGGCTCAGGGCGACGTCGTGCAGCAGCGAGTTCGTGGCCACCGCGTTGCCCCCGAAGGGTCCGGCCTCGCCGTCGAGCGAGGTGAAGCGCCCGCCCGCCTCGGTGACCACGGGCACGAGCGCGGCCATGTCGTAGAGCTCGAGCTCGGGCTCGGCCGCGAGGTCCACGGCGCCCTCAGCCACAAGCATGTAGGACCAGAAGTCCCCGTAGGCGCGGGTGCGCCAGCACGACTGCATGAGCCCCAGCATCCCGCGCAGCCGCTTGGCCTGGGCCCACCCCGACAGCGAGGAGTAGGACATCGAGGCCCGGGTGAGGTCGTCGACGCCGGACACCGACATCCGCCGCGCCGAGCTCAGCGACCGCCCGGTCCAGGCTCCGCCGCCGGACACGGCCCACCAGCGCCTCCCCAGCGCGGGGGCGGAGACCAGCCCGACGACGCACTGGCCGTCCTCGATGAGGCCGATGAGCGTGGCCCACACCGGCACGCCCCGCACGAAGTTCTTGGTCCCGTCGATCGGGTCGATGACCCATTGTCGTGAGGAGTGCCCGGTGGTGGGCAGCTCCTCGCCCAGAACGGAGTCGCGTCCGCGCGCCCGCCCCAGCTGCTCACGGATGACGCGCTCGGCCTCCCGGTCGGCCTCGGTGACCGGCGTGAGGTCCGACTTGGTCTCCACGGTGAAGTTGCCGGCGTCGAAACGGGCCTGGGTGAGGCTGTCCACCTTGTTGGCGATCGTGTGCGCCAGGTGCAGGTCATCACGCCAGCGCCGCTGCTTGGCCGGGGGCGCCGTCGGGGCGGGCGACGCCGCTGCCGGCGAGGGTGCCGCGGGCGGTTCCGGAAAGACGGGGCGTTGTGGGCGGGGAGTCTCGCTCATGGCACCACGGTAGCGGGGGAGCGGGCTCGGGTGCGCCCCGGGGCGTCGGGCGCGCCACCGACCGGGCGCCGTCGAACCACGCCGAGTCGTTATCAAACCTTGAGATTTCGGGCGGTGGTGGCGGGATGAGGGGGCGCGCCATATTTTACTGCCATATTGCGGAAAAACGACGTCGAACATCGCGCGGATAGGCGGATCCGATTTGGCTGCCTGTTACTGGTTCGTTACGCTGACGGGCATGACCCAACCCGGGAGGCTCTATGCAGCATAATGCCGGTTTTACCAGGGACGACGTCGTCACAGCCGCTCTCGAGCTCGGCGTAGACCGGTTCACGATGGGCAAGGTGGCGCGTCGACTGGGGGTGAGTACAGCCGATCTGGGACGCACCGTCAGCTCGCGCGACGACCTGCTCGTGGCCTGTCTGGAGCGCGTCTCGGCCGACGTCACGCTGCCGCCCACCGGACTGAGCTGGCAGGACTACCTGCGGCAGCTCTCCGACTCGCTGTGGGACGTGCTCGACGCCAACCCCGGCCTCGACCACACGCTCATCGACCTGGCCTGGGCCTATGTGCCCTTCATGTCCGTGGCCAAGCGTGCCCACAACGCCCTCGTCTCGGGCGGCCTGCGCACCGAGGACGCCTACCTGGCGCTCAACTACACCCTCTCGACGGTCCTGACCTCCCACCAGCAGGCGGCAGCCATGGCCGAGACGGTCGAGTCCGAGCGCCAGCCGGGCCGCAGCGAGCGCGGCATCGACATCGCCACCCGCATGTGGGACGAGCGCTTCGGCGGCTCGAGCGCCGCCCTGGGTATGCATCGGTCGCACCATCTCCACAGCGGTGACGACGCCGACCGCGTCCCCTTCCGCCCCAAGGAGTCCTGGCTGGACCGCGGCGCGATGGCTCCCAAGCTGGAGGTCATCATCGGCGGCTTCTCCGGCCTGAGCAGCGTCCTGTCCACCTCCGGCGCCGGGAGTGACGGCGCCTCACGGGGACCATCCCCCGAATCACAGCCCAACGACACCAGGGAGTCCTCCGTGAACACTCTCGTTCTCGTCTTCCACCCCAACATCTCCGAGTCGCGGGTCAACAAGGCCCTCGGGGCCACGGCGGAGTCGCTCGGCGGCAACATCACCGTGCGCTACATGTACGACATCTACCCCGACTTCAACATCGACGTGGCCACCGAGCAGGCCGCCCTGCTGGGCGCCGACCGCATCGTCCTGCAGTACCCCATGTACTGGCTCTCCTGCCCGCCCCTGCTCAAGAAGTGGCTCGACGACGTCCTCACCTTCGGCTGGGCCTACGGCTCGACCGGCACCGCCCTGCACGGCAAGGAGCTCCTCCTGGCCGTCAGCGTCGGCGGCGCCGGCAGCGCCTACGGCCGCGAGGGCGCGCACATCTACACCATCCACGAGTTCCTGCGCCCCATGCAGGGCACCTCGCGAGTCATCGGCACCAAGTACGCCGTGCCCTTCCTGTCTGTGGGCGCCCTGGAGATCACCGACGAGGCCATCGCCCGGCGCGCGCAGGACTACGCCGCGGTCCTCCAGACCGCCGAGCTTCCGATGCTCGACATCTTCGGCTGAGGCGCTGTTCGCCCCTGAGCCCGTTGGGTCCCCGTCGGCGCGATCGCCGGCGGGGACCGCGCGTTGACACCGAGCGCGCCGTAGGATTCCGGCATGGTTGAGATCGTCGCGTACCGGCCACAGCAGCGCCAGGCGCTGCTGGACCTGTCCCTGCGCGCCTGGGCCCCGGTGTTCCCGCTCATGGAGCAGGACGTGCCCGCCTTCGTCTACCGCTCCTTCTACCCCGAGGGCTGGCGGCAGCGGCAGGCCGCGGATCTTGCCGAGGTCCTCGACGGCGAGCCCGACGGCGTCGACGTCGCCGTCCTCGACGGTCGACCGGTGGGCTGGGTGTGCACCCGCCTGCACCCCGAGGACAGGATGGGGGAGGTCTACATTGTCGTCGTCGACCCCGACTACCAGCGCCGCGGAATCGGGCGGGCCCTCATGAACCACTCCATGGAGCGGGCCCGGGCCGCCGGGATGGCCATGGTGATTGTGGAGACCGGCGGGGACCACGGACATGCCCCGGCCCGCGCGACCTACGAGGGGCTCGGCTTCCAGCGCTGGCCGGTGGCCCGCTACTTCAAGGACCTGGCCGACGGCGACTGAGACTCACGCGAGACGCACCGAGGGCCCCAGGCCGGTTCGCCGGTCCGGGGCCCTCGGGCATATGAAGCTACGTGCTGGCGCGCTCAGCCGTGAGGCTCCAGGACGGGCAGGTCCTTGCTCGCCAGCGTGGCCGCGTAGTCCTCGACTCGCTGAGCCAGGGCCTCATCGGTGATGGTGAGGGTCCCGGTGGTGGTGAAGGGCTCGAGGTAGGCCATCTGGACCATGTTCGCCGTCGCCTGGAGCGGACGCAGCAGCTCGGTGATCGTGTAGCCGTAGGAGGCCTCGCGGCTGTAGGCGTCACCGGCTCCGCCGGTGCTGACGGCCACCAGCAGCTCCTTGCCGGCCAGCGCGTTGCCGGTCGAGCCGTAGGCCCAGCCGTAGAGGAGCACGTCGTCCTCCCACTGCTTGAGCAGGGCTGGGGTGGAGTACCAGTACATGGGGAACTGGAGGACGACCCGGTCGGCGGCCTCCAGGGCGGCCTGCTCGGCGGCGACGTCGACCTTCTGGTCCGGGTAGGTGTCGTACATATAGCGCACGGTGACGTCGTCACCGAGGGTCTCGGCCCTGGCCGCCAGGAGGCGGTTGACGCGTGAGGCGGACATGTCGGGGTGGAAGACGAGAACGAGGGTCTTCATGAACGCTCCTGCTTTCAGATGGTGATGGCGGGCGGTGCGTCGGTCGATGAGGAGACGTCAACGACGTCGTGCCCTCCCACCAGATGCTACGCACCGTGGGCGCCGTGCGGGTGCGGACCGGATCAGGGCTCCAGGAGAACCTTGATGGCGCGGCGCTCGTCCATGGCCCTGTAGGCCTCGGCGGCCTCCTCCAGGGACAGGCGCAGGGTGAAGACCTTGCCGGGGTTGATCTCGCGCTTGAGGATGCGGTCGATGAGGTCGGGCAGGAAGCGGCGCACAGGGGCGGGGCCGCCCAGCATGTTGATCTCGGCGAAGAAGAGCTGGTCCCCGGGCAGAGAGACGCCATGGGCCACACCCACGTAGCCCAGGTGCCCGCCGGGGCGGCAGGAGGCGATGGCCTGCATCATCGAGGTCTGGTTGCCCACGGCCTCGACGACGCCGTGCGCGCCGTAGCCGCCGGTGAGCTCCTTGACCTTCGCCGCGCCCTCGTCACCGCGCTCGGCGATGATGACGTCGGCGCCGAACTCGCGGGCCAGGGCGGCCCGGTCCTCGTGGCGGGAGAAAGCGATGACCCTCTCGGCGCCCAGGGCCTTGGCAGCCAGCACCGCGGACAGTCCCACGGCGCCGTCACCGACCACCGCGATGGTCTTGCCGGGACCGGCCTGGGCCGCCACGGCCCCGAACCAGCCGGTGCCCAGGACGTCGGAGGCGGCCAGCAGCGAGGCGATGATCTCCGGGTCCTCGGGCCTGCCGCCGGGGACGACGACAAGGGTTCCGTCGGCCAGGGCCACGCGCGTGTACTCGGCCTGGGTGTCGCCGATGAAACCGCCGTTGGCGCAGCGCGACTGGTAGCCGTCCTCACAGATCTCGCAGGTGTTGTCGCTCAGGCAGAAGGAGCCGACGACGAAGTCACCGACCTTGACGTTCTTGACCTTGTCGCCGATCTCGACGACGGTGCCCACGTACTCGTGGCCCATGGGCCGTGCCTTCTCCAGGGGCTGGATGCCCCGGTAGGGCCACAGGTCTGAGCCGCACACGCAGGCGGCCTCGAGCTTGATGACGGCGTCGGTGGGTTCGATGACGTGGGGGACCTCACGGTCCTCGACGCGGATGTCACCGGCGGCGTGCATGACGACGCCACGCATGGTGGTGGGCAGGGCAGGAGCAGAAGCAGTCACGGGTATGTCCTCACATCAGTGCAGGTTGATATGTGAAGACTAAACGCGCGTCTCGACGCGGGTCCACCGCCTGGCAGGTTCTGTCAGGGCCACCCAGCGGGATCGTGGAGTATCGGTCTCGGCTTGAGGGCACGGCGTAATCGGCGCGAGCGCGGGCGAAGACCGGTGCCGACGAGTGGCAGTGACGATCGCGGGCGCTCGCGGATGATCGCGCTCGGCCGAAGCCCGATTGCGGGCCCTTCCGGTCCCTACCCGGCCTCACCGGCCGACGTCGTCCCGCATGCCCGGCGCGGCAGGGGCAGAACCAGTGGGGTCCCGGTGAGCGGGTCGGAGATGACCTGGACCGCCAGGCCGAAGACCTCCTCGACCATCTCGGCGGTGACGACCTCCTCGGGACGGCCATGGGCCAGGATGCTGCCGGCGCGCATGGCGATCACCTCGTCCCCGTAACGACAGGCCTGGTTGAGGTCGTGGAGCACCGCCACGATCGTGGTGCCCAGCTCGGTGTTCAGGTCGCGGCACAGCTCGAGGAGGTCCACCTGGTGGGCCAGGTCCAGGTAGGTGGTCGGCTCGTCGAGCAGGAGGATGTCGGTGCGCTGGGCCAGGGCCATGGCCACCCACACCCGCTGGCGCTGCCCGCCGGAGAGGGAGGACACGTGCCGCTTGGCCAGGCCGACGACGTCGGTGCGTTCCATGGCCTCGGTGACGGCCTTGTCGTCGTCGGCCGACCACTGGTGCAGGAGCGACTGATACGGATAGCGCCCGCGCGCCACCAGCTCGTGGACCGTGATCCCGGGCGGCGCGATGGAGGACTGGGCGAGCATGCCCACCCGCCGGGCCAGCTTCTTGGGGGCCAGGGTGGCGATATCGCGACCGTCGAGGACCACCTGGCCGGTGCCCGGGGAGAGGACCCGGCTCATGGCGCGCAGCAGCGTGGACTTCCCGCAGGCGTTGGGACCCACGATCATCGTCACCGCGCCTGGGGTGATGGCCGTGCTCAGGTCCTCAATGACGGGGTGACCGGGATGGTAGGCCAGGTGGATGCCCCGGACGCCCAGGCCCGTGGTGGGGGCCTGGGCGTCCGCGGGTGCCTCCGTTGAGACGGGAGCAGGCACGAGCTACTTCTTCTTCGGCAGCGTGTCCGTGACCGTGGTCATGACGAGCCGTGCCGCGGTGGGGCCGGCGTTGAGGAAGAAGGCGTCGTCGTCGACGCGCACGGCGTGCTTGTCGTTGACGGCCTTGAGCCCCTCCCACAGGGGCATGGCGGTCAGCTCGGTGTTGTTCTTGTCCTTGTCCTTCTCATCCTTCGGGGTCTTCTGCGCCCCGTAGAGGATCCAGTCGGCCTCGGCCTCGGCCAGGGTCTCGGAGCTGATCTCCTTGTTGCCGTTGTCGGTGAAGGTCTGGGTGCTGGGACGGGCGACGCCCATGTCGGACAGGACCGAGCCCGCCAGCGAGACCGCCCCGAAGATACGGAGCTTGTCGCTGGTCTTGCGCAGCAGGGAGACGGTGGGGGTGCCCTCGATGGTTGTGCCGGCCTTCGCGGCATCGGCCTCGTAGGCCTCGATCCACTTCTTGGCGGTGTCCGGCTTGCCCAGGGCGTCGGCCATGAGCAGGAAGTCCTGCTTCCAGGCCTCGCTCTTGCCCTGGGTGACGACGGTCGGTGCCACCTCGGACAGGGACTTGTAGAGGGCGTCGATGTCGTCCTTGCCGGCCTGGTTGACGAGGATGAGGTCCGGGGACAGGTTGCCGATGTCCTCGACGCTGGGGGACTTGCGCGAGCCGACGTCCTTGATGGCACCCAGCTTGTCGGCGTGCTTGGGGAAGGCCTTCTTGAGGTACTCCGGGACCGTCGCGGCGCCATCGCCCTTGGTCGAGCCGATCGGCACGACGCCCAGGGTCAGGGCGACGTCGAGCTGACCGGTGGACAGGATGACGACCTTGGTGGGGGCCTTCTTGATCTCGGTGCTGCCCTTGAAGTGGACGACCTTGCGGGGGAAGACGTTGTCGGCCTTGCCCGAGCCCTTGCCGTCGGGCATGCCGGTGGGCACCGACGAGGTGGGCTTGACCTTGGCTGACGAGGAGGCGTTGGAGTCCGCCTTCTTGCTGGAGCAGGCAGCGAGGACGGGGATGGCGGTGGCCAGTCCTGCGAAGGCGATAGCGCTGCGGCGGCTGTAGTGGGATGTCATGGCCTTAGGCTAACCTCAGTCGTGGCGTTTTGATCAAGAATCATCCAGAGGAAAAGGTGGGGACGTGGCAGAGATCGCCCTTCGGGCGCAACCCGAGACGGGGCGTGCGGCCACAAGAGTTCCGACGGGCGTCGTCGTCCTTGTCCTGGCGGTACTGACCGTCCTCCTGTGCCTGACGAGCCTGGCCGTCGGGTCGCGCAACCTGACGCTGGAGGAGCTGGCGAGCGTCTTCGTACCGGGGGAGAGGACGATGGCCTCGATCATCGTCTGGCAGCTGCGGATGCCGCGGACCGTCCTGGCGGTCATGGTCGGCGCCGCGCTGGCCGTGGCCGGGGTCGTCATGCAGGGGCTGACCCGCAACCCCCTGGCCGAGCCGGGCATCCTCGGCGTCAATGCGGGGGCGTCCCTGTCGGTGGTCCTGTCGATGTCTCTGCTGGGGCTGACTGACGTGGGCGACTTCCTCTGGTTCGCCTTCGCAGGGGCCGCCCTGGCCGCCTTCCTCGTCCACCTCATGTCTGTGCGCAGCGCCGACGCCGGACCCGCCAGGCTCGTGCTGGCCGGGGTGGCGCTGGGGGCGAGCCTGCGGTCGATCACTGGGACCGTCACCATGTACGACTCCGTCACTTTCGACTCCTACCGCTTCTGGGTTCTGGGCTCGCTGGCGGACCGGGATGCTGCGTTGCTGGTGTGGGTGGCGCCCTTCCTCGTCGTCGGACTGGTGATGGCCCTGGCCTCGGGGCTCACGCTCAACGCCCTGGCGCTGGGGGAGGAGCAGGCCAAGGCCCTCGGCGTCAGCCCGAGGCGCGCCCGGGCCCTGGCGCTCACCTCGATCACCCTCCTGTGCGGGGCGTCGACAGCGGCGGTCGGGCCGATCTCCTTCGTCGGGCTGGTGGTCCCGCACGTGCTGCGGCTGGCCCTGGGGGCCGATCAGCGAAAGCTGCTGGCGGTCTCCGTTGTCGCCGGCCCGGTCCTGCTGCTGGCCGCCGACATCCTGGGGCGGGTCATCCTGGACTCCGGTGAGATGGAGGCGGGCGTCGTGACCGCGTTCATCGGTGGTCCGGTGCTGCTGCTCATGGTCATTCAGCGCATGGGGGTGAGAGGGCGATGAGGCGAGCTCGGGAAGCGGCCGACGGCTCGCCGTCGTTGATCGAGGGGGTGCGTCTCGGACCACCGGCCTCCCAGCTGCGGTATCGCGTTGGAGGACAGAGGCCCTTCCTCGTCCACCGGCGGGTCGCCGTGGTGACGGTGCTGGCACTGGCCGCGGCCCTGGCCGTGGTGGTTGCCTCGGTGCTGTTCGGTGCCTACAACATCTCCGCGGCCGACGCGCTGCACACGCTGCTGACGGGGGCAGGAAGCAAGATGGATCGCTTCTTCGTCCTCAACCAGCGGCTTCCGCGCGCGGTCGCGGCGGTGCTGGTGGGGGCGATGCTGGCGCTGTCGGGCGCCGTGTTCCAGAGCCTGTCGCGAAATCCTCTGGGCAGTCCCGACATCGTCGGGTTCACGACCGGGGCCTCCACCGGCGGGCTGTTCATGCTCCTGCTGGCGGCGTCGGCGAGTGATCTCCAGGTCTCGGTGGGTGCGGTCGTCGGAGGGTTCGTGACCGCGGGGGCGGTTGCGCTCGTCTCGCGGCACGGCGGCGTGGGTGGGGACAACCTGGTCCTGACCGGGGTCGCCATATCCGAGATGCTCTCGGCGGCCAACAGCTACCTCATCTCCCAGGCCAGTCTTCCCAGCGCCGAGGCGGCCAAGGCCTGGCAGTACGGCTCCTTCAACGCGATCTCCTGGGGGCAGGTCAGGCCCCTGGCTCTGGCCGCGCTGGTGCTGCTGTCCCAGGTCGTGTGGCTCGTGCGGCCCACGGGCCTGCTGGAGATGGGCGACGACGCCGCGACCAGCCTGGGACTGCGGGTCGGCAGAGTGCGCGGTGCGATGCTCGGCTACGGCGTCGTGCTGGCGGCGATCTGCGTGGCAACGGCCGGGCCGATCGGGTTTATCGCCCTGGCCGCACCGCAGCTGGCGCGCCGGTTGAGCCGGTCGGCCGGGATCACGATGATCACCTCGGCGGCGGTGGGGGCGCTGCTGCTGGGCGGGGCCGATTTTCTGGCGCAACGGCTGCTCAGCCCCTTCCAGATCCCGGTGGGCTTGGTCAGTGCGGCGCTGGGCGGGCTCTACCTCGTCTGGCTGCTCATGTTCTCCTCCGGTCGCGTCGGGCAGACCGGCTGAGGCCGCACCTGACGACCAGGCCACGAACTCGGCCGATCGAGCTGGGGTGCCTGCGTCCGTAAGGGGAGGTTGAGGTTGTCGCCCGGCCTGCAGGGTGCTGTTCTGGGTTTTCCACAGGCTTCGAGGATGCTCTGGTGGTGGGCGTGTTTGCGCAGGTAGAGTCAATATGCCACCCGGCCGGACAGGAGTGCTCGGCGGGTGGTTTGGTGGAGTTGTTTCGGTGGCGAGGAGGCTTCCGCGATGAGTACGTCCCTACGGCCCCCTGCGCCTGCGGGCGCGCAACGATCAGTATTCGATCGTAGCTGGCCTGGTTCCCGCCTTGAGCGGAGCCGGGCTGCCGCTGGGCTGGCGGCGGTGTGCGTGCTGGCCCTGGGAATGACGGCCTGCTCGTTGAAGGACGCCAAGGCGGAGGCGAGCGTGAGCGCCAGTGCCAGCGCCTCGGCGGCCGTCGCCCGCGCCGAGAAGGGCATCGCCGACGCCAACGCCTCAGCGACAGCCTCACGCGAGGCCGCCCTGACCCCCGAGCTCAAGGCCCAGCGCGACGCCGCCCTGGCCCAACCCGCACCGGAGAAGCCGGAGCAGATGAACGACGCCACACGCGAGGGGGCGACACTGACGGCGTGGTACTTCCTCGAGCTCTACCGCTACGCCTACATGACCGGCAACACCACCGAGCTCAAGGCCATGAGCGACGATCGCTGCGTCTTCTGCAAATCCGTCATCGACCGAGCCACCAAGCTCCACCAGAACGGCGGATGGGCAGACAAGTGGGACCAAGAACTCGTCAACGCCACGTACTACGAGAAAATCGAGGGATATGACTATAACGAACTAGATGTCACTGCCAATCAAGGACAGGTGGTATCGCATCCTGGAGCGGGAAGCGATCCAATAATCTCCGCTCCTGAGGAGAATCAAGTTCTGGACTTCTCGATCCGACACAACGGAACTCGCTGGATGGTCGGTGGGGTCGAGGTATTGAACAAATGAGTTTTCGCCGTCATGTCACTGTGTTAGCGATGGTTTGCGCAACAGCACTGTCGCCAACCGCAGCGAGCAATCCGGACACTTCTCAGGACTCTGGAGGGCCCGTAAACTGGAGGGCGGAGACTGACGACAATCATGTCGTTACTCATGGAGAACGCCGCGAAACTGTGGCACAATCTCAGCCTCCAGCCACCGAACAACCCGAGTCACCTGCATCATCTGAGACGGAGGTGCAGTACTCGGACAGCGACACCAAACTGGCGACGCCTCATCGCAATTGCAGAACCTATCAAGATGAGAACAAGAAGATGCATGCGGTGTGCAGGCCGGAGCCCGAGCCAGAACCTGCGGTCGAGTCGGAAGCTCCCGCAGAGCCAAGAGTCATCACGATTACGACTCGTGAGGCCGCCACCCTCATCGCCCAGGGCTCAGGGATCACCCGCCAACCGCCCGGCCCGAAGGTCGTCATCTCCAAGGCCTTCATCGTCTACACCAACCCCACCGCGCGCCACCAGACCACCACCATCCTGGGCACCACCATCGACGTCGAGTTCACCCCCACCTCCTACACCTGGAGCTGGGGAGACGGAACCACCACAACCACCACCGACCCCGGCCACCCCTACCCCCACCAGACCGTCACCCACCACTACCAGCACACCGCCACAGCCGTCACCACCACCCTGACCACCACCTGGACCACCCGCTACCACCCCCAAGGCGACACCACCTGGCACACCATCGAAGGCACCATCACCACCACCGAGACCTCCACCCCCTACGACCTCGTCCGCATCACCTCCTACCTCACCGACGACGCCGAAGAAGCCCAAGGCCACTAAGTCCCGTACTCCCTCGCCGTCAGACACAGGGAAAGATCCGTCAATCCCTGCAGCTCACGAGCTTCGGTCAGTCGGCCGCTCCAGCCGCCCAGGCCTTCATACCGCCCTCGAGGTTGAGGAGCCGGCCGGGGTAGCCCGCTGCCCTCAGAGCCTCGATGGCCCGGGCCGAGCGCACGCCGGCGGCGCACACGACCACGGTCGGGCGATCCTCATCCAGCTCGTCCATCCGCGCCACCACCTCGCGCAGTGGGATATGCCGGGCGCCAGCCATCGGTTCGAGTGCCACCTCGACGTCCTCGCGCACGTCCAGCAGCGCCGGTGGCTCGGCGCTCTCCAGGAGCCCCCTCAGCTCGGCGGCGGAGACGGTCGCCGGCCCTGGTAGCGGGGCCTCTCCGGTCCCCTGAATCCGAGGAGATGCGACGGAGCCGGACGTGGAACCCGCAGGTTGCCGATGGGAGTCGTCCCCGGAGGCCCGTGCATACGGCTGCGCATCAGCGTCAGGAGTCTGGGGGAGTGCACAGGAATCGGCCGGCGCCGACAGCTCCGTGATACTCGGGTCATCCCCGCACACCGGGCAGGCCGGGTTCTTCGCCACCGGAATCTCCCGCAGCCGCGCGCCCCAGGCATCGAGCATCGCCAGGCGCCCCATCAGCGGCTGCCCGCCGCCGATCACCAGTTTGAGCGCCTCGGCGGCCTGCATCGTCCCGATGATCCCGGGGAGCACCCCCAGCACCCCGGCCTCCGCGCAGGAGGGCACCGAACCCGCGGGCGGTGGCGTCGGGTGCAGGCACCGGTAGCACGGACCCCGCTGGGCGTCGAAGACCCCCACCTGCCCGTTGAAGCCCAGCACCGCCCCGTGCACCAGCGGCAGCCCCAGCATGACGGACGCGTCATTGACCAGGTACCGAGTGGGGAAGTTGTCGGTGCCGTCGATGACCACGTCCCACCCGTCCAGCAGACCCAGGGCGTTCTCCGCGGTCAACCGAGTCCGGTGGGGGATGACCTCGACGTCGGGGTTGAGCGCCCTGATCGCCGCGGCTGCCGAGTCCACCTTGGGGCGGCCCACGGCGGCACTCGTATGGATGACCTGGCGTTGCAGGTTGGACACGTCGACGTCGTCGTCATCAATGAGGCCGATCGCACCCACCCCGGCGGCCGCCAGGTACAGGGCGGCCGGCGCCCCGAGCCCACCGGCGCCGATGAGCAGGACCCGGGCGGCCCGGATGCGCTGCTGGCCGACCACCCCCACCTGCGGCACGAGCGCGTTGCGGTGATAGCGCTCCAGCTCATCCCGGCTGAGCGGCCGCAGACGCTCGTCAGCGATCACCGATCCGCCGCCCCCATCGTGGGTGCTCCGGTCGACGGTGCTCATGGCATCCTCCTCATCCCTATCCGGCTTTTCTCTCAACATTTCGGCGGAGCAGTCCTCAGCCCCTTTGGGCCACAACACGCACCTGCACCGCCTTGATGACGCAGTAGACCTCCCGGCCCTCGGCGATGCCGAGCTCGGCCACGGCCCCCGCCGTGACCGCCGCCGACAGGCGCTGCCCCTCCTCCAGCTCCAGACGCACACTCACCAGCGCTCCCGAGCGCTCCAGTCCCGTCACCTGGCCGGTCAGGACGTTGCGGGGACTGCCCTGCGGCGCCTCCCGGTAAAGGGCGACGGCATCGGGCGGCACCAGCGCAACCCCAGGAGCCCCCGGCGAGAGACCCGCGCTGTGATCCGCCGTCTCGGCCTCGGTGGGGTCGTCCTGGGGGCGGCCATGAACGACCCGCCCCGACGGCAGCCGCAGCCCCGGAGCGCCGGCCTCCCCGTCGATGACGCCCGTGAGAACGGCCGTCCCCGTCAGGCGGGCGACAAAGTCGGAACGTGGCGCGGACAGGACCCGCGCCGTCGGCCCCTGCTCCACCACCCGGCCCCGGTCCAGGACGACGACGTCCTCGGCCAGCGCTGTCAGGTCCAGGACGTCATGGGTCACCAGCAGCAGCGTCAGCCCCTCCTCGACGCATCGGCGCGACACCAGGCGGCGCATCTCCTGGCGGGCGGTCACGTCCAGGGCGGACATCGGCTCATCCAGGACCAGCAGGCGCGGGCCCGTCGCCAGTGCCCGAGCCAGAGCCACACGGGCCGCCTGCCCGCCCGAGAGCGCGCCCCCCGAGCGGGAGGCCAGGTGCTCGGCGCCGACGGCGACCAGCTCGGCCCGAGCCCGACGGATCGCCTCGCCGCGGCTCGCCCCCTGGCAGCGCAGCGCGAAGACCACGTTGCCCAGCACCGACATGTGGGTGAAGACGCCCGGGTCCTGGCTGAGCAGTGCCACCTGGCGACGCCCTGCCCGAACGAAGTCACCGGGGCCGTCCAGGACTCGTCCACCGAGCACCACGCGGCCGTTCTCGGCGTCCAGCAGGCCGGCCACCACGGAGCAGACCGTCGACTTGCCCGAACCGTTGGGCCCCACGAGCGCCGTCGTGCGCCCGGCCCTCACCTCCAGGTCGACGACGACGTCGCGTGCCTCCATCTCGAAGGAGACCTGCAGGTCCTGGCCGCGCCCGGAGTCCTCGGCTGGTGGGACAGGCCGGTCGTTCCCGCCTGGCGCGGCGGCGTCGGAGTCCCGGGGCTCGTTCGTGGGCTCCGAGAACCTGCGGCCGGTCACCAGGCGGCCGGCCACCCCGGCCCAGTCGACGTTGGTCGCCCCGACAATGATGAAGGACAGCCCGATGAGCACGGCCGCCAGGGCCAACGACGTCGCTGTGTCCTTCTCCCGCTCCAGGTAGATGGCCAGCGGCATGGTGCGGGTGACCCCCTCCTTGGAGCCGGCGAAGGCGATGGTCGCCCCGAACTCGCCCAGGCTCCGTCCCAGGGCCAGCGCGGTGCCGCGCGCGAGGGCCGGCGCCGCCAGCGGCAGCGTGATCTGTGCCAGGACGCGCCAGGGCCCGGCCCCGAGAGTCCGGGCGGTCGTCTCGGCCTGCTCGTCGCGGCTGCGCAGCGCCGCCTCCAGGGTGACCACCAGGAACGGCATGGAGACGAAGACCTGGGCGATGACCACCGCGGTCGTCGAGAACGCGATGGGCAGCCCCCACTGCCGCAGCTGCGCCCCCAGGATCCCGCGGTTTCCCAGCGTGGACAGCAGCGCGATACCGGCCACCACCGGCGGCATCGTCATCGGCAGCACCGCGAGGACCCGCGCGATCCGCACTCCCGGCCAGCTGCGGGACAGCAGCAGTGCCAGGGGTACGCCGAGCACCACGCAGATCGCCGTGGCGGTCAGGCAGGTGCGGATCGACAGCCACAGGGCGGCCTGCGCCGACGGGGTCGCCAGTAGCTGGGGCAGCTGTCCCCAGGACACGCGTGTCCCCATGCCCACCAGGGGCAGGATGATCGCGCAGCCGCCCAGGACGGCCAGCGCGGTGACGAGGACCGGCAGGGGAGAGCGAGCGGCCCGCCCGCGCCGGATCAGGGCGCGGGCGGGCCGCTGTGGGGAGGAGGAAGCCGAGTTCACAGGACCATCTCTACCAGGTCACCGAGTCGACCTTTCCGCAGTCACGGAGCAGTCGTCTCCGCGGTGGGCTTGTCCGCCTCCGGGGAGGCCGACCCGCCGGCGGTTGCGGCCTGGGACGGGGCGGCGCTGCTTGCCGTGCCGGCCCCTGCGCTGGAGCTCGCCCCGGCGCTCGCACCGGCAGCGGCGCTACCGGGCTTCCCGAAGCCGTACTTGGCAAGGACCTCCTGGCCGGTCTTGCCGGTGACGGCGTCGATGAAGACCTTGGCGCCGGCGGCGTTCTCGGGGCTGGCGGTCTGGGCGATCGGGTAGTGGTTGACGACGCCGCCGTCGGGGATGTCGATCTTGTCCGCCTTGTCCTTGGCGGCCGCCGCGTCGGTGGTGTAGACGATGCCGGCGTCGGCCTCACCGGACTCGACCTTGCCGCGCACGTCGGTCACCTTCTGCTCCTCGGAGGCAGGGTTGAGGGTGACGCCCAGGGCGCTGGAGAGCTTCTGGGTGGCCTCGCCGCAGGGCACCTCGGGGGCGCAGATGACCAGGTTGGCGCCATCCAGCGATGAGTCCAGCCCGGTGATCTTCTTGGGGTTGCCCTTGGGGACGATGAGGGTCAGGACGTTGGTGGCGAACTCGGTCTGGTCGCCGACGAGCTTCTGCTCCGCGGCGGTCTTCATCGTGGAGTTGTTGGCCGTGGCCAGGACATCGGCACTGTTGCCGCCCGCCAGGGAGGACACCAGGTCCTGGGAGCCCTGGAAGTCGAAGGTGACGTCCAGGCCGGGGTTGTCCTTCTCCACGGTCTTCTCGATCTCCTCGAAGGCCCCCTGGAGGGAGGCCGCGGCCAGGACGGTGACCTTCCCGGTGGCCTTCCCCTCGCCGCTCGAGGCGCTCGCGGAGGCGGCGCCCGAAGCGGCGCCGGTGGAGCTGTTGGAGGCGGAGCCGCCGCAGGCGGCCAGGGAGACGGCGGAGAGCAGGCTGACGGCGGCGATCGCTGCACGGCGGGAGATCCCCATGTGTTCTCCTTATCGGTGTCGGGGAGGCCGGTTCAGGCGCCCTGGGACGGGGTGACGTCGTTGAGCCCTTGGTTGCCGGTGCCCTGAGTGCGTACCGGGGTCCAGCCGCGCGAGGTCCGGGCGGTGGAGGTGGCCCCCTCGCGTGAACGGTAGACCACGTAGGGGCGGGTCGCGTAGCCCACCGGCGCGGAGACCGCGTGGACCAGGCGGGTGAAGGGCCAGATCGCCAGGAGCAGGAAGCCCGCGATGACGTGGAGCTTGAAGGAGACCGGCACGTCGACCATGAGCTCGGGGCGCGGCTGGAGGACCAGCACCGAGCGCAGCCAGGGGCTGATCGTCTCGCGGTAGTCGTAGCCGTGGGCGTCGGTGAGCTGGTTGAGGACCGTGGCGGCCGAGCCCAGCAGGACCGGGACGATGAGGAAGCAGTACATGACCAGGTCGTTGCGGGTGGTGGCCAGGCGCACGCTCTTGATGACGACGCGCCGGTAGATGAGCCCGGCCAGGCCCAGAATCGTCATGACGGCCGCGAAGGTGCCCAAGTAGGTGGCGCCCAGGTGGTACATGTGCTGGGAGACGCCCAGCATCTCGGTGACGTCCTTGGGTACCAGGAGCCCGACGACGTGACCGCCCATCACCATGAGGAAGCCCAGGTGGAACAGGGGCGAGGCCAGGCGCAGGATGCGGGACTCGTTCCACTGCGAGGAGCGGGAGGTCCACCCGAACTGGTCGGTGCGCCACCGCCAGATCATGCCGGCCACCAGCAGCACCAGGCTGGCGTAGGGCAGGGCCACCCACAGGAGGTTCTGCTGAATCGGGCTCATGTCATGCTCTCCTGGCTGCTTGTGAGGGGGAAGGGCCGGCGACCGGTACGGGATCCGGCAGAGTGGGCGAACCGGACAGGCTCGGGTTGCGCACGGGAACGGTGGGGAAGGGCAGGGTGTCGGTGACACCGACGGTCTCGGTGGGCGGACCGGCCGCCACGAGGGCGCGCACACGCTCGGCGGTGGCCTCGTCGATCCGCGGCAGGGTCATCGAGACGGCCTCCACCAGCCCCGCGTAGGGGGAGGCGGCATCGGCCAGGGCGCTACGAAGCACCTCGATGCCCTCGCGGTGGGAGGACAGAAGCGCACTGGCCACCTCGTCGCCGCTGCGCGCGGACAGCTCGAGGACCACCGGCAGGTAGTCGGGCAGCTCGTCGGCGGCCATCTCGTAGCCGGCCGCCGCCAGTGCCTGCTTGAAGGCCAGCAGCGCGGCGCCCCGGTGCCGGGTGTCGCCCACCGTGTAGTACGTCAGGTACAGGCAGCAGCGCCGACGCCGGTCGAAGACCTCCACGTAGTGCTCGGCCATGGCGCGCTCACCGCGGCGCCGGGCCTGAGCGATGAACTCCTCCAGGAGGACGGCCACCTCCGGCGGCAGCGCGGCCAGCTCGGCCTCGACGGCGTTCAGACGCGTCTCCAGACTGCCCTCGGCCGGGTAGTCCAGCAGCAGCGAGGCCGCCATGTGCACGATGGCTCGCTGAGAGGAGTCCAGGGGCACCTCGGGGGGCGCCTCGAGGACTCGGGGAGCGCGGACGAAGGAGACCATCTCAGAGGTCCCTGGGGGCCGCGACCGCGGGACCGGTCGACGTGGTCCGTGAGGGAGCGTCGGCCGCCTGAGCCTGACCCACCGGCTGAGGCATCCCGACCTCCGGCATTCCCGGGCCGGCAGCTGGCACCGGCTCGCGACGCACGGTCGGCAGCGGCAGGCTCACCGGGCCGTTGTTGACGCCGCCGGCACCGCCCTGACCGTGGAAGGAGGCGACGTCAGGGTGGCAGCCGGCCGGCGCCCCCTCACCCAGGAGGGTCTTAACGTCGTTGCCCATGGCCTCCATGCCGCGGGGGACCTCGGGCTTGGTGGTGGGGATGACGTAGCGGTCGTCGTACTTGGCGATGGCCAGCAGACGGTACATGGCCTCCAGCTTCTTCCCGTCCAGGCCCACGGCGGCGGCGATGGCCGGGTCGGGCTCGCGGCCCAGGCGCACGTCGCGCATGTGGGAGCGCATGGCGGCCAGGCGTCGCAGCACGAGCTCCACCGTGTTGGTCTCACCGGCCGTGAACAGGCCCGCCAAGTACTCCAGCGGGATGCGCATGTCGGAGACGGCCGTGAGCAGCACCTTGTAGTTCTCGCCGTCCAGGCCGGCGGCCGCCACCTCGTCGACGACCGGGGAGAGCGGCGGGATGTACCAGACCATCGGCATGGTGCGGTACTCGGGGTGCAGGGGCAGGGCCACCTCGTAGGTGTCGATGAGGTCCCAGATGGGGGAGGCCTGGGCCGCCTCGATCCAGTTGTCCGGCACGCCCTCGGCGCGGGCCCCGGCCACGACCTCGGGGTCGTGGGGGTTGAGGAGGATCTCGCGCTGCGCCATGTACAGGTCCTGCGGGTCCTTGACGGCCGCGGCCTGCGAGACACGATCGGCGTCGTAGAGGAGCACGCCCAGGTAGCGCAGGCGGCCCACGCAGGTCTCCGAGCACACGGTGGGCTCGCCGACCTCCAGACGCGGGTAGCACAGGGTGCACTTCTCGGCCTTGCCGGTGGCGTGGTTGAAGTAGACCTTCTTGTAGGGGCAGGCCGACACGCACATGCGCCAGCCGCGGCAGGCGTCCTGGTCCACCAGGACGATGCCGTCCTCGGTGCGCTTGTACATGGCGCCCGACGGGCAGGCGGACACGCAGGTGGGGTTGAGGCAGTGCTCGCAGATGCGCGGCAGGTAGAACATGAAGGCCGACTCGATGTCGGTGCGCACCTTCGTGCTCATGGTCTCGATGATCGGGTCCTGCTGGAGGGTCTCCATGGAGCCGCCCAGGTCGTCGTCCCAGTTGGGACCCCACTTGATGGTGGGCATGTACTCGCCGGTCAGCTGGCTCTTGGCGCGCGCCACCGGCAGGGCCGGGGAGTCCTTGGGGGCCGAGAGCAGCTTGTCGTACTCGTAGGTCCACGGCTCGTAGTAGTCCTCGACCGTGGGCATCTCCGGGTTGGCGAAGATGTTGACCAGGCGGCGCAGGCGCCCGCCCGAGCGGGGACGCAGGCGTCCCGAGGCGGTGCGCTCCCAGCCGCCGCGCCAGGTGTCCTGGTCCTCCCATCCCTTGGGGTAGCCGACACCGGGGCGGGTCTCGACGTTGTTGAACCACATGTACTCGGTGCCCTCGCGGTTGGTCCAGGCCTGCTTGCAGGTCACTGAACAGGTGTGGCAGCCGATGCACTTGTCGAGGTTCATCACCATTGCGATCTGGGCCATGACCTTCATCAGAACGTCACCTCCTGGTTGCTGCGGCGACGGATGAGCGTGACCTCGTCGCGGTTGTTGCCCGTGGGGCCGATGTAGTTGAAGGCGTAGGACAGCTGCCCGTAGCCGCCGGCGAAGTGGGTGGGCTTGAGCACGATCCGGGTCAGCGAGTTGTGTGTCCCGCCGCGCCTGCCGCTGGACTCGGTCAGCGGGGTGTTCATGGTGCGCTCCTGGGCGTGGTGCATGAAGACCATGCCCTCGGGGATGCGGTGGGAGACGATGGCGCGCGCCGCCACGATGCCGTTGCGGTTGTACGCCTCGACCCACTCGTTGTCCTTGACGCCGATCTTGTCCGCGTCCTGGGGGCTCATCCAGATGGTCTGGCCTCCGCGCCCCAGCGTGAGCATGTGCAGGTTGTCGAAGTACTGGGAGTGGATCGCCCACTTGTTGTGCGCGGTGATGTAGCGCACCGCGACCTCCGCCGTACCCGCCTGGCTCGTGGACACCGAGCCCGGCGAGGCCTCCCCGTACAGGGCGTGGAAGTCCAGCGGAGGTCGGAAGACCGGTAAGGACTCGCCCATGTCCCGCATCCAGTCGTGGTCGAGGTAGTAGTGCATGCGCCCGGTCAGGGTGTGCCAGGGCTTGGCGTGCTCCACGTTGACCACGAAGGCCGAGTAGCGCCTGCCACCGTGCTCAGAGCCGGACCACTCCGGGGAGGTGATGACTCCCTGGGGCTTGATCTGGGTGTCGGCGAAGGAGACGAGCTTGCCGGCCTCCTCCTCGCTGAGCTCGACCAGCGCGGTGCCGGTGCGCTTGGACAACGTGTCCCAGCCCTCGGTGGAGATGCGCCCGTTGGTGGTGCCCGACAGCGTGAAGATCGCGTCGGCGGCGCGGATGTCGGTGTCGAGCAGTGGTCGGCCGGCGGCCACGCCGTCGGAGGAGACCCCGTGGTTGCGGGCCAGGCGCTCCACCTCCGGCCCGGGCTTGAGCATGATGCCCTTGCAGGGCAGCCCCAGCTTCTCGGCCAGGGGACCCAGGGCGTCGAACTTGGCCCGGATCTGGGTGTAGTCGCGCTCGGTGGGCACCAGCTTGGGCATCGTCACCCCCGGTACCCACTCCTGGGGCAGGGCCGAGACATCGCCGTGCGCCATCGTCATGGCATCGGGGGTGTCGTGGGTGAGGGGCGCGGCGACGACGTCGGTCTGGGTGCCCAGGTAGCGCGGCGCCCAGGCGGAGATGAGCCCGGCCAGGGTCTGGAAGACCTGGAAGTCGGTGCGCGCCTCCCAGGGCGGGTCGATGGCCGCGTTGAAGGAGTGCACGAAGGGGTGCATGTCGGTCGAGGAGATGTCGTGCTTCTCGTACCAGGTGGCCGCGGGCAGGACGACGTCGGAGTGCAGGGTGGTGGAGGTGTTGCGGAAGTCCGCGGTCCACATGAGGTCGAGCTTGCCGATGGGGGCCTCATCGCGCCACGTCACCGAGGCCGGCCGCTGCTCGGGAGGGGTCTCGACGGCGTTGACGTCGTTGTCCGCGCCCACCATGTGGCGCAGGAAGAACTCCGTGCCCTTGGCCGAGCTGCCCAGCAGGTTCGTGCGCCACGAGCACAGGATGCGGGGGAAGTTCTCGGGGGCGTCGGGGTCCTCGCAGGCGAAGCGCAGCTCACCGGAGCGCAGCTGCTCGACGACGTAGTCCTTGGGGTCCATGCCCGCCTCGGCGGCCTGCTGGCCCAGGAGCAGCGGGCTGCGGTTGAAGGTGGGGTAGGACGGTGTCCACCCGCGCTTCATGGCCTCGACCATCGTGTCGGTCGTCGTCTTGCCCGCCAGGGTTCCGGGCCCCAGCGGGGAGCCCAGGCGTTCTGCGGAGGTGGCGTCGTAGCGCCACTGGTCGGTGGTGATGTACCAGAAGCCGGTGGAGATCATCTGCCGGGCCGGGCGGTGCCAGTCCAGGGCGAAGGCGTACTGCTGGAAGCCGCTGAGCGGGCGGACCTTCTCCTGTCCCACGTAGTGGGCCCAGCCGCCGCCGTTGACGCCCTGGGTGGCGCACATGGAGGTCAGCGCCAGGATCGTCCGGTAGATCTGGTCAGCGTGGTAGTAGTGGTTGATTCCCGCGCCCATGACGATCTGGGAGCGGCCGCCGGACTCCACGGCGTTGAGGGCGAAGTCGCGCGCCACCTGGATGATGGCGGGGCCCGGCACGCCGGTGATCTCGCTGGCCCAGGCGGGCGTGCCCGGGACGGTGGCGTCCTGGTAGTCCGTGGGCCACTGACCCGGCATCGAGGGGCGCTCGACGGCGTACTGGGCCAGGAGCAGGTCGTAGACGGTGGTGACCAGACGGTCGCCGATACGGGTGACCGGCACACCGCGGCGCACGACGCCGCCGCCCACAGAGCCCTCGGGGGTGGACGAACCGGGCAGGTCGAAGCGGGGCAGGAGGACCTCGGCGGCCTGGACCTGGGGGCCCTCGCCGTGCAGGTCCAGGATGCTCATGACCGGGTCGACGCCCTCCATGAGCAGGTTCCACTTGCCCTCACCCTCGGGGGTGAAGCGGTCGGCCAGGGTACCGCCGGGGTCGGCCGGGCCGCGCCGGCGGTCCCACACGAGGGGGCGGAACTCGTTCTTCGGGGCGCCGGCGGCCACGCCGTCGACGTCGGAGGCCGTCACGAAACGGCCGGGCACGTACCCGGTGCCGTCGGGGGATGCCTCCAGCCCGATGAGGAAGGGGGAGTCGGTGTGACGGCGCATGTAGTCCAGGAAGAAGGGCTCCTGGCGCTTGACGTGGAACTCGGTCAGGATGACGTGCCCCATCGCCTGGGCCAGGGCGCCGTCGGTGCCGGGGGCCACGCGCAGCCACTGGTCGGCGAACTTGGTGTTGTCGGCGTAGTCGGGGGAGACGGCCACGACCTTCTGCCCGTGGTAGCGGGCCTCGGTCATGAAGTGGGCGTCCGGGGTGCGGGTCAGCGGCAGGTTGGAGCCCCACATCATGAGGTACTGGGAGTTGTACCAGTCGCCGGCCTCGGGGACGTCGGTCTGGTCGCCGAAGACCTGGGGTGAGGCCGGCGGCAGGTCGGCGTACCAGTCGTAGAAGGAGAGCATGGTGCCGCCGATGAGCTCGTGGAGCCGGCCACCGGCGCCGTAGGAGACCTGGGACATGGCCGGGATGACGGAGAACCCGGCGATCCGGTCCGGGCCCCAGGTCCGGATGGTGTGGACGTAGGCGGCCGCGACGATCTCCATGGCCTCGTCCCAGCCGACGCGCACCATGCCTCCCTTGCCGCGGGCCGACTTGTAGGCCTTGGCGGTGGCGGGGTCACCGGTGACCTGCGCCCAGGCGGCGACCGGGTCGCCGTCGTTGGCGGACTTCGCGGCGCGGAAGGCGTCCAGCAGCACCGAGCGCACGTAGGGGTAACGGATGCGCGTGGGGGAGTAGGTGTACCAGGAGAAGGCCGCGCCGCGCGGGCAGCCGCGGGGCTCGTACTCGGGCATGTCCGGTCCCGTGGTGGGGTAGTCGGTGATCTGCTTCTCCCAGGTGATGATGCCGTCGGAGACGTAGACCTCCCAGGCACACGAACCGGTGCAGTTGACCCCGTGGGTGGAGTGGACCATCTTGTCGTGGCTCCACCGGTGCCGGTAGAAGGTGTCCGCCTGGCGCCCGCCGGTCAGGAACAGGCGGCGGGCATCGGCGGAGGCCTGTCCTCGGCGCAGGTACGAGCCCAGGGTGAGCAGTCCGGGGGTGTTCTCGACCTGCTGGTCGGGCCCTGGGACGATCCCGGGGCCGGTGGGCTGGGAGCCGGTGGTAGTCATCTGTGGTCCTTGGTCCTTCGGTCCGTGAGGCTGGGGGTGGCGGTGAGCTGGGCCGGGTGAGGCCCGCCGGGGCGAGCGGCGGGGATCAGCCCGGGCGCTTGGCGCCCGGCTTGGCGTAGCGGACCCAGCAGATGACGGCGCACACGACGCAGAAGACGGCACAGCCGTAGAAGAAGACGTGGGTGGGCATGAGGGTGAGCGCGATTCCCACGAGGAAGGGGCCCAGCGAGGCGACGGCGGCGGTGAAGCCGATGGCGCCGCCGGCCTGGCGCTTGGGCATGATCATCGGCATCTGCTTGAAGGTCGAGGCGTTGCCGACGCCGGCGAAGAAGAACATGGCCAGCAGGGCCACCATGAAGATGGTGAAGTCGGCCGGGTCGTCCGCGCCGGCCACCAGGTAGCCGCACCAGGCCATCGTGACGGCCATGCCGATGGCCGAGACGAAGGTCCAGATGGCTCCGCCGAAGCGGTCGCACAGGGGTCCCCAGGCGAAGCGCAGGAAGGAGCCGATGAGGGTGCCGATGAAGGCGTAGGAGGCCCCCTGGGGCAGGTCGGAGGCGGCGAACTGCTTGGCCAGGTCGGAGGCGGCGCCGTAGTTGTTGTTGATGATGTTGGCGGTCTGGGCGGCGAACCCGGAGAAGACGCCGAAGGTCATGATGTACAGGACTGTCATGAGCCAGGTGTCGAGGTTGCCGAAGATGTCCATCTGCTCCTTGATGTTGGCCTTGAGCGGGACGTCCTTGATGTAGCGGAAGGTCAGGAAGGCTGCGATGAGGGACCAGGGCAGGAAGAAGACGGTGGCGTTGACGACCATGGGGGCGCCCTCGTGGTGGGGGGCGACCCAGGTCAGGCCGAACAGGCTGATGCTCATGAGGAAGGGGGCGGCGAGCTGGATGACGCTCATGCCCATGTTGCCCAGGCCTCCCTGCAGCCCCAGGGCCGTTCCGGCCAGGCGCTTGGGGAAGTAGAAGCCGGTGGAGGGCATGTAGCCGGAGAAGGTGGCGGCCCCGATACCGCAGGCGAAGGACAGGGCGAGCAGGACGCCGAAGGAGGTCTCATGGTTCTGCACCGCGAAGAACCAGCCGAGCATCGGCAGGATGTACAGCAGGGAGGACCAGCCGATCATCTTGCGGGCGCCGATGGTGGCGGGCAGGAACATGTAGACCAGGCGCAGCGCTGCGCAGGACAGCCCCGGCATGGAGGTGATCCAGTAGATCTGGTTCTTGGTCAGGTGGAAGCCGACGTCGTTGAGCCTGGGGGCGACTGCACTGGGCAGGAACCAGACGGTGAAGCCGAGCATGAGGGAGAAGGTGGTGATTGCCAGAGTGGTCCAGGCGATCTTCGCGGACCAGTTCTCCGGCTCCTCGGGGTTCCACCCTGTGAGGACGCGACCGGAGGTGTCGAGCGTGGACATAGGGCTCCTGCTGTGATGTGGGGCTCGGTCTGTCGGGCGACAGCGCCCTGGACCTGAGACTGTTTGGAGAACGTCGGTGAAAGCACGCGGGCTCACACCGGCCTCAATGATGCATTGCCCTGGGCGGACCTTCACGCAAGGGACGAATGTCCGAGTAATACAAGGCGAAACCGACATCTCGTAGGTGACGAAGGGCGGTGAATTAAGGCAAATGAGGGTTGCCTAATTGAGGGTGTCGGTAGGATCGGGCCGTGCTGCCCCTGAAATACCGGGCCGGAGACGGAGGGTCCTGAGCGGGGTGTGCGCGGACTACGGTGGCCCCATGAGTGAGACTCCGATCGTCCAGAAGGGCCTCGTGCCCCTCCCCGAGCCCGTCAAGGGCGCCGTCGTCACCGTGTCCGACCGCTGTGTCAGCGGCGAGCGCGAGGACCTCTCCGGTCCGCTGGCCCAGCGCCTTCTGGCCGAGCACGACGTCGTCGTCGAGAAGGTGGACCTCGTGCCCGACGGTATTGAGCCGGTGCGTAAGGCGATCTTGCGGGCGGTGGCCGACGGTGCCCGGGTGGTCCTGACCACCGGCGGCACCGGGGTCACCCCGCGCGACCTCACCCCCGAGGCCACGGCACCCCTGCTGGCCACCCGCCTGGAGGGCATCGAGGCCCAGATCCGTGCCCACGGTCTGAGCAAGACCCCGTTGGCCGGTCTGTCCCGCGGCCTGGTGGGGGTGACCTCTCGCGGCGACGTTGGCGCCCTCATCGTCAACGCCCCCGGCTCACGCGGCGGCGTCAAGGACACCGTCGCCGTCATCGGCCCGTTGGTGCCCCATGTCCTCGAGCAGCTCGGCGGCGGTGACCACTGAGCCTGCTCGCCGTGGGGCCGGCAACGAGGTCCTGGTCACTCGGGTGCGTCGGTGTCCCAGGCGCGGACCTCGGCCCAGGTGTCCAGGTCCCGCACGACGCCGTGGGGCACGGGTATCGCCGTGACCCGGAGGCGCCCGAGGGACCGGCGCACGGCCGTGTCGCGCAGGGGGACGCCGTCCGGGGCCGCGGCCGTGGCTAGCGCCCGGCGGTGGTAGAGGCCCAGCAGGTACTGGACGTGGTCGCCGTCGAGGGCGCAGACCCCGTCCGCTCCCGGCTCGCTCTGACGCAGCGCCTCGATGAGGCCCGGCAGAGCGCGCCAGGAGGACGGGGCGTCGCAGGTGAGGAGCCCGATCAGCCCGGCGGTGGGTCCGCACTGGTCCAGGCTCTCCAGTCCGGCGGCGATACCGGCGACCGGCCCGCCCAGCGGCGGGTCCTCCAGTGCTCGTAGGACGCCCGTCGGCAGATCCACCGCGGCCGGGGCGACGACGCACACGTGCCCGAGCGGAAGGCCCCGGTCCCGCAGCTGCTCCAGCCCGGCCAGGACGTGGTCGAGCAGACGGGTCCCGCGGGCCACGACATCGGGCTTGACCGCCCCGCCCAGCCGTCTGCCGGTCCCGCCGGCCAGCACGACGACGTCGACCACGCCGGATTCGTCAGGCGTGCCGGTGGCACCCGCAGCGGGGCCGAGGTTCGCGGCGTGATCCGCCGGTTGGTCAGGCATCGTCTCCGCGCACCCAGTCCCCGGAGCGGCCCCCGGACTTGGCGATCACCTTGGCCTCACGCAGCTCAACGCCCCGGTCCACTCCCTTGACCATGTCGACGATCGCCAGACCCGCCACGGTGGCAGCGGTGAGCGCCTCCATCTCCACCCCGGTCCGGTCGGTCGTGCGGACGGATGTCTCGATGCGCACGCCGCCGTCGACGATCTCCAGGTCCACGCGTGCGCCGTGTACACCGATGACGTGTGCCAGCGGGAGGAGCTCGGGGACCTTCTTCGTCGCCGCGATCCCGGCCACGCGGGCCACCGCGAGGACATCCCCCTTGGGGACCGCGCCCTCGCGCAGGGCGGTCACGATCGCCTCCGAGCAGGACACGAAGGCACTGGCGCGGGCCTCGCGCACGGTCGGGGTCTTGGCGGTGACGTCCACCATGTAGGCGGAGCCCGCCTCGTCCAGGTGGGTGAGGGTGATCCGGGGGCGGGTTTCCATGAGGGTCTCCTTCAGCGGGAGGGCGTGGGGTTGCTCGTCGCGGAGGCACCATGGTCATCGATGGCGGTCATCGATGGCGCATCCGCAGGGACCGATCTCGGGGATTAAGGTGCGTCTACGCGCACTGGGCGGCCAGAAGGACATGAGCCGGTGAGCGGGATGAGGGACAGCTCGTCGCCCACCTCCACCGACTCGACCTCAGCGGCCACAACCGCCAGCGCCTGCGCGGCGGGAAGCGAGGCCACCAGGTGCGAGCCCGATCCCAGCCGGTGGGTGGGCGTCACCCAGGAGACCCCCGTACCAGGCGCAGCATCAGATTCGGACTGGGCCCCGATGCGGTCTCCGGCGTCGGCTCCCGAGCCCGCGGCGGGTTCGGTGGGTGGCTCGGTGAAGCGCACGGGCACGTGCTGGCGCCGTCCCGGCGGGGTGCGCCAGGCCGCGGCAGCACGCGCCGTCAGCGTGGGCCGGCCGGGGAGATCGGGAAGACAGCTGTCCACGTCCGCCAGGCGGGCCAGGGCCGGGGCCACGATGGTGGTGAAGGAGACCAGGACGCTCACCGGGTTGCCCGGCAGGCAGATGATCGGGACCCGCCGGCCGTCGTCGGCCCGCACCCAGCCGTGCCCCTGGGGCTTGCCCGGCTGCATGGCCACCTTGACGAAGTCCAGATGCACCGGTGCGCCCTCGTGCTGGTCCGCGTGCGCCAGCATCGTCAGGGGATCGAAGGCCCCCGCTGACACGCCGCCGGAGGTGACGATGAGGTCGGCTCCCGCCGCGGCCCGGCGCAGCACCGCGGCCAGCTCCTCGGCGCTGTCCCCGCTGCGGGCCACACTCACGCAGTCCGCACCGTGCTCGGACACCAGACCGGCCAGCAGCAGGCCGTTGGAGTCCGGGATCGCGCCGGGGGCAAGACTCTCCCCGGCGTCGCGCAGCTCGGCCCCGGTGGAGACCACCGCCACGCGAGCCCGCGCCGCCACCGGCACCGAGCCGAGCCCCACGGAGGCCAGGGCGGAGACGGCCGCCGCAGACAGCCTCGTTCCCGCCGCCATCACCGAATCGCCCGCGCGCACGTTCTCCCCGGCCCGGCGCACGTTGAGACCCTCCCGTGCCGCGGCGTGGATCTCGACGCGCTCCGGCAGCGGGTGGGGCCCGGGCGCCTGGTCGGTGTCCTCCACCTTGACCACGGCGTCGGCGCCCTCGGGAAGCATCGCCCCGGTCATGATCCGCTGCGCGCTCCCCGGAGCCAAGGGGATGGGCGCAGCTCCCGCCGGCACGTCCCCGGCCACCGGCAGCACCACCGGGGCCTGGGCCGAGGCCCCGCTCGTCTCAGCGGCGCGCACGGCGTAACCGTCCATCGCCGAGTTCGTCCATGGCGGCACCGGAACCACGGCACTGACGTCCTCGGCGAGGATCCGCCCATGGGCCTCGCCCAGCGCCACCCGGGTGCTCGCCAGAGGAACGATCGCCTCCAGCACCCGGGCGACGTAGTCCTCCAGGGGAATCATCTGCGCCATAGCGGTCCTTTCTCGACGGGCCTGGTCGAGCCACGAGCGTCACCACCGGGTGACTCGGCCTGCAGGTGAGCCGGCACCGGACGTCGTCGCGGACTCGCCCTATCTCTATCATGCGCGTTCGGCAGCTCCCGCCGACCTGGGTATGCTCGCGGCCGAGAGCGCCATGACCTCAACCCGGATGCCTGTACGGGCGTCGACACGGCCCTCACGACGACGCCAGGACGAGGAGACCCTTGTGACCACCAGCCCCGAGAAGCATGGGCCCGCCCGCGTGGTGCGCGCCGAGGTCACCGAGGCGCCCATCAGCGTCACCGAGCTCGCCGACGCCGTCCACGACGCGGCCGCCGGCGCCGTCGTCACCTTCGAGGGCGTGGTCCGCAACCACGACGCCGACCGCGGCGTCAGCGGCATCGGCTACTCCTGCCACCCCACGGCCGGGCAGATCGTCAAGGAGATCGCCCGCGACGTCGCCGAGCGCGGACAGGTGCGGGCCCTGGGGGTCGTCCACCGCGTCGGGGACCTGGCCGTCGGGGAGGCGGCGCTCGCGGTCGCGGTGAGCTCCGATCACCGCGCCGAGGCCTTCGCCACCTGCGGTGAGATCGTCGAGGAGGTCAAGAAGCGTCTGCCCGTGTGGAAGCGCCAGACCTTCTCCGACGGCACCTCCCAGTGGAGCAACCTCGCCTGACGCCCCTCCGCCGTTGCGAATGGAGCGCTGCGGGGCCGGAGCTCACCCGCCGGCGAAGGGCGGCAGGACGTCGACGGCGTCGCCGTCGGCCAAGGGCGTGAGCGAGTCGGCCGGCGTGGAGACCGAGTTGACCAGGAAGCTGCAGATGGGGACGACCCGCGCCATCTCCAGGCCGCGCCCGGCCAGCTGCTCGCGCAGCCCCGCCAGCGTCGTGCCGGCGGGCAGGTCGAGGCGCTCCTCGGGACGGCCGGCGGCGTCGGCGGCCGCGGCGAAGTAGCGCAGGGTCACCGACAGCGTCTCAGCCGGCGGCTCTCCTGGCGCCTCCGCCGCTGTACGTGCTGCGGTCTCGGGGGAGGGACTCATCTCGGGGGACTCCTTGATTGGGGGACGGCTCGGGCATGGTCGGCTTCGGTCAGCCGCCGATGGCCGACATGGTGCGCTGCGGCCGGGCGAAGTGCTCGGATCCGGGTGGCTCGTCCGAGCCGTGCGCCCGGGGCTTGAGCCAGGTGGCCCCCGCCCAGATGCGGATGAGCTCGTCGTCGTCGGCCCCGGCGCGCATCGGGCCGCGCAGGTCGGTCTCGGTGCTGGAGAACAGGCAGGTCATGAGGCGCCCGTCGGCCGTGACACGAGTGCGGTCGCAGTCCGAGCAGAAGGGCGCGGTGACCGAGGCGATGATGCCGACGCTCCCGGCCGGGTGCTCCTGGCCCCCGTGCGTTCCTGCCGCCACGCGCCACAGCGCGGCCGGGCGGCGGTCGGGGCGGCCCGCTTCCGTGAGGGCGAAACCGGCCCTCCTCAGGGTCGCCAGGACCTGCTGGGCCCCGACGACGTCCTGGCTGCGCCATGTCTCGCGCGGCCCCAGCGGCATGTGCTCGATGAAGCGCAGCTGCCAGCCGCGGCGCAGGCACTCGGCCAGCAGACGTGGTGCGCGCTCCTCCACGGTGGCGGGCATGACCACGGCGTTGACCTTGATGGGATCCAGACCGGCCTCCTGGGCGCCGGCGATCCCCGCCAGGACGTCGGTGAGCCGGTCACGCCGGGTAATGGCGGCATAGTCCTGGGGATCCAGGGAGTCGATGGAGACGTTGACGCGGCCCAGCCCTGCCTTGCGCAGGGCCCCGGCCCGCTTCTCCAGGCCCAGTCCGTTGGTGGTCAGGGCGATGTCCGGCTTGCCGCCGCTGGTCGTGCGCAGGGTGGCCAGCGAGGCGATGACCTCCTCCAGGTCCCGGCGCAGCAGGGGCTCGCCCCCGGTGAGGCGGATGCGCTCCACCCCCAGGCGCTCGACGGCCAGGCGCCCCAGACGGGTGAGCTCGGCGGTGGTCAGCAGGTCCGGGGTGGGCAGCCACTCGAGCCCCTGCGCGGGCATGCAGTAGGTGCAGCGCAGGTTGCAGCGGTCCGTGATCGACAGGCGCAGGTCGCGCACGGTGCGCCCGTAACGGTCGGTGAGACGCTCCGGGACGCCGTCGGGCACGACGGCCACCGGCTGGGGGAGCGGCTCTGCCGATGCGTGGGGCGCCTCGGGCTGCTCGGCCAGTACCGTCCGGGCCGTCGGCATGGGCAGATCCGTGAGGTGAACACGGTTCGTGCCCTGGCCGACGGCCTCGGAATCGAGGGTGTCGAGCGGTGCTGGCGTCATGGATCGAGCATATCGGTCGGACGCTTCAGGCCGGCAGGTGTGCTCCGCTGCCGCGAATCAGGCGGTGCGCAGGATCTCGACGCGCGCGAAGCCCTCGGACTGCTCCAGCAGGGTGTGCTGGAAGGTGAAGGGCAGCTGGTCGATCTGGGCCAGCAGCGGGGTGGGCACGTGGGGGGCCACCAGGTCGAAGCCCTCACCGGGGTTCAGGGAGGAGGCGGCACCGATGACCGCGGCGTGGCGCAGACGGTGCGGGATGGCGCGCGCGTCCAGGGTGAGGCGCTCGTCGCTGTGCTCGTGGCAGCCGCAGCTGGACTTCTTCTCGGTGACGGGCAGCAGCTCGGGGCTCTCGCTCATAGGGTTCTCCTTCGGAGTGTTCGTACTGGCCACAGCGACCTTACTACTGAGGCGGGCCGGCGGGAACGACCGTCCACGTTCGCCGGTACGACCTCCACCACAACCGACCAAAATCTCATAAATGACGCGGAGCCGTGTCGTCTATGAATTTTCTGTTGGTGTGCATGCGGGTGTTTCCAGCGCTGTTGGATACGGTTGGGCCGTGGAGACGGACAAGCCGGCAGCGGCGGCAGGCGCGCAGATCAAGGCGCCCATCGCCGACGACGAGGCCAGCCGCCTCAGCCGGGCGCTGACCACCCGGGTGGCGCCGCGCCTGGTGGCCCTGGCCCTGGGCGCCGCCTGCATCCTCATGGGACTCAACGCCGCCCTCCTGCGCCTCAACCTGCCGGCCCCCATCGACAGGGCCGAGCTGGCGGCGCTCCACGGGCCCCTCATGCTCGTCGGCTTCCTGGGGACCGTCATCGCCCTGGAGCGGGCGGTCGCCGCCCGCGCCCCCTGGGCCTTCCTCGCCCCCCTGGGCAACGCCGCGGCCTGCCTGGCCCTCATGGCCGGCGCCCCCGACGTCGTCGGCCGGGGCCTCATGACCATCGCCGCCGGCATCCTGTGCGGCATCTACCTGCGGGTTCATCGGCGCGCCCCCAGCGCCGCCGTCGACGTCGAGGCCATGGGTGCCGCCGCCCTCCTGCTGGGAGACGTCCTGTGGCTGGGGGGCCGCGGCATCGAGGACGTCGTCCCCCTGTGGCTGCTGTTCCCCACACTCACCATCGTCGGTGAGCGCCTGGAGCTGGCCCGCATCGCCTTCCTCGACGAGATGGTCGAGACCGTCGTCGAGGCCCTGTCCGGTGCGGCGGTCCTGGGTGCCTGCCTGCTGCTGGTGGCTCAGGGATCCCACCTCGTGGTCGGTCCGGCCCTGCTGGGGCTGGCCGTCGTCATGGCGTACTACGACGTCGCCCGGCGCACGGTGCGTGCCGGCGGCGGGGTGCGCTTCATAGCGGCCTCCATGCTCGCGGGCTACGCGTGGCTCGCCGTCGCCGGGGCGGTCTGGTCGCTGTGGGGCATCCAGGGCCTGAGCGGATCCGCCTATGAGATCGTCATCCACTGCATCACGGTGGGCTTCGCCTTCTCCATGATCCTGGCCCACGCCCCGGTCATCATCCCCGCGATCGTCCACCGCGCCCTGCCCTACCACCGGCTCATGTGGCTGCCCTACGTTCTGCTGCACGCCGGCCTGGTGGTGCGCGTGGCGGGCCTGCTGGCAGGCACCGCCGGCGTCTGGCGGATCGGCGGCGTCGTGGGGGTGGCGGCGATCCTCGTCTTCATGGTCCTCACCCTGGGGCGTGTCCTGACCTCCGGCAGCATCCGGAAACCGGTCCGGACGAGGAGGCCGGCTGCGGCCGCAGCATCCGGATCGACGACGTCGCAGGCGGGCGGGAGCCCCGCATGAGCCTGTCCATCGGTTCTCCCGGCACCGGGCCCGGACCCCGGCCCGGCTCGTCTCCCGGTCCCGGACGATCGCGGGGCTTGGGCGGCCGCCCCGCCAAGAAGACCTCCCGGCGCACCACCCAGGTGCGTCGCAACGCCCTCGTCATGGCCTGGTTGCTCACCGCCGCGGTCCTGGCGGGTCTCACGATCGTGGGCCCCCTGGTCTCCTGGGGCACCTGGCTGCCTCTGCACGCCCTGCTCCTGGGAGGCATCGGCAGCGCCATCACCATCTGGTCCGCCCACTTCGCCGACACCCTCCTGCACCGGCCCGCCCTGGGCGGCGCCGCTCTCCTGGACGCGCGCCTCTACGCCCACAGCCTCGGCACGGCCGTCGTGCTCACCGGCATCACCATGGGCCACCAGGTGCTGGCGCTGATCGGGGCGGGCATCGTCATGGCCCAGGCCATTGCCGGCGTCGTGGCCATCACCGTGCAGTACCGGCGCGCCATCGCCCCGCGACTGGCGTCCCTGGCCGTCCACTACGCCGTCGCCCTGGTCCTGCTGGCCACCGGTGCGCTCCTGGGCTTCCTCATCTCCTGGTCCAACGCCCGCGGGCGCTCCGGGCTGGCCGACATCTTCTACCTGGCCCACACGACCACCATGCTGCTGGGCTTCGTGGGCACCACGGTCCTGGGCACGCTCACCGTTCTGTGGCCCACGATGCTGCGCACCCCCATGGAGCCCATGGCGCCGCGCTGGACCACCCGCGGCCTGCCCTATCTCGTGGGCGGCACCGCGCTCGTGGCCTCCTCCGGGCTGTGGCCTCCCCTGGCAGGTCTGGGCACCCTGGTCTACCTCGGCGGTGCCTGCGGAGTCCTCGTGCCCGCCTACAGGACGGCCCGCCGGGTCCCGCCGACATCCTTCGCCACGGCGTCAGCCACGGCCTCGGTGTTCTGGTTCGTCGGCTGCGTCGCCGTGCTGGGGACCCGTATGGCTCTGGCCGACGACGCGGCCGCCGCCCGTGACGTCGTCCACGCCCTGCGCCTGCCCCTGGCGGCGGGCTTCGCCCTCCAGATCCTCGTGGCGGCCCTGAGCTATCTCGCCCCGGTGATGCTCGGCGGCGGCCCTGCGGCCACCCGGGCCACCAACACGATCATGGATCGTCATGCCGCGTACCGGGTCACCGCCGCCAACGCCTGCCTCCTGCTGGCCATCACCCCCACGATGCCCTGGCAGGTGCGTCTCGTCGCCGGGGCGCTGGCGGCCCTGGTCACCTCCTACCTGCTGGTGGGCATGATCCTCTGCCTGCGCGAGCTCTCCCGCCGCAAGCGCACGCTGCGCACCCCGGCGGGCGCCGCCCCCACCTTAGATCCCGCGGGCCGTCAACCCGCCCAGCCCCGAAGAGGAACCCGATGACGAAGACGCCCGACGCACAGGCACCATCCCCGGATGAGGCCGCCACCTCTGAGAACACCGCCTCGGGCGCCGCCGAGAGCACTGCCGCTCAGAGCGCCGGTGGTGCCGCAGCCGGCAGCGCCGAGACGGCTCCCGACAAGCCCGAGGCCGCCCACCGCCGGGCGGTCACGGCCGGCACCGCTCCGGCCATCGACCGCAACCGCCGCCCCCTGGCGAGCAGGGCCAACTCGACGGCGGGGGCCGGTGCGACAGCATCTGCCGGGTCAGCGTCATCGGGCGGCCTGCTGCACTCCGCCGACCGCCGCGGCATCCTCATGGGGCTGCTCACCGCCGGAGCGGCCGTCGTCGTCGGCAGCGTCATCGGCAACCGAGGCCAGGGCGGGGCCACCCAGGACATCGAGGCCACCGGCAACACCGTCAACGCCACCATCAAGGTGGAGGGCATGCGCTTCGTGCCGGACACGGTTGACGTCACCCCTGGCGACCGACTCGTCATCACCCTGGACAACACCGCCGACCAGGTCCACGACCTCGTCCTGGCCACTGGCCAGACCACCGGCCGCGTGGCCGCCGGTGCCAAGGGCACGCTCGACGCCGGCGTCGTCGCGGGGCCCGTCGAGGGCTGGTGCTCAATCGCCGGCCACCGCGCCCAGGGCATGGTCTTCCACGTCACCGCGGGCGGGACGGCTGCCGGTGCCCACCAGCACGGCGGCGGCCAGAGCACGCAGACGGGCTCGGGCAAGGATGCGGTCCCCGACTACTCCGCCCACCTGCCCGCCGACTTCAAGGCCTTCGACGCCGCACTGCCGCCCACCCCGAGCAGCCCCGACGGCGGACCCATGACCCACCGGCACACCTTCACCGTCAAGGAGCAGGTCATGCAGGTCGGTGGTGGTGTCACCCAGCGGCGCATGACCTTCAACGGCCAGGTCCCCGGCCCCGTCCTGCGCGGCAAGGTGGGGGACACCTTCGAGATCACCCTGGTCAACGACGGCACCATGAGCCACTCCCTCGACTTCCACGCCGGCATCACCCCGCCCGATAAGGCGATGCGCTCGATCAACCCCGGGGAGTCCCTCGTCTACACCTTCAAGGCCCAGCACTCGGGGATCTGGCTCTACCACTGCTCCACATCGCCGATGAGCCTGCACCTGGCCGCCGGTATGCACGGGGCCGTCATCATCGACCCGCCGGGTCTGCCGGCCGTTGACCGCGAGTACGCCATCGTCGCCTCCGAGGTCTACCTCGGCCCCGAGGGCGGCGAGCCCAACACGGACAAGATCGCCGCCAAGACCCCCGACCTCATGACCTTCAACGGGGTGGCCTTCCAGTACCACCAGCAGCCGCTCAAGGCCAAGGTGGGTGAGCGCGTGCGCTTCTGGGTCATGGCCGCGGGGCCCTCCCTGCCGACGTCGTTCCACGCCGTCGGCCTGCACTTCGACCAGGTCTTCTTCGAGGGGGCCTGGACCCTCGGCGGCCCGAACCGGATCGGGGCCGCCTGGTCCTGCGGATCCCAGGCCCTCGGCCTGCAGCCGGCCCAGGGCGGCTTCGTCGAGTGCGTCGCCTCCGAGCCGGGCCACTACGTGTTCGTCTCCCACTCCTTCGCCGACATGGAGAAGGGCGCTCACGGTGTCCTGGAGGTCACCGCCTGAGCCGGGCGCGCCTCGTGACGCGGCCTTGAGAGCCACCGAACGCGCTTCGGCCCCGGGCGACTGTGCCCGGGGCCGAAGCCTTGCGATCTGAGTAGTGGTTGGTGGGTGGACAGATGGTGTTGTCGGAGCCGTGGAGGTCAGGCGACGTCGGCGTGGACGATCTTCAGCCCCGGCTCCTCCTGGGCCGGCTGGGCGGGCTCAGCCGGGCTGAGCTGGCAGCCGTCGGGCCCGTTCGGGAGGAACTTGATGCGCTCGTAGGCCTCCGGGTCGGGGCCGACGACGGCCCGCAGGAACCCCTCGTGCATGGTGCACACCAGGTCGCGCGGCCGGTGGTTGCGCGTGACCAGCGGGCAGGAGCGCAGGACGACGGTGTCGCCGGAGACCTCCGGGGCGAAGCCCATGACCGCGAGGTAGGGGATGAGGGCGGTGACCCGGTCCACCTCCTCGCCGTCGACCACGGGCTCGGCGATGGTGCCGGGGGTCAGCTCGGCCCAGCGACGACCGATCTCCAGAGCGGTGGTGCGGGCCTCCTCGCCCTCGCCCAGGGTGTCGGCGATCGCATCGAGCAGCAGCAGGTAGGCGTCGACCATCTGCTGGGGGTCGGGAGCCGTTGAGGCGTAGCGCAGGGCCGGGCGGCCCCGCTTGCCCGTCGGCTTGGTGGACACCGTGACGAACCCGGCGTCCACCAGGGCGTCGAGGTGCTCACGGACGGTGTTGTGGTGCAGGTTGAGTGCGCTGGCGACCTGGACGGCCGTCATCGCGTCGTTTGAAGCCTCCACGACCTCCAGGACGCGCCGGCGCGCCGCTGAGAGGTTGGCGCGTGCGGACAGGTCGCCCAGGGCAGGACGTGGGAGTGAAGGGATCGGACGGTTGTGCATGTCATGAGACTAACGCGCTTTCGCTTGTGGGAACCGTCAAAATCGGCTTGTAGTTGAAACCTGCAACGGCTATGTGATGTGAGTTTTAGCACATGGTGTCCAATAAGGGTTCCGTTGAAACGTGAAAAAACTCAGTACTGGCGCCGTTTTGGGTGGGTCGTCGCCCAGTAGTCGGGCAAACGGTCCTCAGAGTTAAGGATCGCGCTATCAACGAAACCGTGATGCTCATGGAAGGACGTCGCCCGGCGCGTCGTGGCCTCCCGCTGGGCGACCGCCCCTCGGCGTCCCCTGGAAGGACCGGGTCGAGTCCGGCAGGCGGTCGGTGTCGTCCCGGGACAACCCGCCGACGGAGGCGGGCTCAGGCGGGTCTCCGTCCCGCCGCCAGGCGCCCACGGGCGGCAGGGGCTCGCCGTGGGATGTTGTTCAGGGCTTGGTGGGATCCTCGGCCTCCAGCGACGGGGCCAGCAACCGGCGGAAGGACTCCACGCGGGCCCGGCGCCCCTCGGGCGCGGCCGGATCGCTCACCCACTCGTCCAGGGCGCAGTCGACGACGCCGTCCTCGTGGGTGCACCCGCGAGGGCAGTCCTCGGCCACGGAGTCCAGGTCCGGGAAGCCACGCAGGACGTCGGCGCTGCCCACGTGGGAGACCCCGAAGGAGCGCACTCCGGGGGTGTCGATGACCCAGCCGTCGCCGGGAAGGGCAAGGGCCTGGAGGCTGGTGGAGGTGTGGCGGCCGCGGCCGGTGACCTCGTTGACGTGGCCGGTGGCGCGGTCGGCGCCGGGAACGATCGCGTTGATGAGCGTGGACTTGCCGACCCCGGAGTGACCCACGAGGACTGAGACGGTGCCGCTGAGCGCCCGGCGGACCGCCTCGACGCCGTCGTCGTCGGCCTGCTCCTGTGGCCCGCCGGTCTCGGTGGGATCGGCCCCGCGCTCTGAGGTGCCGGGGTGTACTCGCGTGGCCAGGCAGCGCACGCCCAGGGGGCCGTAGAGGTCCGTCAGGGGGGCGGCGTCGGCCAGGTCGGTCTTGGTCAGCACGATGAGCGGCTCCATGCCGGCGTCGTAGGCGGCCACGAGGTAGCGGTCGATCATCCGTGGGCGCGGCTCGGGGTCGGCCACGGCGGTGACGATGACGAGCTGGCGCGCGTTGGCGACGATCGCCCGCTCGGTGCCGGCGGCGTCGCCGTCCTCGGCGCTGCGGCGCAGCAGGGTGGCGCGCTCCTCGATGCGCACCATGCGGGCCAGGGTCCCGGTGCGTCCGCTCGTGTCCCCGACGACGGCGACCCGGTCGCCGACGACGACCTTGCCCCGACCGAGCTCGCGGGCCTTCATGGCGGTGATGTCGCCGCTGGAGTCCTCGGTGAGTCCGGGATCGTCGAGGCGGATGCGGTAGTGGCCGCGGTCGATGCGGGTGACCATGCCCAGGACCGCATCGGAGTGGCTGGGGCGCTGCTTGGTGCGGGGGCGCGAGCCCCGGCCGGGGCGGACCCGCACCCGGGGGTCGTCGGTGCCGATATCGCGTCGGGCCATCAGTCACCGGCTCCCGGGAATCCCGGACTGCCAGGCACAGCGCTGAGCTTCCTGCCCACGGTGGCGAGCATGGCGGCCCACAGGCCCACGAAGTCGGGCAGCGTCTTGGAGGTGCACTCGACGTCGTCGAGGCGAACCCCGTCCACGCCCAGACCGATGATGGCGGCGAAGGTGGCCATCCGGTGGTCGGCGTAGGAGTGCAAAGCGGCGCCGTGCAGCGGGGCGGGGCGGATGATGAGCCCGTCAGTGGTCTCCTCAGCGTCCCCGCCCAGGAGACGGATCTCGGTGGCCAGGGCCGCCAGGCGGTCGGTCTCGTGCCCGCGCAGGTGCGCGATGCCGGTGAGGGCGCTGGCGTGGCCCTGCGCCCCAGCGAGGGTGGCCAGGGCCGCCACCGTGGGGACGAGCTCGCCGACGTCGGACAGGTCCGCCTCGATCCCGCTGAGCCGCCCGGTGCCGCGGGCGGTGAGCAGGTCACCCGAGAGCGTCACCTCGCCGCCCAGGCGGGGTAGGAGCTCTCGCCAGGCGTCACCGGCCTGGGTCGTGGCCGCCGGCCAGTGGGGGACGCTCACCCGGCCGCCGGCCACGAGGGCCGCTGCGAGGAAGGGGCCGGCGTTGGACAGGTCTGGCTCGATCGCCACCTGCCCGCCGCGGGGGCTGCCGGGGCGGACCCGCCAGGTGCGTTCGCCGTCGCCGGCCCCGGGGGAGGGCTCGTCGACGGCGATGCCCCGCTCGCGCAGCGTCGCCACCGTCATGGCCACATGCGTCAACGAGGGCACTGGCCCGGTGGGGGTGAGCTCCAGGCCGCCGGGCAGGAGGGCGCCCAGGAGCAGGAGGGCCGAGACGAACTGGGAGGAGGCCGAACCGTCGACCGCCACGCGGGCGTTCTGGGCCTTCAGGAGTGCGCCGTCGCCGGGGCCGATGCGTACAGGCAGGAAGCCGGGCTCACCGAGGTGGGTCACCTCCGCGCCCAGGGCTGCCAGCGCGTCGAGCAGCGGCGCCATGGGGCGGCGCCGGGCGGCCTCGTCCCCGTCGAAGACGACCGGGGCATCGGCCAGCGCGGCCAGTGCGGGCACGAAGCGCATGACGGTCCCGGCCAGGCCGACGTCGATACGGCCGACGCCGTCGGGAGCTGCCTGCACGTGCAGTGGCAGGGGAGCCGGCGTGACGCGCAACCGCGTGCCGGAGTCGTTGAGGTCCTCGAAGCGGGCCCCGAGCGCCGTGAGGGCGGCGAGCATGAGCTCGGTGTCGCGAGAGCGCAGGAGCCCGCTGAGCGTCGTCGGCGCGTCGGCGACGGCGGCCAGCAGCAGAGCCCGCGCGCTCAGCGACTTCGACCCCGGCAGCTCCACGACGGCGTCCAGCGCCCCCGCCGCCACCGGCGCCCGCCACGGCTCGTATGAGTCCGCTGATGCAGCCGCCGTGGCGGATGCGCCCGAGGCGCTGGGGCTGTCGGTCACGCCAGGGCCTCGATGACCGCGTTGAGGGTAGTCGAGGGGCGCATGACGGCGTCGGTCAGGGTCGTATCGGGACGGTAGTAGCCGCCGATGTCCACCGGGGAGCCCTGGACGGCCAGCAGCTCGGCCTGGATCGTGTCGTTGAAGGCCTCGAGCTGCTGGGCGATCGGGTCGAAGACGGCGGCGAGCTCCGGGCTGGTCTCCTGCGCGGCCAGCTCTCGGGCCCAGTACAGGGCCAGCCAGGCGTGCGAGCCGCGGTTGTCGATCTGCCCCAGTCGGCGCGCCGGTGAACGGTTCTCCTCCAGCAGCCGGGCCGTGGCGGCCTCCAGGGCGTCGGCCAGGACCTCGGCGCGCTCGTTGCCGCTGACCTGGGCCACGTGGTGGAAGGCCTCGGCCAGGGCCAGGAACTCGCCCAGGGAGTCCCAGCGCAGGTAGTCCTCCTCGAGCAGCTGGCGCACGTGCTTGGGGGCCGAGCCCCCGGCCCCGGTCTCGTACAGGCCGCCGCCGTTCATCAGCGGCACCACGGAGAGCATCTTGGCGCTCGTGCCCAGCTCGAGGATGGGGAAGAGGTCCGTGTTGTAGTCGCGCAGGACGTTGCCGGTCACCGAGATCGTGTCCTCGCCGCGGCGGGCGCGCTCCAGGGACAGGCGCGTGGCCGCCACCGGGTCTAGGACGCGGATGTCCAGGCCCTCGGTGTCCTCATCGGCCAGGTAACGGTGCACCAGGTCGATGAGGACGGCGTCGTGACCACGCTCGGGGTCCAGCCAGAACACGGCCGGGGCGCCGGTGGCCCGGGCCCGTGTGACCGCCAGGTGCACCCAGTCGCGGATGGGGGCGCCCTGGGTGGTGCAGGCCCGCCAGATGTCGCCGGCGGTCACCTCGTGGGACAGCAGTACCGTGCCGGGCGCGGCGCCTGCGCCCTCGACTACGACGACCTCCACGGTGCCGTCGGCCGGGATGAGGAAGGTCTTGTCGTGGCTGCCGTACTCCTCGGCCTTGCGGGCCATGAGACCCACGTTGGGCACCGAGCCCATGGTGGCCGGGTCCAGGGCCCCGTGGGTGCGGCAGTCCTCGATGGCGGCCTGGTAGACCCCGGCGTAGGAGGAGTCCGGAATGACGGCGAGCGTGTCCGCAGTCTGGCCGTCCGGCCCCCACAGGTGGCCGCCGGCCCGGATCATGGCGGGCATGGAGGCGTCGATGATGACGTCGCTGGGCACGTGCAGGTTCGTGATGCCGCGGTCGGAGTCCACCATGGACAGGCGCGGCCCGGCGGCGAGCTCGGCCTCGATGGCGGCGCGGATCTCCTCGCCCTGGGGCAGCGCCTTCAATCCCGCCAGGATCGAGCCCAGCCCGTCCTCGGCGCGCAGGCCGGCCTCGGCCAGCACCTGCCCGTAGGTGGAGAAGACGCCCGGCAGGGCGGCGCGCACCGTGTGGCCGAAGATGAGCGGGTCGGAGACCTTCATCATCGTGGCCTTGAGGTGCACCGACAGCAGCAGGTCCTCATCCTTGGCGGCGGCCACCTGCCGTGCGAGGAACTCGTCCAGGGCGACGGCGCTCATGAAGGTGGCGTCCACGACCTCCCCGGCCGTTACCGGCAGCGACTCCCGCAGGATGACGGGGTCTCCGCCGTCGGCCGGGCGCAGCCGGATCTGCAGGGTGCCGGCCTCGGGGACGACGACGCTGCGCTCGTTGTGCCGGAAGTCGCCGGACCCCATCGTGGCCACGCGCGTGCGCGACTCGGGCGACCAGGCCCCCATCGAGTGCGGGTGCGAGCGGGCGTAGGCCTTGACGGCCGCCGGGGCGCGGCGGTCCGAGTTGCCCTCGCGCAGGACGGGGTTAACGGCGCTGCCCTTGACGGCGTCGTAGGCGGCGCGGGCCTCCCGCTCGGCGGGCGTGCTGGGGGAGTCGGGGTAGTCGGGGATCTCGTGGCCCAGGGCCTTGAGCTCGGCGATGGCGGCCTTGAGCTGAGGCAGGGAGGCCGAGATGTTGGGCAGCTTGATGATGGTGGCCGCAGGGGACTGGGTGAGCTCGCCCAGGCGGGCCAGGTCGTCGTCGGCCAGGGAGAAGGCCGCCAGGATGCGGCCCGCCAGCGAGATGTCCGCGGTGCCCACGCTCACGCCCGCCCGCCGGGCGAAGCCGCGCACGATCGGCAGGAAGGAGTGGGTCGCCAGCATCGGCGCCTCGTCGGTCCAGGTGTAGACGATGTCGGGCTCCGCGGTCTGCCTCGACTGGGTCGACTGGCTTGCCTGGGCCGGCTGGGCGGACTGGACGGTCATAGGTGCTCCCTGCGTGTCGATGACGTGTCTGCGCGTGGTGAGGTGGGGTGGAGTGGACGAGGTGAGGCTAACCGTCACCTGTGACGTCCAGGTGACGGCGATGACGGGGGCGGGGTGCGAACCGGCTGACCCCGGCGGCGTGTCTCAGGCGGTCACGTAGCGCTGGCGGACGGCCTCCTGGGCGGCCTCGATCGCCTCGCGCTGCTGACGGGAGTTGCGCAGCTGCCAGGCCAGGGACGGCCTGCCCTGGCGGTCGACGGCGGCCAGGACGAGCCCGGCGCCCAGCGCGGCCCCGCGCAGCAGGCCGGAGAGGGCCTCCTTGCGAGCCGTCGTCCCCTTGACCGCCCAGACGGGGTTGTTGACCACGGTCAGGGGGATGTTGAGGGCGGCCAGGATCGTGGCGTTCGTGCGGGGCGCCCGGCCGGCGGCCAGACCCAGCCCGGCCACGAGGCTCACGGCGCCCGAGGCGCGAGTGAGCATCCGGGCGTCGGAGGTCAGCACCGGAGGCAGCCCGGCGCGTTCCAGGGTGGGGGCGACCTTCTCGAACTTCTCCACGTGGCGTGACGGGCGCGCGAGGGCATCGAGCCCGTCGACGATGAAGGGCGCAGCGAGCATCGGGCGGGCGAAGGAGCGCAGAATGTTCATGCCCCCATCCTGGCCTACCGGAGCGGCTCGGGCCAGCGACTTCGCCGCAAGAACGTGGCACGCGCCTCGCTGAGCGCGGACGGGGAATGAATCCGGGGCACCGTCCTGTTGGTCAGGACATGAGCACTCAGCAGCCGATCGTGCCGACGTCGAGCCGGCCCTCCCGACGCCGGAGCGCGCCGAGGATCCCGTCCGCGAGCGGCCCGCGGCGTCGACTCGACCGGCTGGATGGTCCTGGCGGGCGCGCCGGCACCAGTGGCCCAGGACCGACCCGGTTCCCCGGCGGCTCGTCGGACCGACCCGCCACAATGACCGGTCCCCCTGGCGCTGATGACGTCCGGGAGGCCCGGATCGGGCTAGGCTCGTGGGCGATGACGGACATCGATGACCACACAGACGAGATCACCCTGGATGAGGTGATCGACCCGAACGATGGTGCGGACGGCCTCGACCGCGCTCCCTCCGATGAGGACGAGGCGGCCCGGGCCGCTCGCTTCGAGGCCGAGGCCCTGCCCTACCTGGACCAGCTCTACGGTGCCGCCCTGCGCATGACCCGCAACCGGGCCGATGCCGAGGACCTCGTTCAGGACGCCTACGCCAAGGCCTTCGGCTCCTTCCACCAGTACCGGCCCGGCACCAACCTCAAGGCCTGGCTCTACCGGATCCTGACCAACACCTTCATCAACTCCTACCGCAAGAAGCAGCGCGAGCCGCTCCAGTCCGACGCGGACACCGTCGAGGACTGGCAGCTGCACCGGGCCGCCTCCCACGACTCGGTGGGGCTGCCCAGTGCCGAGAACCTCGCCCTGGACTCCCTGCCGGACTCCGACATCAAGGAGGCCCTCGGCCAGCTCACCGAGGACCGGCGCCTGGCCGTCTACCTGGCGGACGTGGAGGGCTTCTCCTACAAGGAGATCGCCGAGATCATGGACACGCCGATCGGGACCGTCATGTCCAGGCTGCATCGAGGGCGCCGCCAGCTGCGCGAGCTGCTGGCCGACTACGCCCGCGAGTACGGCTACGGGGAGGAGGAGAAATGAGAGACCGTATGGAACCGGGAACGAACGGTGAGAACAGCGCCGAATCCGCCGAGGATCCCAAGACGGCAGCCGGCTCCCAGGACTGCTCCTGCGCCGAGGCCCGCGCCCACCTGGAGGCATTCCTCGACCGGGAGTGCACGGCCGACCTCACCGAGCGCCTCGCCCAGCACGTCGCCACCTGCCCGCACTGCTCGCGCATCGCCGACGCCGAGACCCACCTGCGTGAGATCCTGCGCTCGCGGTGCGCCGAGCAGGCCCCTCCCGAGCTGCGTGCCCGGGTCCTGGGGCGCCTGTCGACCCTGCGTGCCACCGCGGTGAGCGTGACGACGACGTCGACCACGACCCAGACTCAGGCCTCCGCCTCCGGGCGGGTCGTGCGCATCGTGGAGTCCCGGGTCGAGTCCTCCCGGACCGTCCACTTCGAGCGCGACTGAGGAGGCGCCCGGTCAGGTTGAGGCCGCTGGCCCGCGGCCGCGTCCTCGCCCGCCGTGACATGTGGTCGCCTTCACCGGCTGGTCGGCGGTGCGAGACTGGCCGGGTCGCGTCGCCTTGTGCGAGAATCAGCGGCGTTCCGTGCCCCCTCGTGGGGCGAGTCCAGACACGAGGAGGCAGTGATGAGCAAGCGCGGTCGTAAGCGTCGTGCACGCGCCAAGTCCAGCGCCAACCACGGCAAGCGTCCCAACGCCTGAGCCGGGGAGCGCGCCGAGCGCAACGCCCTGAGACATAACAGACGTCGGCCGGTCACCACCGCGGTGACCGGCCGACGCCGTCCTTTAGCCGTCCCGCAACCGCCCTGGTCAGGCGCCGGTTCGCGCTCGCAGTTTGGGTCCTACGGCCTTGACGGTGATGAGACGCTGAGGTGTGAGCCGCGGGACACGGCCTGATTCGTGGTGAGGGGCACTGTCCAACCTCTCACCGAGGAACCCGGTGGTGTCTCGTGGGTATGGCCTTGCCGGCTCCTCCCCAACGACGGCGGTGTGACATGAACCTGAGGAACCTGACAGCACCAGACCAGTGGACACTCTCTGACAACTCGCTCCTGCGGCGCATCCTCGTGTGCTTCCTGGGGGAGGTGATCACGGCGGTCGGGATCGCGATCTGCCTGGAGGGCAAGAGCGGCGTCGACCCGTTCACCGCCTTCCTGCAGGGCATCTCCCACGTCTCCGGGATCTCCTTCGCGGCGATCGTCCCGATCGTTAACATCATCATGCTGATCCTCGTCTTCCCCTTCGACCGGTCCATCTTCGGTCTGGGGACGGTCATCAACTTCACCGTCGTGGGCGTCCTCGTGGACTACTTCCGCCCGATCTACCGCAGCTTCTTCCACGTCGAGTACTCCGTCGGCAGTATGCTCCTCCACCTGGCGATCGGGCTGCCGCTGTTCTGCCTGGGAGTCTCCATGTACATCACCTGCGACCTGGGCCAGTGCCCCTATGACGGGATCGCTCCCTCGCTCAGGCGGCACTTCCCGCGCTACCGCTACCGCGCCTACCGGCTGGTCCAGGACATCATCACGATCTTCCTGGCCCTGCTCCTGATCAGGTTCGACCTCTCACTGGGCATCGTCGCCCTGGGCACGGTCATCATGGGCTTCTTCATCGGCCCTATCGTCGGTTTCTTCAACAACCACGTCTCCAACCGCCTGGTGGGGATCAGCGGCGACATCTTCGCCGCCTCCGAGTCGTCGTCTGACGAAGGCTCCCCAGCGCCTGCCTGAGCGGCGGGTATCGAGGCCTCAGGACTCGGGGCGCTCGACGCCGAGCCACTCGTACCAGCCGCGGTGCAGTACCAGCCAGGCCAGCAGACCGTAGCCGGCCTGGCCCGGGTGCGTGCCGCCGGCGGCGGCGACGTCAGCCGTCCACTGCTCGTGGTTGCGCAGCGGCTCGAAGGCGTCCACGTAGGGCACGTTGCGGCGCAGGCACACCTCCTCGGCGGCCTGGGAGAGCTGAGCGGTGGCGTCGGGATCGGCCTCGGGCAGAGGCGGGGGCCCGACGACGAAGCACTCGCGGTGGTCGGAGGCGGCCGTGTCGAGGATGTTGGCCAGGGCCAGGCGGGAGCGGGCATAGGAAATGCCGGCGAGCACGTCGGCCACGCCCAGCCCCACCACGAGCCGGTTGATACCGGTGTGCGTGGAGCGGCGGGCCACCTCGGGCCCCCAGCGGTCGGACATCTGCGCGGTCGTCTCACCGGGCACCGCCAGCGAGGTCCACAGGATGTCGGCGTCCCGTGGCGTACGGGCCATGACCCGGCCCGTCCAGCCCAGAGCGCGTCCGTCACCATGACCGGCCACCAGCTCGTCGCCAATGAAGCTCAGCCTCGTCTCACGCATGGCAGCGCCTCCTCATGACTCACGATCCCTCATGCTGTCTTGACATTATCGTGACCTTGCGGTCTTGCGCGGGAGGCTGACGGCATTTCGGAGGCTTTGGCCTGCAATGAGTCGGGAACAATCAGCCCTTTCTCAGTCGCGGGCGAAGGCCTGACGGATGATCTCCTCCTGCTGGGCGCGGTGGACGCCGGCGGTGCCCACCGCGGGCGCGGCGGCCTCGGGGCGGGAGACCAGCGTAGGCAGGACGCCACCGGTCAGCTCCGTGGGCAGGTGGAGTACCAGGTAGGGCCACATTCCCTGGTTGGCCGGCTCGTCCTGCACCCACACCAGCTCGGCCCCGCTGAAGGGTGCCAGCGCCTCGGCGATGGCCGAGGTCTCCAACGGGTAGAGCTGCTCGAGGCGGACGATGGCCGTGCTCGTGTCCCCGGTCTTGGTGCGCTGGGCCAGCAGGTCGTAGTAGACGCGCCCCGAGCACAGCAGCACCCGGTCCACGCCCTGATCCTGCGCCGTGGCCAGGACGGCGTCGTCGACCTCGCCGATGACCGGCTGGAAGGTGCCGGAGGTGAAGTCCTCCACCGGCGAGCAGGCGGCCTTCAGACGCAGCAGCTGCTTGGGGGTGAAGACGATGAGCGGGCGGCGCGGGCGGTGGTAGGTGTGCTCCCGCAGGAGGTGGAAGTAGCTGGCGGGTGTGGAGGGCTGAGCCACCAGCATGTTGTCCTGGGCGCACATCTGCAGGTAGCGCTCGATGCGCCCCGAGGAGTGGTCCGGCCCCTGCCCCTCCTGGCCGTGGGGAAGCAGCATGACCAGGCCGGAGCGCTGCCCCCACTTCTGGGCGGCGGAGGTGACGTACTCGTCGATGACGGACTGGGCTCCGTTGGCGAAGTCGCCGAACTGGGCCTCCCACATCGTCAGTCCCTCGGGCCGCTCCACTGAGTAGCCGTACTCGAAGGCCAGGGCCGCGTACTCGCTGAGCAGCGAGTCGTAGATCTCCAGAGGCGCCTGGTCCGGGGTGAGGAAGCTCAGCGGCGTCCACTCCTGACCGGAGACGTGATCGTGCAGGACCGCGTGGCGCTGGGCGAAGGTCGCCCGGCGGGCGTCCTCACCGGCGATGCGGATCGGCACGCCCTCCATGAGCAGACTCCCCAGGGCGATGAGCTCGCCCAGGCCCCAGTCGATGCCGCCCTCGCGCGTGGTCTCGCGGCGCTTGGCGAGCATGGCCTGGAGCTTGGGGTGGACGGTGAAGGAGCCCGGCCAGGCGACCTGGGCGTCCCCGATGCGCTCGACGACGTCGCGCGGTACCGCTGAGGTCCAGCCGAGCATCATGCCGCTGCCCGCCTGCTGGGAGTAGGGGACCTCCAGGGAGGACAGGGGCACGCCGACCTTCGTGGGGTCGGACAGGTCCTGGGCGGCGGCCCCCGAGGCGGCAGCCTCCCCGGGGTCCCTGGAGCCCTTTCCTTCCCCGGTGATCTGGATGCGGGCCTCGGTGAAGATCCGCTCCAGCTCGCCCTGGTAGTTCTCGGCGATCTCGCGGGCCTCCTCCGGGGTGATGTCGCCACGCCCGACGAGAGCGGCGGTGTAGACCCCGCGGGTGGAGTCCAGGGAGTCGATGAGCCGGTACATGAGTGGCTGGGTCATCGAGGGGTCGTCGCCCTCGTTGTGCCCGCGGCGCCGGTAGCAGATGAGGTCGATGATGACGTCCTTGTGGAAGGTGCGTCGGTACTCGTAGGCGTGGCGGGCGGTGCGGGCCACCGTCTCGGGGTCGTCGGCGTTGACGTGGAAGATCGGCACCTGCAGGCCCTTGGCCAGGTCGGTGGCGTAGATGGTGGAACGGGCCGAGGCCGAGCCGGTGGTGAAGCCGATCTGGTTGTTGACGATGATGTGGACGGTACCGCCGGTGCGGTAGGCGGGTAGCTGGCTCATGTTGAGGGTCTCGTAGACCACGCCCTGACCGGCGAAGGCCGCGTCGCCGTGGACGAGGACCGGCATGACCGTGTAGCCCTTCTCGCCCAGGCCGATGCGGTCCTGCTTGGCGCGCACGATCCCCTCGACGACGCCGTCGACCGTCTCCAGGTGGGAGGGGTTGGCGGCCAGGGAGACGCGGGTGGACACGCCGTCGGTCCCGGAGAAGACGCCCACGGTGCCCAGGTGGTATTTGACGTCCCCGGTTCCGGCTCCCTCGATGACGCCGTTGCCCTCGAACTCGTCGAAGACCTGGCCGTAGGACTTGCCGGCGATGTTGGTGAGCACGTTGAGCCGGCCGCGGTGGGCCATGCCGATGACGACCTCGTCGAGGCCGTCGTGGGCGGCGGCGTCGAGCAGACGGTCCAGGGCCACGATGAGGGACTCCCCGCCCTCGAGACTGAAGCGCTTCTGGCCCACGTACTTGGTCTGCAGGAAGGTCTCGAAGGCCTCGGCCTGCTCCAGCTTGGTGAGGATCCGACGGCGCTCCTCGTCACCGATGTCCTCCCAGTCGCGCTCGAGTCGCTCCTGCCACCAGGTGCGCTGGGCCGGGTCCTGGATGTGCATGTACTCCACGCCCACGGTGCGGCAGTAGGCGTCGTGCAGCATCTTGAGGATCTCGCGCAGGGTGGCGCGGTCGCGCCCGCCCAGGCCCCTGGTGGGGAAGGAGCGGTCCAGGTCCCACAGGCTCAGCCCGTAGGAGGTGATGTCCAGGTCCGGGTGGCGGCGCAGGCGGTAGGTGAGCGGGTCGGTGTCCGCGGCGAGGTGCCCGCGCTGACGGAAGGCGTGGATGAGCTCGGCCACGCGCGCCGGCTTGCCGGTCTCCAGCTCCGGATCGTAGGTGGTGTCGCGCACCCACTCGACCGGCTCGAGGGGGATGCGCAGGGACTCGAAGGCCCGGCTCCAGAAACCGTCCAGCCCCAGGAGCTTGCGCTCCACCAGGCGCAGGAACTCGCCCGAGGCGGCGCCCTGGATGACGCGGTGGTCGTAGGTGGAGGTCAGGGTGACGACCTTGCCGATGCCCTGGCGGGCCAGGGTGTCGGGGCTGGCGCCGGCGAAGGCCGCCGGGTAGTCCATGCTCCCCACCCCCACGATGAGTCCCTGGCCGGGCATGAGGCGGGGCACCGAGTGCAGGGTGCCGATCATGCCGGGGTTGGTCAGGGTCACGGTGGTGCCGCGGAAGTCGTCGAGGTCCAGCTTGTTCTGGCGGGCCTTGGCCACGAGGCCCTCATAGGCCTCCACGAACCGGGACAGGTCCATGAGGTCGGCCTGCTTGATGGAGGGCACCAGCAGGCGGCGCTGCCCGTCGGCGCCGGGCACGTCGATGGCCAGGCCGAAGGCCACGTGGGCTGGCTCGTTCAGGACCGGCTTGCCGGTCTCGTCGACCCCGTAGGAGACATTCATCGAGGGCATCTCGGACAGGGACTCGACCACCGCCCAGCCGATGAGGTGGGTGAAGGAGACCTTGCCGCCGCGGGTGCGGGCCAGGTGGCTGTTGATGACGGCGCGGTTCTCGATGAGGACCTTGGCGGGGACGGCCCGGGCGGAGGTGGCCGTGGGCATGGACAGGGAGTCGTCCATGTTCTTGGCGGTGCGGGCGGCCGCGCCCTTGAGGCGGACGGAGCTGTCCTCGCAGCCATCGCCCTCCAGGTCGTGGGCGGGGTGGGCGGTCAGGCGCTGGGCGTAGGGGGAGGTCGGGGGAGCGGTGTCCGACGGCGGGGCCGGGGGAAGGTCGGAGCGGGTGACGTCCTGGACCGCGGAGGAGCGGCGCTGGAGGACGGCGGCTTGCGGCGTGATGGTCGCCCGGCGCGGCCCTCCGGGGGCTGACGACGCAGAACCGTTGGCGAAGTCGTTCGAGGGGGTCGAGCTCGGTCGCCGCAGGCCGGCACTCGGGTCGGTCTCGAAGAGCTCTCGCCACTGGGGGCTCACGGAGGAGGGATCTGCCGACCAGGCGGCCCGCATCTCCTCCACCATCCACTCGTTGGCACCGAAGCCTGGGCTGGTCTGGTCCTGCGTGGGCACGTCGGGTCTCCTCGGTGAACTCGTCAGTCTGCCGTCCCGGCGCTGGGAACCTCGGCGGGACCCGGGGAGGAACGGCGGTGTCCGTAGGACATCCTAGGAGGTGAAAGGCGTCTCAGGCGAGCAAATGCGGGACCAAGGACACATGCGTGTCCCGGCTGTGACGCGCTCGCGGCCCTGGGTCGAACGGCCCGACGACGGTGACCTACATGTCGCGCCACTCCTCGAAGGCGTCGAGCCGGGATGTGTCGCCGTCTTCAAGTGCCTGAGCCACCGCCTCGAGCAGATCCGTCCGAGGGTCCTCCTCGCTCCGGAGCCGCTCCAGGTTCATCTCGAATGACCAGCCACCTGCCATCACACCGTCTGCCAGAAGTTTCTCGAGCGCCCTTCCGGACTCCTTGTGGTGCTCGGGTGAATGGGCAAACAGGTTGAAGTGACATTCGGCTAGTAAAGACCGCTCATCATCATTGGCGAGGGTTATCGCCTTTCAGTCAGGATGATCGCTTTCATGTCGTCCGACTTGGCGAAGAAAAGTTGGGCGTAGTTGCCGAGGTGGATGGCGTGGTGGGCTGTCGACGTCGCAGGACGGAGCTCCTGGAGTTCCGAGTCGTCCGCGAGTCGCGGTTCTATCGGAGGACGGACACACGGCCTCATCCGTCTAGAACCGACCGCGCGAGGGGGCTGAGGCACAATCGGTCACCTGATCCGAGATCGAACCACTCCCATCCATTCGTGTCCGACGACGACATTCCGTGTTCAGAAAGCGCGCCCCATAGGTGCACATCTGCGACAGCTCCATGGTGGTGGAAGTCGATATTCTCGCCAGCGGTGTTAAAATCGACATGTAGCGAGAACCGAGCGCAATTAGCGATGGACACGGACTCGGCACCCACCTCCTCCGCCAACTCGCGTCGGAGGGCATCTTCCCAGTTCTCAGCGAATTCGGGTCGCCCGCCGGGGAGGTCGAGCAGACCAGTGTAGGGGCCGCGTGTCTTTTTCACGCACAACAGCCGGCCGTCCCGCACAATGCGCGCATATACCCCGAAGTGGTAAGTGGGAAGCGGGCCTGCGGCGATCTCCGTACCCAACTCGATAGGGGAGTTGGAGGAAGTGAAAGCGGCGATGAGACCCCTTGTCACATCTTTTCCATCACGCCCAACTCGAAGTCTTGCTATCGCGACGTCGTCCGCCACCTCCTCTAGCCGACCTATGACGCTCTCTTCCCCGGGAGACGTGGTGATGAGACCGAGCCAGTCGGGATGATTGGTCCAGTCGGTGCAGGCATTTCGGCGGACGAGGTTCGCTCGTTCATCGGCGTCCAAGACGAGTTCGAAGCGGCTGTGCGGCTCGTCCAGTGCGAGCTTGCTCTCGATAATCGCGACGACGCGGCCCTCAGTGGAAAACGAGGTACCCAGTGCACGGCGCATCTCTTCCGGCAGTAACATCACTTTGGCGGGCGCCGAAGCTTCATCGCCCGTCGACAACTTCTCGATCAGTGGAAGATCGAGAAGTAGGTAGGCCATCGCGCCATACCGGTAATGAAACTCCGGCTTGAGAACGCGGTCACCGCCCAGAGCCAATAGGCTTCCCGCGTCCACATTGACAGCACTAGGCCACGCCAGGATCTCCAGGTCACGATCAAAATGGAGAAACGCCCTGTCGTTCGTAAGGATACTCAGCCCGTCGAGATGAGATGTGGCAGCAGCGAGCAACGCCGTCGACTTCCCTGCGCCCTTATCACCTACGAAGCAGACCCCACGGCCCTGACGAACAACCGACGAGGAGTGGAACGCCATCGCCCCGCTGTTGATGGCCGACGCTGTGTGAACGCCCCGGACAACCCGATACAGCTCTACGAAAAGACCTCGAACATCTCTGCCAACTATGTAGACCTTCTTCTCCGCACAATCCCGGACGATTACGGTTCTCGTGCTCGGGATCATGATGAGGCGGGCTTGTTGATCGATATCGACGACATGACCGTCTGTGCCATAATCCAAGACAGGCGTCCACGCAGGATTTAACTGTTCGACTGTGAAATCCCAGAGATAGTCGCTCTCGACAGCACTTACCGACCAGATGTCTGCTGCCGATGGTGTGTCGGGGTAATAGAGGTGTGAGCGCAGAAGGGGTGTGAGGGCAGGATGCGTCTGCACCGAAACATTTGCAAAGGGGGAAGCGAATATTTCGCACCTGGAGTACTCGTTGGTATTTACTTCCTGCCGCACGCGCGCCACAATCTCCGCCGACAATGTGCTGACCATTATTCCCACACCCTCATATGCTGTATCCCCATCCCATATCTCACCCATGTCCTGCTCGAAAGCGTTACCCGGCGGTGCCTTCGCGTCGAAATCTTTGCAGCAGGGCATCGCGGTGCCGTCCTGCATAATCACAACGCTCTCCCACAGATACCTGCAAGGTTGCCGCAACTCTTCCCGATTCTGATACTGGTCATGCCGGACCGTCCGTCCCGCATGTGCCCGTTCGTGGCGGATTGCGGCCTGGTCGACTCCTGGCTCTGCAAGCCAGTGGGGCTCGAAGAGCTCGACCTTGGAACGATTCTCTGGAGTCACGATAAATTGGGCCTGGATAAAGATCGAACTTCCTATTTCCGTCTTCTTTCGCAGCAGCATCCTCAGGTTACCCTTGACGTCCTCGAGCCGTCCTCGAGCGCGAAGCCTCCTGAGATCCGCTCGCGGAACTGAGGTGTCGGGACGGTTAGTCCTCCGGTGGCATTGAGTGCCACGTATGCTGCGGCCCACTTGAGACCGAGTGCGCTGAGGTAAGGAATGGTCGCGCCTACGACTGTGCCGCGGGCTGGCGCAAGGAGCCACCATGGGGACTGGTCTGGATCGGTTGAACGGACTGTCTTCTGCCCTCCGTGGTGGCATCGCAACCTCCATTCTCGCTTGGTCTGCGGTGCAGGTTCTCCCAGTCGTGAGAGACGTGAGAGATCAGTTCCTCTGGTGATGGCGGTGCGACACCTGATGGCTACCTCTGCTTCGATTCCGCCGCGGTGGTACCGTTCGGTCACTATGCGATCGGCTTTCCGCCGGGCCCGCAGGCGCCGCACCCGCACGCACCGCGCCTCCTCGCCCGCCTCTGACCACCCCCACCCCGACTCGTCCGCCTCCGGCGCCCACGTCGTACTCCACATGGGGGAGTGGCCCGCATGACCGACTGGCTCATGATCGCCGTCGGCGTGGTCCTCACGGTGGGCACCGCCCTGTTCGTGGCCGGTGAGTTCTCCCTGGTCGCCCTCGACCCCTCCACCGTCGAGACCCGCGCCGCCACCGGGGACAAGCGCGCCACCGTCGTCCAGCGGGCCCTGGGGCGCCTGTCCACACTCCTGTCCGGCGCCCAGGTCGGCATCACCCTGACCACGGTGCTCCTGGGCTACACCATGCAGGCCGCCCTGGCCAACCTTCTCATCGACCTCATGAGCCACTGGATGGCTGTCTCCGTGGCCACCGGCGCCGCGGTCGTCATCGCGCTCATCGTCGTCAACGCCTTCTCCATGGTCATGGGCGAGCTCATCCCCAAGAACGCCACCCTGTCCGACCCCATGCGCGCCGCCGGCCTCGTGGCTCCCTTCCTCATGGGCTTCGCCACCCTGCTCAAGCCCCTCATCCTCGTGCTCAACAACGCGGCCAACGCCGTCCTGCACGCCATGGGCATCGAGCCGGCCGAGGAGCTCAGCGGCACTCGCAGCGCCGGCGAGCTCGCCTCCCTCGTGCGCCACAGCGCCGAGGAGGGCACCCTCGACGCCTCCACCGCCACCCTGCTCACCCGCTCCATCGGCCTGGGAGCGCTCACCGCTGTCGACGTCATGACCGACCGCGGCCGCCTCCACACCCTCGAGGCCGACGACTCCGCCGAGGACGTCGTGCACCTGGCCCGCGCCACCGGCCACTCCCGCTTCCCCGTCATCGGCCGCGACGTCGACGACGTCATGGGCATCGTCCACCTGCGCCGCGCCATCGGCGTCCCCTACGAGCGGCGCGCCGACGTCCCCGTCGCCTCCACCTCCCTCATGACCCCCGCGCCCCGAGTCCCCGAGACCATGCCACTGGCCGACCTGCTCGTCGAGCTGCGTGCCCAGGGCTCTCAGATGGCGCTCGTCGTCGACGAGTACGGCGGCACCGCCGGCGTCGTCACCCTTGAGGACGCCGTCGAAGAGGTCGTCGGGGACGTCGCCGACGAGCACGACCGCCGCCGCGCCGGCGCCCACCTCGACCCCTCGGGCCACTGGGTCGTCCCGGGGTGGATGCGCCCCGACGAGCTCGCCACCCGCGCCGCCATCCAGGTGCCCGACGACGGCCCCTACGAGACCCTCGGCGGCCTGGTCATGACCGAGCTCGGCCGCATCCCCGCCGTCGGCGACGTCGTCGAGCTGACTCACGCCTCCCTGACCGTCGACGCCATGGACGGGCGCCGCGTCACCCGCCTCCACGTGCGTCCCAAGGACCCCGAAGCCACCCCCGGGGACCACCAAGGAGCTGAGGGGGAGCGCCGATGAGCACGCCCCTGGCCCTGGTGGTCACCGTCATCCTCCTGGCCGGCAACGCCTTCTTCGTCGGCGCCGAGTTCGCCGTCACCTCCTCGCGCCGCAGCCAGCTCGAGCCGCTGGCCGAGGCCGGCGACACCCGCGCCGCCACCGCCCTGTGGGCCCTGCAGCACGTCTCGCGCATGCTGGCCACCGCCCAGCTCGGCGTCACCCTGTGCTCCACCGGCCTGGGCGTCGTCGCCGAGCCGGCCATCGCCCATGCCCTGGAGCCTCTGCTCGCGGCCGTCGGCGTCGGGCACGCCGGCTCCCACGCCGTCGCCGTCGTCATCGCCCTGGTCATCGTCGTGGGACTGCACGTCGTCGCCGGAGAGATGGTGCCCAAGAACATCTCCATCGCCTCCCCGGAGAAGGCCGTGCGCTGGCTCGCCCCGCCCCTGGTGTGGTGCTCGCGCGTCTTCAGCCCCGTGGTCAACGCTCTCAACGGCTTCGCCAACGGGGTCCTCAAGGTCCTGGGCATCGAGGCCAAGGAGGAGATCTCCGCCGCCTTCAACGCCGAGGAGGTCGCCTCCATCGTCGAGCGCTCCACCGCCGAGGGCGTCCTGGAGGACTCCACCGGCCTGCTCAGCGGCGCCCTGGAGTTCTCCGAGGAGACCGCCGGCAGCGTCATGGTGCCCCTGAGCGAGCTCGTTACCCTGCCCCAGGAGTGCACCCCGGAGGACGTGGAGCGGGCCGTGGCCTCCACCGGCTTCTCCCGCTTCCCGCTCGTGGCCGAGCAGGCCGCAGCCGACGGGGGAGCGGAGCCCGTCATCACCGGCTACCTCCATCTCAAGGACATCCTCTACGCCGACGGCGCCGACCGCACCGAGCCGGTGCCCGCCTGGCGTGCTCGCGCACTCGTGCCCGTCGGCTACGACGACGAGGTCGAGGAGGCGCTGGCTGCCATGCAGCGCTCGGGGGCCCACCTCGGGCACGTGCGCAACGCGCAGGGACGATTCGTCGGGGTCCTCTTCCTGGAGGACATCCTCGAAGAGCTTGTCGGCGAGGTCAACGACGCCATGCAGCGCGAGGAGCACCAGCGCCGTGATTAAATCGTGATCTGAGGGCGCTGATCGGCGGATATCCACAACTCGTGCCGCGTCGGGCGACGATCGTCGACTACTGTCCAAGGAACGGTGAACTGGTGCCGATCCGTTCGTATGACACGTGTTTCCGTCTCAGAGTCGGCGACGTTGGGGAGCGCCTCGATATTTGTGTGAGAAGTGCAGGTCACACAAAGGTGTGCTGGTTCTCCTGGCAAGACCCACAGGAGACCGCTACTGTTTTAACCGAGCACAACCCGAGGCTGTCGCCCTGGCAGCCAGCACGTCGTCACCACCGGATCGCCGGCAGCAACGACTTCCCCATGACACCAGCCACCTGGAGGCTTCCCGCGTGACCCCGCAGCCCATGAGTCGACGCCAGCGTCGCGAGGCGGAACGTGCTGCCGAAGCCGCTCGCCAGCTCGCCGAGGCGGAGGCCGGAGCCAACCCGCCGTCACCGCCGACGGCGCACACGACTCACGCCGCCGGAACCACCCGCAGCTCGCGCCGCGATCTCCCCGCGCACCGCTCCGCGACCGGCACCCCGTCCAGCGTCGTCACGGCCCCGAGTCCCTCCGCGCTCCCCGACGTCCCGGTCGCTCCCCAGAAGCAGAATCGCCCGCAACGGCCCACGGCCCCGGCTGCGCGCTCAGCGATGCACGCGTCCAGTGCTCCGGCTCCCGCGGAGCAGTCCGGGCGGGCCGACCAGCAACCGATCGCCCCGATGAGCCGTATGGCTCGACGCCGTCAGGGCGGCACCGAGCAGCCCGTCCCGAGCGCGGATCGGCGCTCTCAGGTGCCCGGTGCGACCGGGCACGCTCTTCCTTCCGGGGCGGTCAGCGCGCCGGCGGCGGAGGCCGCCGGATCCTCGCCCGCAACGCCTTCCGCCCGCTCCGCCTCACCGCAGGCGTCGGGGGATGCTCGCCCGAGCCGGCGCTCCCGCAAGGACCTGCGTGCGGCCCGGGACTCCGGGGACAGTCAGCAGACGCGAGAGAACCCTGCGGTGGTGGATGTGCCGGAGGCCCCGGCTCATCGATACGAGGCTCAGACGGAGAGCCGTCGCAGCCACCGCTCCCACGCCGCCGAGCAGCCCGCCGCTGCACCGACGTCGTCGGCGCCCTCGGCTCTGACGCCCCTGGTTGCGGCCTCGTTGGCCGAGTCGACCGCCGGACTCGAGCCTGCGGCCGGCCAGTCCGCCGGCAGTGCACCGTGGTGGGGCGCCGGTGACGCGGTCCCGGCCTCGCCCGGGACGGCGGAGCCCCACAGTCACGCCGCTCCGGCTGTGCCCAGCACCTCGTCGGTCTCCGCAGCCTCCTCCCGGCCGGAGAGCCGCCGTGCGAGGCACACGTCCGCGGCAACGCCCGCCAGCGTCTCGGCCAAGCCCGTTGTCGCCTCCACCACTCATCACACCGGCTCCTACAGCACTGCGACCAGTGCCTCGGCGGGCGCAGCCTCCACCCCGATACCGGAGGTGACCGTCGAGCCGGCCGTGGCGACGTCGTCGGCTCCCGAGGCTCCTCACGAGATCCGCTTCTCACGCCGGATCACGGACTTCCGCGGCGCCGAGACCGTTGAGGTCCCCGAGGTCCGCAAGATCATGGCCGCTCGCAAGGCCGGGGTGCCGCTCGCTGACGAGTCGGCCATCCGCGCGGCCAAGGCCGCCCAGAAGACCCGGTCGGCCAAGAAGTCCGAGACGACCGCCGCGGACACCGCCTCGGAGGAGGCGGCCGCCTCGACGTCGTCGGCCCGGGTCTCTCCGGCATCCAAGCCTGACACCCACCGCGACTCCTCGACCGGCCCCGCCTCCGCGCGTCCCGCTCGGCGCCGTACCGGAACCGGGATCCTGGGGCGCACCGCGGTGCTCTCGGCCCTGGCCGTGGCCACGGTCCTCGTCCCGCTGTCCAGTCACCTCGACAACACGCCCTTGGCCTCGGCGGCGATGAAGATGCATGTCAGTAATGCCGCCACGCAGGGCCCGGCCGCCTCCGGGACGAAGCCCTCGTCCGTGGCCAGCGCCGTGCTCGGCAGTGACGACCTGGACGAGAGCCCCGACACCCAGCTGTCCAACGTCCCCGACGCCGCCACCCGGGCCAGGATCCGCGAGGCCTACCAGAACGCCGCCAAGACCTGTTCCTCGACGACCGGCGCCTCCGGAGACACGAGCGCCTTCAGCTCCAAGCCGCAGCTGTTCTACCCGATGCTCCCGGGCACCTACGAGATCTCCTCGGAGTACGGTTACCGCACCCACCCCACCCTCGGCTACCGCAAGCTGCACGCCGGCCAGGACATGGCCGCACCCGTCGGGACGCCCATCTACGCCGCCGCCGCTGGGACCGTCACCACCGCCGGCATGGTGGACGGCACCGGAACCGTCACCATCAAGCACGAGATCGACGGACGTGTCTGGTACACCAGCTACCTCCACATGTACGAGGACGGCATCTACGTCAAAGCCGGTGACACCGTCACGGCCGGCCAGATGATCGCCGGCGTGGGTAACACCGGGCGGTCCTCCGGCTCGCACTTGCACTTCGAGGTGCGCACCAAGGACGACACCGCGGACGAGTCGACCGTGGAGCCGTGGGGCTGGCTCAAGGAGCACGGCGCTGTCGAGCTCACCACCAACTGCAGCTGAGGGAGACCCACTGTGCCGCCTGCCGCGTCACGAACACGACGTCGTCCTGCCGTCATCGCCCATCGCGGCGGCGGGAGCGAGGTGCCCGAGAACACCTGGAGCGCCGTTGAGCACGTGGCCGCGCTCGGGCTCGAATGGATGGAGACCGACCTGCGGCTGACCGCCGACGGCATCGTTGTCCTCAGCCACGACGAGGACCTGCGCCGCACCGCGGACGACCCCCGTGCCGTGGGGGAGGTCATGTGGGCCGAGTTGGCCGACCTCGACTCCGGTGACGGGCGCGGCTTCGTCCGGCTCGACGACGCCTTGTACGCCCACCCGACGATGAAGTTCAACATCGACCTCAAGGACTCCAACGTCGTCCAGGCTGCCCTGCAGACGGTGCGTGACGCCAATGCCCTCGAACGGGTTCGCTTCGCCTCCTTCTCCGCCCGTCGGCTGGCCGTCCTGCGCCGCCAGGAGCCCCGGGCCATGACCTCCCTGGGGGTCAGTGACGTGCTCGGACTCATGCTGCGCAGTGAGGCCGCCGTCCCGTTGCCGCAGACCCGCTGGGGATGGACGCGCGGAAGGGTCGACGCGGTCCAGGTCCCCGAGAGCTACCACGGCGTCCCGGTGGTCACTCGGCGCTTCGTCGCCTCCGCGCACGCCGCCGACCTGGAGGTTCACGTCTGGACGGTGGACGAGCCTGAGCGGATGCGACAGCTGGCCGACCTCAACGTCGACGCCATCATGACCGACGTCCCCACCCTCGCCCTCCAGACCCTGGGCTGAAGAGCGCGTCAAGAGGCCTGTACCGCAGCGCGCACGATCAAGCCCCCGCCGCGGGTGGCGACGGGGGCTCGGGGATGGCGCCCCGGACAGGATTCGAACCTGCGACCTTCTGCTCCGGAGGCAGACGCTCTATCCACTGAGCTACCGGGGCCCGAGGCGTGACTGTACCAGCGTCCTGGCCCCGGAGCGAAACCGGCGTGAGACTGCGACATGTCCCACGATGCCCGGCGGCCGCCGGTATCCCTCGTGATCCGCTCCGCCTGTTGACGGTACGCTGACGCGCGTGACCCCAGAAGAGCTTGCCGCAGCCATCCGCACCATCCTGGAAGAGGCCTCCGCCGAGGGTGTCCTCGCCCTGCCCGCAGCAGAGATCCCCGACCCCCGCGTCGAGCGTCCCCGCAACCGTGACCACGGTGACTGGTCTACCAATGTCGCCATGCAGCTGGCCAAGAAGGCGGGTACCAAGCCGCGCGACCTCGCCGAGCTCCTCGTCCCTCGTCTTGAGGCCCTCGACGGCCTCGCCTCCGTGGAGGTCGCCGGCCCCGGCTTCCTCAACATCCGCCTCGACGCCGCCAGCGCCGGCGAGCTCGCCCGCTCCATCGTCGAGGCCGGCGAGGCCTATGGGCGCAACGACTCCCTGAGCGGCCAGCACATCAACCTCGAGTACGTCTCCGCCAACCCCACCGGCCCGGTGCACCTGGGCGGTGCCCGCTGGGCCGCCGTCGGCGACTCCCTGGCCCGGATCCTGTCCGCCTGCGGCGCCGAAGTCACCCGTGAGTACTACTTCAACGACCACGGTACCCAGATCGACCGCTTTGCCGCCTCCCTGCTGGCCTCCGCCCGCGGCCAGGAGACCCCCGAGGACGGCTACGGCGGCGCCTACATCAGTGAGATCGCCCAGCAGGTGACCGCCGACGAGCTCGCCGCCGGCCGCCCCGACCCGGCCACTCTGCCCGACGCCGAGGCCGCCGAGGTCTTCCGGGCCCGCGGCGTCGACCTCATGTTCGCCGCCGTCAAGGCCGAGCTGCACGCATTCCGCTCCGACTTCGACGTCTTCTTCCACGAGGACTCCCTGCACACCTCCGGCGCCGTCGAGCGCGCCATCGACCGCCTGCGCGAGCGCGGCGTCATCGAGGAGCGCGACGGCGCCACCTGGCTGCGCACCACCGACTTCGGCGACGACAAGGACCGGGTCCTCATCAAGTCCGACGGAAACGCCGCCTACTTCGCGGCCGATCTCGCCTACTACCTGGACAAGCGCGAGCGCGGCGCCGACTGCGCCCTCTACCTGTTCGGGGCCGATCACCACGGCTACATCGGCCGCATGATGGCCATGTGCGCGGCCTTCGGGGACACTCCGGGCACCAACATGCAGATCCTCATCGGCCAGCTCGTCAACCTCGTGCGCAACGGCGTCCCGGTGCGCATGTCCAAGCGCGCCGGCACCATCGTCACTCTGGAGGACCTGGTCGACGCCGTCGGTGTGGACGCCGCCCGCTACGCCCTGGCCCGTTCCTCCATGGACTCCATGATCGACATCGACCTGGACCTGCTGGCCTCCTCCACCTCCGACAACCCCGTCTACTACGTCCAGTACGCCCACGCCCGCACCCGCAACGTGGCCCGCAACGCCGCCGAGCACGGCGTGAGCCGCGACCCGAACGTGGCCCCCTTCGAGCCCGCCGCTCTGGACGACCCGGCGGACTCCGCACTGCTCGGCGTACTCGCCCAGTTCCCGGCGATCGTCGCCCAGGCCGCGCAGCTGCGCGAGCAGCACCGCGTGGCCCGCTACCTCGAGCAGCTGGCCGCCGCCTACCACACCTGGTACGGCGCCACTCGCGTCACCCCCCGTGGGGACGACGCCGTCAACTCCGGCCACGTGGCCCGCCTGTGGCTCAACGACGCCGTCGGGCAGGTCCTCGCCAACGGGCTCGATCTGCTGGGCGTGACCGCTCCCGAGAGGATGTGAAACCGTGATGAACCAGGTTCCCAACGCTGAGCCGCCCCTGGGGGCGCTGGCCTGCCCCGAACCCGAGGACCGACCCGATCTGTGGCCCACGACGGCGCGGCGCACTCCTGCCGGCGAGCTCGCCCTGGGCGGGCTGACCGTCTCCGAGATCCTCACCGACGCCCCCAGTCCCGTCTTCGTCCTGGACGAGGCCGACCTGCGCGGTCGCGCCGCCTCCTGGAGCGCCGCCATGCACGAGGAGTTCTGGCCTAGCTACGGCATGGCCGGGGGAGAGGCCTTCTACGCCGGCAAGGCCTTCCTCACCACCAAGGTCGCCCAGTGGGTCCTCGAGGAGGGCATGGGTATCGACACCGCCAGCCGCGGCGAGCTCGCCGTGGGACTGGCCGCTCTGCAGGAGGTGGACGGGGCGGAGGCCACCACCAGCGCCACCCGTGTGGGCCTGCACGGCAACGGCAAGACGCAGGCCGAGATCGCCGTCGCCCTCACCCACCACGTGGGCCACCTCGTCCTCGACTCCCTCGAGGAGGTCGACCTCGCCGTCCGCGCCGTGCGCGACCTGCGCTCCAGCGGCGTCTACGGACCCGAGGAGACCGGCAAGGTCATGGTGCGACTGACCACTGGCGTGCACGCCGGGGGCCACGAGTTCATCTCCACCGGCCACGAGGACCAGAAGTTCGGTCTCTCCGTCCACGGAGGCGCTGCCCGGCAGGCCATCGACGCGATCATCGCCGCCCCCGAGCTCGAGCTGCACGGGCTGCACTCCCACATCGGCTCCCAGATCATGGACCTGGCCGGCTTCCGTGAGGCCGCCCGCGTCGTCCTCACCCTGCGCCACGAGGTTGCTGCGGATACGGGGCACCTGTGCCCGGAGGTCGACCTGGGCGGCGGCTACGGCATCGCCTACACCGGTGCGGATCCGGTGCCGCCCAGCCCGGCCGAGGTCGCCCGAACCCTCGCCGAGACGGTGCGCGAACTGTGTACGGAGCTCGGCGACCCGGTCCCGCACATGTCCGTCGAGCCCGGGCGCAGCGTCGCCGGCCCGAGCACCGTCATGCTCTACACGGTCTCCGGGCTCAAGCGCGTCGAGCTGGGGGAGGGGGCCTCGCGCCTCTACGTGAGCGTCGACGGCGGCATGAGCGACAACATCCGCCCCGCCCTCTACGAGGCCGCCTACACGGCCCTGGTCGCCAACCGCCGCCCCGACTCGCAGGCCGGGTTGGTGCGCAGCCGGGTGGTGGGCAAGCACTGCGAGTCCGGCGACGTCGTCGTGCGTGACGTGGACCTGCCCGCGGACCTCGCTGTCGGTGACGTGCTGGCCGTGCCCGCAACGGGCGCCTACGGGCGCTCCATGGCCTCCAACTACAACCTCTTCACCCGCCCCGGCGTGCGCTGGGTACGTGAGGGTGAGTCGGGCTGGATCCTGCGCCCGGAGACCATCGAGGACCTCCTGCGCCTCGAGGGCTGAGCTTTCCTTTCCCTCATATCGCAGGGGCGCCTTCGTTCCAGGAACAATTCCTGCTACGAAGGCGCCCCTGCGTATGTTCCGTCAGGATCGTGGGACTTCCCTGAGAGCGGTGACAACCTGGGAGAGGTCTGAGAGGGGCCGTGTCTCAGCGAACCTGAAGAACGTCTGTTTGGAGGACTGGAACAACCACAATGCGGTCCGCTTGATAGGGGAGACACAGTGCCATCACAGGTTCAGCACATAATTATTGTGTGTTTCCTACAATTGTCAGCGTGATCAGTTGTTTGAAACCTGGATTACAGTTGTGTTGAGATTGTGACCTAGTGCGTGTTTTGTGTGTTCGCTACTCCCAAACAGTCGGTTTGTGACACAGTGGCCTTGGTCATCACGGGACCGCCTTCCTGTCGCCTGAACGGATGGTGGGAGCGCCCCATGATGGTTCACGAGGCAGACCTTGTCATCTATGCCAGGAATCCGGAGATCTCATGAACACATTGTCCGTGGGCGCAGCCTCTCGGCCCGCCCTCTCGCGAGGGGCGGTGAGGGGACTCGTCGCCATCCTTGCTCTCTTCCTTGTGGCGATCATGTCTCAGCTCTCGCCCCAGGCGAGCGCAGACGAGAACAAGAGCGTCAACGTTTCCAACCTGTCTCTGACACGTGTGGACGGTAACAATGTTGAGCACGATGGAAAGCTCAGCATCTACGACCTCGCTCGCCTGAGCTTCGACTGGAGCGGCGTCGACGCCAACCTCAAGTCGGGCGACTCCTTCACCATCGGTCTGGGTGATTACTTCAGCAACCTGCAGAACAGTGACACCCACCCGATGACCGTCGAGTACAACGGTCAGAACGTCGAGGTCGGCAGCTGCACCCTGACCGCCAAGGAGGTCACCTGCACCTTCAACTCCAAGGTTGACGAGCTCAAGGCCGCTGGCTTCCACAACTTCAAGGGCAGCGGCTCCGCCCTGGTGGCGGTTGCCAAGACCACCGATGAGCAGTCCGTCAACCTCACTGCCAACGGCGTGACCACCGCTGTTGTCCTGCCCGGTGGCGGCGGCATCGGCGGCCCCGAGCAGAGCGACTGGGAGCTCACCAAGTGGGCCTCCAGCTTCTACAACAACTACAAGGAGCTGACCTGGGGTGTGAACTTCGGGACCAACCAGACCACTGGTGGCAAGCTCGGCAAGACCTTCGACGGTTCCCGTCAGACCATTGTCTTCACCGACACCCTCAGTGAGGGCATGAGCTTCAACCAGGCTGACGCCACCCGTACGATCCTCAACGTTCGCCCTGCGGATGGCTCCACCGTCCCGGTGACCAACGCCGCCGGCCAGGACTCCAGCAGCGAGTACGGTGACTTCGACGTCAAGGCCAGCTACTCCCAGGACGGCCGCACCGCTACCTACGAGGTGACCGGTCCGTTCAAGAACGGCACCAACTTCACCCTGGAGTACCCGGTCTCCTTCGTGGACGCCAACGGCAACGCCGTCGCGGCCACCCGGGGAGCCGCTTACGAGAACACCGTCAACCTCCAGGGCACGGACCTGACCAGCACCCAGCAGCAGTCCTACGTCCAGTACTTCGACATCTCGGTCCAGATGGAGCCCGGCTTCGGCGGCTTCAGCGTGACCAAGGTCGTCGAGGGTGAGGCCGCTGCTCAGGCCGCAGGCTCCTCCTTCGTCGTCGACGTCGCCTACGAGCTGCCGGCCGCCGCCAACTCCTACCCGGACTGGAAGGCTCCCGAGGGTCAGAAGGCCAGCGGCGAGGGCCGCACCGGCACCGCCTCCGTCACGGTCAAGCCGGGTGAGCCGGTTGCCTTCGACGGCACCTTCCCGGTGGGCACCAAGATCACGCTGAGCGAGGACACCTCCAAGGCGCAGCCCGCCGCTTCCGGCTTCAGCTGGGGCAAGCCGGTCTTCACTGTGGATGGCGAGAACACCAACACCTTCACCATCCGCGACCAGGAGCTCGTCAAGGTCTCGCTGACCAACACGACGACCACCACCACGACTCCGCCGGCCACCACGCCTCCGACGACCACGCAGCAGCCGCCGACGGCGTCGAACCCCCCGGCCACCGTGGCTCCGCCCGCGCCTCCGACGACCACGCAGCAGCCGCCGACGGCCTCGAACCCCCCGGCCACCGTGGCTCCGCCCGCGGCCCCGCCGGCCACCTCCACCCCGAAGACGCCGACCAGCACCCCGAAGAAGCCCACCGGCAACCCGCCGCTGGCGCACACCGGTGCTAACGCCGTCGCGCTCCTGCTGCTCGCCGGTGCCGGCGTGGGTGGCGGTGCCCTGCTGATGGCTCGCCGTCGCAAGGCCTCCTGAGTGCGGGTCACCGCTTCTCGAGCCTGAACGCTCCGTCACAAGAGCCCAGTGGCCCCGTCCCGGTTCAGCCGGGACGGGGCCACTGGCGTTCCCAGGTGTCGTCCCTCCGAGAGGTCATCCGCCCTGCCACCGGGTGCCTGTCGCAAGCAGGAGACGTCAACGGGATATCTCGGCCGGAGGGATGAGTACCCCTCCCCATCAATCATTCTCTTGGGGGTCACCACGTCGGCGCGCCGGTTCCTAACCTTGAGGCATGAGCGCAGCCACATCGTCTTTACCCTCCTCACTGACCTCCTTCGTCTCCTCCCTGGAGCAGCCGCCCCCGGCCTGGCACCGCTCCGACGACGCCGCGGTTCCGATGTCCATGGGCCTGAGCCGGGTGATTGGCCGGTTGCTCAAGCAGATCATCTGGCGTCGCTGAGAACCCTGGGCCGTGTTCCCGCTGACGGACGCGCACGCGCGCTGAGGTCTATGACCCTTATGCTGGCCCGCAGCGATGGTCGGCTCAGACCGGCAGCCGGTCGGGTGACCTAGCCGTACCCGTCCCCATCGCCTCAGGAAGTCGACGTGTCCGCACGCGGCACGCAACACAGCAGTACGCAACACAGCAAGGTGGTCATTCCGTGGCTCAGGAGCTCTCACCCGCCCAGCGCACCCTCACCGTCGGCGTCCTCGGCGCCGGGACCGTCGGCAGCCAGGTGATCCGTCTGCTTACCGAGCAGGCCGATGACTTCGCCGCCCGCTCCGGTGCGCGCCTGGAGGTCACGGGCGTCGCCGTGCGCGACGTCAATGCTCCGCGGGACACCGCGGTCCGCCGGGACCTTCTCACCGATGACGTCACCGCCGTCGCCACCGGGAACGACCTGGTCATCGAGCTCATCGGAGGCATTGAGCCGGCCCGCACCCTCATCCTGGCCGCCTTCAAGTCCGGTGCGAGCGTCATCACCGGCAACAAGGCCCTCATCGCCGCCCACGGCCCTGAGCTCTATGCGGCCGCGGCCGCCGCCGGCACCGACTTCTACTACGAGGCCGCCGTCGCCGGTGCCATCCCGGTCGTCTACGCGCTGCGCGAGTCGATGGCCGGCGATCGCGTCACCAGCGTGCTCGGTATCGTCAACGGCACCACGAACTACATCCTCGACGAGATGAGCACCAAGGGTCTGTCCTTCGAGACCGCTCTGGCCACTGCCCAGGAGCTCGGCTACGCCGAGGCCGACCCCACCGCCGACGTCGACGGCCTGGACGCCGCCGCCAAGGCCGCCATCATCGCCTCACTGGCCTTCCACACCCGCGTGGGTCTCGACGACGTCTCTGTCGAAGGCATTCGCGCGATCACCGCCGACGACATCCGCGAGGCCCACGCCTCGGGCTGTGAGCTCAAGCTGCTCGCCATCGCCCAGCGCCGCGAGGACGAGCACGCCCACGGCGTCTCCGTGCGCGTCCACCCCGCCCTCGTGCCCAACGACCACCCGCTGGCCAGCGTCCACGGCGCCTACAACGCCGTCCTCGTCGAGGGTGAGAGCGCCGGGCGCCTCATGTTCTACGGACAGGGGGCCGGGGGAGCCCCGACCGCCTCCGCGGTCCTGTCCGACGTCGTCGCCGCCGCCGCCCACCGGGTCCATGGTGGTCAGGCCCCCCGCGAATCCTCCTACGCCCACCTGCCGGTCCTCGGCCCCGAGGCGGCCGTCACCCGCTACCAGATCCAGCTGCGCGCCGACGACGCCGTCGGCTCCCTGGCCGCTATGGCCTCCGTCTTCGCCGAGAACGGGGTCTCCATCAACTCGGTGCGCCAGAGCGCCTACGTCACCGCCGACGGCAGCGAGGACCAGGCCGTCGTCACCTTCGTGACCCACCCGGCGCCCGTCTTCCACCTCGACGCCGCCGTCGAGGGGCTGCGATCCTCGGACCGGGTTGCCGAGGTCGTCTCCATCCAACGCGTCGAGGGCGAGTGACATGCGGATCGTCTATGAGCGCGCCGCCGTCCGCGTCCCGGCAACGACGGCGAACATGGGGCCGGGCTTCGACTCCTTCGGCATGGCCTTCCGCTACTACGACGAGGTCTCGGTGCGCCCGATCACCGGTACCACCCGCGTCATCGTCGAGGGTGTCGGCGCCGATACCGTGCCCACTGATGATGACAACCTCGTTGTACGGGCGCTGAGGGCCGGCCTGGACGCCGTCGGTGCCCCGCAAGCCGGTTTCGAGATGCGCTGCGTCAACCGAATCCCCCACGGCGGGGGCATGGGATCCTCCGCCAGCGCGGCGGTGGCCGGGCTCATGCTGGCGCGCGGCCTCATCTCCGAGCCCGAGGCCCTCAGCGATGACCGCATCTTCTCCCTGGCCACTGACTTCGAGGGGCACCCCGACAACGTCGCCCCCGCGGTCTTCGGAGGGGCGACCGTCGCCTGGGTCGAGCGCGGCGGACACCCGCGCATGGCGCCCATGCCCGTGGACGCCTCGCTCGGGGTGAGCCTGCTCATCCCGCCGTCGACCACCCGCCTGTCCACCAAGGAGGCCCGCCAGGTCCTGCCCGTCTCGGTGCCGCGCGAGGACGCCCTGTTCAACACCTCCCGGGCGGCCGTGCTCATGCTGGCGCTCGCCGGGCGCCCCGACCTGCTCATGGCCGGCACCGAGGACCGGCTCCACCAGGAGTACCGGCGCGGGGTCCTGCCCGCCTCGATGGCGGTCATGGACTCCCTGCGCGAGCAGGGCTATCCCGCCGTCATCTCCGGGGCGGGGCCCACGGTGCTCGTCCTGTCCACCCTGGCGGAGCAGACCCGCTTCGCCCTGGAGAACCACGGCTGGAGCGTGCTCAGCCCCGGTATTGATACTCGCGGGGCGGTGCTGACCTCCTGATCCGTGCGAACGGCTTCCTCTTCCGCTTCCTTGATCGCGGGCGTCCTCGAGTCCGAGGGCGCCCGCGACCTGTGTCCGCCTCGGAGCCTGGGCGGGGCAGCGGCATCGAGCCTCGTCGTGGGAAGCGCGTCACACTCATGTAGTTGAGAAATAAACTATAGATGTCTCCGGTTCCATCAGTACACAAGAGATTACGTAGAACCAGTGCAGGAACAGCGAGGACGTCTCATGCAGTTCGGAATCTTCACGGTTGGAGACATCACCACCGACCCGGCCACCGGCAAGCCCCCCAGTGAGCACCAGCGCATCAAGAACACTGTTGAGATGGCGGTCCTGGCCGAGCAGGCGGGCCTGGACTTCTTCGCCACCGGGGAGCACCACAACCCGCCCTTTGCGCCGTCGTCGCCCCCGACCCTGCTGGCCAACATCGCCGCACGCACGGACAAGCTGCTCCTGACCACCGCGACCACCCTCATCACCACCAACGACCCGGTGCGTCTGGCTGAGGAGTACGCCTACCTCCAGCACCTCTCCGACGGACGCGTCGACCTCATGATGGGGCGCGGTAACACCGGACCGGTCTACCCCTGGTTCGGCAAGGACATCCGCAAGGGCATCTCGCTCGCGGTGGAGAACTACGACCTGCTGCGCCGCCTGTGGCGTGAGACCAACGTGGACTGGGAGGGCGAGTTCCGCACGGCGCTGCAGGACTTCACCTCCATGCCCCGCCCGCTCGACGGTGTCCCGCCCTTCGTGTGGCACGCCTCCATCCGCTCGCCCCAGATCGCCGAGCAGGCTGCTTACTACGGAGACGGCTACCTGCACAACAACATCTTCTGGCCCATCGACCACGTCAAGAAGATGATCGACCTCTACCGCGAGCGCTTCGCCTTCTACGGCCATGGCGAGCCCGAGCAGGCGATCGTGGGCCTGGGCGGGCAGATCTTCGCCGCCAGGAGCGAGGCCGAGGCCATCGAGCGCTACACCCCCTACTTCCGCAACACCTACGTCTACCAGGGCGCGGCTCTGGAGGAGATGACGCAGCACACGCCTCTCGCCGTCGGCACGCCCGAGCAGATCGTGGAGAAGTACCTGACCTACCGGGACGCGATCGGCGACTACCAGCGTCAGGCCTTCAACGTGGACCTGGGCGGCGTCCCGCATAAGGAGATCATGAAGCAGATCGAGTACCTGGGCTCCGAGATCGTCCCGGCACTGCGCGCCGAGCTGGAGCCCACCAAGCCCAAGCGCGTTCCGGACGCACCGCTCCACCCGCGCCACCGGGCCCTGTTGGAGGGTACCGAGCCCCCGGCTGAGGAGCCCTTCTCCATGTCCAACGAGTTCGACCCGCTCACGGGCCGGAAGGTGAGGATCTGAGATGGCCCGGGAAACCTTCGCCACGACGAGCGACAAGCAGGAGATGGACGACATGACCGCTGACACGACTGCGCCCGTCGCCCCTTCCGGGGGCACCCAGTCCCTGGCCGGATCGCCGACCTATGACGCCTACGCCAATACCCAGATGGGGCGTCTGAGCCGGATCGTGGCTCTGCACGCCGGGGTCTCGGAGCCCTCGACCTCCCAGATGCTCGCCGAGCGTCTGGCCGAGTCGGCCCGCAAGGCCCTGGAGGCCGACTCCCGCCTGGCCAGCATCGAGGTCATCGGGCTCAGGCCCCTGGTCAAGGAAATCGCCCTGGCCAGTGTAGGCGGACCGGTGCCGGCCGACCTGCAGAAGGTGATCGACGCCCTGGCCGCCGCCGACGGCGTCATCCTGGTCAGCCCGGTCTTCCAGGCCTCCTACTCCGGACTGTTCAAGTCTGCCATGGACGTGCTGCCGGCCGGCACGCTCGAGGGCGTCCCGGTCCTGCTGGGGGCGACGGCCGGTACGGCGCGGCACAGCCTCGTCACCGAGATGGCGCTGCGACCCCTGGCCGCCTACATGAAGGCCCTGCCGGCACAGACTTCGGTCTTCGCAGCCAGTGAGGACTTCGGTGCGGCCTGGCAGACGCCGTCATCCTCCGAGAGGCCCGAGGCTCCTTTGAGTCAGCGCGTGGCCCGGGCGGGGCGGGAACTGGCCACGCTCATGGAGCGCTTCCCGCGCCAGGCGCCGGTCGACCCGTTGGCCGACTTCACGCCCATGGGTGCGCTTCTCGCAGGTCGCTGAAGCCGCGAGCTCGAGGACTGCTGGAGGGACGAGAGCCGCCTCGGGCGTGCCCGAGTCAATCATTCCGGTGGGGTCGGTCGTACGCGCGGTCGGCCCCACCGGTGTTGGGGTGGCGGCGAGAGACGTCCTGGGTGGAATAACGGTGGCATCCCCGGCGTTGCTCACCGGTACTTCGTTAGGCACTGCGCGAAGGGGCTGCTATGCTGAGGCCGTTGGCCGCGCGGATCGCACCACGCCGCTGACCGCACCAGCCCCGGACCTGAGGCTCAGGCCTCAGTAGGAACCGGCAGTGCATGACCCTCCCCGTGAATGAATCCGGGGGAGTCTCCCCAGTTGAACGTCTCCTCCCGCGGAGCGTCATCACACCGTTAGGACACTCGTGACCGAGACCTCCAGCGCCCAGCCCTCGCTTTCCACCATGCGTCTGGCCGAGCTCCAGTCGCTTGCTGGCTCCATGGGCCTCAAGGGCACCTCCCGCATGCGAAAGAGTGAGCTCGTCGCCGCTATCCGCCAGGCGCGTGGCTCCTCAGAAGAATCTGCTCCCAAATCCCACAGCGCGTCGAAGAGCTCGCCCGATGCCGGGGTGAACGACGGCGCCGACTCCTCTTCCTCCAGCTCTTCAACCGATGAGTCCTCGCCTGAGCCGTCCCAGGCCGCCGGCTCAGGGCGCTCGCGCCGTCGTCGGGCTACCGCGGCCTCCGGCGCTCCCGAGGAGCGCCAGTCCGCACCATCCCTCGACCTGGGCATCGACCTGCCTGATCGGTCCGGCTCCTCCGGTAACGACTCGGGTAACAGCTCCAGTCAAGATGAGGAGCGTCCCGCTCGCAGCCGGTGGCGCGAGCGAGCCGAGCGCTCCGAATCGGCTGAGGGCGGCGACGACCGCGACTCCCACGGCCGCTCGGAGCGAGGTGAGCGCTCCTCGCGCGATCAGGGTCGCCGTGGCCGCCGCCGTGCCCAGGCCTCCGCCGGCGCCCCCGAGAAGCAGGAGCGCTCGTCACGCGAGCCTCACACCGACTCGCCCGAGGACCACGCCGACGCCAAGGCCGCCCTCATGCGCGACCTGGCCGACGCCACCGGGACCTCCGTCGTCGAGTCCCAGGAGCGCTCGCGCCGGGGCCGTGACGGCAACGACGAGTCCGACGGCTACGACGACGAGCGCGGTGGGCGCCGCCGTCGAGGTCGCAAGCGCGGACGCGACCGCTTCGACCGCGATGACCGAGACTCCGGCCGTGAGGGCCGAGACGGCGGCTCGGGGCGTGGCAACCGCAACCAGCCGCGCGAGGACGAGGTCCTCCTGCCGGTGGCCGGCATCCTGGACGTCACCGACAACCAGCACGCCTACCTGCGCACCTCCGGCTACCTGCCCGGTCCCAAGGACGTCTACGTCTCCAACCAACTCATCAAGGACAACGGGCTGCGTGCCGGCGACGCCGTGACCGGCTGGGTCCGTGAGGGCTCGGAGTCCTCCACGCCCCACCAGGGCGGGCGCAACAACCGCCGTCAGAACCGCGCCGGCCGGGTCAAGTACAACCCCATGGTCAGCGTCGAGACCGTCAACGGCATGGACGCCGAGCGCTCCAAGCGCCGGCCTGAGTTCGCCAAGCTCACCCCCCTCTACCCCCAGGAGCAGCTGCGACTGGAGACCACGCCCAAGGCCGTCACCCCGCGGATCATCGACCTGGTCTCGCCCATCGGCAAGGGGCAGCGCGGGCTCATCGTCTCCCCTCCCAAGGCGGGTAAGACGATCGTCCTGCAGCAGATCGCCAACGCCATCAGCGTCAACAACCCCGAGGCCCACCTCATGGTCGTGCTCGTCGACGAGCGCCCTGAGGAGGTCACCGACATGCAGCGCACGGTCAAGGGCGAGGTCATCGCCTCCACCTTCGACCGCCCCGCCTCCGACCACACGATCGTGGCCGAGCTGGCCATCGAGCGCGCTAAGCGCCTCGTGGAGCTGGGCCAGGACGTCGTCGTGCTGCTGGACTCCATCACCCGCCTCGGGCGCGCCTACAACCTGGCGGCCCCGGCCAGCGGCCGGATCCTCTCCGGTGGTGTGGACGCCTCCGCCCTCTACCCGCCCAAGCGCTTCTTCGGTGCAGCCCGCAACGTGGAGAACGGCGGAAGCCTGACCATCCTGGCCACGGCCCTGGTGGAGACCGGCTCCAAGATGGACGAGGTCATCTTCGAGGAGTTCAAGGGCACTGGAAACATGGAGCTGCGGCTGTCGCGCCAGCTCGCCGACAAGCGCATCTTCCCGGCCGTGGACGTGGCGGCCTCCGGCACCCGCCGCGAGGAGCTGCTCATCGACCCCGCCCAGCTCAAGATCATGTGGCGCCTGCGCCGGCTCTTCGCCGGGCTCGAGCAGCAGCAGGCCCTCGAGCTAGTGCTCTCCAAGCTCAAGGACACCCAGTCCAACGCCGAGTTCCTCATGGTCCTGTCCAAGACCACCCCGGCCGGCACCTCGCTGGCCGACGGCGAGGACGAGTAACGCTCCAGGGCTCGCCCCGGGACCAATCGGGCCTCAGCCACCCGGGCAGGTGCCCGTTATCACGAGCCTCAGCCCTTGCACGGGCCTTCCGGGCGGTGGCAAGATCTGCTGCTGGCCTCCGGTTCACCTGCGCTCCCGCGTGGGACCCGGGACCCTCTGACGCTTAAGGAGAAACCTATGAAGCAGGGCATTCACCCCGACTACGTGGCCACCACGGTCACGTGCACCTGTGGCAACACCTTCGAGACCCGCTCCACCGTCACCTCCGGTGAGATCCGCGTGGACGTGTGCTCGGCCTGCCACCCCTTCTACACCGGCAAGCAGAAGATCCTCGACACTGGTGGCCGCGTTGCCCGCTTCGAGGCCCGGTACGGCAAGCGCAGCAAGTAGCCGCGTCTCACGACGCCGGCGGCCGGCTCCCAGAGCCGCCGTCGGCGTCGTTTGCATATCGCACGGGTGCCGCAGGCGCCCGTCAGCACGACTCCTAGCCCGTGAAGGAACCCGAGTCCATGAGTGAGGACTTCTCCGCTGCAGAGCCGCTCCTGGCCGAGTACGCGGACATCGAGGCCGAGATGGCCGGGCCCGCGGCCGCCGACCCCGGCGCCATGCGTCGGCTGGGGCGCCGCTACGCCGAGCTGGGCAGAGTCGTGTCCGCCTACCGGGCCTGGCAGTCGGCCAGCGCCGACCTGGCCGATGCCCGCGAGCTGGCTGCGGAGGATGAGGACTTCGCCGCCGAGGTCCCGGTGCTTGAGGCCGCTGCGACTGAGGCCGGTGAGCACCTGCGCGAGGTCCTCGTGCCCCGGGACCCCGACGACGCCCGGGACGTCATCATCGAGGTCAAGGCGGGTGAGGGCGGTGAGGAGTCGGCGCTGTTCGCCTCCGACCTGGCTCGCATGTACTCCCGCTACGCCGAGCGTCAGGGGTGGGCCGTCGAGGTCCTCGATGCCACCGACTCCGACCTGGGCGGCTACAAGGACGTGCGGCTGGCCATCAAGACCCGCGGACCGGTGGAGCCCCAGGACGGGGTGTGGGCGCACCTGAAGTACGAGGGCGGCGTCCACCGCGTCCAGCGCGTCCCGGTCACCGAGTCCCAAGGGCGTATCCACACCTCCGCGGCCGGCGTCCTCGTCATGCCGGAGGCCGACGACCCCGGCGAGCTCCAGATCGATGCCGCCGACCTGCGCATCGACGTCTTCCGCTCCTCGGGCCCGGGCGGCCAGAGCGTCAACACCACTGACTCGGCCGTTCGCATCACCCACCTGCCCACCGGGATCGTCGTGTCCATGCAGAACGAGAAGTCCCAACTGCAGAACAAGGAGGCGGCCATGCGGGTCCTGCGGGCCCGGCTCCTGGCCGAGCGTGCGGCGGCTGCTGCCGCCGAGGCCGCACAGGCCCGTCGCAGTCAGGTGCGCACTGTGGACCGCTCCGAGCGAATCCGCACCTACAATTTCCCTGAGAACCGGATCGCCGACCACCGTACCGGCTTCAAGGCCTACAACCTCGATGCCGTTCTTGACGGTGACCTCGGCCCGGTGATCGCCTCGGCCATCGCCATGGACGAGGCTGAACGATTATCCCAGGTGGGTGAGGGCAGTGGCTCCTGAGTTGTGCGGCGGTGCGCCGGCGGGCGCGGTGGACCGCTACGGGCTGCGGGCGCTGGTGCGCCAGGCGGCTGGACGGCTGGCTGCGGCCGGCGTGACCAGTCCCCAGGTCGATGCCCGGATCCTGGCCGAGCACCTGCTGGGGCGGGCGCTGCTGCTGGCCGACGGCGCCGACGGAGACTTCCCGGCCGCTTATGACGCGCTGGTGCTGCGCCGAGAGTGCCGTGAGCCCCTCCAGCACATCATCGGCCGCATGTGGCTGCGGGGCGCCGAGCTCATCAGCCGTCCCGGCGTGTTCATCGTGCGCCCGGAGACCGAGGTGGTGGCTGGAGCCGCCATTGAGGCCGCCCGCGAGGTCATGGCCAGCGGCGGGGGAGTGGTCCTGACTGCGGACCTGTGCACCGGCTCGGGCGCGATCGCCGCCTGCGTCGCCAAGGAGGTGCCCGGTGCCCGGGTGGTCGCCGTCGAGATCAGCGAGACCGCCGCGGCCCTGGCCCGCGAGAACTGCGAGCGGTTGGTCCCCGGACGCGTTGAGGTGATCCACGCCGACGCCACCGACCCGCTGGTCCTCCATGACCTCAACGGGCAGGTCGACGTCGTCGTCTCCAACCCGCCCTACGTTCCGGCCGGCGCCGTGGAGGATACCGAGACCTCCCAGCATGAGCCCACCGTGGCCCTCTACGGCGGGGGACCCGACGGGCTGGATATTCCGATCGATGTCCTCGTGCGCTCGGTCGCGCTACTGCGCACCGGCGGTGTACTCGTCATGGAGCACGACCACGAGCAGGGGGCGCTGCTGCGAGCGGCCGCGCTCGGGGCCGGGTTCAAGCAGGCCGAGACCGGCCAGGACCTCACCGGCCGCGACCGCTACCTGCGCGCGGTGCGGTAAACCCCGCCGTCGGGGCCAGCAGTGCTCGGGCCGCCTGCCGCCTCTGCAGTCGGCGTGCTGGATACTCTGGTCATAGTTCTGTGGCGGTTAAAGTGACGATTGATACCAAGGCGCTGGCGGAGGCATGCGCCCGGTTCGGTGTTGCTCGATTGCGTGTTTTCGGGTCGGTACTTACCGATCATTTCGATCCCCATACCAGCGACATTGACTTTCTTGTTGATTTCCAAGCGGGTCGTAATGATCGATTTGCTGATTTCTTCGGTCTGCAGGATGAGTTGACGAGGATCTTCGGCAGGAAGATTGACCTGGTCGTTGCAGAGTCGGTCAAGAATCCTTACTTCAAGTCCTCGGTGCTGAGGGGTGCTGAGGATGTCTATGCGGCCTGAGTCCTATGCTCACATATAGGATGCATTTCAGGTGATGCAGGACCGGGATGCTAAGCGACCTGAGTGACGGCGCCGAAGGCCTACCCGAGCCCGACCGCGGCGGGTACTTGATTCGGCTGCGTGATGCTCTCTCGCACTCGGTGAGCTGAGACGCCGCAGTTCGAGCGTATGCGGACTGATCAGGCGTGTCAGGGAGTCCCGCTGGACGTGGCCGTTCTGTTCAAGACGGGATGTCGTAGGCGGCATACGGTGTCGCTATGGCACTACGACTCGGATTCATCGGCATCGTGACTCGCAATATGTCGGCCTCGCTCGCCTTCTACCGTCTGCTTGGAGCGGCCGTTCCTGAAAGGAGCGACGAGCCGCATGTCGATACCAGGCTCGAAGTCGGCACCGTTCTGGCGTGGGACACCATCGACCTCATTCGTAGCCTCGACCCTGGTTACGAGTTGCCCTCGGGAGGTCACCGCATCGCCCTGGCCTTTGACCAGGGGACAGCGAGTGCTGTGGATGCCACCTACGCCAGGCTCATCGGAGCAGGACACGAAGGCCGTACCGAGCCGTGGGACGCCCCCTGGGGGCAGCGCTACGCCACGGTGCTCGATCCCGATGGCAATAGCGTTGACCTCTTCGCGGCCTTGGAGAACTGAGCCGGCGTCACCCGACCAAGTGCGCGAACTCGCGGGGCAGATGCGGCTGATCCGCATAACCCGTTATCGCTGAGACGTGGGCCGGCGAAAGTCTTCGCTGGAGAAGCGAGCGTGCTCGGAATACTCGCTCAATGCGTGCCAGAGTGGTGTACCCGTAGCCGAAGGCCTCCAGCATTCGTCTGCGCAGCGTGCGCTCCGACCAGTCCAGAGCTCGGGCGGCCTCTCGGGCTGACGTTCCGGTCCGGGCGAGTCGGTGCGCCGTCGTCACCCACGGCTCCGCCTGTTCAACAAGCAGCTCAGAGAGCACGAGATCGGGCCGGGAAGCGTTGCTCGCTCGCATCATCAGGTCGTACAAGGCAACCGCCTCCGATCCCAACGCGGTGCGCAGCTCCACTACTCGGTTTCTCAGCTCGCTGAGCGCCACGGGCAGGACCCTGCGAGCGGTACCCGCTTCCAGCCTCACGCCGACGGTGGGGTCAATGTCGTTGGCAGGAGCGTGGATGACACGAGTCTGCGGGCCGCACAGGAGCACCTGCTCGCTGCCGACGATGAGGTCGACGCATCCGTCAGCGGGAATGGTGGCGGCGCTGCCGCCCGCCGATCGCCAGAGCGTGCGCTGCTCACTCAGGACTGTCTCGGAGTACACCTCTCTATCGTCGAGCCGTGAGCGATGCGAGTCCAGGGAACCCGCTGAAGATGGACTTCCAGGGGCTGAACCGGCGTTATGCGCATTCGTGTATAAGGGAGCGCATGAAGTGAAGTGCGGACAGAATCGTCGCCCTTGACCGATAGTCGTTTCAGACCGGAGGCATCCTGAGCGCCTGACAGGGCCGGGATCGTCGTCCGTATCTGCCCGGAATCTGTCTGGTCGTGTCCATATCTGCAACAAAGGCCCCTGCCGGTCTCGTCTCGGCGGAGGAAAACCGCATGATTTCGCGGTTTCCTTCAACGGGAGAACTGAACCTCGACTCCTTTGCTGCAGATTTGGACACGGGCGGCTCCCTAGGTGCCCGCTCGGGGGCCGGCGCGGCTGGAGTGGTCTCCTGCTTCAGGCGAGGGCTCCTCTCCGGCGGCTTGCCGGTAGCGGCGTGATGCGTCAGTAAGCCTGCTGACCAGCGTCCCCAGGGTCTTCAGGTTCTTCTCTCCGATCTCCTGGCCGACGGTGTCGGCCCAGGCGTGCTGCTCCGCGGTGAGTGCCGTGATCGCTCTCCGTCCCTTGCCGGTCAGGATGAGCAGGTTCTGACCGCGCCGCCCGGGATTGGGCTGCCAGTGCGCCCAGTCCTGCGCGACGACATCATTGGCCACCCGCTGCACGCTCTGCCGCGTCAGTCCGACCCGCCGGGCGATCTCAGCCACCGGTAGCGGTTCCTCTAGGACGGCGCCCAGCACCTGCCACCGGGCCGGGGTCAGCTCATGTGGGGCCGTAATCACCGCAGCCGCCTCCAGGAGCTCCCCGTTGAGGGCGAAGACGGGAAGGACCAAGGCGGTGAGGGCGTCCCCCTCAGGCGTTCTGCCAGGCAACGGTCGCCTCCATCAGGGCCATGTAGTCCTTCTCCTTGCCGTTGAGGAAGACCTGTTCCCAGGAGTCGACCATCGCATCGGGCACAAGCCCGGTGATCCGCATGACCTCCGCGGTGAAGGGGACCGCATGAATGCCTGAGGCCGTGGTGACGCCCCGGTCGGTGACTACTGGGGCCTCCTCGTAGTGCGCACCCCCTCGGTATCCGCTGGCCTCCAGGTACGAGGCGGCATTCGAGGTGTGGCGGCGCTCGTCCAGGAAACCGCCCCGGGCCAGTAGAAGCGTGGCACCGCAGATCGCCGCCACCGGAATCTCCTTATCCACGAGATGGCCGACCGCCTCGATGAGCTTCTCGTGCCCGGCCGCGTAGTGGTCCCCTCCAGGGATGACCAGGGCTGCGAGCGAGCCATCGTCGGCCAGTGCATCCAGCGCGTCGAGGTCGGCCTCCGGCTCCAGCGGCAGGTTCCCGAGCGTGCGCACCGGCTCCAGCCCGTCGCCCACGAGCAGCAGCCGAAAGCGCTCGGGCTTGAGGTGCTCCGCGCCCGCGATCTGAGTGGTGAGGTAGGCGTACTCCCAGTCCGCCATGGTTTCGGTCGTGTACAGGGCTATGGTCCGCATCTCGGCTTCTCTCAGGTTGGCTCACCATCTACTGACAGCACGCTGTCAATATCGACAGTACACTGTCAATGTCGGGCTGGGGTCGAGAAGAACGGAACGTGTCGGTGCCCTGGCCTAGGCTTGGCCTCACGATGAACGCGATGAACTCCCTCTTCGGTGCCCTGCCCATGCCCGGCTCCGGCGGTGCGGCCACTCCGCCGCCCGAGGCTGCGCTACCCGCCCTCGTGCCCACCGGCGGGGCCTTCGACGACGACTCCTGGGCCGACGTCGAGGCGCCGGAGGAGGACTGGGGCCCCGAGGAGGCCCCGTCCCCCGAGGACGAGGCCGCCGCAGCCCCCACCTGGGAGGAGCGTCAGGACGAGATCTCCGCCCTGGTCGCCCGGGCTCAGGCCAATGCCGCCGCGGCGCGGGCCCGAGCCGACGGCGCCGCGCCGTCGGGCCACGCCTCCGGCCTGGCCTGGGGGGTGACGGTCTCAGATCCGGCCGAGCTGCTCTCCGGCCTCAACCCCGCCCAGGAGGCCGCCGTCACCCACGCCGGCGCGCCGCTGCTCATCATCGCCGGGGCCGGATCGGGCAAGACCCGGGTCCTGACCCACCGCATCGCCCACCTCATCGCCACCGGCCGCGCCCGCCCCGGCGAGATCCTGGCCATCACCTTCACCAACAAGGCCGCCGCCGAGATGCGCGAGCGCGTCACCGCCCTGGTGGGCCCCGCCGGCGAGCGCATGTGGGTCTCCACCTTCCACTCCGCCTGCGTGCGCATCCTGCGCCGCGAGCACGAGGCCGCCGGCCTGCGCTCCACCTTCTCCATCTACGACGCCGCCGACTCCACCCGCCTCATCACCCTCATCGTGCGCGAGCTGGGCATCGACCCCAAGCGTTTCACCCCCAAGACCTTCGCCCACCGCATCTCCGACCTCAAGAACGAGCTCATCACCCCGGCCCAGTTCGCCGAGCGCGCCGTCACCTCCAACCCCCTCGAGCGCCACCTCGCCGAGGTCTACCGCGCCTATGCCGAGCGCCTGAGCGCCGCCAACGCCCTGGACTTCGACGACATCATCATGCGCACCGTCGCCCTGCTCCAGACCCGGCCGGCCGTGGCTGAGATGTACCGGCGCCGCTTCCGCCATATCCTGGTCGACGAGTACCAGGACACCAACCATGCCCAGTACGTCCTCGTGCGCGAGCTCGTCGGCGGCCCCGGCACCTCCGGGGCGGGGTCGGCCCTGCCCCCGGGCGAGCTCACCGTCGTCGGCGACTCCGACCAGTCCATCTACGCCTTCCGCGGCGCCACCATCCGCAACATCGAGGAGTTCGAGGAGGACTACCCGACGGCGCGCACCATCCTGCTCGAGCAGAACTACCGCTCCACCCAGAACATCCTCTCGGCCGCCAACGCTGTCATCTCCCGCAACAGCGGCCGGCGTGAGAAGAACCTGTGGACCGCCGCCGGCGACGGCGCCCCCATCACCGGCTACGTCGCCGACTCCGAGCACGACGAGGCCCGCTGGATCAGCCAGGAGGTCGACCGCCTGTCCGACGAGCACGGCGTGCACCCCCGTGACGTCGCTGTCTTCTACCGCACCAACGCCCAGTCCCGGGCGCTCGAAGAGGCCTTCATGCGCGCCGGCCAGCCCTACAAGGTCATCGGCGGCACCCGCTTCTACGACCGCCGCGAGATCAAGGACGCCATCGCCTACCTGCGCGCCGTCGACAATCCCGACGACGACGTCAACCTGCGCCGCATCCTCAACGTCCCCAAGCGCGGCCTGGGGGACAAGGCCGAGGGCGCCCTGGCCGAGCACGCCGCCCGCTACGCCGTCTCCTTCGGGCAGGCCGTCGCCGACGCCGCCGGAGCCCCCCGCGAGGCGCGGGCCGATGAGCCAGGCGGGGCCGCGGGCGCTGACAGCGCAGACGGGCAGCCGTCCATCGCCGAGTCCGGCGAGCCCCCCGAGGTCGAGGGCCTGACCACCCGGGCCCGCAACCAGGTCCGCGGCTTCCACGAGCTGCTCACCACCCTGCGGCATATGGTCACTGCCGGCGACGGCGTCGCCGACGTCCTCGACTCCGCCCTGGACGCCTCGGGCTACCTCGCCGAGCTGCGCGCCAGCGACGACCCCCAGGATGCCACCCGCGTGGAGAACCTCGCCGAGCTCCACTCCGTGGCCAGTGACTTCCAGGCCGCCAACCCCGACGGCACCCTGGCCGACTTCCTCGAACGCGTCTCGCTCGTGGCCGACTCCGACCAGCTCCCGCCCAGCGCCGACCTGGAGGACGAGGACGCCCGGCGGGCCGAGGAACAGGGCCAGATCACCCTCATGACCGTCCATACCGCCAAGGGCCTGGAGTTCCCGGTCGTCTTCGTCACCGGCATGGAGGACGGCACCTTCCCTCACGCCCGCTCCCTGGCAGAGGAGACCGAGCTTGCCGAGGAGCGGCGCCTGGCCTACGTGGCCCTCACCCGGGCCCGCGAGCGCCTCTACCTCACCCGCGCCGCCGTGCGCTCGGCCTGGGGCGCCGCCAACGCCATGCCCGCCTCCCGCTTCCTCGACGACGTGCCGGGCGAGACCATCGACTGGAAGCGCCTGACCTCCTCCATGGAGGCGCTGCGCGGCGGCGGTACCGGCTGGGGGAGCAGCTGGGGCGAGGGCGGCTTCGGCTCGGGAGGCCAGCGCTCGGGTGGTTCTCGGCAGGGCTCCTACTCCGGCGGCTACTCCGACGACGATGACTTCGCCCCGCCCGTGGGGGGAGGTGCCAAGCGCTCGGGCAAGCTGGGGCGCGTGGAGACCGCCCAGGACCGGGCCGCCAAACGGGCCTCTACCCGTCTCGAGGCCCGTGGCAAGCAGAGCACCCCCTCGTCGGCCGGGAACGCAGCCGCCTCGGAGGACCTGCCCGCGGCCGTGGCCGGGCTGAGGGCCGGCGACCAGGTGCGTCACGACTCCTATGGGGTGGGCACCGTCGTCGGCCTGGAGGGCAAGGGGCGCTCCCTGACCGCCCGCGTCGAGTTCGTCATCGACGGTGCCCCCACCACCAAGCGCCTTATCCTGCGCTACGCCCCCGTGGCCAAGATCTGACGGATCAATCTCTCACGCTACCGAGAACTGCGCTGAGCGCGGGATAAGGGCCGGTTCCTCCTGGCGGGGGAGGCGTGGCTACCGGCAGGCAGGAAACACTGGGGTCATGAACACCCCGGCTTCCTCTCCGGCTTCATCATTGGAGCCTCGGACTCCTCGCCTCCTGGACCGGCTCGTTCCGGTCAGTCCCCAGTGGCGCATCCCTCCGCGAAAGGCGGAGCGCCTCGGCTGGCTCCAGTTCCTTCTGGGAGTCCCGGTCGTCATCGGCGCTCAGACTTTCGCAGTGATTCTCGCAGTGATCACCGGATTCGCGCGTCTCACGGCCAATGGTGGTGTTGAGACCTTGTCGGGTGGCGGAATCGTCACGGCGATCAGCGCAGCGCCCCTGGTCCTGCTCGGGTACTGGCTGCTGGTGCGCCTCATCGGTGGCCGGCCCGTCATTGAGCTCGGCGGGCGCGGGGCGGCGCTGCGCGAGTTCTCGGTCGGCCTCGCCATGGGGGCGCTGCTCATGTGCGCCGTCATCGGGGTTCTGGCCCTGCTCGGTTCCTACCATGTGGTGGACGTCGGCTGGAGCACGGGGATCCTCGCCGGTCTCGGAGCCGGAATCTTCGCAGGATTCACCGAGGAGATCCTCGTCAGGGGTGTCATGCTGCGCATCATCGAGGGATGGCTGGGGACCTGGTGGGCGTTGGCCATCACTGCGGTGTTCTTCGGCGCCGCCCACCTGACCAACTCTCATGCCACGGTCTTCGGCTCGGTGGCGATCGTGCTGGAGGCAGGAATCCTGCTGGGCGCCTGCTACCTGCTCACCCGGCGCCTGTGGCTGGCGATCGGGGTGCATGTCGCCTGGAACTTCGTCCAGGGCGGCGTCTTCGGTTCCGACATCTCTGGCACCGGATCGGGGCGCGGACTCATCGAGGCCCGCTTCACCGGCCCCGATCTGCTCACTGGCGGATCCATGGGGGTCGAGGGATCCGTCGTTGCAGTCCTGCTGTGCACGACGGCCGGTCTGGCCGTGCTGGTTGCGGTTCACCGGCGCGGGCTCATCGTCCCGCCCTGCTGGCGCCGCCCGGCGGCGCCGTCGAGCAGCGTGGTTGGTGACGGCCCGCCCCCAGTCATGAACGGGTCGGCACCAGGCGTACGGGGCGCCGCTCAGCCCGGAAGTCGTTGACCGGGGCGTCGGAGGCATGCCCCAGGGCGAAGCCCGTGATGAGGTGGTAGTCGGCCGGTGCCTCGAACTCGGCGTCGAAGGGGCGGCGCCAGGTGGCCAGGACCCCGAGGGGGCAGGAGTCGACGCCGTGGGCCTTGGCCGATAGGAACAGGGTCTGCAGCATGATCCCGGCGTCGAGCGCTGCGAAGGGCATGAAGCCCTTGTGGATAAGGACGAAACCGATGATCGGTGCGTCGAAGGCCTCGCAGTTGCGGCGGGCGGCCGCGTCGCGGGCCTCGCGGTCGTCCCTCGCGATACCCATGTGCGCGTACAGCCGGCCGCCGACAGCCTGGGAGTGGGGCAGCAGCTCCGCGGGGTAGGGCGCCCAGGTGCGGTAGTCGCCGTCGGGCGCCTTGCCGCTCAGGACCAGGCGGGCCATGGCGCCGGGCTCCTTGTGCTGGAAGGGCAGTGTGGCATCGAACTCGGCGATGTAGGCCGAGCGCAGGCGATCCGCCCGCTCACCGGTGGCCAGCGCCACCATGAAGGGCCGTGTGTTCGACCAGCTCGGGGCCTGACGGGCATCGTCAAGGATCGCGTCGAGGACCTGGCTCGGCACCGGGTCAGGCCGGAAGTCGCGCACAGAATGCCGGGCAGTGGCCAGGTCGGAGAAAGCTTCGGGGTTCATCGTGACGTCTCCTTGGACAGGTCATGGAGCCGGTTGACGGGGCCGATTGCGGCGCAGCCTCAGTCTTGGGTGTGACGCGGCGTCGTACGCAAGCGTCACGACTGATGTCGGGGCCCGAAGGTGGAGTCGTCCAGCTGGCGCAGGACCCGGGCCGGGTTGCCCACTGCGAGGCTGCCGGCGGGAATGTCCTTGGTGACCACCGAGCCCGCGCCGATGACGCAGTTGTCCCCGATGGTCACACCGGGACACACGATCACCCCACCGCCCAGCCACACGTTGTCCCCGATCGTGATGGGGTCGGCCGCCTCCAGGGAGCAGGCGCGCGGCGTCGGCTCCAGGGGATGGACCGGCGTGAGCAGCTGGACGTTCGGGCCGATCTGGCAGTGGGCACCGATACGGATCTCCACGACGTCGAGCGCCACGAGCCCGTAGTTGGCGAAGGTCCCCTCACCCACGGTGATGTTGTCCCCGTAGTCCACACGCACCGGCGGCAGCAGGCGAGCCTTGTCACCCAGTCCCGGGATCGCCGAGCGCAGCAGGTCCCAGCAGTCCTCCTCACCCTCGGCGAAGGCCCGCTCGAAGCGGTAGAGCATCTTGCGGGCGTGCGCCGCGATCCTGGCACTGTCCGGGTCGTCGGAGACGTACCAGTCACCGGCGAGCATGCGCTCGCGATTGGTGCGCTCGTCCCCGACGAAGTAGGGCTCGGCCTCGGGGAAACGGGGGGAGGGACTCTCACTCATGACCGACAGCCTAGCCGCGGGCTGCGGTAGCGCCGGCCAGTTCGCGCTCACCCGCCAGAGCCGGCCCTCGCGCCGTGCTCAGGAGTGGGGGAGTACCTCGGCCACGGCGGCTCGCAGCGTCTCAGGCAGTCCCAGGGCCTCCATCTCACCCAGGAGGGCGGTCCCGCTCAGGCCCCTCTGCACAGCGGCCCAGGCCAGGTCCTTGGCCATGTACTCCACGCGCGCGGTATCCAGGATCGTGTGGACCTCGTCGCGCCAGTCCATCGGCTCCTGCCGCGTGCCGCGCAGCACCAGTCCGACGCCGTCGGCCAGCTCCTGGCGGGACAGCTCACCGACGTGCACGAGCGTGCCCGCCCCCAGAGTGAATCCGTCACCATCGACCTCCTCGGTGGCCAGTCGGCACGCCTGCTCGCCCACCCCCAGCCAGGCGCCCGCCACCCGACAGGACAGAAGCCGTACCGTCACCTTCCGTGAGTCCGGGACGACGTCGGCGGCCCCCTCCAGGCGGATACGCAGCACCGCGTCCCCGCCGTCCTCGTCCTCGGTGTCCGGCCAGGTCAGTGCCATGTGCGTGCGGGCGACCCGGTCCGGCCCCGGCTCGGCCGAGCCATCGTCCTCCTCCAGGGTGAAGGACCCCGAGTCTCCGGGCACGACGACGACCTCCAGCTCGCGCGGATTGTCCCCGGCTGCCTCCATCAGGTTCCCGGCCAGCGGGATGACCGAGCCGGCCCTGGCCAGGACACCGATGCGGTCCAGTGGGCGCGACAGACTCAGCATGCGCCCGTGCCCGCCGGCGGCGGCCTCATAACGGCGCCCCGTGGGCAGGTCGTACCAGACGCCGTCGGGCAGCCAGGTCAGCTCCCGGCCCAGGCCGGTGGTCTCGTCCAGTGGGGAGGTGAAGGGCACCACCAGCAGGTCTCCGAAGCAGAAGGTGTTCCGGTGCTCGTAGGCGGCCAGCGTCCGCGGGTGGTCGTGGTAGAGCGGACGCACCGGTCCCACGCCCTCGCTCACCGAGCGCCGCGCCCACGTGTACAGGTAGGGCACCAGCCGGTGGCGCAGCCTCAGGTGCGCCTCCATCGTGGCGCGCGCGTCGCGAGAGTAGCGCCATGGCTCCTTGGAGGTGAAGGCCGAGTTCGACGAGTGCAGGCGGTTGATGGGGGAGAAGCAGCCCAGCTGGAACCATCGCGCCGCCATCGCGTCATCGCTGTAGCCCAGCATGTGCCCGCCGATGTCGTTGGACCACCAGAAGTAGCCGATATTGGCGGCCGTGGCCGTGAACCGCGGCTGGAAGCGCAGGGAGTCCCAGCTGATGATCGTGTCCCCGGAGAAGCCCACCGGGGTGCGGTGGCTCGAGGCATCGGCGAAGCGGGAGAAGGTCACCGGCCGACGCCGCTCCACGCCGCCCGCCTCCGTCGGGCGCTCGCGGCCCGAGTCGAGGTAGTGGACGTGGTTGAGCATCCACAACGGATCCAGGCCGGGAACCGTCGTGGAGCCGCCCTGCTGCCAGTCCAGCCACCAGAAGTCCACGCCCTGGTCCTCCAGCCGGTGGTGGAGGCGCGAGAGGTAGGAGCCCATGAAGACCCGGTCGGCGACGTTGAAGGGCACATCCTCCCCGCTGCCGGCATCCAGGCCCAGGTCGGCGCAGACCTCCTCATAGGCCTCCTCGTGGCGCCGCACCCCCTGGGCGGGGTGGACGTTGAGCGTGGTGAGCATGCCCCGCTCATGCAGGCCGGCCAGGAAGGCCGCAGGGTCTGGGAAGAGATCCCGGTTCCAGGTGTAGCCGGTCCAGCCCGTGCCGATCGCCGGGTCGATGTCGGTGAGGTGCCAGTCCATGTCGATGACGGCCACGGAGAAGGGCAGCTCCTCGGCGGTGAAGCGGTCCATGAGCGCCAGGTACTCCTGGCCGCTGTAGGGGTAGTAGCGGCTCCACCAGTTGCCCAGCAGCGCCCGCGGAATGAGAGGGCTTGGGCCGGTGAGGCGGAAGAAGTCGCGCAGCGCCCCCCGGTAGTCCTGGCCGTAGCCGAAGACGTAGAGGTCCTGCGCCCCGTCGGCCAGGCGGTTGCCGGACTCACGGGGCCGGACCCACTCGTCCTGGGTGAGCAGCAGCGAGGCAGAGTCGTCCAGGGCGGTGATGCCGTTCAGGCTCAGCAGTCCCGGGCTGAGGGCGACGGCGCCGTCGGCCTCATCGAGGGTGCGGGTGGTGCCGCCCAGGTTCGTCGGGAAGGTCTCGTCGGGGTCCCACACGTCGCCGTGGTGCCAGGTGCCGCCGTGGGCGTGGAGCGCCGTCGAGCGCAGCCTGACGCTGAGGCCCGATGGGGAGAAGCCCAGCGAGGGGATATGGGTCAGGTGCAGGTGCTCGGTGACGATCTCCAATCGGTCCTCACCCCGCACCACCCGGAACAACGGCGCCTCGCCGAGATCCCGGTTCACGACCAGCTGGGTAGCGGCGTCGGTGAACACGCCCGAGGGAGAGAACTCCATGCGGATGAGTCGGGAGGTCAGCACCGTGAACCGGTAACGGGACTCGGCCGGCGTCGTCCCGACGACGACCGCCTCGGCAGGGGCTGCTGCCGGACGCAGCGTGTCAGGGGCATTGGAGAGAGGAGAAACCAACGATCGGCCTTTCACAGGGGTCGTCACAGGGACACGATGGGAGAGGTGGCACCTGGGGCAAGGCGCGAGAGATCATCATAATCGGCCGCGGCTGGCAGCGCTTTCTGACACAATCGGCACGGGGCCGCCAAGACTGCGGCGGTGCAGCCGGGACGGTTCCCGAGCTGCCGGGCCCGACGTCGTGCACCCGGGTGACGCCTGCAGCCCCGATGCGGACGGGGCTGCTCTCACCTGCTCCTGTCTCCCCTTCAGATTCCGCCACACGCCGGTAGGAAGGAAGCCTCCCATGACCCGTCCCGCACCTCTGGTCGTCTCTCCCCACCACGTCGGTGACGAACCGGACTGGTGGCGCCGCGCCGTCGTCTACCAGGTCTACCCCCGCTCCTTCGCCGACTCCGACGGCGACGGAATTGGTGACATCCCGGGTCTGACCAACCGCCTGGACCACCTCGACGAGCTCGGGGTCGACGTCGTGTGGCTCAGCCCCGTCTACCGCTCCCCGCAGGACGACAACGGCTACGACATCTCCGACTACCAGGACATCGACCCCCTCTTCGGCTCCCTGGAGGACCTCGATGCCCTCATCGAGGGGCTCCACGCCCGCGGCATGCGTCTGGTCATGGACCTCGTCGTCAACCACACCAGCGACGAGCACCCCTGGTTCACCGCCAGCCGCTCCTCGACGCAGGACCCCAAGCGTGACTGGTACATCTGGAAACCCGCCCGGCAGGTCGACGGGCTGGCTCCCGGGCAGCCGGGCACCGAGCCCACCAACTGGGGATCGGCCTTCTCCGGGTCGGCCTGGGCCTGGGACGAGGACACCCAGGAGTTCTACCTGCACCTCTTCTCACCCAAGCAGCCCGACCTCAACTGGGAGAACCCCGAGATGCGCCGCGCCGTTTACGAGATGATGACCTGGTGGCTGGAGCGCGGTGTTGACGGCTTCCGCATGGACGTCATCAACTTCATCTCCAAGACCTACCCGCTCACCGACGCGCCCCAGGGCGAGGGCGACCTCTACGGCAACGCCTTCGCCGCGGTGGCCAACGGGCCGCGCATCCACGAGTTCCTCCACGAGATGAACCAAGAGGTCCTCGCACCCCGGCCCGGCCACGTCATCACCGTTGGCGAGATGCCCGGAGCCACGCGAAGCGAGGCCGCCCTCTACACCGACCCCGCCCGCGCCGAGCTCGACATGGTCTTCCAGTTCGAGCACGTCAGTCTCACCGACGGGCCCGGAGGCAAGTTCGACCCGCAGCCCCTCAACCTGGTCGTCCTCAAGAAGAACCTCGCCGACTGGCAGGCGGCCCTCGCCCCCGTCACGGACTCCTCCGGCGTCGTCACGGCGGAGAAGGGCTGGAACTCCGCCTACTGGGACAACCACGACCAGCCCCGCGCCGTCTCCCGCTTCGGCGACGACGACCCGGCCTGGCGCGTCCGCTCGGCCAAGACCCTCGCCACGATCCTCCACACCCACCGCGGCACGCCCTACGTCTACCAGGGTGAGGAGCTCGGCATGGCCAACACGGTCTTCCGCTCCATCAAGGACTACCGGGACCTGGAGTCCATCAACCACTTCCACGAGCGCGTGCGCGCCGGCGACGACCCGGCCGCCGTCCTGACCGGTCTGGCCCCCATCTCCCGGGACAACGCCCGCACCCCCGTTCACTGGGACGGTAGCGAGAAGGCCGGGTTCACCACCGGCGAGCCCTGGATCGCCCTGGCTCCCGACCACGGCACCGTCCACGCCGCAGCCCAGGCGGGAGTGCCCGGCAGCGTCTTCGAGCACTACCGCTCCCTCATCGCACTGCGCCACGACGACGACGCCCTCGCCCTGGGCACCTTCCGGCTCCTGGCGGCCGACCACCCCACCGCCTGGGTCATCCTGCGTCAGTGGCGGTCCCCGGAGCCGGATGAGACGGGTGAGAACCGCGTCGAGCAGCTCCTGCTCATCGCCCAGTGCGCCCGCGATGACCTGACCCTGACCGGTGAAGGCGGTCTGCTGGCCGCGCTCGCGGCCGAGGGGCTGCAGGCGGGGCAGTGGACCGAGGCCGAGCAGGTCCTGCGCGCCGGCGACCCGGACGTCCAGCCCGGCTCCGGGCACGCGGGGCTGCCCGCGGTCCTGGCCGGCTGGGACTCGGTGCTGCTGCGCCGTCGGGCCTGAGCGGTTGGGTGCTCGCCGCGCCAGCCCGAGGGCCTCGTCACTGGAATAGTGCCGGCCGGCCGATCGTTGGTCTCGGTGGACAAACCCGTGGACATCGGAAGTAGGAGAGCACCATGGAGTTCAGCCAGGTCGTCGCCAATCGTCACTCGGTGCGAGACTTCACCGATCAGCCCGTCTCCCGGGAGGACCTGGTCGACGTCGTCCGCACCGCCCAGCAGGCGCCGTCGTGGGTGAATTCCCAGCCCTGGCGGGTCTATGCGGCCACTGGGGCTACGTTGGCCGGGATCAAGAAGCGCCATGCCGCGGACGTCGCTGCCGGCAGGAAGGGAGACTCCGACCTTCCGGTGAAGCCTCGTACCGAGTGGTCTCCGACCACCCAGGAGAACATGGCCGCGCTCGGCGAGCAGATCGGTGCCCAGCTGGGCGATGGCGTCCAGGAGTTCCAGGCATCGCAGGGACGGTTGTTCAACGCTCAGGCGGTCCTGTACGTGACGATCCCGGTCGAGTCCACTCCGTGGTCCTTCCACGACCTCGGGGCCTTCTCCGCCATGCTCGTCCTAGCGGCTGCCGACAAGGGCCTTGGCGCTATCAACGCCTACGCCCTGGTCATGTACCCGGACGAGGTGCGCGAGGCCATGGGGATCGGAGCCGATGAGATCGTGGCGGTCGGGATCGCGCTGGGCCACCCCGCGGACTCGGCGCTGGCGGCCTTCGCCCCCGACCGCGTCGACGTCGACGAGATCCTCACGATCAAGGACTGAGCGCAGAGGGCTGCTTCCGCCGTCGGCCCAGGAGATGGATGAGGCCGGCGGCGACGGCTGCGCCGGTGAGCAGGATCGCCGCGTTGAGCCACGAGATCTCGAAGTCGGGCAGGTTCTCGCTCTGAAGCTGGCCGATGAACAGGCCCAGCGCGTTTCCGCTGACGTGCAGGCCCAGCGCGAAGAACACCGACCGCAGCCGCACCACCGACCAGCCGGCGAGCAGTCCGAAGAGCACCTTGTGGAGAATCTGCCAGGCGTAGCCCTTGAGGCTGGTCTCCGAGGTCAGCCAGGTCGGCAGGTGCAGGGCGGTGAAGGATGCCGTCGTCAACAGCACGGCCGCTGTGGCGCCGAGGCGCTCTCGCACCGGTGCGAACAGGGTGCGTCTCAGCGTGATCTCCTCAGGGATCGCGTTATACGCGATGCCGACAAAGATGGCGAAGACCAGAGCGTGAAGCGCCGTGGATGCGGTGATCTCCGGCTTCCACAGGGGGCCGGTACCTGTCGGCCCCATCCAGGCGTGCAGTCCGCCGAAGGCGATCCCGGCCAGGGCTCCGGTCGTGAAGAGCAGCGTCCTGCTGTGGATGCCGCCACCGGCCAGCAGGTCGCGCCAGCCGCGGTGGGCCAGCCCGAACCAGAGAGCGAGCCCGCCGAGGTGAAGGATGGCGAGCATGAGGATCCACGGACCCCGAAGGAGTGCCAGGGCGATTCCCAGCGCCGGGGCGCCGACCAGCAGGGCGACGGCGGCAAGGGTGACGCCCTCGGAAACAGCGGGCTGCCCGGTCTCGAAGGTGTAGGCGTCGGCCGTGGAGGGCCGTAACGCGTGGCGGGGCGGGGCGACGCCCCTGTGACGATCCATAGTGATTCCGGTGAGAAGTGTCTGTCTGTCGCGATCCGCGCAGGAGTATACGGTCGATCGGAAGATTTAATGACCCTGACACGTGGCAGGAGGCTTCGGCTATCGCTTCCCCGAGCCCCGCAGCCGGGATACTGCGGATTGCCGCCAGGTGGGGGAGGTCAGCAGCATGACCGTCAGGACGACGGCGATCAGTGCTGTCAGCGTCCAGGCTCCGGCCCGGGCCAGTTCCCAGGTGAAGACGATCCCGAAGACGGGGGCCTTCTGGGTCGTGGCGAGCACCGCGCCCGCACCCGCCATCGCCAGCACCGAGATGCTGGTCTCCACCCCGCCGGCCTGAAGCGCGATCGCCAGCGCGGCTCCCGCGCTCGATCCCACGGCCAGGGAGGGGGCCAGGCGTCCCCCGGTGGCACCGGCCCCGAGCGTGAGCCCGGTGAGGACCGGCTTGAGGGCCACGATGCCCAGCAGCATGACCAGGACCGCACCCGGGGCGCCGCTCGAGTCTTCCGGAACGTGGGCGCCCAGGGCCACCTCCATGGCGTCGCGGCCATTGCCGACGACGGCCGGAACCCACAGACTCACCAACCCGGTTGCCAGTCCCGCCACCCCGATCGCCACTGGTAGCCGCCGTACGGTGCGCACCCGGCGTACCAGCATCCACGACCACAGTTGCCTGGCGCCCACTCCCAGCGCAGCGGCGACGGGCACGAGCAGAACCAGTCCGAGGACGGTCCCCGACGACAGTCCTTGCGAGGCGACCTCGAAGGCGGGTCGTCCGTGGGAGTGCAGCCAGGAGACGAGCGTGGCGATGACGCACACCGGGACCGCTACGAGGGCCCCGTGCCGCCGCATCCCGGCGACCATGACGAGCTCGACGGCGTAGGCCGCCCCTCCCAGCGGCGCGTTGTACATGGCCGCCAGGCCGGCCCCGGCGGCGGAGGCGATGAGGATCGCGCTCTCGGGCCTGCCGATCCCCAGGCGGGCGGCGAGTCCGGCCGCGACCGCCCCGGCGGCCAGACGCGGGGCGCCCTCGCGGCCCACCGAGTTGCCCGAACCGACCGTGAGGACCTGGGTGACGGCGTCGAGGAAGGGGCGTGCCAGTCCCATCCGGTTCGCCTTCCTACCCGAGCGGTCTGCCACCGCGGTCTCCACGTCGGCCACCCCACCGGTTGCGCGCAGCCACCACCACACGCCACCGGCGACGAGACCGCCCACGGTCGGGGCGAGTGCGCGCCGCCAGGGCGGGGCAGCGGCCAGGCGCTCCAGAAGCCCGCCGTGGACGACGCCGTAGAACAGCGCCTCGAAGAGCTCCAGGAGCAGCGCCATCGCGATCCCGACGAGACCCGCGGCCACGCCCGCCAAGGCGGCGGCCAGAAGGAACCGAGGTCGGGTCAGCGCGCGCACGCCAGGCACGATACCCGGCCCCGCAGCTCAGGCGCGGACAAGCACGTGGTTCGTCGCGTACGCACCCTCACCCTCGACGACGGATGTCGCGGGCGCAGTCCGTGAGGTCCACTGTGCGTCCTCCAGACCCCGGGCAGTCTCGAGTCCGACAGGCTTCCGAAGCCCGGCCTAGCGGTGGGATCTAGCGGTGGGATGCTGACATGCGGCTCGGGCGTCCCAGGTACCAGACGGCTGCGGCCGTCACCAGCGTCTCGGCGAGCATGGCGACGACGGACGGAGTGGTGAACCGGCTCCATCCGGTCGATCGGGTGGTGTGCCACGGCGCTGAGAGCGCACAGGCCCGCGCCGACGGCGAAGAGCAACCAGGGACTGCGAGGCCCTGCGGATCGAAGCAGGTCGCGCCAGCCGCGGCGCCACACGAGGAACCAGATCGCCAGCGCCCCCAGGTGCAGGACGGCGAGGACCTGCCAGGGGCCGCCCACCAGAGCCAGGACGACGCCGAGCGACAGGCTTCCGACAAGCAGGACCAGGGCCGCCCAGGCGCTCCTCCGAGTGCGGGCCGCGTCCGCCCCGGTGGAGGCTCCAGCGGCCCCGGGTGGGACCGCCGCGCGCCGCGGACCGGGGCGGGCAGGCACCCCCTGCTACCTCTGATCGCCGGCCGCGTCGTCGACCGCCTCGCCGAAGTCGGGGACGTCCTCGAGCGCCAGGGTCCCACTGTTCTGGCTGACCAGGGCCACGGCGGGGCGCAGGCCCAGCCACCACTGGTAGCGGGGACGACGGTTGTCGCGGTCGAGGTCGTCGTTCATCCGGTCCAACGGGTGGTTGGAGACCTTGCCCCCCACCAGGCCCACGTAGGAGGCCGTCGGCTCGCCGCGCTTGAGGGCACCGGCCAGCAGCTCCAGGGAGTAGGCGACGAGCTTGGTCGCCATGATCCGGTCGAAGGCCGTGGGGCTGCCGCCCTGCTGCTGGTGGCCCAGAATCGCCTCGCGCACGTCGTAGAGGCCCTTGCCCTCCTCGGCGAAGATGTGGGCCAGCACGTCGGTGGTGTAGTTGACGCTGGCCCGCTCGTTGCGGATCACCAGGTAGAGGCTGCGTCCTGAGCGGAAGGACTCCACCATCCGCTCGGAGTCGGCGGCCAGGCCCTTGAGGGTGATGCCCTCCTCGTTGAGGTAGACCTTCTCCGCGCCGGTGGCCAGACCGGACATCAGGGACAGGTAGCCGCACTTGCGGCCCATGACCTCGGCAACGAAGCAGCGGTGCGAGGCCGCCGCGGAGAGCTTGATGGAGTCCAGCGCCACCACCGCGTTGTTGAGGGCGGTGTCGGTGCCGATGCTCAGCTCGGAGCCGGGCAGGTTGTTGTCGATGGAGGCCGGCACGCACACGATCGGGATCTGGAAGGCGGGGTAGCGGTCCCGCTCGGTGACCAGTCGGAAGGCGCTCAGGTAGGCGTTGTAGCCGCCGATGACCAGCAGGGCATCGATCTCATGGAGCTCGATGGCCCGCCCCAGGGCGTAGAGCTGCTCGATGGTGGGCACCTCGCGGCGCGTGCCCAGCTGGGCGCCGCCGTCGCCGACCCAGCCCTCGACGTCGGCCCAGGTCAGCTCATGCACATCGCCGTCGAGCAGGCCGGGGAAGCCGCCGTAGACTCCCAGCATCGTGAAGTCGTGGTCGATGCCCAGGCGCACGGCCGCACGCGCCGCCGTGTTCATCCCTGGGGCCAGGCCGCCGGCGTGGATGATGGCGACCCGCTTGGGGCGAGCAGTGGACGAAGGCGTCGAGTCCGCATTGGTGGAGGGCTCGGCGGGAGGCGTGGACATGGTCTCGAACAGCTCGAGCATGCTGCCGAAGCTGGCGCCGCGGGCCTGGATCGCCCCGAGGTAGTCGTGGGCGGCCACGAGGTCCTTGACGGCGCGGGTGGCGGCGATCTGCTCCATCATCGGCAGGCGGCGGATGCGGTTGTGACGCTCGGCGATGATGACCGGCTCGCTGCCCGGCTCCATGGACACCACCTCGCGGGCGGCGGCGCAGCCCAGCAGCGTGGACATCCAGCGGTCGTAGGCGCTGGGGCGGCCACCGCGCTGGACGTGACCCAGGATGGTGACGCGGGCGGCCTCGCCCAGCTTGTCGGCGATGACCTGGCGGACGTCGTCGGCGGTGATGCGGTTGCCCTCGCGGTCGGTGGCACCCTCGGCGACGATCACCATGGACTCGCGGCGCCCGGCCTCCCGACCCGCCTTGAGCTTGGAGCACATGTCCTCCTCCCAGTCCTTGCCCGGGGGAAGCTCGGGGACCAGGACGTAGTCACAGCCCCCGGCCACGGCCGCCATGAGGGCCAGGTAGCCGCAGTGGCGGCCCATGACCTCCACGACGAAGGTGCGCTGGTGGGAGGCGGCCGTTGAGGAGATGTCGTCAATGGCCTCCAGGATGCGGTGGAGGGCCGAGTCGGTGCCGATGGTCATGTCGGCGCCCACGAGATCGTTGTCGATGCTGCCCACCAGGCCGGTCACCATGAGGACGGGATGGGCGGCGGCCGTCTCCGCGCTGATGTCGCCGCCGGCGACGAGCTCCTCGAGCAGGGAGGGCCAGTTCTTGCGGAACTCGTTGGTGCCGGTCAGGGACCCGTCGCCGCCGATGACCACGAGCCGGTCGATGCCGTGCTCCAGGAGGTTGCGGGCGGCCGCCAGCTGACCGGCGCGCTCGCGGAACTCGGCCGAGCGGGCGGTGCCGATGATGGTGCCGCCGCGCTGGAGGACGGAGCCCACCGAGTCCCACTCCAGGGGGCGGATGCCGTCGCCGCCGGCCACGGCGCCGGCCCAGCCCTCCATGACCGCGTACGGCTTTGCCCCCAGGCGGATCGCGGTGCGTACCACGGCCCGCACGGCCGCGTTCATGCCTTGGGCGTCCCCGCCGGAGGTGAGGACCCCGATACGCAGAGGCTCGCCGTCCAGGCCGAGCAGCGGTCCGGCCGACGAGCCGGTGGGGGAGAGGGCGGTGTCTGAGGACATGGCGGCTGGCATGTGGGGTCCTTCCCTGAGGTCGCCGGTGGGCCTGGCTCCCGGCGTCGGCCGGGAGGACGTCGGTCCTTATTGTTGCTGGTGAGCGCCGCCACGTCATCCGCCTGTGGTCCCAGGAGTGGCCGTAGAGGTACGACGGCGGCCTGATTCGTGGGCAGGACCGGTTCTACTACCCGTGCGGTAGGGTATTTTCATGGTTCATGCACTGTTGGGTGAGCATCAGAATGTTGTCGACCTCCTGTTCGAGCGTCTTGAGGCGCTGAGGGATCCTGACTGTGACCTCCCTCGGGTTGTTGTACTGAGTGGTCCGTCTGGGAGCGGAAAGACCCGAATAGTTCAGGAACTCTACGCCCGCCTCCGCTCACAGCAGGAGGACACGTACTGGCCGGCAATGGGAGATGCTGTGCGCACTCGAGGCGGTGCGGGAACTGATCCGATGGCCGGACGCAAGCTTGTGGCGCCAACGATCGGTGGCTTCGTGTGGCCCGCAGGAACGCTTCCCACATTTGGTTGGTGGGGGTTGAACTGTGAGCGCCTATCGTCAGGGACCAGTCAGGATGTTGTCTCGGCGATGAGACCGCAGTTAGAGGCCCATACGCTGCCGCTAACGATGGCCCGACGCCAGGTGGAGGGCTGGACAGACAAAACCCGCAGGCTGGCCGTGGGTGTGGTGGATGAGGTACGGAGTGCCTTTGTCGATGAGGGGCTAGGTGCTGCTTTCGATGTCTTGAAAAAGCATGGAATCAGTATCCCTTGTGGGCCAACGCTTGTGAAATGGGGATTTCAAGGTCTTGGCGTGTCGTGGCGGAGGGTTCAGGAGCTCAATCGCCTGAAGAAAGAAATTCTTCTCGGAGAGCAAGGTCGTAGCGTGCTGCGCACTGCTAGCCAGGAGCTGGCAGACGTGATTGTCTCTCTATCACTTCGAGAGATACCTGTTATTATTGCGATAGAAGACATGCACCTCATGGGGCGTGAGCTGCCTGCTTTCTTGGATGCCGTTTCCTCCAGGAGAAGCTCGCCTGTCCTGGTGGTTGGAACCGTGTGGCCTGAGGGGGAGAATAGTGGAGTCTATCGTCGATGGCTGAACAAAGCGCAAAATCTCGGAGGTGCGCAACGCATAAAGATTCCGATGCTTGGGAGTGGTGAATTGTCGAGTATGATTCAGGAGGAAGCGCCTCGCACGAGTGAGGAGGACCTGTTGTGGATCTCCGACCGCCTGAACAGCCCCTTCCTGATCAGACTATGGCTCTCGGAGCGCCGAACTTGGGAACACATCGAGGGTCATCATGGTGCGGTCGTCCTCAAGGATGAAGGTTTTTGGTTACCTGAGGATGTGATGGCAGTTCTGAAGGGGCGGTGGGATGAGTTAGATGGCGCGGTAAGTTTGAGTGTTCTTTATGCCGCTGCGATCAGTCCTGACGTGGATGGTAGTGCTTGCCGTTTCGTGTCCGAAGTTGTTGTGGGAGTCATCAATCGGAGGGGGGAGGGTGTGCATTATGACGTACGTATGGGGTTGAGGCGAGCTATAGAGAAGCTGTGCTGGTGTCGAAGTGAGCAGGGAGTCGAGTTCTTTGTTGAGCCTTTGCTGGCTGAATTCCTGCGGAGGAAGGCTGATGGTCATTTCGGTAAGCAGGGGTGGCGTCAGTTGCGCCTGTTGACACAAGATGCTTTGGCGGAATGGATCTGCCATCGTGCCGAGGGTGTCTACCTTCATCCGACTGAGGTGTCGATTTTCGTCTGCCGGTGGTTTCTTGGCTTGGATGAAGGTGGGCAGTCGGAAGAACTGATACTGGCTCGGGCTGCAGCGCAATGGTGTCTTGCTCAGAATGCTGACTCCTGCGATGAGGTGGATGATGCTGTCGAGCATGGAAAGAAAGCGCTAGCTGCTTTACTTATGGGAAATCCTCTGTCTGAGAAGGTGATGCTCAATGTCAGGGCGACAGTTGCGGACTATGTTCTTCGGGGTGGGGTGGTGAAAGATGCTTTGAATAGGTATAGTGCTCTTCTGCCTGCGTTTGAGCGAGCGTTCGGGATTCATCACCCAAGGACGTTGCTGGTGCGCTACGGTCGAGCAAAGGCGATGGCTGGTTCTGGTAGACTCGAAGATGGCGCCGCAGAGTTGAGGAGTCTTCTTGAGGATCAGTCGGCGGTGTTGGGAAGTGGTCATCCTGATAGTTGGGCTACTCGAAGTAATCTCGTTGAACTGCTGAACTGCCTGGGTCGCACGGAAGAATCGCTGGCGTTATGCAACGATGGTGGTGATGTGCCGGAGAGTGATTCGGTGGAGCATGATCTCCTCCCTGTGGGTTTCGTCAGAACTATGGCCTTGATGGGTGATAAACACGAGGGTGTGGCGGTTGGCGTCTGTCGTGATCTTCTTGGTGATATGGAAAGAAAGTTTGGCTCTGATCATCAGAATGTGCTTGAAGCTCGGAGTAATCTGGCAGTGGCGCTCTGTCGGGACAGTCAGTTGGGTGAGGCTGTTGCTGAATATCGTTTGCTGGTTCAAGGCTATGGGCGGGTTCTGGGGTCCGACCATCCCAGCACGCTGACAACGCGCCATAACCTCGCTAGGGCGCTGCGGGATGCGGGGCGGGTGGAGGAAGCCATTGAGGCTTTCCGGGCGGTGCTGACCGATCACCTGCGGGTTCTGGGGTCCGACCACCCCGGCACGCTGACAGTACGCCATAACCTCGCTGCGGCGCTGCAGAGTGCGGGGCGGGTGGAGGAAGCCATCGGGGCATATCAGGCGGTGCTGACCGATCAGCTGCGGGTTCTGGGGTCCGACCACCCCGGCACGCTGACAGTACGCCATAACCTCGCTACGGCGCTGTGGGATGCGGGGCGGGTGG
>NZ_MSRR01000026.1 GCF_001956585.1 Actinomyces naeslundii | reverse complement strand
CTGCTTGTGAAGGGTGATGGCCTCGTCGAGTCTGCCAGCTTCCCGGTAGACGTTGGCGAGGTTGTTGCGTGTGATGAGGGTGTGGGGGTGGTTGGGGCCCAGGATGTGGGTAAGGTCTTCAAGGGTGTGCTGGTACAGGGGGATGGCCTCGTCGAGTCTGCCTGTTGCTTGGTAGGCGCTGGCGAGGTTGTGACGTGAGGCGAAGGTACTGGGGTGGTGGGGACCCAGGATGCGGGTGCGGTCCTCGAGGTTCTGCTGGTACAGGGGGATGGCCTCGTCGAGTCTGCCGGCTGCCCGGTAGGCGATGGCGAGGTTGTTGCGTGAGGCCAGGGTGTGGGGGTGGTGAGGTCCCAGGAGGTCGCCCGCCCGAGTAACAGAATCAGTAAGGGTAAGTGCCAGTTGTGGCATCCCAAGGTCGGTCGCATTCCACAGAGTCGTTGCTAGTAGTACAGCAAAATCTGGATCTGAGAATAGTGGGCGAGAGTAGCCTTGTGATGTGACGGCACCTATTTGTTCGATGAGATTGCGTGTTTTCTGTCGCTGTTGTTCAAAATTTTCTAGTCGGTCCACGTCAATCTCGATGAGAAGTTTTGTTGCGCGCGTGCGCGCTTCGCAGAATTTCTTCTGGTTGTTCAAGTAGGTTTCGCGGTAAACTTGCCCTTGGAGGCGGTGAATGATGGTCTTGCCGCCGTCTGCGGATTCCTGAAGAATGGATGATCTCTTCAGGAATGACAGGGTGTCTCGAACTGTGTCGGAGTCATCGTCAAGTCCGAGGAGCCAATGAGTCGGCACTCCGGAAGCGGCCAGGAGAGACAGAGAGTCGAGGAGTGATATGGCGATCCTCTCCTGCTGAGGATGCTTGGATCTGATCTGCTCCAAGGCCTGTTCGTAGGCCATGAACAGTGCGACCCCAACGGCGTCCGGGTAGTCGTCGCCCTCGAGGCGACTGATACTTGACTCGAGCGGGTGATTGCTTAGCCTGCCAAGGTAGTCGGATAAGGCGTATCCGCCCCATTTTGCTGTGGCAGCGGCTTGGGATACTGCAACAGGAAGGTCGCCAAGAGCTTCTGCGATCTGGTCGGCCGCATTGCGGTGATTATCCCCAGTGCGCTCGCAGAGAAGGTTAATCGACTGATCTCGTTCAAAGACGCCAACCGTCAACGGAAGCCATCCTAAACTGCCCCAGTCAAGGTGGCGTGTGGTGGTGATGAGGGCCCGAACTCCGCTGCCCTCGGGGGTGAGGTCTCTCAGGTCGTCGAGGTTCTCTACGTTGTCGAAAATGAAAAGGCGGTCCGCCGCTTCTGCTGAGCGCAGTTGATCCAGGAAGCGCTGAATAATAGTCTCCGGAGGAACATCCTTCGATGCATTGATGCCTGTCCGTAGTGCGAGCTCGTAGAGATCGGCAATGAGTTCCTTACGTGAGGCTGCATTGATCCAGGTGACTAGGGGCCAACCCTCCTCCTCGCACCTGGTCGCAACCGTGGCTGCCAGCTGAGTCTTGCCACTTCCTCGCATCCCCGTCAGTACAGTACGAGGCTCGGTGTGAGTGAAGACGGCATCGAAGAGCTCGTCCTGCCCTTCCCGTTTGACGAAGCCTGCAGCGATCCTGGGGCGGCTGCCGAAGCGAATCCGTGTGGGTGAGGCAGGTCGGCTCTGTGGGATCACGCTATGGATCTCCTTGATATCCGTAGCCATAGCCCCCAGCAGCCCGTGAGTCTCTGCCTGCCCCTCCAGCAGTTGCTCCTGCCCGGCAAGTAGCTGTTCCTGGCCTGCGAGCAGCTGCTTGAGCGCAGCGATGTCGAAAGCCCGCGAGCCTGGAGCGCGGTAGATGAACTCGTCGGCGACGATGCGGGTCAGGTCGTCGAAGAAGGACTCAGCTGCCGCCTCGATGTTCTGGCGGCGACCCGCCGTTCGCCGTCGGAGGTACGTCGCGAAGTTGTCCGGGAACCGCACTGCCTCCAGGACTGCGGCGTCGTCGCCGCTGAGTTCCTTGAGTGCCACCTCCATCTCGGTGACGGCCCCGGCCAAGGCGGATCGACTGACTCCGGCCAGTTCATACCTTTCGCTGGCGTCATCCACCTGCTTCTGAAGACGGCTCTTGATGGAAGCCTCCAGCGGATTCTCCTGTCCACCTCGCCCTTGTTGCAGACGTCTCAGGCTGCGCCATGCGTTGAG
>NZ_MSRR01000025.1 GCF_001956585.1 Actinomyces naeslundii | reverse complement strand
TCCTTCATGAGTCTCGTCGGGGTCTGGTGGTGGGGCACTAAGAGCCCGTATGGTGGGCTGGTGTGAGCCCGTTTGTGCGCAAGGTCAAGACAGCCTCGGGGGCCACGGCGGTGCAGATCGTGTCCAAGTCCGGTGGTGTGCGTCGGATCGTGGAGCACCTGGGGTCAGCCCACGACGAGACGGAGCTGGAGGTCCTGCTGGAGGCCGGTCGGCAGAAGATCGCCGCCTGGCAGGGCCAGGGGCTGCTGGACCTGGAGGCCCTGGAGCCGGCACCGGGACGCACCGGCCTGGCTACTACCTCGGTGGAGTCCAAGCACTCCAGGTTGTTGTGGGAGGTCCTGCACGGCGCCTACAGGCGTCTGGGGCTGGGTGAGGCGGTCGGGGGTGATCGGGCCTTTGAGCAGATGGTTCTGGCGCGTCTGATCGAGCCGACCTCTAAGGCCCAGGTCCCCCGCGTCCTGGGTGACCTGGGCCTGGAGCCGGTCAGCACCAGGACCTTGTTCCGCTCCCTGGCCCGTGCTCAGGAGCGAGGCTACCGCGAGAGCCTGTCTGGGGCTCTGTTCGAGCACGTCACCGCCACCAGGGGCCTGGCCCTGTGCCTGTATGACGTGACCACCCTCTACTTCGAGGCCGAGCGTGAGGACGACCTGCGCAAGGTCGGTTACTCCAAGGAGAGGAGGGTCGACCCCCAGATCATCGTGGGCCTGCTGGTCGACCGTCATGGTTTTCCTCTCCAGGTCGGCTGCTGGGAGGGCAACAAGGCTGAGACCACCACGATCATCCCGGTGGTGGAGGCCTTCCAGGCCGCCCACGGTATTGAGGAGCTTGTGGTGGTCGCTGATGCCGGCATGCTCTCGGCGGCCAACCTCAAGGCCCTGGACGACGCCCGGCTGCGGTTCATCGTTGGGGCCCGACAGGTCCGTGCCCCCGGGGATCTGGAGGCCCACTTCCACTGGGAAGGCGACACCCCCGCCGACGGTCAGGTCATCGACACCATCACCCCCAGAAGGGGCTCCAGGAGCCAGCGCGACGTCAGCAGGCGTCATGAGCCGGTGTGGGACCCGCACACCCATCCAGGCTCGTGGAGAGCGGTATGGGCGTACTCCAAGAAGCGCGCGGCCCGGGACAACCAGACCCTGACCGCTCAGGCCAACCGGGCCCGGGGCGTCATCGCCGGTGAGAGGCGTCCCAAGGGCACGCGTTTTGTCACCGTCCACGTCGGTGACGCGACCCTGGATGAGGCCTCCATCGCCAGGGCCCGGTCCCTGGTAGGTCTCAAGGGCTACGTCACCAACATTTCCTCGCATCTGATGGACGCTGGTGGGGTCGTCTCCTCGTATCACGAGCTGTGGCACGCCCGGTCCGTCTTTTCGGATGAGCAGGCACGACCTGAGAGCCCGTCCCGTCTTCCACCACCAGCGTGAGGCCACCTGGGCTCACCGACCGTGGTGATGGCCTCCCTGGCCGTCGCCCGCTACATCCAGGAGGCCACCGGGATCAGCATCAAGCGCGTCATCCGCGCCCTCAAACCCCTCCAGGACGTCACCATCAACCTCAACGGCCACCACCTCACCGCCGCCGACCCCCTGACCCCCCAAGCCGAAGACATCCTCACCGCCCTCAACATCCCAACAGAGCACTAAAACTGTGCAACTCAAGTCTGATGCCCGCCCCCACGAGGGCGGCCTCAAGAAAAGCGCTACTCCAAGGAGTGACGGGATGCCTCAGGTCATTGCTGGGCTACTGGTCGACCGCAATGGCAATGGCCTCCCGCTTCAGCTCCGGGGCAGGTAGGCGACCGTGCCGAGTCTGCCGCAATCCCCCGTCGTCGTCGAGTCTTTCTAAAGGCTCATACCATCGGAAGCCTGTGGTCATCGCTGACTCAGAACCGTCCATAATTCGATGTTTTTCATTGGTGATTTCATGACCGCGACTGTTTGCTTATCTTTCCTAATCTTCCGAAAATTAACGCATCGTTTATCGGAGGAAGTTTAGGCGAGTCCGTGACGCACCGCTTTGACCACTGCGCCTACTCGATCGTGTACTCCAAGTTTAGCGATGAGTGTGGAAACGTGAGTTTTCACCGTTGCCTCGCTGACATTGAGTCGTCTGGCGATTTGCTTGTTAGGTAAGGCCTCAATCATGAGTTTTAACACTTCGATTTCGCGTGGTGATAGGTGGCTGAGTTCGGGAGAGCCGGAGGCGTCTGGGACCTTCGTCTCCTCAGTGGGCTTTGGTTTGGCTTCGTCCGCCGTTGATGGAGTTCTCGTGCGTAGCCGATTTCCAGGCCCGGGGGATAGTACTAAATTTCCTCCGACCGCTTGACGAATTGCTCCGGCAATGGACTCGATCGAGTCTTCTTTGGCAATATAGCCGTTCACTCCAGCTGCCAGAGTACGGTCGATCAGTTCTCTGTCGGTAAACGTTGTGAGTATCAGTATCGCGATGTTTGGCAGCTTTTCATGAACGATAGTTGATAAGGTGATCCCATCCATTCGGGGCATTTGAATGTCAAGAAGAATGGCCTGGACGGATGAATTCTCGGGCGAATCGAGAAGTTGGATCACTTCTTCCCCATCGCTGGCCGTCCAGGCTACAGAAATGTCGCTCTGCGCATTGAGAAGCGTGGTGAGGACATGGCGAACAAGGGCGTCATCATCGACAATGCCGACATCAATCATGCGACGTACTCCTTGTCCTTAATCGAGGGGATAGGAATGATTGCGCTGACGAGCCATGTTCCGTCCTCATTTGAGGCCGTGAGTGTGCCACCAAGTGCTGCCAGTCGTTCTTGCATGCCCAATACGCCCATGCCAGAAGAAGGTAGAGGTGCGGTTCGACTCTCGCGCACAGAGTTGGCGGAGAGCAGCTGGATATGCTGCTGGTTCTGAGAGATAAAAAGGCTTGCAGGTTTTTTGGGGTCACCGTGTCGGATGATGTTTGCTGCCATCTCCCTGAGAACGCGAGATAAAATCGATATTTGACCCCGGCTGAGATTCACGTTGTCTGCGATATGACACTCTATCTGAAATCCTGCGTCATGAAGATCTTGTGCTACGAGGCGCATGGACGCCTCGATACTTTGACGTGGCGGCATGGACGCCTCAAGCGCAGGCGGCGAAGAATATTTGGTTCCTTTTCGTAGGGCATAAAGAAGTATTCGCAACTCATGCAGTGCATCAGCCCCGGTTCCGGCAAGTGCAGAGAAGTCATTACGAGCTTCTTGAGGATAAGATGGATTTTCGGCTGCGAGGCGGGCGCGAAGTACGGTTTGCGACATGGAATAGGCAACGAGATCGTGCATCTCTTTAGCGATTTCGTCTCGAACTTCACTTAAACGTTGCTCAGTAGCGCGAAATTTGTTTTTCCAATATTTTTCGGCCTGACAAACTGTGACGCCGATGGTGATTAATATCAAGCCTGAGATAACGTTGAAAAGAAAGGTCCTTATACCCTGCGCTGAGGAACGTATGGCGGCGAGAGCGAGTGCGTACGCCGCCTCGTTGAATAGAAAAATTAGCGCTACCTTATTTCTGGATAGAAAGCGACCGAGAAAAAAATGAAACAGTAAATTGGTTATTATCATGTCGCTGACGGATGCATGTGGTGCGATGAGTAGGGCGAGCCAGCACGCAGAGTATGCAATGCTTGCCGAACGGGGGAAGAAGGGGATGAACGAACATAAAAGAGGTGCCAGCGTGATGAATGGAGTATCTGAGAAGAGTATGTCATCGCGCGTCATTGATAGGGAGATATTGATGAGTGCAAAAATTATGCTGATGACAATGTAGGCTGTCGGTACGGTTTGACGGAAATTTTTGACATAGTTTAAAAGCGTCAAAAGAGTGGACTGGGTAGAACGGAATGCTGCTGTCACGATAGCCTTCCCTTCCTGGCTCATGTCAAAAATAACCGCACGATCGGTTCTTGTTGGTACAGCGTACGACAGGGCTGGAAGGTCAAACAAATTTCGAGTATGGAGTGTTCTCCCCACTGACGTCAGCGGTGTGCGTCACCGCACGATCGCGACTTCACGTCATCTTCCTGCTGCATCATCCGAACGGATGAGCGACCGTTCCTTGGAGCGGCCGGCCCTCGTTCTGTGGTCGTTGCCGCTGGGACCTCGTGGCGGGCGAAGGAACGCTGTGCGGCAGGCATAGGTGGTCTTTGTAGGATGCCGGGCATGACAATGACAGGGAAGTGTTGCTCCGATGATTCGGGGCGTGCCGTTTCAGCACGAGCGTTTGTAGGGCGTGCTGCGGCAGGAGGCGCGCTGCGCCGTCGACGTGCGGGGATCAGTGCCTTGGCGGTCCTCATCGGTGGGTGCCTGAGCGCCTGTGGGACGGGACTCGCCCCCGCAGCGGGCGGCTCGGCCAGCGTCCCGGGACCGATTCCCTCCGGCCTGGAGTCCTTCTACCGCCAGGCCGTCAACTGGTACCCCTGTGCCGCCACCGACGGCATGGAGAAGGTTTCGGAGAAGACCGCCCAGGCGAGTGCCTCCACAACGGCCGCTGCTGCCACGACGTCGGCGGAGGCAACGGCCGCCCCGAGCTCCGGAAGCGCGACCGGGACGGCCGGTGCCTCCGAGGAAACCGACGACGCCACCTTCAGCTGCGCCGTCATCTCCGTCCCCCTCGACTACGCCAACCCCAAGGGCGAGACCATCTCGATCGCCATGAAGAAGCGCGCCGCCACCGACGGCCACTCGCAGGGCACCCTGTTCATCAACCCCGGTGGCCCTGGCGACTCCGGGGTCTCCTTCGCCGAACGGGCGGGCAACGCCTTCACTCCCGATCTGCTGAGTGCCTACGACATCATCGGCTTCGACCCGCGCGGGGTCGGCTCCTCCACGGCCATCACCTGCACCAGCGATGACGACTCGGCCGACAGCACCGCTGAGCCCTCAGCCTCCGGGGAGGCCTCGGCGTCGCCGTCGGCCTCGGGTACACCCTCCGCGGTGGCCTCCGCCGGGACCGCTTCGAGTGGCGACTCCTTCGAGGAGTGGTCAGAGGCGACCCGGCAGTCCTTCCAGGATCTGACCGACCAGTGCGCTGCCGGCACCAAGCCCGCCGCCCTGCTCGACCACGTCGACACCGTCTCCGCGGCCCGGGACCTCGACATCCTGCGGGCGCTGGCCGGTCAGGAGAAGCTGAACTACCTGGGCTTCTCCTACGGCACCTACCTCGCATCCGTCTACGCCGAGAACTTCCCCGGCAACACGGGGCGCATAGTGCTCGACGGCGCCATCGACCCCGCCCTGTCCCTCGCCGAGCAGGGACTGGGGCAGGCCAAGGGCTTCGAGCAGGCGCTGCGTACCTACGTCGACTACTGTCAGGCCTCCACCGGCTGTCCGCTGAGCGGCGGCACCGACGCCGGAGTCCAGCAGGTCCGCAACCTCATCACCTCCGCCAACAGCACGCCCCTGCCGACCAGTGACCCGAACCGCACGGTGACCGGCTCGGACATCGTCACGGCCCTGAGCGAGTACCTCTATACCACCGAGCAGAACTGGCCGCCCCTGACCAGCGCCCTCGACCAGGCCATCAACCACCACGACGGCTCGGCCTTCGCGGTCGCGGAGGAGCAGGACTCCACCTCGAAGGACGACAGCGGTGGTGCCTTCCAGGCCGTCACCTGCCTGGACTACCCGGTGGAGGGAGACACGGCCACCTGGGCCGCACAGTACGAGGAGGCCAAGCGCGTGGCCCCGATCTTCGGGAACACCTCGGTCGGCATGGACCTGGTGTGCAGCGTCTGGGGACACAACGGGACCCGCAAGCCCACACAGATCCACGCCCACGGCGCCGCGCCGATCCTCGTCGTGGGAACCACCGGGGACCCGGCCACCCCGTACGCCTGGTCGAAGTCCCTCGCCGAGCAGCTTGACTCCGGCCAGCTGCTGACCTGGGAGGGCAACGGACACACCGCCTACGGCGGCGACGCCCCCTGCGTCAACGATGCCATCGACGCCTACCTGCTCTCCGGCACCATGCCCAAGGAGGGCCTGACCTGCCACGGCAGCGAGTAGCCGCCGAAGTGAGTGGGCGGGCCGGGGGCACTCGGCCCGCCCGCGCGGAGGCAGCGCCCTCAGGTCCGGGAGTCGACGCGGTTGAGCACCGCAGAGGTGACCAGCACGACGACTGCGCTCAGAACCGCGCCAGTGGCGACCGTGACGGCAGCGCTCGTCCAGGTGAGGTCCTGGGCGGCGAAGACAAGGGCAGCACCATCTCTGGTGGCGCCGATCTGCGTCGTGCGGGTGACCAGGGCGTGCGGTAGGAGCCAGGCCGCCGGAATGTGCACCAGCAGCGCCGTCGTCCCCACTCCCGTCAGTGCCAGGCCGATCGCCACCGGCACGGCGAAGGACCGGGTGAAGGCCGACAGGCCCGACTGGAGGGCGCACACGGGTGCGCAGGCGACGGCGATCAGCAGTCCCGCGACCAGGTACCGCGACGGCAGAATGCCCGGCAGCCCGAGGACGAGTGCCCCGACAGTGGTCGCGGCCAGCATCAGGACGAACTGCATGACTGCCGCGAGCAGCCAGGCAGCAGCGGCCTTGGCCGCCACCGTCCTCCACGTGGGGACGGGGCCGCTCATGAGTGCCAGCCCGTTGGACCCCTGGTGCTCAACCCTCCAGACGAGGGATGCCAGGACGCCGAGGGATACGGGCAGCAGCACCATCCCGTAGAAGCCGATGGACCGCACCCATAGGAGCTGCCAGTCCGTAGGACGCACGAGCACGCACGCGCAAAGGACCGAGACCGTCGGCAGCACGAGTACCACGCCCCAGCTCGCCGAGCGGCGCAGCTTGAGGAACTCGATGATGACGGAGGACATCTCACACCTCCTGATGATCGAAACGGGTAGTGACCAGTGCAAACAGCGTGCTCCCGACGCCGGTCAGAACCGTGAGGCCGACCAGGTGCGTATCGAGGTCCACCAGGTCCGTCCCGGCGAAGTCCGCAGGGACGATGAGCCCGTAGGCGGTCCACGGGCTCAGGTACCGCGCCCACAGCGGCATGACCGGGGCGAAGACGCTGAGGAGAATGCCGATCAGCCCCAGCGCCAGCGGCCCGAGCTGGTTCTCCACCCGCGCCGAGGCGAGCAGCTGCGCGCCCAGCACGGCGAGGCTGATGGCCGCCAGACCCGCTACCAGTGCGAGCAGCCGGGGAACCGGCACCGGCGCCGTCAGTCCGACGGCGCGGCCAACGATCACCACGAGCGCTCCCCAGGCCGCCGGGATGGGGGAGATGAGTAGCCCCAAGGCAAGGAGCTTTGCCCGGCACAGCCGGCCCAGGGTGGTGCCCGCGGTCGCCGAGGACATCCAGCCCTGCCCCAAGTGCTCCACCTCCACCTGACGGCTCGCCATGACGGCCAGGAGAAGCGGCGAGGTCAGTCCGACGGCGCCATGGAGACTCGCCATGAGAAGCCGCCACCCGTCGCCGTCGGCGTCGAACCGGTGGTCGACCAGCCCCGAGCTCAAGGCCGACAGAACAGTGAGCGCGCAGACCCCCAGCAGGAGGATCGCGGCGATGAGCCCGATCCTCAGGTGGCGCATCTTGGCGTACTCGTTGCGCACGGTGCGCACCGTCATGGCGGCCCTCATAGCCCGCCTCCTTGAGTGAGAGCCATGAAGACGTCTTCCAGGGTCTGCTCCCCCTGGCGGACCTCGTGCACCCCGATGCCCTCGCGGACCAGGAGGGCGACGACGTCGGCCGTGGCTTGCTGGCTCAGGCCCGGGACGCGCAGGAGCCCGTGCTTATAGGTGGACGCCGCACCCCGAGTGGATAGGAGGTGGGCGGCAGCAAGGGGGCGCGAGCAGCCCAGAAGCGTGTCCGGCGCGGAGGCGCTCATGAGCTCGGCGCGCGTTCCCTGGAAGAGGAGCCCGCCTCGCGAGACGATCCCCAGCACGGTGGCGACGCGGTCGATCTCGCCCAGCAGGTGGGAGGAGACGATGACCGTGACGCCGTCGGACGCTAACGACCTCAGGAGCCGGCGAATCTCCTCGATACCGGCGGGGTCGAGGCCGTTCGTCGGCTCATCGAGGATGAGCAGCGAGGGCCTGCGCGCCAACGCCATGGCGATACCCAGGCGCTGCTTCATGCCCAGGGAGTACTCGCGGACCCGCTTGTCCATCTGCCCGCCCAGGCGCACGGTGTCCACCGCGTCCTTGACGTAGTGGTTGGGAAGATCGAGCAGACGCTGGACGATTTTCATGTTCTCGGCGCCGGTGAGGTGCCCGTAACCGGGCGGGGACTCGATGAGCGAGCCGATGTGGGCCAGGTGCCGGCGTCGAGTGCTCCGGTTCATCGGTTGCCCGCCGATGAGCACCCGGCCGGAGCTCGGCTCCACCAGGGACAGCAGCATCTTCATGGTCGTGGTCTTTCCGATCCAGACATGCGAAAAATGCTGGATTCGGTTAAACCGAACTGGAAATGACGGTCAATGCTTGTCGTTTCGAAAAAGGATAAGGTGCGAGTCCATGCTGGCCCAATGATGATATTGTGTCTTGGTCGCGGCTTGGGACCTGTCTGCGCATTCCGCATATTGACAAGTAGCGTCTAAATCTCAATCGATAAACTATACGTCTACATATAGATCCCTTAAAAAAAGTTGAAGTATAGTTGCAGGAATAGTGAACGTTGCTTGTGAGTAGCAATGCCGGCTTGCTAAAACCAGTCGGGTTGTCTATTGTTTTGGGCTACATACAGAAGGTTATTCAGGGGGTGGTGGTGTAGGTGTAGAGCATGAGGGTGGCTGTGATGGTTTGTGGGAATGTGTTCAGGGGGCGTCGGTAGTCCTCCTTGAGGATCTTCCAGGTCTTGATGTGGGCGTTGACCTGCTCGACTATGTACCTGACCCGGTTGATGCTGCGGCTGACCTTCTTGGCGGTGTCGGAGAGCTTTTTGCCGGCCGGCTTCCTTGGTGGGGTGATCATCCCTCGTCCGATGTAGCCCTTGTCGGCGACCCACCCGCTGACGTCGAGGCCCTCGAGCAGGCCGGAGGCGTCCAGGGCGGCGACGTCATGGGTTGAGCCCGGGCAGGGATCCGAGACCCACACCAGACGACCGGCGGGGGTGACCAGGACCTGGACGTTGAGCCCGGTGCGCTTGTGCTTGCCCGACCACAGCTTGGGGTGGGCCTTCCAGCTCCAGCAGGGTATCAGGGTGCCGTCCAGGACGTAGTCGCAGCCCGGGGCGACCTCCTCGGCGGTGATGAGGTAGCCGTCCAGGGCGCGGGTGACCAGCTCAGTCAGGGTCTTGACGGCCCGGGAGACGGTGGGCTGGGACACGCCGAGCAGCTCACCGATGACAGCCTGGGGAAGGTTGTGGCGCAGGTAGATCAGCGTCGCCTGCAGCGACCCGGCCACCCCGAGGATCGCCGGGATGGTGTGGAGCGGTTTGCTCTGGCTGATCCACTGGGTCAGCTCGGCGAACTGATGGGCACTCAGCCCGGTGGTACACTTCACGGCGATGGCTCGTTTCCATAGGGGCTTTGTCTGGCGACAAGAATTCTCCCACAGGAACGAGCCATCACCCCTGCATAACACACCCACCCAAACCCCAACACCCTCCCCTGAATAACCTTCACAGAATGAACAAGTTCGGCATACATGTCGCCACGTCTGGTTACAGAGTTAGGAGAGTCATGATTGAGATTAGAAACGTTACTAAGCGTTACGGTTCGAACACGGCTGTCAATGACGTGAGTTTTGTTGCCGGTCCTGGACGAGTGACTGGTTTTCTCGGTCCCAACGGGGCCGGCAAGTCCACCACATTGCGTATTTTGCTTGGACTCGATAGAGCTGATTCTGGACAAGCTCTTGTCGGGGGCAGGCCCTATGTAACTTTAAAACAGCCTCTTCGTAGCTTAGGTGCTATGCTCGATGGTGCTTCGTCTGTGGCCGGCCGGCGAGGAGTGGATCATTTGCGCTGGATTGCCCAGTCTAATCGAATTCCTCATCAGAGAATTAAGGAGGTACTTGACGTTGTTGGCTTGACCGACGCAGCAAAAACGCGTGTAGGTAAGTACTCACTTGGAATGAAGCAGAGGCTTGGGCTTGCCGCTGCATTATTGGGCAAGCCGAGTGTCCTAGTTCTTGACGAGCCTGTGAATGGACTTGACCCAGAGGGCATACGATTCATTAGGCGATTTCTTCGGCGTTACGCAAATGAAGGTAACACTGTTCTCCTCTCAAGTCACCTCATGAGTGAAGTCGCTGAAACTGTCGACGATGTAGTTATTATTAACAAAGGCCGAATAGTGTCCACTGGCTCCCTTAACCAGATCACTGAGGGATTTAATTCACTTGAGGATGCATTTTTTGCACTAACCGACGGTGAGAATGCGGGTGAATGGTAATGAGAATGGTGCACATCATTAGATCTGAGATGACGAAAATAGTCACCCTTCCGAGCACGTGGGTTACTACTTTCGCGCTATTTGTTGCATTCCTTTTCTTTCAATATCAAGTTTTTGGTGTATATACGGAACTTGCAGATAGTTTTAAGCAAAAGGCATTGACGGAGGTTTATGTTTTAGGAGAGTTGAAGGAAAGCATGGAAGCAAGCATTTTTAATCCTGGAATTCTGTTAGTGATCCTAGGGTCAGTTATTGCTGGCTCTGAGTTTAAAACAGGGCAGTTTGGAATGAGTGTTGTAGCAGTTCCAAACAGAAGCAGACTCATCGTCGGTAAATTTGTGGCGGCGTTCTTGTATGTGCTTATTTTATCGCTCTCATGGTTCTCCGTCGCATTCTTGTTTATATATTTTGGGGTCCGGGATACTAACATTACACTATTTGGAATGACTGAATTGTCTGGCAGTTTTTTTCGCATTCTGCTCTTTGCGGTCGCATTTACGCTGTTTCCTATAGGTTTGACACTTATTGCCCGGCGCACTTTGTTTGGAGTTGTGTCGTCGATGGTGATGATCATGCTTACTATGATGCAGGTTGTGGCTGTTGTGTCGCCAAAGGTTGATGCACTTTTACCGCTTAGCGCTGCGCGTAACTTACTTCTGCAGGGCACAGATAACCCTGTTCCTCTCACAGGAACTTCTTTGCAAGGAGGGATCGTCCTTCTAGGGTGGATTATCGTCTCGTTTGCTGGGGCAACTATCATCTTGAAGCGAAGGGATGCGCGATGAATTTGAATGAGGAATCGACGGCGATACGCAACAGAGATCTTATCTTTGCTGAGTGCATAAAAATGCTAACCGACCCGGTCGTCCCGTATTTTGCGCTCATTACGCTGGTATTGAATATACTTCTCTCGGCGATAGATGCGTCGGGTATGACATTCTATACCGGGGCGTCAAGCGAGCCGTCCTCATTGTCCTCATTCGGCGTTGTTATGTTTGCTCCAATTTATGCGTTCCTTGTTCTGCCTGTTTATGCTGCTGCTGGTGAGTATCGTGATGGACAGATTCGAGTTTCGCTCGTCGCAGTTCCTGCAAGAGGGCGATTTATTTTGGCAAAGTTTGCTGCGTTGCTTTATATTGTTGTGCCTTTATCGCTGACGGTCACTTTGCCCGGCAGATTTATTATTTATTTTGCTAACAATGGTGGCTTGATGGAATTTATGCAGGATGAAGTTTGCTGGACGATAGCCTACGTGTTCATGTCAGTTATTGCCTTTGGCTTGGCTGGAATCTTCAAAAGCTCTGTTGTGTCTTTAGGGATTCTGGTGTCGCTTCCGATGGTTGTTGCTACTGGTGTCATCCAATGGAATGAAGGTATCCGCTTTCTTCCCGATCAGGCGAGTCTAAGCCTTCTGGGTATGCCGGCATATGATGTTACTGAGATTAGTTCAGCGACAGCTATTTTTACTCTTTCCTTGTGGTCGGCGCTATTTATGCTGATTTATGTCGCTCTCTTTCTTCGGCGAGATGTGTGACTTTATGTGGGGCACTTCGAAGTGTCGGTGATGTTCTGAGGGTGCGATCGTCGCCGTGTTTTGGGGATTTTGTGTGAGTCGATGGAATGAATCCCGCGCCGGCGGTGACACGTTGCTCATGTCAGGTGGTGTGCAGGCGGACAACGCGACTATCCGTCTCATCGCGCCTGTGTTGGGTCTGCAAACTTGATTCATGACATCTTGGCAGGTTATAGGAGGCCAGCGTGAGTTTTCGTTAGTATTCCGGCGTTGGGTGGCCTGGTGATGGGGCACTAAGAGGCCGTATGGTGTGTTGGTGTGAGCCCTGGGTGTACTGCACGAGCCTCGGGTTGCACTGGCCTGGGGCTGTCCGTACTCCACGAGACCCCCGCCCCTCGTGGAGTGCACCCACCTCCCGGCCAGTAGCGCCCGGATCTCGTGCAGTGCGGGCAGATGATCTCAGGATGCCGGTTGGGACTCGAAGCGCCGCACCTCGTCGGCGGCCCTACAGATCCCCGACCTTCTGGAGGCGCTGGAGGCTGAGCCAGCCCACGGGGATCGGGATCCAGAAGGTGACCAGGCGGTAGACGATGGCCGTCGACAGCGCCACCCCGTAGGGGACGCCGGCAGCGACGAGCCCCGCGGTCAGGGCGAGCTCGACCGGTCCGATACCACCGGGGGAGGGCACGATCGAGCCCACGGTGTTGGAGGCCAGGTAGGTGATGGCCAGGACCGCGAAGGGCACCGTGTAGCCGAAGGACCACAGGCTCGCGCTGAAGGACAGGATGTAGGACAGACTCAGCATGAGTGCGCCGCCGACCCCCAGGGCCAGGCGCATCGGGTTGGACATGACCCATACGAGCCGCGGCCACACCTGGCGATACGTGGGTTCGATCTTGGCCCACGCCCAGGTGCGCGCCTGAGGGATGACCAGGATGACCGCCGCCACCACGACGATGGCGCCGGCCGCGACCAGGACCCAGCCCGACGGCAGTGTCAGTCCCGTCGACTGGCCGGTCATGGCCGCCAGCACCACGAGCAGCACCACCGTGACGATGAACTGGACCACCTGGACCAGGGCCACCGTGGCCACGCCGACCGCCGTCGGCACGCCCTTGCGGTTGAGGAAGCGCAGGTTGATGGCCGCCCCGCCCACGCCGGCCGGCGCCACCAGTGACACGACGGCGCTGGCCAGGTGCACCTCGGTGGAGCGCCACAGTGACAGCCGTTCGGGGCTGAAGGCCACCAGTGTGAGCCCGGCGCCCACGTAGGTCGCCACCGAGAAGGCCAGGGCCGCCAGCATCCACCAGATGTTGGCCTGCGAGACGGCGGCGGAGACCTGCTGGAAGTCCAGCTGTGCCAGCAGCGTCCACACCGCTACCAGGGCCACCACGGCCATGAGGACGGTGCGCGTGGAGAAGCGGTTGAGGCGGGCCGGCTCGGCGTCGGCCGTGGGGGTGAGGGCCACGAGAGCATCGCGCAGGTCCTGAAGGACCTGTCGGCTGGCGCCGCGTCGGCCCATGACCTCGCGGGTCTGACGCGGCAGCACCACCCGCTGGAGCATGGGGGCGATCGAGGCCAGCTGTGCGGTGGTCAGTGATCGGGAGGCGGCGTCGATGGCCCGCTCGGCGCCGACCGTCAGTGCCGTCAGGGCCAGGGCCTGAGCCAGGTCCACGCGGCGGGAGAGCTCGGAGGAGATGGTCTCGCCCGAGGCCCAGTCCAGGAGCCACAGTCGCCCGGACTCGTCGACGACGACGCTCGAGGCGTCGATGCTGCCGTGCGCCAGGCCCGCGGCGTGGGCCTGCTGGAGCTGGCTCCACAGCTGGTCGAGGACGTCGTCGTCGACCTCGGCCCCCAGGTCACGGATGGAGCGGGCGCCGACGACGTGGTCGGTCACCAGCAGTACCGACTCCGCGGCCTCGGCCATGCCCAGCAGACCGGGGGTGCGCACGCGGGCGCGGCGCGCCTCCATCGTCATGAGGGCGGCGTGCTCGGCGGCAGGCCGCAGGGACAGGTCGCGGGTGGGGGACAGGCCCTTGACGCGGATCTGGTCCCAGATGTTGGAGAGGAACCCGGCCACCTGCCGGTCAGCGTCGAGGAGGGTGACGTTGCGGCGCTCGCCGGCCGAGTCCCACACGGCGTACATCCGGTGGACCGAGGCCCGCTCCTGGGACAGGGCGTCGCTGGAGGCCTCGGCCAGGACCGCGGCCAGGTCGACGTCGGTTGCCGGCCTGATCGTGTTGGCGCCGCTTGAGTCCGCTGAGTCCGACGGCGTCGGGTCGAGGGGGGAGGCGGTCGGCGGGCTCGCCAGCGCGGCAGTTGGTTCAGCAGCAGGTTCGGTGGTCGGCGCGGCGGCGCCGGCATCGTCGTCGGCGGGGACCTGGGGAGCCGGCGGCGCGATCGAGGCCGAAGCGGATCCGGCGTCGTCCGTCGAGGCTCCCGCGGCCAGCGGGTTCTCGCGCACCTGCTCGCGGACCTGCTCGGTGTAGCCCAGGGGAGCGTCGGTGGTGACGACCCATGCGCGGGCCCCGGGGGCGCGGTCCATGCGGACCACACGCACGGCGTCGATCCCGGCCCGTCGCAGCGCGCGCACGAGCGTGACCCCGTGGGCCCGGCGGTCCTCCACGCCGAAGACGTAACGGACCAGCAGGCCGACGGAGCGGCCCAGCAGGAGGGAGAGCACCGCGCCCGGCAGCGTCAAGGCGCCGCGCAGGACGGCCATGCCGAGGATCACCCACAGGGCCGCCCAGCCCGAGCGCATCGTCGTCGAGCTGTTGCGGTCGCCGGCGCCCGTCAGCAGCCCGGCCATGGAGGCGAAGACGGTGGAGACGCCCAGCTGGGCGGTCCCCGAGGCGGTGACCGTCAGCCCCATGACCAGGGCCGTTGGCCCCCACATGACCAGGCCGGTCATCGCGGCGACGGCGACCGCGTAGCCGGCGATTCCCGACAGGACCGCCTGGCCGCAGGAGCGCCAGGAGCGGCGCAGGAGGCGGTCGAGCAGGACGGCCAGCGGCACGATGAAGGTGGTCAGGCCCTCAACGGCCTGCAGGGGGAAGACGAGGATGCGACGCAGCACCACCGCCAGGGCGTTCTGGACGTCCTGGGTGACGCCGGTCGTGGTCTGGCGGGCGTAGATCGCCAGGATGAGGACGGCGCCGATGCCCAGAAGGGTCAGGGTGAGGTCGAGCAGGTCCTCGGTACGGCGCAGGCGGTGCGCGGTGGTGTCCACCAGGAGCGTCGTCGAGCAGGGGGAGGCGGGGTCGGAAGCCGGGGCGGGCTCGGACGCCGGCGCGACGCCGATGACCGGGATGCCCACCGGTGAGGTGGAAGCCGATCCGGCCGACGGCGTGGAGGCGGGTGAGGAGGCGGCTGACGAGGCGGAGGCTTCAGTGGCGGCAGTGGGCGGCGCTGCGGGCGGCTCGGTGAGCGCCGGGGCGTCGGTGAGGCCGGCTGACGACGAGGGTGAGCCGGGTGCCGCATCTGTCATAGGGCCGATTCTAGAAGTCAACCCTGTGCAAGCCCTCCTACGACGGGAGGACCCGCGTGTGTGAGTGATCGTTGTTCAAAGTAGTTTGCATAACAAACTCGATGGCCTTATCCTGGAGTTGGTTTGAAATGCAAACCACTTTGAGTAAGGGGGTTCATCATGAGTGCTGCTACTCAGCACCACGAGGTTCCGGCGGGACCTGAAGAGGCTCTCGCTGTCGTTGACGCCCAGCGGAGCACCTATCTCAAGCGCCATGAGATCAAGGCGGCTCCGCTCCTGACTGCCTGGGGGCTGGCCTGGCTGGTCGGTTACGCCGCGCTCGCCCTCTATCGCGAGCCGGACTATGGCCTGCCGAGGGTGCCGTACCTGTTCTTCTGCGGCTGTCTCGCGGCGGCGCTGCTCTTCACCTTCGCCTACATCATCCCTAAGGCTCGCGGCGTTCGCGGTCGAAGCAGCCGCGAGGGAACCTACTGCGGCCTCGCCTGGACTCTCGGGATGTCGCTGGGTGCCGTCATCCTGAGCCGACTGAACGTCCTCCTGGCCGCCGTCAACACGGGTCAGGCCAATGAGGTCGCCAGCGTGGTGTCCAACGCCGTGCCCTGCCTCGTCGTCGGCGTCATCTTCCTCATGAGCGCCGCACTGTGGGATGAGACGGTCATGGGGGTCCTGGGTGGCTGGATCCTTCTGATCACCCTGGTGGTCACGATTGCCGGGATGCCCTGGGCCTGGTGGATCATGTCCGTGGCCGGTGGGGGCGGCATGCTGGTGGCCGCCGTCGTCAGTGTCGCGATGGGAACAAAGAGAGGTGTCTGACGTGGCCGAGAAGTCTCGGAGAGTGAAGTCGGAGGGGTCGGTGGGTTCCGGGACCTGGGCGGCGAAGCCGGTGGAGCCGGCCGGTGCGGGAGCCTCCGCCGCGTCCGGCGTCGACATCGATCCGGTCATTCACGCCCAGGCCCGTCTGCGGATCATGGCGACCCTGGCCGCCGTGCCCGCCGGCGACGAGCTGCACTTCCCGCGTCTGCGTGAGCTGCTGGGTATGACCGCCGGCAATCTGTCAACCCACCTGTCCAAGCTGGAGGCGGCAGGGTATGTCCAGCAGAACAAGACCTACGCTGGACGGAGTCCCGCCACCTTCCTGGCGTTGACTCTTGAGGGGCGGGTGGCATTCGAGCGGTACGTGCGCAACCTGCGCTCGCTGCTCAATGCCTGAGGGCCGAGGTCGCTGACCTCGGCTGAGGGGCGGGGTGCCTCATGTCAAGGT
>NZ_MSRR01000024.1 GCF_001956585.1 Actinomyces naeslundii | reverse complement strand
GAGGCCCCTCTCCGCGGTTCAGGACGACGTTGTTCCGGCACCTGCTTCCCACTGAGAAATCGGTGAGGCAAGGGACCCGCCGGGCGGAGTTTCCCGGTCACAGCTTCAGCGACGTAGCCACCACTGGGGAGTCAGGTCGGCAAGAGTCATCGTCTTCCCCGCGACGTAGTCGATCATCACCTCGATAGCGCCGAACCGGCTCGGCATCAGCTGCGTCATCATTTCTCGACACGCTCCACAAGGCGGACCGGTACAGCCATCGCGCATGATGGTCAGAACACGCCAAATCGTGTCCTCACCGTTGGTGATCATGTTGAGTATCGCGTTGCGCTCGGCACAGATTCCCAGTGTGCAGGCCGTATCCACGCAGACACCCGTATAGATTCTTCCGGAGGACGACTCCACTGCAGCCGCGACACCGCCCGCCTCGATATATGAGGACACGTTACGAGGATGCTGAACAGCCTTGGCCGCTTCGTACAGTGAGACCCACGTCGTGCTCAAAGGTGTTCTCCATCTGACCCGGTCTGTCCTGGGACGGGGTCGGGTAGGGGATTGCTGGTACCTCCGGTGGGATTCGAACCCACAACACTCCGATTTTGAGTCGGATGCCTCTGCCAATTGGGCTACGGAGGCGTGTCTCCCGCTCTGCGGGGGCGCCAACAGCGAGATCATACTAGGATCACAGCCGTGAGCAATGAGTCCAGCACCACCAGATCCCGCCGGGTACTCGTCGCTGAGGACGAGACCCTCATCCGACTTGACATCGTCGAGACCCTCACCGAAGCCGGCTACGAGATCGTCGCTGAGGCCGCAGACGGGGAGGAGGCCGTTCATCTGGCTGACGAACACACTCCTGACCTGTGCGTTCTTGACGTCAAGATGCCGGTGACTGACGGCATTACGGCGGCCGAGAGGATTCTTGAGAAGCATAACTGCGCCGTCGTCATGCTGACCGCCTTCTCCCAGACCGAGCTCGTGGAACGCGCCAGTGCCGCCGGCGCCATGGCCTATGTCGTCAAGCCCTTCACCCCGGCGGACCTCATTCCGGCACTTGAGATCGCCATGTCCCGGCACGAGGAGATCCTGTCTCTGGAGAGCGAGATCTCCGATCTCACTGAGCGCTTCGAGACCCGCAAGCGCGTTGACCGGGCTAAGGGCCTGCTCATGGAACGTATGGGGCTGAGCGAGCCGGAGGCGTTCCGGTGGCTCCAGAAGACCTCGATGAACCGGCGTCTGACCATGCGCGAGGTGGCCGACGCCGTCATCGAGCAGGTGGGTGCTGCCAAGAAGGACTGAACGGGTCCGCCTCGGCGCGTCAGGTGAACAGGCTGCGGAGCGTCCCGACGGCGATCGTCCGCTCGTCCTCGTCGGCCACAGACACCTGATAGACCACGGTACGACGACCGCGGTGCAGGGGGACGGCGGTGGCCTTCACCCATCCCCGGGTCACGGAGCGCAGGTGACTGACCGTCAGCTCGGCACCGACCGGCATGGCACCGTCGGGAGCCGCTGCACGTGCTGCCACGGAAGCGGCCGTCTCAATGAGCGCAGCAGTGGCACCTCCGTGAAGGATGCCGACGACCTGTCGGGCTCCCTCGACGGGCATCCGGACCTCGGTCCGATCCGCGTCGCGATTGACGACCTCCATCCCGAGGGTATCCATGAGCGTCCCCTCCTCGCTGTCCTCCAGGACCGCGTGCAGCGCAGAGGAGGCGGAGACGGCGGAACCCGCGGGACGCGGATCGGGATAGGGACGCCGTGCCGGGTCCGGGAAGGCCACGGCGGCGGCACTCGCTCCCGAGTAGGATGCGGCTGTGACGCGACCCACAGGTCCCAGTGGGCCCACGATCGCGGGCGAGCTGGAGGAGTCGGCAGACTCAACCGTCTCAACACTCACCGCGGACTGGGCGGAGACCGGATCGGCGGAGCTTTCGAACCGCCCGGAAGCGGAAGGATCCAGAGGTGTGGATGACACGGGAGAGGCCGGGGAGACGGGAGAAGCCTGGGAGTCGGAGGGCTCTCCTCCGCTGACGGGGGAGAGGGGCGAGTCGGACTGTGGATGGCTCATGGGCCTAGGCTGGCACGGTGAGCACCACCGCGACCAGCCCTGCGACGAGCCCAACACCTCAGACCTCCTCGGATCCGGTTCCCGATCGGCTTCTCCTCATCGACGGCCACTCCATGGCATTTCGCGCGTTCTATGCGTTGCCGGTGGATAACTTCACGACGTCGACCGGCCAGTCCACCAACGCCGTCCACGGTTTCGTCTCCATGTTCCTCTCGCTCCTGGAGAACGAGCGCCCCACGCACGTCGCGGTGGCCTTCGACCTGCCGGGAGGCACCTTTCGCACCGAGCAGTACGCCGAGTACAAGGGCACCCGCGACGAGACTCCGCAGCCCTTCCTCGGGCAGGTCGAGCTCATCCAGGAGGTCCTGGAAGCCATGGGCGTCAGAGCGATCACCGCTCCGGGCTACGAGGCGGACGACATTCTGGCCACCTTGGCGACCTCTGCCCAGACGGAGGGAATGGAGGTCCTCATCTGCTCCGGAGACCGCGACTCCTTCCAGACCGTCACCGACCGCTGCACGGTGCTCTACCCGGTCAAGGGCGTCTCCACGCTGCGTCGTATGACGCCGGTGGAGGTTGAGGAACGCTACGGGGTGACGCCCGAGCGCTACCCGCACCTCGCCGCCCTCGTGGGTGAGACCAGCGACAACCTTCCCGGGGTCCCTGGCGTGGGCCCCAAGACGGCCGCCAAGTGGCTCAACCTCTATGACGGGCTCGACGGAGTCATTGCTCATGCCGACCAGATCAAGGGAAAGGCCGGTCAGTCCCTGCGTGACCACCTTGACGAGGTGATGCGTAACCGCCGCCTCAACCACCTGCTCACCGACCTGGACCTGGGAGTCGCTCCCCGGAGCGACCTGCGTGTCGTGGGTGCCGACCGTGCCGCCCTGGCGCGTGTCTTCGAGGTGCTGGAGTTCCGCACCCTGCACCAGCGGGCACTGCGCACCCTGACCTTCACTGACGCCGGCGATCACGCCGAGGCCGTTGCGGGGGAGGAGTCCGGGCCCTTGGGGACTCTGAGCGGCCTGGAGATCGTCTCGCTCGGTCACGATCTTGCGGCGGGGAACCTGGCTCAGTGGCTGCAGACCAGTCTGTCGGCGGACGACGACGGGGCCCGAGTGCTGGGAGTCGACGTCGTGGGAGTCCTCAGACCGGTGGAGGGCGACGCCGCCCTGGTCTCACTGTCTGATGGCGCCCGCGCGGTCGCCATCGACCTCACCGAGATCCTGCCTGAGGACGAGGCGGCCCTGGCCGCGGTTCTCGCCGACCTCGAGCGGCCCAAGCTGGTCGCCGACGCGAAGGGGAGCTGGCACGCCCTCAGCGCCCGCGGACTCGTGCTGGACGGTGTCGTTGCGGATCCCTCCCTGGCCGGCTACCTGTGCCGTCCTGAGCAGCGCAGCTACGATGTCGATACCCTCACGCAGCGCTGGCTCGGGATCGACCTGACTGCCATCGGACAGAGCGGGGAGCAGCCGACCGCCGGCTCCGGCGAGTCCCAGAGCGCATTCGACCTCGAGGCCCTTGCCTCCCAGACCGTACCCACGGCCCATCAGGTCAGTGCGCGCCGCGCTGCCGCTCTTCTGCTGCTCCAGGACGTGCTCGACAAGCAGATGGCGGCCCGCGACGCCGTGGGACTCTTCACCGACCTGGAGATGCCCGTGGCCGCGACCCTCACCGTCATGGAGGATGCGGGTATCGCTGTCGACGACGCCGTGCTCGCGGCCCGTGAGACCGAGCTCGATGCTCGAGTCACCCACGCGGCCGAGGGCGCTTACGCCGCCGCCGGGCGCGAGCTCAACCTCTCCAGCCCCAAGCAGCTTCAGGCCGTCCTGTTCGACGAGCTGAAGATGCCTAAGACCCGTAAGACGAAGACCGGCTACACCACCGACGCCGAGGCCTTGGCCGGGCTATACGCCAGGACCTCCCACCCGTTCCTGGAGAACCTCCTTGAGCACCGCGACGCCATCAAGCTCCGGCAGACGGTCGAGGGACTGCGCAAGGCGATCCAGGCCGACGGGCGCATCCACACCACATTCCAGCAGACCATTGCCGCCACCGGGCGCCTGTCATCGACCGACCCCAACCTGCAGAACATCCCGGCTCGCAACGAGGAGGGGATGCGCATCCGCGAGGCCTTCACCGTCGGTGAGGGGTACGAGTGCCTCATGACCGCCGACTACTCCCAGATCGAGATGCGCATCATGGCGCACCTGTCCGGTGACCAGGCGCTGATCGAGGCCTTCCGCAGTGGGGAGGACCTGCACCGCTACGTCGCCGCCCTGGTGCACGGCATCGAGGTCGACGACGTCACCACTCAGCAGCGCAGTCATGTCAAGGCCATGAGCTACGGACTGGCCTACGGCCTGTCCACCTTCGGGCTCGCCCGCCAGCTCGGCATCGACACCGCCGAGGCCGCAGACCTGAGGAACGCCTACTTCGCCAGGTTCGGCAAGGTGCACGACTACCTGGAGTCCGTGGTGGAGCAGGCGCGTCGCGATGGATACACCGAGACGATGTTCGGACGTCGTCGCTACCTGCCGGATCTCACCAGTGACAACCGGCAGCGCCGTGAGATGGCCGAGCGGGCCGCCCTCAACGCCCCCATCCAGGGCAGTGCCGCCGACATCGTCAAGAAGGCCATGATCGACGTCGACCGTGCGCTGAGCGAGCAGGCACTGAGCAGCCGCATCCTTCTGCAGATCCACGATGAGCTCCTGGTCGAGGTCGCGCCCGGAGAGGCCGAGGCGATCGAGGATCTCCTCAAGGAGCAGATGGAACAGGCGGCCGAGCTCTCGGTTCCTCTGGACGTTGCCGTCGGCAGGGGACGCACTTGGCGTGAGGCCGCCCACTAAACTGGTTCCAAAAGCGTCGATCAGCACCTGAAATAACGGTTGATATGTGAATGAGATCGGCACGTCATCATTTCGATATGGAGTCGTCAGATGACGTGAGCGATTGCACCCGCGTACAGGAAAATGCTTGAGGATCGTCTAGTTACGGATTCGTCACGTGCTGCTAAGGTTCAGTCGTGCGCTCCTGGGCGTCTCCTATGAGAGTAATCCAACCAGGGTGATGAATTGGTCCGGGCCGGTTCGCATCACTGGGGAGCGCGCGGTCTCTATCAACCCGATCCATCTATCCGCATTCGGAGCATCCACTCAATGACAACCACTACGCCCAGCCCCGCCCCGGTCGCCGTCAACGACATCGGTTCGACCGAGGAGATCCTCGCCGCCGTTGACGAGACCATCAAGTACTTCGATGACGGCGACATCGTCGAGGGCACTGTTGTCAAGGTCGACCGCGATGAGGTCCTCCTCGACATCGGCTACAAGACCGAAGGCGTCATCCTCGCTCGCGAGCTGTCCATCAAGCACGACGTCGACCCTGATGAGATCGTCTCCGTCGGTGACGAGATCGAGGCCCTTGTCCTGCAGAAGGAGGACAAGGAGGGCCGCCTGCTCCTGAGCAAGAAGCGCGCACAGTACGAGCGCGCCTGGGGAACCATCGAGCGCATCAAGGAGGAGGACGGCGTCGTTACCGGCTCCGTCATCGAGGTTGTCAAGGGTGGTCTCATCCTGGATATCGGCTTGCGCGGCTTCCTTCCCGCGTCCCTGGTGGAGATGCGTCGCGTGCGCGACCTTCAGCCCTACGTGGGCCGTGAGCTCGAGGCGAAGATCATCGAGCTGGACAAGAACCGCAACAACGTGGTCCTCTCCCGCCGCGCCTGGCTTGAGCAGACCCAGTCCGAGGTCCGCACCAACTTCCTCCAGACCCTGCAGAAGGGTCAGGTCCGCTCCGGTGTCGTCTCCTCCATCGTCAACTTCGGTGCCTTCGTGGACCTGGGTGGCGTGGACGGTCTGGTCCACGTCTCCGAGCTGTCCTGGAAGCACATCGACCACCCCTCCGAGGTTGTCGAGGTCGGCAACGAGGTCACGGTCGAGGTCCTGGACGTCGACTTCGACCGCGAGCGCGTCTCCCTGTCGCTCAAGGCGACCCAGGAGGACCCGTGGCAGGCATTCGCCCGTACCCACGCCATTGGCCAGGTCGTTCCCGGCAAGGTCACCAAGCTGGTTCCCTTCGGCGCCTTCGTCCGCGTCGAGGACGGCATCGAGGGCCTGGTTCACATCTCCGAGCTGGCTCAGCGCCACGTGGAGGTGCCCGAGCAGGTGGCCAAGGTCGGTGACGAGGTCTTCGTCAAGGTCATTGACATCGATCTGGAGCGTCGTCGCATCTCCCTGTCCCTGAAGCAGGCCAACGAGGGCGTCGACCCCGCCTCCGAGGACTTCGACCCCAGTCTCTACGGCATGGCGGCCGAGTACGACGAGCAGGGCAACTACAAGTACCCCGAGGGCTTCGACCCGGAGACCAACGAGTGGCTCGAGGGCTACGACGCCCAGCGCGAGGCATGGGAGGCCGAGTACGCGGCGGCTCACGCCCGCTGGGAGGCCCACAAGGCTCAGGTCGCCAAGGCTCTGGAGGAGGAGCAGGAGTCCGGGGCGCCGGCGGCCCCCGCGGGTAACACCTCATACTCCTCGGCTCCGTCGGAGGCCTCCGGTACGCTGGCCTCTGACGAGGCTCTGGCTGCCCTGCGCGAGAAGCTCACCGGCAACTGAGTAGCCGCACCCATCATTGATCAGGACTGATCACTGACATCATCTGAGGGTCTCTGCCTGCGATGCAGGCAGAGACCCTCATAACGTGGGTGTCTTCTCCCCATCGCCCGTATTCGCCCACTGTGGGAGGCTGTGGCCGGGGGCGATGCTCCCTGCTTCCTTGGAGCACGAACCTGTACGCGACAACCGATGGAGACGATATGCGCTGTTGGGACGACATTGCCCGTGCTCTGGAGGATGTCGACCCCGTGTGCCCCAGTCGTGTCGCCACGGCGGCCTTGCGGAAGACGCTCGTTGCTGACGACGGTGAGGTACCGGACCCGAAGGAGGCGCCCGACCATGTGGCCCGGGCGGTTTCCGCAGTCGACCGGGCATGGCTGGTTCAGCTCGGTCAGGATCCGGACACGAGCAAGGAGAGCCTCGACCAGGCGATCTCCTTCTGCCAGGCGCTCAGGGCGGCCCACGGCTACTCGACGCTCCCGCTGCGCTACGCACAGGTAGAGCTCTCCGCCGTCCTCGGTCTCAGGGACGCGGCCCTCGAACAGCTCCGCGAGGCGAGACTGTTCTCCTTCGGCAAGACCGATACGGGCGCGGTACTGGCCACTGCCCGTATGCACGACGACTACTCCGGCGTCATCAGTACCACGACCGCGACACCGAACCGTGCCGAGGTCGACCCCACAGAGACCGCACAGGGGCTGGGAGCGGTTCTGGTTCCCTATCTCGCCCACAAACGGCTCGTCGAGGCTGAAGACGCCTTCGCCTCATTGAGCTGTCTTCGCCTGCCGGATGTGGTCGCGCTGCAGTCCCTGGGGGACAGGCTCGAGTACCTCGGTCTGTCCTCCCAGTGGCAGCGCGCCATCGCACTCATGCGTCACGTTCCGATGAAGGGTGTCGCCGAGGCCTCGGCCTGGCGACTGATGAATATCGCCGTCGGGCTGGCTCTTGTCATGAGGGAGGCGAACAGAGCCGATTACGGCAAGCACGCCCTGGGCACCTCGGTGAGCTGGAAGACCCCCTGGGGGGACCTGGAGCTGACCGCCTGGGACACCGTCGCCCACGCCTATGACGTCATCACCGGCTTTGCGCGTGGCATTGCCCTCCGTTTCGATGCCCGTAACGGCAACAACGGCGTCTCGTACCGGATCGAGATGAGGATGGCTGCGGAGGCCGCTGGACTTGCCAGCCGGTCATACGGAACGGTGACAAGCGCAGTGCCGGTCGACCGTTCCCGGTTGCGCAATCAAGGAGCCCTGCTCAAGGAGGTCCGCGAGCTGCTCACCCTGTCACGAGGCTACGGCATGGAGCCGGTACGTCAGCGAGCCATGTCGACGGCGGAGACCGTCAGCGCATCGCTGTCCGATGTGGTTGACGACTCCGCCCTGGAGCTGGTCGTTGACCTCCGTCTGGCCTTCGGTCGGCTGCTGGCAGCACTGGGCGCCAACGAGCGGGCGGAGAAGGAGCATCTCGACACCGCGGAACTGAGCCTGAGCCAGGGATGGACGGAGACCGCCTGTGCCGCCCTGGCACTGGCCTCCCACGCCGCCCAGGCCCGCGGCAACAGCGCCGGCAGCGACCGGGCATGGCGCCGGTGCCGTGAGTCGATGGCAGCCTGGACGATGAACCGCCCGGGAGAACGCTGCGGGATACTTGTCGACGCCGTCGGTGAGCCTCTCGTGGCGGTGCAGGTTCTCTCCGCACTGGCGGAGGTCCTGGTTGAAGGGGTGGAGCAGGACAGCTCTCGCGCACCGATCGTCCGAGAGGTCATCTCGCGGGCATCGACCCAGGTCTCGCGTTGTGTGCGTCCTCCGCGCGAAGCCGTTGAGGTCCTGGCTCGGGTTGAAGAGCGCATTGCCCCCTACGGACGTGGCCGGGGAGGAAGAAGGCGCCCCGGCTCGACCACGACGATCACGACCGGAGGGCAGGAGACCTCAGAAGCCGGCTGACAAGTGCTGCCGCAGTCTTGACCCGTACGCACCAACGACACGCTGGCCTCGCTCAGGCGTGTCGCGGCATGATGGGACCCATGCGCCACACACCTGCAACCCGTGCCACTCGCCGTCCTACGGATCGCGCTCTGCGCGTGGGGCTCACCGGTGGCATTGGTGCGGGTAAGTCAACCGTGGCCGCGCTGCTGGAGGAGCGCGGTGCGGCGGTAACCAGCGCTGACGAGGTCTCTCGTGACGTCGTCAGCCCGGGCAGTGCAGGTCTTGCAGCAGTCGTGGCCGAGTTCGGGGAGGACATCCTGGCCTCCGACGGCTCACTGGACCGCAGCGCTCTGGGCCGCGTGGTCTTCTCCGACGATCTGCGTCGCGCGCGCCTGGAGGAGATCCTGCTTCCGCTCATCGCGGCCGAGGCCTGGGCCCGGATGGAGACGGTTCCGGCCGGGCAGGTGGCGGTCTACGACGTTCCTCTCCTCGTCGAGGGACAGATGCAGGACCTGTTCGACCTTGTCATCGTTGTTGAGGCGGACCTCGAGCTCCGTTTGGAAAGACTCGCCGAACGGGGCATGGGGCGTGAGGAGGCTCTGGCTCGTATCGCCTCGCAGGCGACTGATGAGGAGCGCCGAGCCGTCGCCGACGTCGTCCTGTCCAACTCCGGGTCGATCGATGAGCTGGAGGCGGACGTCGACAGGCTCTGGAGCACCCGGATCATAGGAGCAGGAGCCTTCTCCTGACCGGAGGGGGAAGACGTCCTCATCGGCTGGCGCAGTGTTGATTCCTATCCTCTGGTGAGGACGATGGTGCTCGGCCGCCGGCTTCCTGGAGGAGAAGCTGTCCATCCTGGGGCTGAGTGAGCGCGAGGCGGTCGAGTTCATCACCTTCTGAGGGCCGCGAGTTTGCGCCCGCTCGGACCGGACCTACCGTCGTCGAGTGGGGCGAAACCGAACGGTAGAGCTGGTAGATGGGTCCGATCTGGTCAGTTGCTGCGCCGGGAGGTGGTGCGTGCTGGACCGAGGGCACCGACGATGGTGGTGGAGACGGCGACGATGAAAGCCATGAGAGATCCTTGAGCTCAGGGGATGAAGACAGGGTGCAGGGGCGGGCCCCAATGAGCATCCACATGAATGTGGAACGGCACGATTCGGCGTCCTGCAGGGACTAGCGTAATAGGTGAACTCGATCAGAAAGTCCCTTCCTGGATACAAAGACGTATCTGTGTGGTGACAGCCGGATCGCAGGATGATGAATGAGGCGACCGCGCGATCGGAGGTCTCAATGGTGTCGGAGGGACCGCGTAGCCTGAGTGCATGCGACCCGTCACCGAGCTCCAGCGCGCAGCCAAGCCCTTCGAGGTCATCAGTCCCTACTCGCCCAGCGGTGACCAGCCCACGGCGATCGCCGAGCTGACCGAGCGTCTCCGGGCGGGGGAGAAGGACATCGTCCTGCTGGGCGCCACCGGTACCGGCAAGTCCGCGACGACCGCATGGCTCGTTGAGCAGGTCCAGCGCCCCACCCTCATCCTGGAGCCGAACAAGACCCTGGCCGCTCAGATGGCGGCCGAGTTCCGCGAGCTGCTCCCGAACAACGCGGTGGAGTACTTCGTCTCCTACTACGACTACTACCAGCCCGAGGCCTACGTCCCTCAGACGGACACCTTCATCGAGAAGGACTCCTCCATCAATGACGAGGTCGAGCGCCTGCGCCACAGCGCCACCAACTCCCTGCTCACCCGACGCGACGTCGTCGTCGTGTCCTCCGTGTCCTGCATCTACGGACTGGGTACCCCCCAGGAGTACGTGGATCGGATGACGAGCCTTGAGGTGGGCCAGCAGATCGACCGGGACGATCTCCTGCGGCGCTTCGTGACGATGCAGTACACCCGCAATGACATCGACTTCACCCGCGGCACCTTCCGCGTGCGCGGGGACACGGTGGAGATCATCCCGATGTACGAGGAGCTCGCCATCCGCATCGAGTTCTTCGGTGACGAGATCGAGGCCCTGGCCACCCTTCATCCCGTGACCGGCGACGTCATCGATACCGCCGAGCAGGTCTTCGTCTTCCCCGCCTCCCACTACGTGGCCGGCCCCGAGCGCATGCAGAAGGCCATCGAGGGAATCGAGGCCGAGCTCGCCGAGCGCCTGGGCCAGCTCGAGCACGACGGCCGGCTCCTGGAGGCCCAGCGCCTGCGCATGCGCACCACGTACGACCTGGAGATGCTCCAGCAGATCGGCATGTGCTCAGGGATTGAGAACTACTCCTTGCACATCGACGGACGTGAGACCGGCACCCCGCCCAACACCCTCCTGGACTACTTCCCCGAGGACTTCCTCCTGGTCATCGACGAGTCCCACGTGACGGTCCCCCAGATCGGCGCCATGCACGAAGGGGACGCCTCCCGCAAGCGCACCCTCGTCGATCACGGGTTCCGCCTGCCCTCCGCGTTGGACAACCGGCCCCTGACCTTCGCCGAGTTCGAGGACCGCGTCGGCCAGACCGTCTACCTGTCGGCCACCCCCGGAGACTACGAGACCCAACGATCCGACGGCGTCGTCGAGCAGATCATCCGACCCACCGGGCTGGTGGACCCCAAGGTGGTCGTCAAGCCCACCGAGGGGCAGATCGATGACCTGCTCGAGGAGGTGCGCGCCCGCGTCGAGCGTCAGGAGCGCATCCTCGTGACCACCCTGACCAAGCGCATGGCCGAGGACCTGACCACCTACCTCGCCGAGCGGGGCGTGCGCGTGGAGTACCTCCACTCCGACGTCGACACCCTGCGACGCGTCGAGCTCCTGCGCGAGCTGCGGCTGGGACGCTTCGATGTCCTCGTGGGTATCAACCTGCTGCGCGAGGGACTCGACCTGCCGGAGGTCTCGCTGGTGTCCATCCTGGACGCGGACAAGGAGGGCTTCCTGCGCTCGACCCGCTCCCTCATCCAGACCATCGGACGCGCCGCCCGCAACGTCTCCGGCGAGGTCCACATGTACGCCGACACCATCACCCCGGCCATGGCCGAGGCCATTGAGGAGACTGAGCGACGCCGCACCAAGCAGCTGGCCTACAACACCGAGCACGGCATCGACCCCCAGCCGCTGCGCAAGAAGATCGCCGACGTCACCGACATGCTCGCCCGCGAGGACGTCGACACCGCCGATCTGCTGGCCGGCGGATACCGGGGGCACGAGGAATCCTCAGTGCGCGACCGGCGCAAGCACGCCGCTGAGGCCACGGTGCGCGAGAAGCTCGCCGGGGCGGCACAGGGTGACCTCGTCGAGCTCATCAACGAGCTCACCCAGCAGATGCACGCCGCCGCTGAGGACCTCCACTTCGAGCTCGCCGCCCGGCTGCGCGATGAGATCCAGGACCTCAAGAAGGAGCTGCGCGCCATGCGCGCCGCCCAGTGAAGGAATGCGGCAGGCGTGATTCGCGTTGTCGTTTCAGGGCTTTAGTCCCAAAAGGAAAGAAGATGACCTCGCGATTCTCTCGGGGGAGCGTCCAGTATTCACTCCATATTCACTCCATCGTCTTACGTGCTGACGCCAAGCCTGTGCGAGTATGCAGCGCGTTATACGTGTTGCAGAATTTCTATTGACGTGTAGTCAGCCTTGTTGTCCCCATTAAGTTACCGTACGGTAAGTGCGTGTCCTGCCAATGCCGTTGCGAGGGGGCGTGAGTTGGTATGGCTGAACGTGACACCGAGGTTGCTGACGTGGAGGACCGGCGGGCTGCCTCTGGCAAGGTCTCGGTGGCCGCGCTGACCGCACTCGGCATCGGATCGATGATCGGAGGCGGGATCTTCGGCCTGCCGCAACAGATGGCAGGAGCTGCAGCGCCTGGACCACTCATCATAGGGTGGCTCATTACAGGCGCCGGCATGCTCATGCTCGCCTTCGTCTATCAGCGTCTGGCTATCAACCGTCCCGATATCGATGCCGGTGTCTACGGTTACGCCCGAGCCGGCTTCGGTAACCTCGTCGGATTCTCCTCCGCCTGGGGGTACTGGTTGTCGGCCTGGATCGGCAATGTCGGCTATCTCGTGCTGCTCATGGCCTCGCTGGGGGTTTTCCTTCCCGGATTCGGCAACGGCAATACCGCACTTGCCATCGGGATCGCCTCAGTCGTCATGTGGATGTACCACGTCCTGATCCTGCGCGGCATCCGCGAGGCTGCCATCATCAACGCCATCGTGACCGTCGGCAAGGTTCTACCGCTGGTCGTCTTCGTTCTCATCGGCCTGTTCGCTTTCAAGCTCGATATCTTCACCCACGATTTCTGGGGAGCCGGTGTCGGTACGGGGCCTGGTGCCGTGATTGCCCAGGTCAAGAACATGATGCTGGTGACGGTGTGGGTGTTCATCGGTGTTGAAGGGGCGTCGGTGTTCTCCGAGCGGGCCAGAACGCGTGCCGATGTCGGCAAGGCGACGATCCTGGGCTTCCTTTCCGTTCTGGCCCTTCTGCTCGCCGTCAATATTCTGTCCTACGGCATCGTTCCCCGCTCCGAGCTCGCCGGGCTGGGCGACCCCTCCCTGGCGGGAGTGCTTGAGGCGGCGGTCGGTCCATGGGGAGCGAAGTTCATCGCCCTGGGACTCATCATCTCCCTGGTGGGGGCTCTGCTGTCCTGGTTCCTCATGCTGGCCGAGATCGTGCGCGTTCCCGCCCAGGAGGGGCTCATGCCCTCGTTCCTGGGCCGCGAGAACGCTAAAGCCGTGCCTGTCAACGCCCTGTGGCTGACCATGGGGCTGGTCCAGCTCTTCCTCGTCTGGACCTACTTCAACGCCTCGACCTACACGCGCCTCATCCACCTGGCCTCCGCCCTCATCCTGCTGCCCTATCTCCTGTCCGCTCTATTCCAGGTTCTCGTCGCCGTCAGAGACAGGTCTCGGGGCAGGCGCTTCGATCTCGCCGTCGGCGTTCTGGGGTCGGCGTACGGTCTATGGCTGCTCTATGCCGCCGGCCTGGTGTACCTCCTGTACACGACCATCTTCTACCTGGTGGGACTGCCTTTCTACATCTGGGCGCGGCGTGAGCAGAAGGCCAAGGTCTTCAATACCGCCGAGTGGGGGCTCGTTGCGCTCTTCGCCGCTATGTCCGTCTATGCCGTCTACGGACTGGCAACTGGTGCACTCAGCCTCTGACCGCCGTTCTCAACCATCTCCCTGCGAGCCATGGCCGCACCGTTCTCGGCAGCAATTCATCATGCTGCAACGACTCAGAGTGAGGAACCAATGACTGACCAGAGGCACGGAGTCTATTCCGAGGTCGGCACCCTGCGACGCGTTATGGTGTGCCGCCCCGACCGCGCACATGATCGTCTCACGCCGTCCAACTGCCACGATCTACTCTTCGACGACGTCTTGGACGTCCCCAAGGCTCAGCGCGACCACGACTTCTTCGTCGAGCTGATGCGCGAGCGTGGCGTTGATGTGCTCGAACTGCGTGATCTGCTCGCCGAAGTCTTGGACATCTCCGAGGCGCGCTCGTTCATCCTGGACCGACGCATCAACCACACCACCATGGGCGTGGGCGTTGCCGAGGACCTGCTGGCTTGGTTGGAGGAGATGCCCTCGGCCGAGCTCGGCGAGCTCCTCATCGGCGGCCTCGTGTCCGACGAGGTGCCCACGGACGTGTTCGGCAGCTGCATCTCTCCCTACCACGTCAACAGCGACGATCCGGAGATGCTCATCGCCCCTCTGCCAAACACCCTGTTCACCCGCGACAACTCTGCCTGGATCTATGACGGTGTTGAGCTGTCCCGGATGTTCTGGGGCGCCCGTCGGAGCGAGGTCCTCCTGCTGACCGCCATCTACCGCTATCACCCGATGTTCAAGTACGAGTACAACGTCTGGCTGGACACGGTCGACAAGGACATGGGGCACACCTTCATCGAGGGCGGAGACATCATGCCGATCGGCAAGGGCATCGTCCTGGTCGGCATGGGTGAGCGCTCGACCTTCCAGGCAGTCAGCCAGATCGCCAAGTCGCTGTTCGACGCAGGTTCGGCCGAGCGGGTCATCGCCGCCCGTATGCCCAAGGAGCGCGCCGCGATGCATCTGGACACCGTGTTCACGGTGTGCTCCGAGGACGTCGTCAACGTCTACGAGCCGGTCGTCCGGGCCATGGACACCTTCTCCCTGCGCCCCGACGAGACCGAGCTCGGCGGCATCAAGGTCACCTACGACGAGGGCTACTTCGTCGACGTCGTCTCCGAGGCCCTGGACGTCAAGCTCACCCCGGTCATGTCCACCGCAGGACGTTACGGGGCCGAGTGCGAGCAGTGGAACGACGGCAACAATGTCGTGGCCCTGTCACCGGGAGTGGTCGTCGCCTACGACCGCAACTACTCGATCAACGCCAATCTGCGCGCCGCCGGCATCGAGGTTCTGGAGATCCCCTCCAGCGAGCTCGGCCGCGGCCGTGGCGGTGGTCATTGCATGACCTGCCCGATCGATCGGGACCCGGTCTACTGACTGAGCCGGCTTCGGAGTACGGACGTTACAGTCATGATGACGATGTTGTTGCCACCTCCGGGGAGTCCCGGTCAGGCGTGACGTCATGCACCCCACATCTGCACAGAGGTCCACACCATGTGGCCGCACCACCGACCACGTTAGACTCTCACGCGTTACATACGGAGGGGAGTACTCCCAACCAACGGCGACGTCGTCATCACGGCGGTGCAGGTACACACGGTCCTGCGTTCCCGGCGTCGCGGCCAGAGCGGTACGTGCCTTGAGCGCCGGCACCCGTGGCGGGAGGAGACCTCCGGTACCAGTTCCGTACCGGAGGAGAACACGTGGACGTCCACATCCTGGGGTGGATCGGCCTGGCGGCCATCATCCTGACCCTCATCGCGATCGACATCGTCGGTCACGTACGCACCCCGCACGAGCCCACCATGAAGGAGGCCGCCGTATGGTCGGTGGCCTACATCACCATGGCTCTGGTCTTCGGTGCCATCGTCTGGTTCGTGTGGGGCGGCGGGTTCGCTCGGGAGTACCTGGCCGGCTACATCACCGAGAAGGCGCTGAGCATCGACAACCTCTTCGTCTTCGTCATCATGATGTCCTCCTTCAAGGTGCCCCGGAAGTACCAGCAGGAGGTACTGCTCGCGGGCATCGTCATCGCCCTCATTCTGCGGCTCATCTTCATCCTGGCCGGCGCCGCACTCATCGAGAACTTCTCCTGGGTCTTCTACTTCTTCGGCGCCTGGCTTCTGTGGACCGCCTTCTCCCAGGCGCGTGAGGGCGTTGAGGAGCCCGACGACGAGGACGAGGAGTACAAGCCCAGCGGCTTCGTCAAGCTCATCGCCCGAGTCATCCCCATGACCGACGGCTTCGTCGGCGGCAAGGTCATCCACCGCCACGCCGGGCGCACCATGATCACCCCCATGATGCTGTGCATCATCGCCATCGGTACTGCCGACGTCATGTTCGCCGTCGACTCCATCCCCGCGATCTACTCCCTGACCAACGAGCCCTTCCTGGTCTTCTCCGCCAACGCCTTCTCCCTGCTGGGGCTGCGTCAGCTCTACTTCCTCATCGACGGACTGCTCGACCGGCTCATTTACCTCCACTACGGCCTGGCGGTCATCCTCGGCTTCATCGGATTCAAGCTCATTGTCCACGCCCTGCACACCAACGAGGTCTTCTTCATCAACGGAGGACAGGAGTGGCACGGTATTCCCGAGGCCTCGATCGAGGTCTCCCTGGCCGTCATCATCACTACGGTCCTCATCACTGTCATCGCCTCGGTCCTCAAGTCGCGAGCCGATGCCCGGCGGGCCGAGGTCGCGTCCTGATGCCTCGGCCCTCGGGAGGAGGACCGGCCTTCCGTCACTCACTACCCTCTGAGCCGTGAGTACCACGAATCTCCCTGAGGCTCCGGTCGCCGGACTCAGCGCTGCCCAGGTCGCCGAGCGTGTCAGCGCCGGACACACCAACGAGTACCGCGAGCGGACCTCACGCAGCGCCGCCCAGATCCTACGGGCCAACGTCTTCACGATCTTCAACGGGATCCTCGGCGTTGCGCTGGTCCTCGTCCTGGCACTGGGGCACTGGGCGGACGCGCTGTTCGGATTCGTCCTGCTGCTCAACACCGCCACCGGCACCCTGGCGGAGATCCGCGCCAAGCGCGCCCTGGACCGTCTGGCCGTCCTGGAGACTCCCCGAGCGGTAGTCCTGCGGGATGGGGCCGAGAAGGAGGTGGCCGTCGGCGAGGTCGTCCTCGACGACGTCGTACGTCTCAGCTCCGGCCAGCAGGTGCCCGCTGACGGAGAGGTCATCACCAGTGAGGGTCTCGAGATCGACGAGTCGATCCTCACCGGCGAGTCCCGACCGGTGCGCCCGGAGCGCGGCGAGCAGGTCATGTCGGGGACCACGGTAACGGCCGGGACCGGGCTGTTCCGTACCACCGCCGTCGGCGGGGACGCCTATGCCCATCGGCTGGCTCGGGAGGCCCGCAGGTACTCACTCGTCGTCAGTGAGCTGCAGGCCGGGACCAACCGGGTGCTGCACTGGATCAGCTGGGTGATCGTGCCCGTGGCCCTGGTCCTGGTGTGGTCCCAGCTGCGCCTGAGCGGAAGCATCGCCGAGGCCTGGAGCAGTGGTGCCTGGCGGCACGCGGTTGTCGCCGGAATCGCGGGCGTGGTCAGCATGGTGCCTCAGGGTCTGGTGCTCCTGACCTCCGTCAACTTCGCCACCGCCTCCCTGGCCCTGGCCAGGCGCAACGTCCTGGTTCAGGAGCTGCCCGCCGTCGAGGTCCTGGCCCGGGTTGACACCCTGTGCCTGGACAAGACCGGAACCATCACCACCGGCCGCATCCGCCTCGGAGGGATCCAGGGGCCCGACGGCGGGCAGGTACCGCCCGAGGCCCTCTCGGCGCTCGCCCTGCTCAGCACGGCGGGGGAGGCCAATGCCACCGCCGACGCCATCAGGGAGGGGCTCGCTGATTCCGAGTGGCTCGGTGCACAGGATCTTGAGGAGGTGCTGTCGTCGGCCGGTGCCGGCAGCCGGGCCGGTGTGGAGTCAGTGCCCTTCTCCTCACGCCGTAAGTGGTCCGCGATCCGGATGGGCTCCTCGGACTCTGGGCGGGCCACCAGCACCACCTGGGTGCTCGGCGCCCCCGAGATCGTCCTGGCAGGAGACGGCAAGGGCCTCCTGGAACGTGCCCGTCAGACCGCCGCGCGGGGAGTACGCGTCGTGGCCCTGGCCCGCTCGCTCTCATCATGGACGCAGGCCCCGGGGGAAGACGAACCACAGCTTCCCGACGACCTTGAGGCCGCCGGGATCGTCATCCTCACCGAGGAGGTCCGTCCCGACGCCGCCGAGACCCTGGCCTACTTCCGCCAGCAGGGCGTGGACGCCAAGGTGATCTCCGGTGACAGCCCTGAGACGGTGGCCGCCGTCGCCCGCCAGGCAGGGGTGACTGCTCCCGACGGCGGCGAGCTCGTGGCTCTCGACGCGCGCACCCTCCCGGCCGGGGCGGGCAGCGGGCAGGAGACGGACGCGGACCTCGAGCGCCTGGCCGACGCCGTCGAGGGTGCCAGCGTTCTGGGGCGCGTCACCCCCGAGCAGAAGCGGGCACTGGTGCGGGCCCTGAAGTCGCGAGGCCATGTCGTCGCGATGACCGGGGACGGGGTCAACGACGCCCTGGCGCTCAAGGATGCCGACCTCGGCATCGCCATGGGCAACGGGGCACCGGCCACCAAGGCGGTGGCGCGTCTTGTGCTGCTCAAGGGGGAGTTCTCCGCCCTGCCGGGAGTCGTGGCCCAGGGGCGTCGGGTCATGGCCAATACCGAGCGCATCGCCTCCCTGTTCCTGGCCAAGACCATCTACGCCTCGCTCATCGCCGTGGTCGTGGCCGCCACGGCAGTCGCCTACCCCTTCCTACCCCGTCAGTTCACGGTCGTCTCCTCGCTGACGATCGGGATCCCCGCCTTCGTCCTGGCCCTGGCTCCCAGCTCCCAGCGCTACCGGGAGGGATTCCTCGGTCGGGTGCTCAGCCTGTGCGTGCCTGCGGGGCTCATGGCGGGAACTGTGACCCTAGCCACCTATCTCTGGCTGACGCTCACTCATGCCCCCCGCGCCCAGGTGACGACGGCAACGACCCTGGTTCTCATCACCTGCGGCCTGTGGCTGCTCACGCTCACGGCCCGGCCTCTGACGAGCTGGCGCCTGGGGCTGGTTGCTCTCATGGGGATGATCGCGGTGCTCGGTGTCGTCGCCCCGCCTGTACGCGCCTTCTTCCTCCTGGCCTGGCCCACGCCCGGCGTGTGGTGGGTCATCGCGCTCATGGCCGGCCTGGCCATCGGCGGCATCGAGCTGGTGCACCTGGTGCGGCGTCGGATCGTGCGCGGCCGCGGCTAAGAGACCTGCTGCCTCGCCGCCGCTCCTACCTTGCGGCAAGGAGGCGAAGCCACCCGTGTCGGGGATGGAGGCTGACATCGACGGTCAGGAATCCGGCCCTGTGGGCCAGACCGGTCAAGGTCTCACTGTCGGGGATATTCATGTCCAGACGCTCAGCCCAGGGACCTGCAGCCAGCCGATCAGCGTACTCATTGGCGATCACGAGCCGGCCGCCGCGGCTGAGGACGCGGCGGATCTCAATGAGACCGGCCTGAAGATCCGGCCAGAAGTAGGTGGTCTCGAAGGCCGTCACCACGTCGAAGAAGCCGTCACGGAAGGTCAGGTTCTCCACCGACCCCTCCAGGACCCGCAAACGCCCGGAGGTCACGGCGGCACGGTTGACGCGACGGGTGGTCTCAACCGCCTCGGGGGAGTGGTCGACACCGGCCACCTCACGACGAGTCCGCGTAAGGATCCGGGCGATGGCCTTGCCGCCTCCGCAGCCGACGTCGAGCACCTTGTCGCGGGGGCGGATCTCCGCCGCCTCCAGCCCCCACCGGTGCAGACGGGCATGCGCAATATTCATGCTGCGCAGGACCAGGAGCCCCATCACAGACGCAGGGCGGGAGAACTGGGAATCAGCTGACGCGGTGGAGGAGGCGGGGCTCTCTGAGGCAACCATGAGTCCATGCTCCCGACCGGGCGGGGTGGGCGCAAGAGGCGTCAGCAAATGCAGTGGCGCCGGGCCGGCTCAGGCCAGGACTCCGATGACGGGGTTCCACTCGCGTGGGATGCGCTCGTTGATGTAGCCGGCCTGATGAAAGGGGTCCTCCTCGAGCAGGGCCAGCGCACCGGCCTCGTCGTCTGCCCGCACGACGATGAGGGCGTCATGGGTGCCTACATAGGGGCCTGCGGCGAGCAGCCGACCCTCATCGGCCAGGCGGCCGTTGAAGGCGCGGTGCGAGGGGCGAACGGCGGCCATCTCCTCGTCCTTGTCAGTGACGTAGTGGTACTCGACGGCGTAGATCTTGCTCATGGGCTCCAGCATAGGGGGAGGGTGCCTCAGTCGTGGCCCGAGAACAAGATGGTGAGCATTCTTCCGGCGTGCTGGTGATGAGACATGTCGAACACGTGTGCGATCGCACGGCATCGGTGACAAGCCCCTAGACTCGAATCCCGTGAACGACTTTCTCATCATCCGTGGGGCCCGCGAGCACAATCTCAAGGGCGTGGACCTGGACCTGCCTCGCGACACGATGATCGTCTTCACCGGTCTGTCCGGCTCGGGCAAGTCCTCGCTCGCCTTCGACACGATCTTCGCCGAGGGGCAGCGCCGTTACGTGGAGTCCCTGTCCTCCTACGCTCGTCAGTTCCTGGGCCAGATGGACAAGCCCGACGTCGAGCTCATCGAGGGCCTGAGCCCCGCGGTGTCCATCGACCAGAAGTCCACCTCGCGCAACCCCCGGTCCACGGTGGGTACCGTGACGGAGGTCTACGACTACCTGCGTCTGCTGTACTCACGGGCGGGCATCCAGTACTGCCCGGTCTGCGACGCGGTCATCTCCTCCCAGACCCCGCAGCAGATCGTCGACCAGGTCCGCTCCCTGCCCGAGGGCACCCGCTTCCAGGTGCTCGCCCCCGTGGTGCGGGGCCGCAAGGGCGAGTACTCCGAGCTCTTCGGTGAGCTGCGCGGCCGCGGCTTCAACCGGGTGCGCGTCGACGGCGCCGTCGAGCGCCTCGACACTCCTCCGGCTCTCAACAAGCGCCTCAAGCACGACATCGAGGTCATTGTCGATCGCCTCGTCGTCCGCGAGGGCATCCGCCAGCGGCTGACCGACTCGGTTGAGACGGCTCTCGGTCTGGCCGAGGGGCTGGTCATCATCGAGCAGGTCGATCTGCCTGACGACGACCCCGAGCGGGAGCGCCGTTACTCCGAGAAGCGGGCCTGCCCCAACGAGCACCCCCTGGCTCTGGACGAGATGGAGCCGCGCACCTTCTCCTTCAACGCCCCCTACGGCGCCTGCCCGGCCTGCACGGGCATCGGGACTCGGCTCGAGGTGGACCCCGAGCTCGTCGTCCCCGACGAGGAGCTCACCCTGGCCGAGGGCGCCGTCGCCCCCTGGTCGAGCCACCAGAAGTACTTCACCCGCCAGCTCGAGGCCCTGGGCAAGGAGCTGTCCTTCGACGTCGACACCCCCTGGCGCGCGCTACCGGCACGGGCCAGGGAGGCGATCCTGCGCGGCAAGGACTACGAGGTCAAGGTCACCTACCGCAACCGTTGGGGGCGTGAACGCATCTACTCCACCGGATTCGAGGGCGTGCTCGACTACGTCATGCGCAAGCACGACGAGACCGAGTCCGACTGGTCCCGCGAGCGCTACCAGGCCTACATGCGCGAGATCCCCTGCCCCGTGTGCGACGGAGCCCGGCTCAAGCCCGAGGTACTGGCCGTGCGCGTGGGCGGGCTCTCCATCGCCCAGCTGTGCCAGCTGCCCATCAGCGAGGCCCGAGACTTCCTGGCGGACCTCAACCTGACCGGCCAGGCCGCCCAGATCGCGGGCAGCGTCCTGACCGAGATCAACGCCCGCCTCGGCTTCCTGGTTGACGTGGGTCTGGACTACCTCAGCCTGGCCCGTGGCGCGGCCACGCTCTCCGGAGGCGAGGCCCAGCGCATCCGCCTGGCCACCCAGATCGGCTCAGGCCTGGTGGGCGTCCTCTACGTCCTGGACGAGCCCAGTATCGGCCTGCACCAGCGCGACAACACCCGGCTTATCGAGACTCTCCAGCGACTACGGGACCTGGGCAACACGCTCATCGTCGTCGAGCACGACGAGGACACCATCCGCTCGGCCGACTGGATCGTTGACATCGGTCCCGGAGCCGGAGAGCTGGGCGGTGAGGTCGTCTACTCCGGTAACGTCGAGGGCCTGGCCGGAGCCGAGGGCTCGGTCACCGGCGACTACCTGGCCAGGCGGCGTCGGATCGAGATCCCCGCCAAGCGGCGCAAGCGCGATAAGAACCGTGAGGTCACCGTCGTCGGCGCCCGCGAGAACAACCTCAAGGACGTCACCGTCTCCTTCCCGCTCGGTGTACTGACCGCCGTCACAGGAGTATCCGGCTCGGGCAAGTCCTCCCTGGTAAACTCCATCCTCTACCAGGTGCTCGCCAACCGACTCAACCGTGCCCGCGGCGTGCCCGGGAGGCACAAGACGCTGCGGGGCGTGGAGCACCTGGACAAGGTCGTTCACGTCGACCAGTCGCCGATCGGGCGCACCCCCCGATCCAACCCCGCCACCTATACCGGAGTGTGGGACCACATCCGCAAGATCTTTGCGGCCGTGCCCGAGTCGAAGGTGCGCGGATACGGCCCCGGGCGCTTCTCCTTCAACGTCAAGGGCGGGCGCTGCGAGTCCTGCCGGGGAGACGGCACGCTCAAGATCGAGATGAACTTCCTGCCGGACGTCTACGTGCCCTGCGAGGTCTGCCACGGCGCCCGCTACAACCGGGAGACCCTGGAGATCCGTTACAAGGACAAGACGGTCGCCGACGTCCTGGACATGACCATCCACCAGGCCGCGGACTTCTTCTCCGCCTCCTCGGTCATCTCCCGTCATCTCAACACCCTGGTCGAGGTGGGGCTGGGATACGTGCGGCTGGGGCAGTCGGCCACCACGCTCTCCGGTGGTGAGGCCCAGCGCGTCAAGCTCGCCACCGAGCTCCAGCGCCGCTCCACCGGGCGCACCATCTACGTCCTGGACGAGCCGACCACCGGCCTGCACTTTGAGGACATCCGCAAGCTGCTCGGGGTACTCCAGGGGCTGGTGGACAAGGGCAACTCCGTGGTGGTCATCGAGCACAACCTCGATGTCATCGCCAACTCCGACTGGGTCATCGACATGGGGCCCGAGGGCGGCAAGGGCGGGGGAACCGTTGTCGTGGCCGGCACGCCGGAGAAGGTCGCGGCCACGGAGTCCTCCTACACCGGTCGGTTCCTCGCTCCGATGCTCGAGGCCGCCCGCGGGTGAACTTCAGGCGGTACACGCCAACGCCTGCGGAGGGCTCCGCCTCAGGTCCGGTTGCGCTTCTGTGCACCGCTCATCTGCTCGCGACGCTGTTCCTGCGCGTAGCGGTTGTAGATCAGCGACAGGACGAAGCAGATGATGCCGGCAGCCGCCAGCGAGACGACTCGAACGATCGAGTTCTGCGAGGCGGTATCGACAGCCGCCAGCTTGAGGACGGACAGGAGCACCAGGGTCAACCCGTAGTGGCGCAGGACGGTCAGGCGCAACCTGAAGCCGACGACGATACAGGCCCCTCCGGTCAGCAGCACCAGCACCGACATGAGCACTGAACCCACTGCGATGCTGGTCACGACGATGACCGAGAGCCACATGAGCAGCGAGTTTCCGATCGCCAGGCTCAGACACACCTCCGCTCGCCGTCCCCAGGGAAGCAGGAGCCACGTGGCGCACGCTCCCAGCCCCAGGGCGACAGCTGCCAGCGCTACTGCCCAGGTCGTTGAGCTCAGCTCCTCCGCCCACGACAGGGTCGCCACAGCGGTGACGGCCGCAAGACCCGAGACGATCCAGGACGGTACCGGCGCCCCGGTCAGAGAGCTGTTCGGGTCGGGCAGTGCCTGGCCCTGGGGCCCCACCCTGTAACGAGAGCCCCGGCACTGACCGCTGAGCACCCGGAGGGGTGTCGCCTCACTTGACACGGTTCCCAAAGCGATGAAGGCGATGAGTACCAGACCCGGAACCATGTGCAGGGCCGCCCGGCCACTCAGGGAGTCGTTGACCAGAACCTTGGCGAGGAACGGAATGAGAACCGCCAGGTTGAAGACAATGGCGGCCAGCGCCGCTCGCAAGGCCAGTAGCCGCGACTGGACACGTGATGACGCTCCGCTCGGTGCGGGGGAGGGCATGCTCCGCGCTGTCCGATCCCCCAGTCCCTCGGTCATCATCACGAGGAGCACGGAGACCGCAACCGAGGCGATGAGCGACAGGCGATCGGCTCGGGCGTACATGGTCGTGGGAGGTACGAGGATTGGAGCGGTACCGAGGAGGGCCAGGATCGGAGCCGGCTCGGCCCGTCCATCGACGATGGCGGGAAGGAAGCAGAGCATCGCGGCGACGACGACGAAGAGATAGGCCCGGGGATCGCTGACGGTCGCCATTGCGGCCAGTGCGAGGGGGAAGAAGGTCGCCTCGTGACTGATCGCCATGGCGCTGCGCCACTGATCGGGGCTGTGCGGGGCAAGTACTGCGAGTGCGGCTCCGGCCAGCAGCAGGAGCTGAAGGATGAAGGTGGCGACGACAACGGAGTGCACTACCTCAAGGCTTATCTGCTTCATCAGCAAATTCGGGTACACCATCAGAAGGACCAGGGCGGCCAGGCCCCAGTCCCAGCCCGCAGTCTTGATACCGATGCTCCACAGACGTCTGCCGGCGTGCATTACCTGGCCGACCAGTAGCAGGCACAGAGCCAGGACGATCCCCGTGCCACCAACGACGGACACACGCAGCATCGGACTGATTGGTGCGAAGACAAGTGCTGCCACCGTTGCCACCACCGATGTCACCGGATACCAGGCGGCCAACCGCATCCGCCCCGTCCCTCGCGACAGGGCCGCGCAGGTCAGGGCCAGGACTGTGACGTAGACACTGATCATCAGCCATGTGACGATCGCTGTGCTTGCCTGATGCGTCACGTGGCTGAATGCGAAGCCGATAGTCACCAGGGCGCCGATGGTTGAGATGATCGCGGTGAACAGCACCCGCGTCAGATGAGACACGACCAGGAGCACGAGCCCCCAACCGGCCATGAGTACAAGTGCGGGTTCCGGTCCGAGCATGCCGCCGAGAAGAACCGCACCCACGATGGAGACGAAGCCGAGCCCGCCGCCGGTTCCCGTGATCGTTGCGGCGGCGACCCGGTACTTCGGACGGCTGACGCTGAGGCGGGCGCCCACGGCTGTCATCGTGACCGCGATGAGTGCCAGCGCCAGGATCTTGACCGGGTTGGGAATGGAGTCCCAGACAAGGGCCAGGAGACTGACCCCGGCGGAGAGGACCAGCAGCGCAGCCGCACCGGAGAGTAGGTAGCGCCCGAGGTTTCCCTCCCGCACTGCTCGCTGCGCCCAGCCGGGAATCTCAGCAGCCTCGGCGCCAGAGCCGTGACCTGCTCCAACCGGTACCCCTTGATACGGATCGCCCGTGTCGGCCCTTTGGGACGGAGCGGGGATATAGCCGGTTGAGCCGGGACTGGCCCAGGACTCCGAGGAATGCTCGGGTGATACAGGGGCGGGTGACCTGGGGGCCTGGACTACCGGCTCCTCAACCTCGGGTACTCGGGGCGCGTCGTCGTGCAATACTGCTGGAGCGGAGGCTGAGACTACTTCGTGCTGGGGGAGCTCTTCGTCGGCGGCTTGGGTAGGAGAGTCGCTGAAAAGCCTCGTGGGGAGCTCGGTGGCAGCGCTCGTCGCAGGGGTTCCTGCCGGCGTCGTCGTCGCAGCTGCGGGCGAGGTGGTGGTGGACAGGGGCTCCGAGACCCGGTGATCGAGGACATTGATGCTCTCGGCGGCGGACATCGGGGCATGAGTCGTTGGTGAACTGTCCGTCGTCGTGGACCGATCGCCTTGCGCCTGTTCCGGGCTCCCAGCGGTGTAGGCCAGCCAGGTGACGCGTTCGGCGACCCAGTCGATCTTCTTCTCGATGAGGTCCAGTCGCCGCAGAATCAGAGCGACATTCGGGCCCACATTGGGAGGGATGGACATAACGGTTCTCCTCGTCGCTCGGTGCTTGGCAACAAGCAGCTCGTCACTTAACCGGTTCGAACGAGAATAGGGGGAGCGCCCGACGTCGAAAAGAGGGAAGCGCTCCCCTGTGGATAACCTGCCGGAGCGTAGAGCCTGCCGTGCTTTACTCAAACGCACAGAGTCGAACAAAGTGCCCCAAGAACGGTCAGCCTGGGTTAGGCTATGCGTCATGAGCGAGAACGGACTCACTGCTGCCCAGCACAAGATGCGCGACGCAGGCGTCGCCGAGCAAGCCATCACGGTCTTCACGCACTACTACCAGGCTCTGGAGGCCGGAGCCACAGGACTCATCCCCGAGGAGACCATTGAGCCACTCACACAGATCGACTCCCTGGCTGACGTCGAGGTCAGCGACGAGGCGGCTCGAGAGGCGCTGAGCAGGACGGTCCTCATACGGCTCAACGGGGGGCTGGGAACCTCTATGGGGCTGGACCGTGCCAAGTCCCTCCTGCCGGTGCGCGACGGCAAGACCTTCCTCGACCTGCTGGTCGACCAGGTCACGGCCGCCCGCCGGCGCTACGGGGTGAGCCTGCCGCTCATCCTCATGAACTCCTTCCGCACCCGTGAGGACTCCCTCGAGGTGCTGGCCGGGCACCCCGAGATCCAGGTCGACGGCCTTCCTCTGGACTTCTTGCAGAACCGTGAGCCCAAGCTCCGTGCTGACGATCTGAGCCCGGTGGAGTGGGAGGCCGATCCGGAGCTTGAGTGGTGCCCGCCCGGGCACGGAGACATCTACACCGCGCTGCTCGCCTCGGGGCTGCTGGACGCGCTCCTGGACAAGGGGTACCGGTACGCCATGACGGCCAACTCCGACAACCTCGGGGCGGCGCCCTCGGCCAGGATCGCCGGCTGGTTCGCGGCCTCCGGTGCGCCCTACGCCCCGGAGATGTGCCGCCGCACGCCGGCCGATGTCAAGGGTGGGCACCTGGCCGTGCGCAAGAGCGACGGACGCATCATCCTGCGTGACACGGCGCAGACGCCTGAGGATCAGATGCACTACTTCACCGACCAGTTCCGCCACCCCTTCTTCCACACCAATAACCTCTGGTTCGACCTGAAGGTCCTGCGTGACACCCTGGCCGAGCGCGGCGGGATTCTTGGGCTGCCGCTCATCAAGAACAGCAAGACGGTCGACCCCGCCGACTCCGCCTCAACACCGGTGATCCAGCTCGAGACCGCCATGGGGGCCGCGGTGGAGGCCTTCGAGGGGGCGACCGCTATCGAGGTGCCCCGCTCCCGCTTCCTGCCGGTCAAGACCACTAACGATCTGCTGCTGGTGCGCTCGGACGTCTATGAGGTTGACGACGACGGCCTGCTGCAGATGGTTCCGGAGCGCGCCTGCACCGTGAATCTCGACCCCCGCTTCTACAAGAAGATCCAGGACTTCGAGGCTCGGTTCCCAGAAGGAGTCCCCTCGATCAAGGACGCGCAGTCGCTGACCGTGGAGGGCGACTGGACCTTCGGTTCCGGTGTCGTCGCCACCGGCGAAGCGCACGTGGAAGCGGGGGGTTCGCCCGGAAGGATCGCCGACGGCACCCGGATCTGACGACGGATCGCGCCAGGGTCAGCGGGACAGTCTCACTGGCTTGCCGATGCGCACGAGCTTGTCGGGGTTGCGGACGATGAGAACCTGCTGAACACCAGTCTCCGAAGCAACCAGAAAGACCACGAACTCTACGTTCCTGGAACTGCTGACCACGGCTGCGAGCTCGCCGTTGAGCCACGCCGGCGCCACATCGAACTGTGGCGTCTTCGCGGCGATGCCGATAAGGAAGCGAGCCACGGACTCTGCACCTCGGACGGGACGGCGTGCCGCCGAGGCCCGGCCTCCACCGTCGGACACGAGTACCGCCTCAGGAGCCAGCAGACGTACGGTGGCCGCCAAGTCTCCCGAGCGAATGGCACTGGTCAGCTCGGTCCACAGCTCGGGAGAGGGGCTGGCGCGTCGGTGTGTTCGTCCTTCTTGCAGCCGGGTGCGTGCACGGTGCACCAGCTGGCGCACGGCGGTATCGGATGCATCGATGATGCGACCGGTCTCCGCCGATGACAGGGAGAAGACCTCTACCAGGAGGAATGCTGCGCGTTCGGCGGGGGAGAGGGTCTCCAGTACCATCAGCGTCGCCTCAGAGACCGTCTCCGCCAGGATCAGGTCGTCGGCCAGATCTGCCTCAGTGGCGACCGGCTCGGGAAGCCACGGCCCCAGGTAGGACTCCTTCCGGTTGGCCTCGGAGCGCATCGCGTTGAGTGCCAGGCGTGTGGCGATACGGCACAGCAGCGCGCGCTCCTGCCGCACCGGTTCCCTGACGCGTTGGCGACGCAGCCATGTCTCCTGCACGATGTCCTCGGCCTCCGCCGCGCTACCAAGCATGCTGTAGGCGAGGGTAAACAGAACGGCGCGATGTTCCTCGAAATCCTGACCGGACCTGTTGTCCATATCTGCGGGTTGGTCGGAAGCAGTCATTGAGCTGGGCCTCTCACGATACGGTACGAGCCGGAGCGCTGAGCCTCTTCGATCAACCACTGAGTAGTGCGGTCCATGACCCAGTCCTTGACTCGCCGGGCCGTTCTCCCCGTCAGGACAGGACCGTTGGGAACGTCGTCCGGACTTACGTGCTCGACGAGGCCGCGGTTGCGTCCCAGCGAGACGCAGCGCATGACATAACCGACCCCCGTGTTGGACGGCGCTGGGGTCTTCAGCACGCCGGAGATGAGGATATCAGCGGCTACGGCTCCCAGAGACAGGGCTGAGGCACAGCTGGGGCGCAGGTGCGAGGCCGGAGGCGCAGCGCAATCGCCGATCGCGGTAATCCTGGGATCGTCGGGGGAGCGTAGGAACCTGTTGACCACGATGCGCCCGTCGGAAGAGGTCGACACTGGTGGATCGCACGGAACAGTGACCGGTGCAAAACCTGCGGTCCATATGGTGAGTATGCCGGGCTCGGGCTGGCACAACTGGTTGTCGGTCACCGTGCAGCCCAGTCGACGCAGTTGGCGAGAGGCCTGCTTGCGGGCTCGTACGCCGAGGTGGGAGCCGACGGTGCCGGAGTCGACGATCTCAACATCGAATCCTTGCTCAGCAAGTTCCGCGGCGGTCTCGATCCCGGTGAGGCCGCCGCCGACGACGCGAATGCGCGTGTGTGAAGAGCCGACAAGTTCATCTCGAAGCGGCTGCAGATCGGCGATCCCGGAGATCGGCAGGGCTCCAGCAGGTGCCCGGCTGGTGCTGCCGGTCGCCAAGACGACCTGGTCGAAGGGAATGGGGTCGCCATCGGAAAGATGGACGACACCCCGTTTGCGATCGATGCTCGTCGCGCGGCCGATGACAACGTCGATGGCTGGGTTGAGCAGCTCGGACAAGGGCCGTACCGGGTCTTCTTCAGCACGAAGAGCCTCATGCAGACGAATACGCTCGACAAGGTGTGTCGAGGCACTGATGAGGCGAACACGTGTGAGGGCGGTGGCCATTGGGTGAGAAGCAATCCGGTTGGCTGCCATGATCCCGGCGTACCCGGCCCCGATGATGACGATGGTGGTGCGATGCGTTGGACTCATACCCATCAGACACATCGGCGCATCGAATTGTGACAGTCGAGCGGAGACTGTGACGGCATCCATAGTGGGAGGCCGATTCTGAGTTCGCCTTTGCTCATCTGCTTGCAGAGCGGGGTGATGTAGGTGATGTAAAAGTACCCGCCCTTGGGGCGGGTACTGTCAACTTGGTGTCAGGATGCTGTGGTGGGCGATACTGGAATCGAACCAGTGACCTCCTCGGTGTGAACGAGGCGCTCTAACCCCTGAGCCAATCGCCCTGTGCGGCGCTAACCATAGTCAGGCCGGCACCCCCGGAGCAAACGGCTGCCCGGTGAGGTGAATCACCGCGATGCTGTTTGCTTGTCGGTGTGATCGTGATGCTATGGTTTTCCAGCACCGAGCGGTTCGGTCGAACCGTGAGGGATCGCGCGGATGTGGCTCAGTTGGTAGAGCATCACCTTGCCAAGGTGAGGGTCGCGGGTTCGAGTCCCGTCATCCGCTCCGAGGAGCCGGGAGCGCCGAGCCCCAGCATTCTCATGGTGGGTTGGCCGAGAGGCTAGGCACCGGCCTGCAAAGCCGTTTACACCGGTTCGAATCCGGTACCCACCTCGGGCGATTGGCGCAGCGGGAGCGCGCTTCCCTGACACGGAAGAGGTCACTGGTTCGATCCCAGTATCGCCCACCACATACGAAGGCCTGAGCCCTGCTGGCTCGGGCCTTTGCTCTTCGGGCGACTGGCTGCGGGGCAGCATGTCGTGGGCAAGGTCGGTCGGCGTCTACCCTAGCGGGCATGGCCGACCCCTCGACGTACCGTCCCGCCCCGGGCGAGATCCCCACGTCCCCGGGCGTCTACCGGTTCCTGGACGATCAGGCACGTGTCGTCTACGTCGGCAAGGCCAAGAACCTGCGCCAGCGCCTGTCCAGCTACTTCCAGGACCTCGCTGCCCTGCACCCGCGCACCCAGAAGATGGTGACCACCGCCTGCGCCGTGGAGTGGACCGTCGTATCCACCGAGGTGGAGTCCCTGGCCCTGGAGTACTCCTGGATCAAGGAGTTCAACCCCCGTTTCAACGTCATGTACAAGGATGACAAGTCCTATCCCTACCTGGCGGTGACGATGGGGGAGACCTACCCCCGGGTTCAGGTGGTCCGCGGGGCCCGCAAGCCCGGGACCCGCTACTTCGGGCCCTTCGTCCAGGCCTGGTCCATCCGCGAGACCGTCGACCAGCTGCTGCGCGTCTTCCCCGTCCGTTCCTGCTCAGCCGGCGTCTTTCGCCGTGCCCAGGCATCAGGCCGCCCCTGCCTGCTGGGCTATATCGACAAGTGCTCGGCGCCGTGCGTGGGTCGCATCAATCCGGAAAACCACCGGGCGCTCGCCGAGGACTTCTGCGCCTTCATGGCCGGCCGAACCGGTCCCTATCTGCGCCAGGTGGAGTCGGAGATGAAGGCTGCCGCAGCAGCCCTCGACTTCGAGAAGGCCGCCCGCCTGCGCGACGACGCCGCCGCGCTGCGCAAGGTCATCGAGGGCAACGCCGTCGTCCTGCCCGATGCTACTGATGCTGACGTTTTCGCCCTGGTCCGCGACGAGCTCGAGGCTGCGGTCCAGGTCTTTCACGTGCGTGGTGGCCGGGTGCGCGGACAGCGCGGCTGGGTCGTCGATCTCATTGACGACGCCGAAGACTCCGAGCTCATCGAACGTCTCCTCGAGCAGGTCTACGCCTCCCTTCTCGATCCTGCCGACGACGGCGCCGTCCACCAGGGCGGAGCCCCCGCCTCCTCGGGCACCACCACCTCGGTCGGGGTGGGCGACCGCGCCCCCTCCAGCCCCCAGCCCCGCAGCGGTCCCAACGGTTCCAGCGGTGCCGCCTCCCGACGCAACGGCGAGTCGGCGGCCACCAGTGTCGACGATGTCGCCCACACAGCCACCACCGCGGTGCCTCGGGAGATCCTGGTCCCCGAGATGCCCAGCAACGCCGCCACCGTGCGTGCGTGGTTGGAGGGGCTTCGCGGAGGGAAGGTCGATCTGCGTGTTCCGCAGCGCGGGGACAAGGCTGCTCTCATGGACACGGTGCGTAGGAACGCTGAGGAAGCCCTGCGCCTGCACAAGACCCGTCGTGCCGGTGACCTCACCCAGCGCACTCTCGCTCTTGATGAGCTCGCCGAGGCCCTCGACCTGCCCGAGGCACCCCTGCGCGTCGAGTGCTACGACATCTCCCACACCCAGGGCACCTACCAGGTCGGCTCCATGGTGGTCTTCGAGGACGGTGCGCCGCGCAAGTCCGACTATCGCCGCTTCACCGTGCGCGGCCAGGACGGCAACGGGGCGACCGATGACACTGCAGCCATGCACGAGGTCCTCACCCGGAGGTTCAAGCGGCTCATCGCTGAGCAGGGACAGGGCGAGGCGGCCGCCCGTGCGGCCGAGGAGATCGAGGACGCCGAGGGTATCGCCGTCGCCTCCGGTCCTATCGACCCCGAGACCGGCAAGGCCCGGCGCTTCTCCTACGCGCCCGGGCTCGTCGTCGTCGACGGCGGTCTGCCGCAGGTCAACGCCGCCCGTTCGGTCCTCGACGAGCTCGGCATCGATGTTCCACTCATCGGTCTGGCCAAGCGCCTGGAGGAGGTCTGGATGCCGGGGGAGGAGTTCCCCGTCATCCTGCCGCGTACCTCGCCTGCCCTCTACCTGCTCCAGCACCTGCGCGACGAGTCCCACCGATTCGCCATCACCCACCACCGCAAGAAGCGCTCGGCCGGGATGACCCGCTCGGTACTGGACGGCGTTCCCGGTCTCGGGCCCGCCCGACAGGCGGCTCTCCTGCGCGAGTTCGGATCCGTCAAACGCATTCGGCAGGCCGAGGTGGACGACATCACCCGCGTCAAGGGTATCGGGCCGGCTCTGGCAGGTACTATTGTGGCTCACCTCAACAGTCCAGAAAACAAACAGTAGTGCGATTTCACAGTGCGCTGGGCTGAGCAGACATCAACTCGAAAGGAAACCCTCATGAGGATCTCCGCCCGCAACCAGCTGCCCGGCACCGTCGTCTCCATTGAGAAGGGCGCCGTCAACGGCGTTGTCAAGATCGAGGTCGCTCCCGGTGTCATCATCACCTCCTCCATCACCAACGCGGCCATCGAGGAGCTCGAGCTGGCAGAGGGTAAGAAGGCGGTCGCCGTCGTCAAGGCGTCCTCCGTCATGGTGGGCCTTCAGGACTGAGCAGGACTGAGTCGGTCTCACCGGCATCGGGGCTGCCTCGGGCGTCTCCCATCTTGTGCCAGTGGTCGCTCGCCCTTCGTCATTCGGGGGCGAGCGGCTCATGGCACAATCGGCTCGTGGAGATACTGCGAGTGCTCAATAACAACGTCGTGCTCGCGCGCGACGAGATTGGGCGTGAGGCGATCCTGACTGGCCGAGGCCTCGGCTTTCAGCGCAAGCGCGGCCAGGACGTCGACGCCTCTCTCATCTCCCGTCGCTACATCCCGGCCGATAATGCCCAATCGGTGGCGGAGGTCATCGCCGGGATCCCGCTGGAGCGCTTGGCACTCATTGAGCGGGTCTTCCGCAAGGCGGCCCGGGGCCTGAACACGGATGTTCCCTCCTCGACCCTGATCGCCGTTGTCGACCACATCAACCAGGCCATGGCGCGCGTCTGCCAAGGGCTGACCATGGACTATCCGCTGCGTGCCGAGGTCGCCCACCTGCATCCCGAGGAGCTGCGGCTGGCTGAGGCCATGGTCGAGGAGATCAACGCCGCGCAAGAGGTCCAGCTGCCTGGCGGTGAGGCTGTCGCACTGGCCCTCCACCTCTTCACCGCTGCGATCGGCGCTCCCTCGGCCCAGGCCGCCAGCGAGCAGTCGAGACTCATTGGTCAGGTCATGCGGCTGCTGGAGAAGTCCTTTGGCGAAGCCTTCGATGCGGACTCCGTCAACGCTGCGCGCTTCGCGGTCCACCTGCGTTACTTCCTGGTACGCGCACGCACCGCGGTGCAGATCGAGGACGGTACGTCCTCCCTGGTCGCTGAGGCCCTGCGCATCTCCGATCCCGATGCCTACAGAGTGGCCCGGCGTATCAGGGATCTGCTGGAGATTCGCCTGAATACCGCCGTCACCGATGATGAGACCGCCTACCTCGCCCTGCACGTTGCCCGGTTGACCTCCTCCCTGCAGCAGGCCACGCAGAGTGACGCGTAACACAAAATTCTGTCTTGTTCGATGGTTCGATTGTTTATATTGTTTCTAGTGAATTCCGGCAAGGAATTCGTAGGATTGTGACCCGACCGGGGCAAGACCTGAGACACTCCAGCGTTCACGCGCTGTCACTGTCTCGGGTCTTTTTTGTTTCCTGGAAGCGGTTGCTCACTCAGGAGGACATCAATGGCGAAGGTCGACTATGCGGCGCTGGCGCCGCGGCTGCTGGACAATATCGGAGGCGAGGAGAACATCGCCTCCATGACCCACTGCGCAACCCGTATGCGATTCGTTCTCAAGGATGAGTCCAAGGCCTCCACCGAGGCTGTTAAAGCACTCGACGGCGTCGTCACTGTGGTACAGGCCGGCGGCCAGTACCAAGTGGTCATCGGCAACGACGTGCCGCTGCTCCACGAAGAACTGGTCAGGCTCACCAACCTGACCGGCGACGACGATGAATCGACCGGCAACGACGGCAACCTGTTCGACCGGTTCATCAAGATGGTCTCGGCCCTCATCAACCCCGTGGTGTGGACGCTTGCGGGAACCGGCCTCATCAAGGCATTTCTGACGCTGACAACGACGCTGGGATGGCTGAAGGAGGACTCCACCACCCACACGATCCTCAATGCCGCGGGTGACTCAGCCCTGTACTTCCTACCGATCCTGCTGGCCATCACCTCGGCGCGCTACTTCAAAGCCAATGAGATGACAGCCGTGGCCCTGGCCGGAGCCCTGGTGTATCCCGAGATCGTCGCGCTCAACGACGCCGGCGGCCAGGTCACCTTCTTCGGTATTCCGGTGGTCATGGCCTCCTACACGTCCTCTCTTGTCCCGATCATTGTGGCCGTGTGGTTCCAGTCCCATCTACAGCGTTGGCTGACCAGGATTCTGCCCTCAGCCATCCGCAACTTCTCAGTGCCGTTGCTCGTGCTGCTCATCATGGTCCCCCTGACCCTCATCACTGTCGGCCCGGTGACGACCGCGGCGTCGAACGGCATCGCCTCGTTGATGAACGCGCTTTTCGAGCACGTGCCCTGGGTGGCGGGCGCCGTCATGGGAGCCTTCTGGCAGGTCTTCGTCATGTTCGGTGTGCACTGGGGCCTGGTACCGGTCATGATCGCCCAGTACAACGACCCGGGCTTCTCCCTCATGGCGGGGCCGATCTTCCCCGCCGTGCTGGCCCAGGCGGCCGCGACCCTCGGTGTCATGATCCGCACACGAAGCATGAAGATGCGGGAGCTGGCCGGACCGGCCTCGCTGTCCGGTTTCCTGGCCGGCATTACCGAGCCCGGGATCTACGGTGTCAACCTGCCTCTCAAACGTCCCTTCCTCTACGGCTGCATCGGCGGTGCTGCGGGTGGCGTTATTGTCGCAGCAGGAAACGGGGCAACTACCTCCTTCGTCTTCCCCTCCCTCATCGGTATTCCTGCGCTGATTAACCACGGAAACCTCGTCCTGGTCTTCATCGGTATGGTCGTCGCCGTCGTCATCTCCCTGGCTCTCACCCTCATCCTCGGATTCAAGGACCCGTCCCCGGATGAGCCCTCCCCGGTCCTTTCCGAGGAGAGTGATGCCGAGCCCACCACCGCGCTCACCTCACCGATGAACGGATCTGCCATGCCGCTGGAGAACGTCGCCGACCCGGTCTTCTCCTCCGGGGCCCTCGGCAACGGAGTCGGCATCGTCCCCTCCGACGGCCACGTCGTCGCACCGGCATCTGGGACCGTCGTCACCGCCATGGACTCCGGCCATGCCTACGGCATCAAGACCGACGACGGTGTGGAGGTCCTCATCCACGTCGGCCTGGACACCGTCAATCTCAAGGGAGAGGGGTTCACCCCCAAAGTGAGCGCCGGTGAACGAGTCGGGCGCGGTGAGCCTCTGGTAGACGCTGATCTCAAGGCGATTCGCGACGCTGGTTACGACCCCACCACGATCCTCGTCGTCACCAACACCGCCTCGTTGGGCGCCGTCGTCCCGATCGTTGATGGTGAGGTCACCACCAGTACCACCGTGGTCGAGATCGACCACTGAACCGATACCTAACCGATGAACCGAAACTGAGAGAACACATCAGGAGACACGCACATGACCGCCACGTCCACTACTTCTAAGAGCAATCCGAACTTCCCCGACGGCTTCCTGTGGGGCGGGGCCACCGCCGCCAACCAGATCGAGGGCGCTTACAACGAGGACGGCAAGGGCCTGTCCGTCCAGGACGTCATGCCTCGGGGCATCATGGCCCCACCCACCCAGGCTCCCACACCGGATAACCTCAAGCTCGAGGCGATCGACTTCTACCACCGCTACGCCGAGGACATCTCCCTGTTCGCGGAGATGGGTTTCAAGGTCTTCCGCTTCTCCATCGCCTGGAGCCGCATCTTCCCGCTCGGCGACGAGACCGAGCCCAATGAGGAAGGACTCGCCTTCTACGACCGGGTCCTCGACGAGCTCGAGAAGCACGGGATCGAGCCACTGGTCACCATCAGCCACTACGAGACCCCGCTGCACCTGGCGCGCACCTACGACGGCTGGACCGACCGCCGCCTCATCGGCTTCTTCGAGCGCTACGCCCGCACCCTGTTCGAGCGCTATGGCAAGCGGGTCAAGTACTGGCTCACCTTCAACGAGATCAACTCCGTGCTCCATGAGCCCTTCCTATCCGGCGGCATCGCCACGCCCAAGGACAGGCTCAGCGAGCAGGACCTCTACCAGGCCATCCACCACGAGCTCGTCGCCTCCGCGGCCGCGACCAGGATCGCCCATGAGACCAACCCCGACATCCAGGTCGGCTGCATGATCCTGGCCGTTCCCACCTACCCGCTCACCCCTGATCCCCGGGACGTGTGGGCGGCCAAGCAGGCAGAGCGCGCCAACTACGCCTTCGGGGACCTCCACGTACGTGGTGAGTACCCCGGTTACCTGCGGCGGACCCTGCGGGACAAGGGCATCGAGCTGGAGATCACCGAGGAGGACCGCGTGCTGCTGCGGGAGCACACCGTCGACTTCGTCTCCTTCTCCTACTACATGTCCGTGTGCGAGACCGTCACCCAGTCGGCCGAGGCCGGCCGGGGCAACCTCATGGGCGGCGTCCCCAATCCCACCCTCGAGGCCTCCGAGTGGGGATGGCAGATCGACCCGGCGGGCCTGCGCACCATCCTGAACGACTACTGGGACCGCTGGGGCAAGCCTCTGTTCATCGTCGAGAACGGCCTGGGAGCCAAGGACGTCCTCGTTGACGGACCCAACGGTCCCACGGTCGAGGACGACTACCGCATCGCCTACATGAACGACCACCTGGTCCAGGTCGCCGAGGCCATTGCCGACGGCGTCGAGGTCCTGGGCTACACCTCCTGGGGCTGCATCGACCTGGTCTCGGCCTCCACCGCCCAGATGTCCAAGCGCTACGGGTTCATCTACGTGGACCGTGACGACGGCGGCAACGGCACCCTGGCCCGCTACCGCAAGAAGTCCTTCGGCTGGTACCGCGACGTCATCGCCTCCAACGGTGCCTCCCTCGTGCCTCCGGTGCAGGAACCGCCGCGGGGGTAGGCGCTGCGATTCCGGACCCGGGCGGCCGACTCAGACGCTGGGACGGATTGCCCGGGCCGCGGCCCGGGCCCGGTCGACGGCGACCTGTACGTCGTCGGCGCAGGCCACCACGACGCCCAGGCGTCGACCCGGGTGGGCCTCGGGCTTGCCGAACAGTCGCAGGTCCACCCCGTCCTGCACGAGCGCCTCATCCAGGCCGGCGAAGCTCACGCCCTCGCCAGGGGCGGACTCGCCCGTCGCCTTGATGGTCGCCGAGGCGCCGGGGGAGCGCAGCGAGGTGTCCACAGGCAGGCCCAGCAGGGCACGGGCGTGCAGCTCGAACTCGCTCAGGCGCTGACTCGCCAGTGTCACCAGGCCGGTGTCGTGCGGGCGCGGTGAGACCTCGGAGAAGAGAACCTCCTCCCCGCAGATGAACAGCTCGACGCCGAACAGCCCCCACCCGCCCAGCGCCGTGGTGACGGCCCGGGCCACCTGGTGGGCCCGCTCCAGGGCCACCGGACTCAGGTTCTGCGGTTGCCAGGACTCCACGTAGTCCCCGTCGACCTGTCGGTGCCCGATCGGCTCGCAGAAGCTCGTCACCGTCTCTCCGGTACCCGGGTCGCGCCAGCGCACCGTGAGCAGGGTGATCTCGGTGTCGAAGCGGACGAAGCCCTCCACGATGACCCGGCCCCGGTCCACGCGCCCGTCGGTGGCCGCGTAGTGCCATGCCGCGTCCAGATCCTCCGGGCCGCGCACCACTGACTGGCCGTGGCCCGACGACGACATGACCGGCTTGACCAGGCAGGGGAAGCCCACCTGCTGGGCGCCCGCTGCCAGCTCCTCCGGGCTGGAGGCGAAGGCATAGGGGCTGGTCGGCAGGCCCAGCTCCTCGGCCGCCAGACGGCGGATCCCCTCACGGTTCATCGTCAGCTGCGTCGCGAGGGCCGTGGGCACCACCCGTACCTCACCGGACTGCTCCAGGGCCACGAGGGCGTCGGTGGCCAGTGCCTCGATCTCCGGGACGACGATCGTGGCGCCGCTGGAGCGGATCGCGGCTGTGAGCGCCGTGGGGTCGCTCATGTCCACCGTCAGGGCGTTATGGGCGACCTGCTGGGCCGGCGCCCCGTCATAGCGGTCAATGGCCGTGACCTCCACACCCAGGCGGCTGAGCGCGATCGTCACCTCCTTGCCGATCTCGCCGGCGCCCAGCAACGCCACCTTCGTCGCGCTGCGGGTCCAGGGCGTGCCCAGGACCGGGGCGCCGGGCTGAGGCGCCGCACTCCCCTGGGACGCGGAGGGGGACGGGTGAGCGCTCTGGTCGGAAGAAGGGGAGGGGCTCATGGGGCCTCCTGACGTCTGGCTGCCGAGAACCGGCGGCAGTGAGTACGGGCAACGGTGAAACGCTACCGGTAATCCGGCCTCGTCGGCGGGCGGAGGCGCCTGGACGTGCGATGCTTGGGGTATGCATGACGAGCGCCGCCCTCAGCCCTCCTCCGGCAAGCGCAAGCGGCTTCAGGACACGGTTCCCATCGAGATCCCGGCCCTCGATGAGGCCACCCCTCCGGTTCCGCCCGCCGAACGGCCCGAGCTGATCATTGTCACGGGCATGTCCGGGGCCGGGCGCTCGCGCGCGGCCAACGCTCTGGAGGACCTCGACTGGTACGTGGTGGATAACCTGCCGCCCCAGCTGCTGCCGGCCCTGTCCGGCATGATGACCACGGTCGGAGCCGGTGTGCACCGGCTGGCCGCCGTCGTCGACGTGCGCAGCCGCGAGTTCTTCTCCCACTTCATGGACTACCTGCGCAAGGTCCGCGACAACGGCACCGACGTACGGCTCATCTTCCTGGACGCCTCCGACGCCGTCCTGGTCAGGCGCTTCGAGTCCTCCCGCAGGCCCCACCCCCTGCAGGGCAACGGCTCCGTCCTGGACGGGATCGAGCACGAACGCACTCTCCTCGGGGGACTGCGGGGCGTGGCCGATATCGTCATCGACACCTCCGACTACTCCGTTCACGACCTTGCCCGCCGAGTGCGTGAGCTCGTGGCCCACGAGTCCGACCTGGCCCTGCGCATCAATGTCATGTCCTTCGGGTTCAAGTACGGCATTCCCCTGGATGCCGACCACGTCCTGGACGTGCGCTTCATCCCCAACCCCTACTGGGTCTCCGAGCTGCGCCACCTCACCGGCCGTGACGCCCCGGTGGCCGACTACGTCTTCGCCCAGAAGGGGGCGGGCGCCTTCGTCGACGGGTACGCGGACCTGCTCATTCCCGCACTCCCGCAGTACATTGATGAACTCAAGCCCCACGTTACCCTGGCTGTGGGATGCACCGGTGGCAAGCACCGCTCCGTGGCCTCAGCGGAGCGGCTCGGAGCCAGGCTGCGTAGAGCGGGCTTCGAGGTTGTTGTCCAGCACCGTGACCTGGGACGGGAGTAGCCAGTGGGAACGACGATCGATGTAGCCGGGTGGCCCCGCCGAGGCGAGGAGGGGCCCGCCGTCGTGGCCCTGGGGGGCGGGCACGGCCTGTCCGCCACGCTCCGGGCGCTGCGGCACGTCACCCACCGGCTCACCGCCGTCGTCACCGTCGCCGATGACGGCGGGTCCTCGGGGCGTCTGCGTCGGGAGTTCGACTGCCTGCCGCCGGGGGACCTGCGGATGGCGCTGGCCTCCCTGTGCGAGGACTCCGAGTGGGGGCTGACCTGGCGGGACGTGCTCCAGCACCGGTTTGAGGGGCACGGGGAGCTCGATAACCACGCCTTGGGAAACCTGCTCATCCTGGCGCTGTGGCAGCTGCTGGGAGACGACGTCGCCGGACTCGACTGGGTGGGACGACTGCTGACGATCCACGGCCGGGTCGTGCCCATGTCATCCTCACCCCTGGTCATCGAGGCGGATATCGTCTCAGGCGGTACCAGCAGCAGGGTCAGTGGACAGGTGGCGGTGGCCTCAGCCCGAGGACGCCTGGAGAACGTGGGGATCGTTCCGCAGGATGCCGATGCCCACCCTGAGGCGCTGCGGGCCATTGATGAGGCGGACTGGGTGGTTCTGGGGCCGGGGTCCTGGTACACGTCGGTGCTCCCGCATCTCATTCTTCCCTCCATGCGCCAGGCCCTGGTGGGCACCTCGGCCCGCAAGGTCGTGGTCCTCAACCTCTCCGCGCAGCAGGGCGAGACTGATGGGATGACCAGCGCCGATCACCTGCGGGTCCTGCGTCAGTACGCACCCGACCTGCGCCTGGACGTGGTTCTGGCCGATCCCTCCACCGTTGAGGACGTCACCGATCTGGAGTCGGTGGCCTCAGCCATGGGCGCCACCGTCGTCCTACGGCAGGTGCGCACCGGCGAGGCACTGCGTCACCACGACCCGCTGCGCCTGGCAGCAGCCTTCCGGGACGCCTTCGAGGGGGCGCTGGGCGACGTCACCGACGAGAGGCAGACCTGACGCGGCCGGCAGCGTGGCCGGGTCCCGGCAGATCTAGGTGGACCCCGTGGATCGTGACAATGGACTCATTGAAGAATCCTGCTGCTCGCCATCGTTCATAATTCCTTGGGTCCCCGCCCAGCCCGCAGCAGGGTGGCACTGCTAGGAATTTTCCTAGACGCGCCTTCGGGCGCCGCACCACATCACCATGTCGTCTCATCCGCCCCGGTCGCTGTCCGCCCCATGGTTCTCTCGAGCGGAGCACCGGCTGCACCTGAGTCACGCCGGCAGTACCCATATCCATAGTCCGTCCGTTGCCATCGGCACCGGCTACGACCCCGAGCACGAGGAGCCCACCCAATGTCGCTGACGGTCACCGTCAAGGATGAGCTCGCGCTCGTTGTCACCGAGAACGCCGCCCAACGACGGGCTGAGGTCTCCGCGATGCTGCGCTTCGCCGGGGGACTGCACATCGTCTCCGGGCGCATCGTCGTCGAGGCCGAGCTCGACCACGGCGGGGCCGTACGCCGCCTGCACCAGCACCTCAAGGAGCTCTACGGGATGGAGCCCGAGGTCATGGTGGTGCAGGGCGGATCCCTGCACCGGGGATCCCGCTACGTGCTGCGCGTGACTCAACGGGGCAAGGACCTGGCCCGGCTCTCCGGCCTGGTCGACGATCGCGGACGGCCGGTGCGCGGCATGCCGGTCGCCGTCGTCCAAGGGGGGCGCAATGCCGCCGCAGCCGCATGGCGCGGAGCCTTCCTCGCCCGAGGCTCGCTGACCGAGCCCGGTAGGTCATCCTCACTGGAGGTCACCTGTCCCGGCTCCGAGGCTGCGCTGGCTCTTGTGGGGGCCGCGCGGCGCTTCGACATCTCGGCCAAGGCCCGCGAGGTGCGCGGAGCCGACCGCGTGGTCGTCCGTGACGGTGAGGCCATCGGTGTCCTCCTGGAGCGAATGGGTGCTCCAGAGGCCTTCAAGGTGTGGGCCGAGCGCCGTTCCCGGCGCGAGTCGAGGGGGACGGCCAACCGTCTGGCCAACTTCGACGACGCGAACCTGCGTCGCTCCGCCCGCGCCGCCGTGGCCTCGGGGGCTCGGGTCGAGCGCGCCTTCGAGATCCTGGGGGATGACGTCCCCGGCCACCTGCTCCAGGCCGGTCAGCTGCGGATCGCCCACAAGCAGGCTTCCTTGGAGGAGCTCGGCCAGCTCTCCGACCCCCAGCTGACCAAGGACGCCGTCGCCGGACGTATCCGCCGGCTCCTGGCCATGGCGGACAAGCAGGCGCACGAGCTGGGCATCCCCGACACGGAGTCTGTCCTCACTCAGGAGATGCTCGAACCCTGAGTCCAGGTGGGACCTCGGTCCTGGCGTGAGGACAATCGATGGTCATCAGTCCCGTGAAGGCTGGATTCTGCGTCACAGTGTTCGCCCGTGGCGTGGCCAGTGGCTCCCAGCGGCTGCCCAGTGTGGCTAGACTCGGCCGTGCCGGAGCTGAATCGGAGATGTGAGCTGACGATGTTCCGGAGCACACGCTGTGTGTGAGAAGAGCCCAGCAACCGTGCGCCTCTACCGGCGCACTAGGAGGACACAAAGTGACCACCCGCGTTGGTATTAACGGCTTCGGCCGAATCGGCCGCAACTTCTTCCGCGCCGCCCTCGAGCAGGGCGCCGACATCGAGGTTGTCGCCGTCAACGATCTGACGGACAACAAGACCCTGGCCCACCTGCTCAAGTACGACTCGATCCTTGGTCGTTTCAACGGCGAGGTCTCCTACGACGAGGATGGCATCACCGTCAACGGCAAGCACATCAAGGTGCTTGCTCAGCGCAACCCCGCCGACCTGCCCTGGGGCGACCTGGGCGTTGAGGTCGTCGTGGAGTCCACCGGCTTCTTCACCGACGGCGAGAAGGCCAAGGCCCACCTCGACGGTGGCGCCAAGAAGGTCGTCATCTCCGCTCCCGCCAAGAACGTCGACGGCACCTTCGTCATGGGTGTCAATGAGGGCGACTACGACAACGCCACGATGAACATCGTGTCCAACGCCTCGTGCACCACCAACTGCCTCGCCCCCCTGGCCAAGGTCCTCCACGAGAACTTCGGTATCGAGCGCGGCATCATGACCACCATCCACTCCTACACGGGTGACCAGCGTGTTCTCGACGCCCCGCACAGCGACCTGCGCCGTGCTCGCGCCGCCGCGCTGAACATGATCCCCACCAAGACCGGTGCCGCCCAGGCCGTGGCCCTCGTCCTGCCCGCCCTCAAGGGCAAGTTCGACGGCCTCGCCGTGCGCGTCCCCACCCCGACCGGCTCGCTGACCGACCTGACCTTCATCGCCGAGAAGGAGGTCTCCGTCGACGCCGTCAAGGCCGCCGTCAAGGCCGCCGCCGAGGGTGAGCTCAAGGGCGTTCTCGAGTACACCGAGGACCCGATCGTCTCCACCGATATCGTGGGCAACCCGCACACCTCGATCTTCGACGCCACCGAGACCAAGGTCATCGGCAACCTCGTCAAGGTCCTCTCCTGGTACGACAACGAGTGGGGCTACTCCAACGCCCTGGTCCGCCTGACCGCCCTGGTCGGCTCCAAGCTCGCCTGAGACCAGACCGAGAGCATGACTCTCTAGAAGACGGCGCCCGCGCCACGCTATGCGTGCGCGGGCGCCGTCCGTCAGACCCCACACCATCACCCACAACCGATGAGAGGCTTTATGAAGACCATCGAGTCCCTGGGCGACCTCAAGGGCAAGCGAGTCCTGGTCCGCTCCGACTTCAACGTGCCGCTGGACGCCGACAAGAACATCACCGACGACGGCCGTATCCAGGCCGCTCTGCCCACCCTGCGCACCCTGCTCGACGCCGGTGCCAAGGTCATCATCACCGCCCACCTCGGGCGTCCCAAGGGCCAGGCCAACCCCGACTACTCCCTGGCGCCCGTGGCCAAGCGCCTTGCCGAGGTGACCGGCACCAAGGTGACGCTTGCCGAGGACACCGTCGGTGAGTCCGCCAAGGCCGCTGTCGCCGCAGCCGGTGACGGCGAGATCGTCCTGCTGGAGAACGTCCGCTTCAACGCCGCCGAGACCTCTAAGGACGACGCCGAGCGCGAGGCCTTCGCCGCTGAGCTCGCCGCCCTGGCCGATGTCTTCGTCTCTGACGGCTTCGGCGTCGTTCACCGCAAGCAGGCCTCCGTCTACGACGTCGCCAAGCTGCTGCCCTCGGCCGCCGGCTTGCTCGTCGTCAAGGAGATCGAGTCACTGGGGCGCGCTGTCAACGACCCCGAGCGCCCCTACACCGTGGTGCTCGGTGGCTCCAAGGTCTCCGACAAGCTCGGCGTCATCTCCAACCTGCTGGGCAAGGCCGACCGTCTTCTCATCGGTGGCGGCATGGCCTACACCTTCCTGGCCGCCCAGGGCTACGAGGTGGGCACCTCCCTGCTGGAGAAGGACCAGATCGACACCGTCAAGGGCTACCTGGAGACCGCCAAGGCCAACGGCGTCGAGCTTCTGCTGCCCGTCGACACAGTCGTGGCCCCGACCTTCGCCGCGGACGCCCCGGCCACCGTCGTGCTCTCCAGCGAGCTTCCCTCCGACCAGATGGGTCTGGACATCGGCCCTGAGACGCGAAAGCTCTTCGCCGACGCGATCGCCACCTCCAAGACCGTGGTGTGGAACGGCCCCATGGGCGTCTTCGAGTTCCCGGCCTTCGCCGAGGGCACCAAGGCCGTGGCCAAGGCGATCTCCGAGTCCGACGCCTTCTCCGTCATCGGCGGTGGCGACTCCGCCGCGGCCGTGCGCACACTCGGCTTCGACGAGGCCACGTTCTCCCACATCTCCACCGGCGGTGGCGCCTCCCTCGAGCTCCTCGAGGGCAAGACGCTGCCCGGTATCGCAGTGCTCGAAGACTGAAGGAAGGCAACCTAGATGAGCAACCGCACCCCGCTCATGGCGGGCAACTGGAAGATGAACCTCGACCACCTCGAGGCCAACCACCTTGTCCAGGGCCTGGCCATGGAGCTCAAGGACCACGACCACGACTACGCCAAGTGCGAGGTCCTCGTGATCCCGCCCTTCACGGACATCCGCACCGTGCAGACCGTCGTCGAGGCCGACTCCCTGAGCGTCAAGTACGGCGCCCAGGACGTCTCCACCCACGACAACGGCGCCTACACCGGCGAGATCTCCACCGAGATGCTCACCAAGCTCGGCTGCAGCTACGTGGTCATGGGCCACTCCGAGCGCCGCGAGTACCACGGCGAGTCCGACGCCCTCGTTGGCGCCAAGGCCCGCAAAGTGCTCGACGCCGGTATGACCCCCATCCTGTGCTGCGGTGAGGCCCTGGATGTCCGCAAGGCGGGCAACCACGTCGAGTTCGTCCTAAGGCAGATCCGCGCCGCCCTGGAGGGATGGAGCGGTGAGGACGTCGCCAAGATCGTCATCGCCTACGAGCCCATCTGGGCCATCGGCACCGGCGAGACCGCCACCGCCGAGGACGCCCAGGAGGTGTGCGGGGCGATCCGTGAGGCCCTGCGTGCCGACTACGGCGACGCCACGGCCGACGCCACCCGTATCCTCTACGGCGGTTCCGCCAAGCCCGCCAACATCAAGGAGCTCATGGCCCAGCCCGACGTCGACGGCGCGCTGGTCGGGGGAGCCTCCCTCAAGGCGGACTCCTTCGCCGCCATGGCCGGCTTCTACGCCTGAGCGGCCTGAGCCTCGACGAGGGACCCGGCCACCGGTTCCCCGCAGAGCCTCAGCCCTCGTAGTCAGGGTCCCGGACACCTCACACCATGTGGTGTCCGGGACTCGGCGTCTTGCGGGTAGACTGCCGAGCGGACAGGTGGGGGTGCACGTCTCCTTCGAGAATCGCGCCGGTCTCCAACCGGCGCGAGGCCTCCACAGCAAGACGAAACCAACGACGAAGGGAACGCGGCGTGAACGTGGTGCGTATCGTCCTTCAGGTGCTGCTCGTCCTCTCGAGCTTCTTCCTCATCATGTCGATCCTCCTGCACAAGGGCAAGGGAGGCGGCCTGTCGGACATGTTCGGCGGCGGCATCTCCTCCTCAGCCGGGTCCTCCGGCGTGGCCGAGCGCAACCTCGACCGCATCACCGTGGCCGTGGCCATCACCTGGACGATCACGATCGTCGGGCTCGGCCTGGTCGCCAAGCTCGGCTGAGCATCGGCTGGCTGCGACGAGCACGGCGAAGACGACGGCCGCGGCCGCCGGTACCACCCACGATCCGCGTGGCGACGCCCTGGACCGGGCACTGCGCGGCTACCTCGCGCATCTGCGCGTCGAGCGAGGGCTGAGCCCCCACACCCTGAGCGCCTACGAACGCGACCTGGGTCGCTACCTGCGCTACCTGAGAACCGGCGGCATCACGGTCCTGCAGGAGGTGAGCCGCGATGACGTGGCCGGCTTCCTCGAGGCGCTGCGCACCGGAGCCGACGGTGCCCGCCCGCTGGCCTCGTCGTCGGCCTCCCGAACCGTCACCGCCGTACGCGGCTGGCACAAGTTCCTCCTGGCGGAGGGCACCACCTCGCAGGACCCCTCGGCCACAGTGCGCCCGCCCCAGCCCGGCAGGCGGCTGCCCAAGGCCCTGAGCATCGAGGAGGTCCGCCGCCTGCTGGAAGCCGCAGGCATCGACGACTCCCCGGTGAGTCTGCGGGACCGCGCGCTGCTGGAGGTCCTCTACGCCACCGGTGCCCGCATCTCCGAGGCAGTGGGGCTCGTCGTCGACGACCTCGATGCCGACTCCCGGGTGCTGCGACTGTTCGGCAAGGGACGCAAGGAACGCGTGGTCCCCATGGGCACCTACGCCTGGGAGGCACTGGATGCCTACCTGGTTCGAGGTCGGCCGGTTCTGGCGGAGCGGGGCAGGGGAGTGCCGCAGGTCTTCCTCAACACCCTGGGCAGGCCGCTGAGCCGGCAGAGTGCCTGGGCCGTTCTGCAGCAGGCTGCCGAAAGGGCCGGTCTCGCCGGAGCCGGTGTCCCCGACGAGCGTCGTATCTCGCCCCATACCCTGCGGCACTCCTTCGCCACCCACCTGCTGGCCGGAGGGGCGGACGTGCGTGTCGTCCAGGAGATGCTCGGGCACGCATCGGTCACCACCACCCAGATCTACACGAAGGTCACCGTCGACCATCTGCGGGAGGTCTACGCCACAAGCCATCCGCGCGCGCTGGCCTGAGCGCCGAGTGCGCTCCTGAAACGTCAGGGGATCCGGCTCTTGGTGAGGGGAGCCTGGGCGCCGGCCGACGCCTTCCTGAAAGCCGGATCCTGTTTAGCCCGTTCTCTGGCGTGTCCCGTCTGAACTGGGCGAGGTGGAGCCGACTTCGACTAGGCTGACGGATGTGAATGACTCCATCCAGCCAGGCCTGATCGACAACCCCGGCACCGAAGAGAGCGAGGAGAAGGACTTCCCCGTTCCCGCGCCGCTGGAGTCGCACGGACCCGCTCGGGTCATCTCCATGTGCAACCAGAAGGGCGGCGTTGGCAAGACCACGACGACAATCAACCTCGGCGCGGCGCTGGCCGAGCTGGGGCGCAAGGTCCTCATCGTCGACTTCGACCCTCAGGGGGCGGCTTCCGCCGGGCTGGGCATCAACGCCCACGAGCTCGACTCCACGATCTATGACCTGCTCGTCGCCAGCCGTCCGGACATCCGCACCGTCATCCATGAGACCACCGTGGAGGGACTGGATATCGTCCCGGCCAACATCGACCTGTCCGCCGCCGAGGTCCAGCTCGTCAATGAGGTCGCCCGTGAACAGGCCCTCAAGCGGGTGCTACGTCCTGTCCTTGACGAGTACGACGTCATCCTCGTGGACTGCCAGCCCTCGCTCGGGCTTCTGACCATCAACGCCCTGACCGCCTCCCACGGCGTCATCATCCCGCTGGAGACCGAGTTCTTCGCCTTGCGAGGGGTGGCGCTTCTGGTGGAGACCGTTGAACGGGTCAAGGACCGTCTCAACGCCACCTTGGAGATCGACGGCATCCTGGCCACCATGGTGGACTCCCGGACCCTGCACTCGCGTGAGGTGCTTGAGCGTCTTGAGCAGGCCTTCGGCGAGCAGCTCTTCGACACGCGCATCCGGCGCACGATCAAGTTCCCGGACGCCTCCGTGGCCAACGAGCCGATCACCAGCTACGCGCCCTCCCACCCCGGTGCGGATGCCTACCGCCGGCTGGCCCGTGAGGTCATCGCCCGCGGCGATGTCGCCTGAGTCGGAGGACCAGGAGTCTCAGGGCCCACCCAGGCTGCCCGGGTTCAGCGTCGCCCTGCCCCAGTTCGAGGGGCCCTTCGATCTGCTCCTGAGCCTCATCGCCCGCAAACGGCTCGACGTCACTGAGCTGGCGCTGGCTGAGGTGACCGACGACTTCATCGCCCACATGCGTTCGGACTGGGACCTGGGACGTGCTTCGGAGTTCATCGTGGTGGCCTCCACCCTTCTGGCCCTCAAGGCGCACCGCCTCCTGCCTCGTGATGAGGATGACGAGGAACCCGACCTCGAGCTGCTCGAGGCCCGCGACCTGCTTTTCGCCCGGCTCCTGCAGTACCGGGCCTTCAAGGAGGCCGCAGCCGCCTTCCGCCACCGGGCGGAGACCTCCGCTCGCAGCCATCCCCGGATCGTCGCGCTGGAACCGCACCTGGCCGCGCTCCTGCCCCGGCTGGTAGCCACCATCACTCCCGAGGAGCTCACGCGGCTGGCGGTCGGCGCCTTCACCCGGCCCACGGATCCGGGAGTGCAGACCGTCCACCTTCACGAGCGGGTCCCGGTCGGAGAACAGCTGAGCCTCATTGTCCTGAGACTGCGTCGTCACGGAACCCTGACCTTCGCCCAGATCATTGAGGACGCCGAGCGCACGGCCGTCGTCGTGGCCCGGTTCCTGGCGCTGCTCATCCTTCACCGGCAGGGCAGCGCCGAGCTGGACCAGGTCGAGGCCATGGGCGAGATCACCGTGACCTGGTGTGCCGGTCAGGACGATCCGACCGGCATGATGGCCTCCGACGACCTGATCGAGCTCGAGGAGGAATTCGCATGAGCGAGGCCGCCGAGCCCCAGCTGCGCAGCGCCGCCGAGGCGATTCTCATCGTCGCCGACGAACCGGTGACCACCGCCTCGATCGCAGATGCCCTCGGCATTGAGGAGCGATCGGCCGAGACGTTGCTGGAGCACCTCGCCGCCGAGTACCGGGGAGAGGCACCTGACAGCCGCACCCACGGCTTCCTCCTGCGACGGGCAGCCGGAGGGTGGCGCTTCGCCTCCGTGCCCGAGCACGCCGAGCTCGTCGAGCAGTTCATCATCGGCGGCGCCACCGCGCGCCTGAGCCAAGCCGCCCTGGAGACCCTCGCCGTCGTGGCCTACCGCCAGCCGGTCACCCGCGGTCGCGTCGCGGCGATTCGGGGTGTCAACGTCGACGGCGTCATGCGCACCCTGCACGCCCGCGGCCTCATCGAGGAGGCCGGGGCCGAGACCTCCGGTGCCATCCTGTACCGGACCACGGGAGAGTTCCTGGAGTACCTGGGAATCGACTCCCTGGACGAGCTACCACCCCTGGCTCCCTACCTGCCTCGTGTCGAGGCACTGGGGGAGATCGTCGAACAGGCCGATGAGATGGCCGGTAGGAGGACCTCATGACCCCGAGGAAGCACCGCAGCAGGACCGACTCAAAGACCATCTCAGTACCCGACAGCGACTTCGGTGGCCAGGAGTTCTACGACGAGGACGACCTCGAGGAGCTGGACGAGCACAGTGACGCTGCTGATTTGGCCGCCTTCGATGCCGAAGCCATCGATGAGGACGAGGAGTCCCGTCTGCTGGCAATGCGTGAGCGCGCCTCCAAGGGTGGTCAGGACGACCCGCACGTCGCTTCTGGACAGAGGCTGCAGAAGGTCCTCGCCCACGCCGGAGTCGCCTCACGCCGGGCCTGCGAGCAGCTCATCGCCGACGGCCGCGTCAGCGTCGACGGCATCACCGTCACCGAGCCGGGTGTCAGGGTGGATTCGCGGACCCAGGAGATCCGCGTCGACGGCAGCCGGATCCTCACCAACCCCGAGCTCATCACCCTCATGCTCCACAAGCCGGCCGGGGTCGTGACCACCATGGAGGACCCTGAGGGCCGCCCGACGGTGGCCCAGTACGGACGCGACTACCTGGCCGAGCACCCCGAGCTGCCCGACTCGCTGCGCCTGGTGCACGTCGGTCGTCTCGACACCGAGACCGAGGGGCTGCTTCTGCTGTCCAACGACGGTGAGCTCTCCCACCGGCTCATGCACCCCAGCTTCGAGATCGCCAAGACCTACGTCGCCATCGTTGAGGGGCAGGTCGAGCCGTGGGTGCCGCGCAAGCTGCGGCGCGGCATGGAGCTCGAGGACGGCGAGGCACGGGCGGACCGGGTCACCGTCAAGGACTCCGGGCCTCGGGGATCCATCGTCGAGATCACCCTACACTCGGGCAAGAACCGCATCGTGCGGCGCATGCTGGACGCCGTCGGCCACCCGGTGACGCGCCTGGCGCGTACGAGACTGGGACCGCTGCGGCTGGGCAGCCTGCGCCCCGGTGAGACCCGCCCCCTCAGCGGCGAGGAGATCGCGGCACTCCAGCAGGAGGTCGGGCTGTGAGCGCGGCCAAGTCCCGGGCATCGGTGTCCACACGTGGACCGGTCCTCATCATCGGCACCGGCCTCCTGGGAACGTCTCTGGCCCTGGCGCTGCGGACAGCGGACGTCGAGGTCCAGCTCTCCGACACCTCGCCCACGTCCTTGGCCCTGGCCCGTGACATGGGGGCGGGAACGCCCCACGACAAACACAGCCCCGAGCCGCAGATCGTCGTCGTGGCCACCCCGCCCGACGTGACCGCCGACGTCGTCGTCGCGCAGCTGAGCGCCCACCCGAATGCCGTGGTCACTGACGTGGCCTCCGTCAAGGAACGGGTCGTCGCGGAGGTTCGGGCCCGGGCGGGAGCGGAGGCGCGCAGGTACGTCGGCTCCCACCCGATGGCGGGCCGCGAGCGCTCGGGTGCCGGCTCCGCCGATTCCGATCTCTTCGCCGGACGTCCCTGGGTGGTTGTCGGTCAGGACTCGGATCCCGAGGCGGAGCTGGCCATCAGGAACCTGGCGGTCGATGTGGGTGCTACCCCGGTGCGCATGGGAGCGTCGGAGCACGACGCCGCCGTCGCCGCCGTCTCCCACATGCCCCAGCTCATCGCCTCCCTCGTGGCCGCCCGCCTGGAGGAGCTGGGGGAGAGCGCCCTGGCCCTGTCGGGTCAGGGACTTCGCGACGTCACCCGGATCGCGGCCTCGGACCCCCGGCTGTGGTCGGCCATCATCGTGGGCAATGCCGGTCCCGTGGCCGACCTGCTGCGCCGGATCAGTGACGACCTTAGCGCGTTGATCGCGGGGGTCGAGGCGGCTGCTTGCGATCCTGGTGGTCCCGAGTACACGGCCACCGGCGCGGTGAGCACGATCGCACCTGGGGCCGTCGGTGCCGTCACCGATGTCATGACTCGCGGAAACGCAGGACGGGCCCGTATCCCCGGAAAGCACGGCGGGGCGCCGCGCCGTTATGCCGAGGTCCAGGTCCTCGTGCCCGACGCCGCCGGCGAGCTCGGTCGGCTCTTCTCCGACGTCGGTGCCGCCGGTGTCAACATCGAGGACTTCTCCCTGGAGCACTCGGCCGGTCAGAGCGCCGGGATTGCGCTCATCTCCGTCCTGCCGGCGGCCGCCCAGGGGCTGGAGGAGGCCCTGGACGCCAAGGGCTGGCGCGTCGTCGCGGGCTGACACCGGTTCACTGCGCGCCTGCCGGCCGCCTGTGTCAGTGCTCATGGGGTCCTGATCCGCAGTATCGCGCCGGAGTGTGGGACGCTTGGCCCAGTTCTTGACCGGAATCGGACTCTGCTGGAGGACACCATGGGAATCGTCGTCGCTATCGACGGGCCGAGCGGGTCGGGCAAGTCCACCGTCTCGCGGCGCGTGGCCACCACGCTCGGACTGGCCTACCTCGACACCGGTGCCATGTACCGGGCCGCGGCCTGGTGGTGCGAGCACGAGGGGGTTGACCTGGACGACGGGGCCGCCGTCGCCGATGCCGTCGCTGCGATGCCGCTGCACATGGGTCTGGATCCCGAGCACCCCACCTTCACCGTGGACGGAACTGATGTGTCGGCCGCGATCCGTGACCCGCACATCGCCACGATCGTCTCCAAGGTCGCCACCAACCTCGAGGTGCGTGCCGAGCTGGCCCGCCGTCAGCGCGAGATCATCCGCTTCGAGGCGACCGGGCGCACCGGCTCCTTCTCCGGGGGAGCCGGCATCGTGGCCGAAGGACGTGACATCACCACCGTCATCGCCCCCGACGCCGACGCCCGCCTGCTCGTGACCGCCTCGGAGGAGGCCCGCCTGACGCGCCGCGCCGGGGACCTGGAGGCCGCCGGCAAGCAGGTCGACGCCGTCGCCCTGCGCGACCAGGTGGTACGCCGCGACCGCGACGACTCCACGGTCTCCCAGTTCCTCACCGCGCCCGAGGGCGTCACCCTGGTGGACACCTCGGAGCTGAGCCTGGAGCAGTCCGTCGAGCGGGTCCTGGACCTGGTGGAGGAGGCCGCCGACTCCGCCGCCCGGCGCGACGCCGAGGAGGACCTGCGAGCCCAGGCCATGCGCGAGGGCTTGGGTGACTATGAGCTCGATGAGGAGGATCTCGCTCTTCTGGAGGCGGACGGGCAGCTCCCAATCGGCGACCGGGCCGAGGCCGGGCTGCCGGTGCTGGCTGTCGTCGGCCGGCCCAACGTGGGTAAGTCGACACTGGTCAACCGGGTTCTGGGCCGCCGCGAGGCCGTCGTCCAGGACACCCCCGGTGTCACCCGTGACCGAGTCTCCTACCCGGCGGAGTGGGCCGGGCGCCGCTTCACCATCGTTGACACCGGCGGCTGGGAGGTGGACGTAGCCGGCCTCGATGCCGCCGTGGCCACCCAGGCCGAGGTCGCCGTCGAGATGGCCGACGCCGTCCTTCTGGTCGTCGATGCCCAGGTCGGTATCACCGAGACCGACGCGCGCGTGGTGCGGATGCTGCGCCGCAGCGGCAAGCCGGTGGTCCTGGCCGCCAACAAGGTCGACTCCCCAGCGCAGGAGGGAGACGCCGCCGCCCTGTGGAACCTGGGACTGGGTGAGCCCTTCCCGGTCTCGGCCCTGCACGGCCGGGGCAGCGGTGAGGTCCTCGACGCCGTCATGGAGATCCTCCCAGAGGTCTCCGCTGTGGCCGCCGCCGCGCCCGAGGGAGACCTGCACCGGGTTGCCCTCGTGGGGCGGCCCAACGTCGGCAAGTCCTCGCTGCTGAACTCCATCGCGGGCCGGGAGCGCGTCGTCGTCAATGAGACCGCCGGCACCACCCGCGACCCGGTCGACGAGATCATCGAGCTCGACTCCCGCAAGTGGGTCTTCGTCGACACCGCCGGGATCCGCCGGCGCGTCAAGCAGTCACGGGGCGCCGACTACTACGCGGTCCTGCGCACGCAGGGCGCCATCGACAAGGCCGAGGTCGCCGTCGTCCTCCTCGACGCCTCCGAGCCGATCAGCGAGCAGGACGTGCGCGTCGTCCAGCAGGTCGTCGACGCAGGTCGCGCCCTGGTCCTGGTCAACAACAAGTGGGACCTGGTGGACGAGGAGCGTCAGAAGATGCTGCTGTGGGAGGTCGAGCACGACCTGGCCCACGTCTCCTGGGCCCCTCACATCAACCTGGCCGCCCGGACCGGCTGGCACACCAACCGGCTCGTGCGCGCCCTCGACGCCGCCCTGGACGGCTGGACCACCCGAGTACCTACGGGCCGGCTCAACGGCTTTCTGGGGCAGCTGCAGTCCGCCACCCCACACCCGGTGCGCGGCGGCAAGCAGCCTCGCATCCTCTTCGCCACCCAGGTTCAGGTGGCCCCGCCCCGGATCGTCATCTTCACCACTGGTTTCCTCGACGCCGGCTACCGGCGCTTCATCGAGCGCCGCCTGCGCGAGGAGTTCGGCTTCACTGGCACCCCCATCCAGATCGGGGTGCGCGTGCGCGAGAAGCGCCAGCGGCGCTGAGACGAGCTTTCGGGAGAAAACGGAGCAACCATGCCTGACCACGTACTGATTACGTGAGGAGAAGCGTGACTGCACAGAGGTCCTCCGAGCGTCGCGGGGATGTCTCGCTGCTGCCGCACCGGGCTGTGGACCCGGTGATGCTCTTCTTCGACCTGGTTTACGTCTTCCTCATCACTGAGCTCAACGGCGTCATTCGGGAGGAAACCGGTTGGAGAGGGCTTGCACATGCCGGAGTCCTGCTGGTTTTCATCTACTGGCAGTGGCTACTGGTGACGATCCAGTCCAGCCTGCGTGACGCGTCGACGAATCGTCACCGCCTCACCATCATGACCCTCATGGTGATCGTCATGGTCAGCGCGGTCGCCGTGCCTCGCGCCTTCGGGGAACGGGCACTGATATTCGCGACGTCGTGCTGGCTCTCGCGCATGGTCATCACCTTCCGTCTGGCGCGGCACGAGAACTCCAACGCCTTCCGCATGGACCTGGTCTCCAGCCTCATCCAGGGACCCCTCATGCTCGGCGGGGCCATCATGGGCGGCAACGGCCAACTGGCACTGTGGACCCTCGCGGCGCTGTGGGAGATCACCGGCCCCCTGCGGCACAGCCGAACCATGAGCGCCCAGCACTACGACGTCGGCAACGTCGTGGAGCGCTTCAGCCTCCTCATCATTGTGGCTCTCGGTGAGACGATCGTGTCGATCGCGACTCCTCAGACTGGGATCGAGCATCTGACCTGGGGCGACCTGGGCGGTCTCGCTGCCGCCTTCGTCCTTGTGGGCGGGCTGTGGTGGGCCTACTTCCACCACAGCCTCGGTCTCATGGAGCACTACATCAACCGGGCGCGCGTTCCCTTCCGTGCCGTGCGCAGCCTCCTCGCCTACGGTCACCTCGCTCTGGCGGCCGGACTGATCGCCTTGGCCGCCGGCCTCCATCACGTGATGGAGGAGCCACACGACCGCGTCCCGATGGAGACGTCGGCCCTCCTGAGCAGCGGCGTCATCGTTTTCCTCGCCATGTTCGCCGTCATCAGGTTACGCAACGCACGCAAGATCTACCGATCCCGTGTCGTGGCCTGCGCCCTGTGCCTTGCTCTCATCCCCGCAGGCCCTCACATGAGCGGAGTGCTCCTGGTCAGTCTCCTCGCTCTCATTACGGTGGCCGAGTGTCTCTGGGAGACACTGGCTCCGGCCGGCGCGGGCGTTCCCGATCTCGATGAGCTCGCCGACCGGGCCGCCCGGACCTGAGCGTTGGCCGCCCTACTTCTCACCGCCCGCCTGCTCCTTGGCCCATACGGCAACACGAGCCGCGCTCTCCTCCTTGGACAGGTCCTCGACCCGGGTCATGACCGCCCACCGCACGCCGAAAGGGTCGCGGATGGAGGCGAACCTGTCCCCGGACACGAAAGTGGTAGGCGGTTCCAGCAAGGTTGCGCCGGCGGCAGTGGCCCGCTCAGTGACGGCGTCGACGTTCGGGCAGTACAGACCGATCGAGTAGCAGACCGGCTCGTCCGACGGGGTCGCGACCAGACCGGACAAGGCGGACGGCTCACCGATCTGGAGCCTTCCGTGACCGAAGTCGAGCTCCGCGTGGACGACCGCTCCCTCGATCTCGACGCTGTCCGCGATGCGCGCCCCGAAGACGTCGCGATAGAACCGAAGTGCCCGGTCGGCGCCGTCAATGGCCAGAAACGGTGTGATGCTGGTGAATCCGTGCGGAGTCCCGTCAGTCGTGTACTGACCAGTGGCCCCGGATACGTTACGTGTACTCATGTCAACGACTGTAGGAACGACAAAGGTGCCTCCGCTTGAAGATCTGCGACAGTTCCGGAAAGGTGAGGAACCGTGCCCGAGACGACCGCTGATCAGCGGGGGATCCTCTACCCCTCCAGGCTTCCAACCTTTCACCGTGAGCCTGTCTCCGAGGCACTGGCCGACCGTGTCCGCTGGATCTGGATTCCGCGCTGGGACCTGCCCGCAGGACAACGGGAGCGGCAGGAGGTTCTCCCGTTCCCGGCCTGTAACCTCGTGGTCGAGCCGGATGGTGTCTCCCTGTACGGCCCGACGACGAGCATCTCCTATCGCGAGCTGGAAGGCCGGGGATGGGCAGTCGGAGCCCTTCTGCGACCGGCGGGTGCAGGCGCGCTGTGCTCCCCGTCCCTGATTCGGGACTCCCATCGGCCGCTCGAGGACCCTGACCTGAAGGTCGCCGTCGCCGACGCTATGGCGGATACGAACACGACGACGGGTGGACAATGTGCCGCCAGCGCGCTGGCAGCCTGGGTGGCGCAGTACACCGGGCCGCCACAAGCGATGGCGCTCACGGCCAACAGGATGGAGGACGTCGTCGCCTCCGACAGAAGCATTCTGCGCGTCGATCAGCTGGCGCGGCGCCTCGATCTCTCCATCCGAAGTCTGCAACGACTCTCCGAGAGATACATCGGTCTGCCCCCACTTGCCGTGATCAGACGCTATCGGCTCCAGGAAGCGGCACAACGGCTGCGGGAGGATCCTTCCGTCACCGTCGCGCAAGTGGCCGCCGAGCTCGACTACGCGGACCACGCCCACCTGACTGCCGACTTCCGACGAGTCCTGGGTCTCTCACCGAGCCGGTACAGACAGCAGACCATCAGCGATCGTCAGGCTCTCAGTGACCGGTAACGGGTTCAAACCTTGGGCGGCGCCGCGCGAGGTCAGAAGTCAACAGGACTCCGCGAGTGTGAGAACGGTTGGCACCAGAGAGTGGCGCGCGGCTGTGACACCCATAGACTGTAGCCATGCTGAATCCGGTTGACCCCACCACCACGCCCGCCTGGAAGCGCCTCACCGAGCTCCACGACACCATGACCCCGGACCTGCGCGCCTGGTTTGCCGACGACCCGCAGCGCGCCGAGCGCTTCTCCTACGAGCTGGGGGACCTCTACGTCGATCTGTCCAAGAACCTGCTGACCGACGACGTCCGCGACGCCCTGGTCGAGCTCGCCGAGCAAGTGGACGTCCCGGGCCGCCGTGACGCCATGTACGCCGGCGAGCACATCAACATCACCGAGGACCGCGCCGTCCTCCACACGGCCCTGCGCCGCCCGGCCACTGACTCCCTGACCGTGGACGGCCAGGACGTCGTCGTCGACGTCCACGAGGTCCTGGAGAAGATTTACGCCTTCGCCCGCCGCGTGCGCTCTGGGGAGTGGACCGGCATCACCGGCAAGCCCATCAAGACGGTGGTCAACATCGGCATCGGCGGCTCTGACCTCGGCCCCGTCATGGTTTACGAGGCGCTCAAGCCCTACGTGCAGAAGGGCCTTCAGTGCCGTTTCATCTCCAACATCGACCCCACCGACTGCGCCGAGAAGGTCGCGGACCTCGACCCGGAGACGACCCTGTTCATCATCGCCTCCAAGACCTTCACCACCCTGGAGACTCTTACCAACGCCCGCATGGCCCGTGACTGGTTCCTGTCCGCTCTGCAGGCCAAGGGCATTGAGACTGACGGCGCCATCGCCAAGCACTTCGTGGCCGTGTCCACCGCCCTGGATAAGGTCGCCGAGTTCGGCATCGACCCGGCCAACGCCTTCGGCTTCTGGAACTGGGTGGGCGGGCGCTACTCGGTGGACTCCGCCGTCGGCACGGTTCTGGCCGTGGCCATCGGCCCGGAGAACTTCGCCGACTTCCTCTCCGGCTTCCACACCGTTGACGAGCACTTCGCCACCAGGGCTCCGGCCGAGAACGTCCCCATGCTCATGGGCCTGCTCAACGTCTGGTACGTCAACTTCTTCAAGGCCGGCTCCCACGCCGTCCTGCCCTACGCCCAGTACCTGCACCGTTTCGCCGCCTATCTCCAGCAGCTCACCATGGAGTCTAACGGCAAGTCCGTGCGCTGGGACGGCAGTCCCGTGACCACTGAGACCGGTGAGGTCTTCTGGGGCGAGCCGGGCACCAACGGCCAGCACGCCTTCTACCAGCTCATCCACCAGGGCACCCAGCTCATCCCCGCGGACTTCATTGCGGTGGCCAACCCCGCTCACCCCACCAAGGACGGGGGAGTGGATGTTCACGAGCTGTTCCTGTCCAACTACCTGGCCCAGACCGCAGCGCTGGCCTTCGGCAAGACCGCCGATGAGGTGCGTGCCGAGGGCACCCCTGAGGAGATCGTTCCGGCCCGCGTCTTCGCCGGCAACAAGCCGACCACCTCGATCCTCGCCCCGGCCCTGACGCCTGCGGTCGTCGGAGAGCTCATCGCCCTCTACGAGCACATCACCTTCACCCAGGGCATCGTGTGGGGCATCGACTCCTTCGACCAGTGGGGGGTCGAGCTCGGCAAGAAGCTGGCCCTCGAGATCGCCCCCGCCGTCCAGGGGGACGAGGAGGCTCTCGCAGGTCAGGACGCCTCCACCCGCAGCCTCATCACTCGCTACCGCAGTCTGCGTCGTTAACCCCATGTGTCCCGACGGCGACTCAGCGGCGATCGATCCGTACGAAGGAGCTCAGCACATCCACGTGCGCGCGGCAGACACGGCGGATGCGTCATGCATTGCCCGCCTGCTGTTCGACTTCAACACCGAGTTCGATACTCCGACGCCCTCGGCCAAGGAGCTGACCACCAGGTTCCTGACGATGCTGAGACGTCAGGACGTCATGGTTCTCCTGGTTGAGGACAGCAGTGCTGATCACTCACGAGCAGTGGGCTTCGCGTACCTGACCCTGCGTCCCACGCCATACAGCGAGGGGCCGGTTGCTGAGCTGGAGGAGCTCTATGTGCAGCCGGAACGGCGCAACCGCGGCGTCGGCTCCCGATTGCTCGAACAGGCACTGGAGCAGGTGCGACAACGCTCCGCGCTCGAGATGCGTATCGGCGTTGATGAGGCCGACACCGATGCCCGACGCTTCTATGAGCGCCACGGCTTCCGGAACACCGAGCCCGGCGAGACCAGCCGAATGCTCTGTTATGTCAGCGACCCACCACCCTTGAGGAGGACATGATGAAAGAGGTCAGCGCCGATGAGCTGCGTGGCCGGCTCGGGACGGAGGAGGACCTGGTGGTCCTTGACGTGCGAGAGCCGGACGAGGTGGCGCAAGCAGCCATTTCTGGATCGGTCAACATCCCACTGGGACAGGTCGTCGACCGGATGAGCGAGCTCGACCCCGCCAGGCCCACTGCGGTCATCTGCGCCGGAGGCGTGCGCTCCGTCAAGGCGATCGAGGCCTTGACCGCGGCCGGATACACCGGTGAGCTGGTCAACGTACGCGGCGGAATGAAGGCTTGGCTGGAGCGATAGTGATGCGGAGGTCAGTGCTCTGAAAGACTCCGCTCGTGCTGCGCAGAGGGACGGTGTCGGATCCCGATCGATCCGACACCGTCCCTCTCCGTCTCAGTCTCTCCTCCGTGAGCGCCGAAGCAGCTCCTCGACCATGCGCAGCACCCCGTCCTCAGTGTTGGCCGGCGCCGTGAAGGCGGCTGCCGCACGGATACCGGGGTGAGCGTTGCTCATAGCGAAACCCAGGTCCGCGTGCTCGTAGAGGTCAAGATCGTTGAGGTAGTCACCGAAGACAGCCGTCTGCTCCGGAAGGATCCCGAACCTGGCCTGAAGCGCCGCCAGCGCGCGTCCCTTCGAGGCATGCGGGGACGTCATGTCCATCCAGTGCAGACCGGACACGGCGGTCTGGACGCTTGGGACCGCCGCGGCCAGCGCCTGCGAGCTGCCGTTCTCGACGTCATCGAAGTCGAAGACCGCGACCTTGAGCACCTCATCCAGGGGGATGGTCATGAGGTCGTCAACGATCTCCAGCGCCGCGTAGTAAAGCCGGGCCTGAGCCAGGAAGGCGGGATCGGATCGCTCGATGTAGGCGCAGCGTTTGCACGCCACCACAGTCCCGACGTCGTAGCCGGAACTCGCCAGCTCCCGAGCTGTGGCAATGGCGGCACCGGCCTCCTCTGCGCTGATGGTGTCAGAGTGGATCTCCTCATTCCCGTGGACGGCGAGGGCCCCGCTTTCCGCGATGAGCGGTGAGTCATCAACGACATGTCCCAGAACCGCACGGAGGTTGGCCAGCTGTCTGCCCGAGGCGGGAGCGAAGATGATGCCGGCCTCACGCATCCGGGCAACGACCTCGTCCAGCCTGACAGGAACGCGGCCGTCACCATCAATGAGGGTCCCGTCCATGTCTGTGACGATGAGGCGCAGGTCGATCTCGGCGGGTAGCGGCGCAAGATACTCTGATTCAAGGGGTAAACGCTTCACGTGCCCATCCTCTCAGGGTTCGTCCCTCGAGGTGGACAATGACGGAGACGACAACGACGGGCGCCTGTTGTCCACCAACATGCGTGGACAACAGGCGCCCGTCAGAGAAACGGCTCGTCTTGTCGGAGCCTCAGCTCAGTCAGCCGGCCTGGCGACGGCGCATGACGAGGAAGGAGCCGGTACCGAGCAGACCGGCGGCGACAACGGCGATGGCGATGCTCGGACCGGTGGTGGCCAGCGCGGACTTCGTCGGAGTGCTCTTGGGAGCCGCGACCGCAGGAGTCGAGGACGGCTTGGCCGGGGTGGCAGTGGCCGTGACGGTCTTAGTGGTGGCCGTGGTGGCCGGAGCGGACGGCGTCGGGGTGGCCGCGGGGGAGGTGGTCTCTGTCGCCGGAGGAGCGACCGGAGCCGCAGGAGTCGTCTCAGTGGTCGGCGTCGACGACGTGGTCTCCGGGGTCGGCTGCGGGGCGGGGGTGTCCGACGGCGGGGCGTCGTTCGTCGTCGTCGTGGTGTTGGTGGTCGTCGTCGTGGTGTTGCTGGTCGTGCTGGTTGTCTGGGTCAGCGTCGTGTTGCTGACGTTGTAGGCGGCGAAGTTCTGAGTGGCGTACCACCTGCCGTCCGAGGTCTGGGCGAATCCGATGCCGATGGAGTTGACGTTCGGGTCCGTCATGTTCTTGTAGTGGCCGGGGGAGTTGAGCCACTGGTCGAAGATCAGCGCACCGGTGTCGCCACCCGCGGTACGCCAGGCCACGTTCTCTGAACCGGTGGTCCAGCCCGCCGGGTAGGCCGACGTGAAGTCGGGGCGGTGGCTCATGCTGTTGGCGGCAGCCTGCTGCTCGGACCAGTCCTGTGCGACGGTGTCGAGCTCCTGGTACCGGGTCACGGGCTGAAGGCCCAGGCTGCTGCGCAGCTCGTTGACCTTGTTCAGGACGGTGTTGGCGTACTGGGCCCCATCCGCGGACACCTGAGCGGGAACAGCCGCGGCAGCGGCGGGTGCACCCTGAGGAGCGGCCGGAGCGGCCAGTGCGGTTGAGGAAACGGTCAGCGGCACGACGGTGAGCGCAGCTGCGGCGATGACGCGCTTGATGTTCATGTGTCGTTCTCTCTGATCGGGGACATGAGAACACAGTCGGATTCGCAACAACCGGCTATGAACCGGTGTGCAGGATGCTGTGAAGACACCCTTGATGTCGACAAACACTCAACCACAGTCGTTCGGACCATGCATGTTATTGGGTTGTGACTTTCCTGACCGAATTTGGCGCCCGGCTGAATCGGGGACATGTGAGTTGCTGTTCCGCTTTCGTGGGGTTATGTCAGCAAAAAGTAGGTACGTAAGGTTGAGGGTGGGGTAAGTGCCGTCGTTGCAACGTTTACTCGAGCGTAACCAACTTGGAAGAAGGTTCCAAAAGGAGAAATAAGAATAAATATACTCCATGGTTGTTATGGGAGTTACAGATGTGACGGATATTGATGCGGATATGGCTGGAGAAACGAAGCAGCCTTGCTGCAAAAGTGTATTGGCAAATAAAAATCCGCACCGTCTTCGGTGCGGATGCTTGTATTTGGTCGGGCTGGCGGGATTTGAACCCACGACCCCTTGACCCCCAGTCAAGTGCGCTACCAAACTGCGCCACAGCCCGTTGTCTTACGGCAATCAGCCGCTCGCAACGAGTAGAACCCTAACCCATGGGGCGGCTCCTTCAGAAATCCGTCGACGGTGAGGCCGCTCACCTCAGTTCAGTTGTGGTCTCCCCGATGGCGGCCTCCTCCCATGAGGGCGTCGAGCTGGCGTCTCTCCTTCTTCGTGGGGCGGCCGGCACCACGATCCCGAATGACTGCGGCCGGGGCATCCAAGGGAGACGGACGCGGGGGAGAGGTGTCGATGTACGCAGTACGGGCGATCGGCGCGCCCACCCTCTTGGTGAGAATCCGGGTCACCGTAAGAAGCCGGTCGAAACCGTCGACGCGGTAGCGGACCTCGTCTCCCACCGAGACGTGCTGGGCCGGCTTGGCGGTCTCGCCATTGATGCGCACGTGTCCTGCCTTGCAGGCGCTCGTCGCGGCCGAGCGGGACTTGATCTGCCGCACGCTCCACAGCCAGACGTCGATACGTGCCGACGTCGGCCCGTTCGGGTCACCGGCGCCGGAGGACCCGGCCTGAGAACGAGCTGTCATGGGAGCCATCCTAGGCAGACCGTTCTCAACGACGGTGTGCGGATCTCGCTCGACGACGCCGTGTTCCACGTCCCCGAGCACGTCCTCGAGCGATGAGTCCCCATCCCAGCACGAGGGCGCCAAGAGCGGCCAGAGCCGAGTAACCGGGAGTTCGCCATATGGCAGAGCCCATCTCCTGAGCCGTGCGAGTGGCCTGCTCCGGAAGGGACTCGGCTCCGTCGCCGCCAGCGAGGCAGTCGGTCAGGGTGGAGTGCAGGGCCTGCTTGTCCGCCTGGGGCAGGCCAAGCCGGTACGCGCCGGCCACTGAGACGAAACGACGCGCGTAGGTACAGCGATAGGAGGAGCTGGAGGGCCACCAGCCTCCGGGGCCGGTGGGCCGCCAGCTGCCGGTGTCCGTGGAACCGACCGGGCAACTCGCCGGCCCGCAGGCGCCCTTGGCCTGGTTGGCCTCACCGTCGACGGCGATGAGGTTCAGCGGGTCATTGGCTACTAGCAGCCGCGTGCGTTCATCCCACTGCCAGGCACCGTGGGCGTAGAGGTAGTTCAGCGGTACCACGTGATCGATCTGAACGGCGGCCGAGGTGTCCTGGCCGCGGCTGAAGGCGATCCTTCTGCCGGTGTACGGGTCCTGGAGCGTTCCCGCCCAGACAGTGGCATCCGGACACACCCCCGCGCCCTGGCCACGCCCCTGCTCACGGGACTGAACTCCGTCGGCGCGCGAGTAGTCAGCATCGGCAAGGTCCCGGGCCAGGATCTCGTTGCGGGTGTCGCAGCCGTCGCCGTCGACGTCCGTCCATGCCTCGCCGAACCAGCCGGTGCGGGAGCCTCCTTCGCTCCAGGACTGCGCGGCGGGGGCGTCCGCGGGCAGCTCCGACAGTGCTTCGAGTGAGGCCTTAGGGGACAGGATGAAATCGCCGCGCTGGTCCCACGGCGCCTCGTGAAGGGCAGCGAGCTCAGAAGAGGCCGAGTCCTGGGCGGGCCCTGAAGAGGCATCGTCGGCCTGGACCGGCGACACCGTCATCAGGCCCCAGACACCGAGCGCACCAAGGACACCGAGGCGTGTCAGGAACCGGCCGGGGAAGCTCATGCGCCAACGGTAGTACCACCCGCCGACACGATCCTTATCGGCCCTCGACGCCGCAGCTCGCGGCAGCCGGCTCATCCAGGTACCAGGTGGTCTGCCGGCCCCGGCAGCAGGAGGCGGGTGCTGAGAGGACGTCAGGCGTACCCAGCCCCAGGCGCACTGCCTCGGCCTTGCCCGCGCCGCCGGCCACCACCATGACCCGGCCAGCGCGCTGTAGAACCTCGAAGGTCAGGGAGCAGCGCTGGGAAGGGGGCTTGGGCGACCTGCGTACAGCCACGGCTGGTACCCCCACCGCGAGCGCGGCCGGGTGCCCGGGAAAGAGGGAGCAGACATGGGCATCGGGCCCCAGGCCCACATGGACGACGTCGAAGCCGCCACTGGCCAGTCCCGCCGACTCCAGCTCGTGGACCATACGTGCCGTCGCCTCATCGAGCCCACTGACATCCTGCGGAGCGGCCAGACGGTGCACCTGGGACTCCCGTACTCCGGCGGCAATGAGTGGCGTGGCCAGCATGTCGTTGCGTTCCGGGTCCCCCATGGGAACGAAGCGCTCGTCGCCGAACCACAGGTGGATGCCGCAGCGTACGGGCTCGGGCTGGGCGGCGATGAGCGGTGCTAGGGCCTCGGCCAGCGCGACCCCGCCGGACCCTCCCGTCAGCGCCACGTGTGCGACTCCCCGGTCCGCAACCGCCTCGGCCAGGGCCTGTGTCGTGTCCTGGCAGGCCAGCCCGGCGGCGTCGGCCAGTGTCGCTGCGACGACGACGGTTGGTTCAGGGGCCGCAGCCGCCCCCATCTGGATCTCAGTGATCGTCCGGCCGTCAGCAGCGTTGTCAGTCATGAGCGGGCTCCTCGAGCAAGGTGGCCAGGACCTCCTGGTAAACGAGATCAGGGGTGAGCCGACGCAGCTCCTCGTTGAGGGTGCTCACCGGCTCTCGGCGGGCCATCGTCACCACCTGCGGCTCGGGTGAGCCAGGACGGGTGATTGTCACCCGCTCCAGATCGTGGCGGGCGATGACGACGTCGCCGTCGTCGGTCCTGGCCGTGATGGACGAGATGCCCTTGAATCCCTCCTCATCGACACGTCTCACAGGGACGTCCAGGCGGAGCCGCAGCCAGGCGATCATGAGGGAGAGCGAGGAGTTTCTGGGCTCACCGGCAACGACCACCTCGTGCAGCCTGCCCGAGCGAAGAATCGGGTCCAGCGTGGAGGCCACCATGGCACGCCACAGGGTGATCCTGGTCCAGGCCAGATCGATGTCGCCGCGCACGCTCACCGGGGCCAGCTGACGCAGCGCCCTGGCGGGGAAGTCCTGTGCGGGAGTGTTGGTGATCCGCGTGGAGCCCAGGCGACCCAACGGATCCTGAGAGGGGACCTCGGGAACGGTCGTCGGCCACCACACGACCACCGGGGCGTCAGGCAGGAGGAAGGGCACCACCAGCGTGTCGGTGTGCAGAGCCGCCTCGTCCCAGGGGCGCAGGACCAGTGTCTCGCCGGCTCCGGCGTCATGGCCCACACGGATCTCGGCATCCAGGTGCCCGCCGGCCTGAGCGGAGACGTGCCCGTCGCGGCTGCGCGGCCTCACCCGATCGGCGTCCTCCTCAGGCGGCTTGACAACGGCGATGACCCGGCACGGGTGGTCCCGGCTGGCTCCGTGCGCAGCGCACAGCGCCTCCTCCAGTCCCGCCTCGTCGGTGGAGATGACGAGCGTCAGCACTCGGGAGGACCCAGAAGTGCCCTCGTGCTCCACAAGTCGGGAGACGATCCGGGAGGTGGTCGTTGCGGTCAGCGTGGTGATCATGAGCGCCTCCAGGTGCGGCCGTCGCGGGCAAGGAGTTCGTGGGCACTGGCCGGGCCCCAGGAACCGGGGCGATAGCCATCGGGGGCTCCCTGTGCGGCCCAGTGCTCGATGACAGGATCCAGGATGCGCCAGGACAGGTCGACCTCGCGCTGGTGGGGGAAGAGCGGGGCGTCGCCCAGGAGCGCATCGAGGATGAGGCGCTCGTAGGCCTCCGGTGACTCCTCGTTGAAGGTGGCTCCGTAGCCGAACTCCATGGAGACGTCGCGCAGCTCCATCTGGGTGCCCGGAACCTTGGAGGCCAGTCGCAGCGTGATGCCCTCATCGGGCTGGATCCGCAGCACGATCGTGTTGGCCCCCACGGCTGTGGTGGCTGCCGCCTCGAAGGGCAGGAACGGGGGCTGCTTGAAGACGACTGCCACCTCTGTCACCCGGCGGGTGAGACGCTTGCCGGCGCGCAGGTAGAACGGCACCCCCGCCCAGCGGCGGTTGGCGATCTCCAGGCGCACGGCAGCGAAGGTCTCGGTCCGGGAGTCGGCGGCGACACCGTCCTCCTCCAGGTAGCCCCTCACGGGCAGCCCACCCTGGAAGCCGGCCTCGTAGCGTCCTCGGGCCGTGGTGAGATCCAGGTCCAGAACTCCGTCGCGCTCCAGGCGCACGCAGTTGAGAACCTTCTCCTTCTCCAGACGCACGGCGGCCGCGTCCATGTTGGTGGGCTCCTCCATGGCCGTCAGTGCCAGGAGCTGGAGCAGGTGGTTCTGGATGACGTCACGTGCTGAGCCGATGGTGTCGTAGTAACCGGCCCTGGTGCCGATGCCGATGTCCTCGGCCATCGTGATCTGGACGTGGTCGACGTAGCGCTGGTTCCACAGAGGCTCGAACATCGTGTTGGCGAAGCGCAGCGCCAGGATGTTCTGCACCGTTTCCTTGCCCAGGTAGTGGTCCACCCGGAAGACGTCGTCGGGACGCACGATCCGTCCCACGAGGGCGTCGAGCTCACGGGCGCTGGCGCGGTTGTGCCCGAAGGGCTTCTCAATGACCACGCGACGCCAGGCGTCGGCCGACTCCTCCACCAGTCCGGAGCGGGCGATACGCTCAGTCACGGCCGGGAACCATCCCGGGGGAATCGACAGGTAGAAGGCGCGGTTCCCGCGGGTGCCTCGGGTGGCGTCCAGGTCGTCCACGACGCGGGTGAGCTGGACGTAGGCGTCGTCGTCCTCGAAGGAGCTGAACTCCACGAAGCGCATTCCGGCGGCCAGCTGCTCCCAGATCGCGGGGCGCCACGGGGTGCGAGCCCCTGCACGAACGGCCTTCTCCACGTACTCGCGCAGGTCGTCGTCGGACCAGGAACGCCGGCCGACGCCCACCAGCGAGAAGCTGGGGGAGAGCAGGCCGCGGTTCGCCAGGTCGTAGATGGCGGGCAGGAGCTTGTGGCGCGCGAGATCACCGGTGATGCCGAACATCACCAGCACACAGGGGTCGGCGATACGCGGTAAGCGAAGGTCGCGGGCGTCGAGAAGCGGGTTGGCTGCTCGCGCGGGCCGCGACAGCGGTAGCGGAGTCGCAGAGTCGGAGCTGGACACGTCAGCCTTTCTGAGAATCGACGAAGCATGGGGCAGGCAACGGCAACAGACCGGCGGCGAGCTGTCGGCAGACTGCCTAGGCACTGTGGTCCGGAAGCTTCGGTCAGGGCTGCAGCAGGAGATCGAAGGGCCGTGCGAGCCGAATGCCACTGTAACGCGCCCGTGGGGGTCTCACCTGGCAAGGGCGGGCTCACCGTGAGCCGTCACACTCCTTCCGGGGCATGACTGAACCACGGACGATCCTCGTGCGCGAGGGCCGGAGGCGGTAGGGTCAACGGCGTTGACCGGTACCGGTGGGTGTCCGTCGGCGTCTGGACCAGGATTGCCGACGCGTCGTCCTCGCCTCGCGGATCGCAACGAGCATCGTCCGGTACCACGTCTTGGAACCGCAGGGCTGTCACAGGCCTGTCACGCAGGAAAGGACCTCCATGAGCAGCTTCACCCCGGCACCAGCCACAGCCGACCTCGGTGTCTTCGGGCTGGGGGTGATGGGAGCGAACCTGGCACGCAACCTGGCTCGCCACGGTCACGCGGTCGCCGTCTTCAACCGCACGCTGGCCCGCACCGAGAGGCTCATCGAACGGCACGGCTCCGAGGGCGACTTCGTGCCCGCGGCCGACCTGAAGGATTTCGTGGCCTCTCTGCGCACCCCCCGCGTGGCCATCATCATGGTCCAGGCCGGAGCAGCTACCGAGGAGGTCATTGAGGAGCTCGCCGCGCTCATGGAGCCCGGTGACATCATCGTCGACGCCGGCAACACTCTGTACACCGACACCCGGCGTCGTGAGGTCTCCCTGCGCGAGCGCGGCCTGCACTTCGTGGGCATGGGCGTCTCCGGCGGGGAGGAGGGCGCACTCAACGGCCCTTCGATCATGCCCGGCGGTACCGCTGAGTCCTACAAGCGCCTGGGGCCGATGCTGGAGTCCATCTCGGCGCACGTCGACGGCGTGCCCTGCTGCACCCACGTGGGCCCTGACGGCGCCGGCCACTTCGTCAAGATGGTCCATAACGGTATCGAGTACGCCGATATGCAGCTCATCGCCGAGGCCTACGACCTGCTGCGCCACGTCGGTGGCTTCACCGTCCCCGAGATTGCTGAGGTCTTCCGCTCCTGGAAGGACTCCGAGCTCGACTCATACCTCATCGACATCACCACCGAGGTCCTCTCCCACACCGATGCCACCACTGGGGAACCGTTCGTCGACGTCGTCGTGGATGCCGCCGGCCAGAAGGGCACCGGGGTGTGGACCACCCAGACGGCTCTTGAGCTGGGGGTCGCCGTGCCCGCCATCGCCGAGGCCACCTTCGCCCGCGCCGTCTCCTCCGCCGGCGCGGCGCGAGCCGCCGTCCAGGCAGCAGATATCGCCCCGGGAACCTCGACTCCGACCCTGGCCAACCCCGAGGAGCGGCGCGCCTTCGTGGACGCCGTCAGGCAGGCTCTCTACGGCTCCAAGATCGCCGCCTACGCCCAGGGCTTCGATGAGATCGCCACCGCCTCGGCCCAACTCGACTGGAATATCGACCTGGGGGCCATGGCGCGTATCTGGCGGGGAGGCTGCATCATCCGGGCCCGCTTCCTGGACGACATCACCCGCGCCTACGACGAGAACCCCAGCCTCGCCAGCCTGCTGACGGCGCCGGTCTTCGCCTCCTCCCTGGCCACGGTGCTGCCCGCCTGGCGCCAGGTCGTGGCCACGTCCGCAACCGCCGGTGTCCCGGCCCCGGCCTTCGCCTCCTCCCTGGCCTACGTCGACCAGCTGCGCTCACCGCGACTGCCGGCCGCCCTTATTCAGGGACAGCGCGACTTCTTCGGCTCGCACACCTACCACCGCACGGACGACGTCGAGGGGGTCTACCACACGCTGTGGGCCACGTCCGAGCGCACCGAGGAGAAGTGGAGCTGAGCCCCGCCTCAGCCTCCATCCTCCCCACCTTCCGCGAGACTCCCGCACATGACGACGACCGCTCCGGCTCGCTCGGACAGCCTCACGAACCTGCGTCACGAGGAAGCGGCTTGGCGGGCCTCGGTGTGCCAGGTGGCCTCCAGCCACGTGGCAATCGACGTCTCCACTGCCATCGACCCCAGTGAGGTCGCCTTCACGGTCCACTGCTGGATGCGTCTGCGCATCAGGTGGCCGGCCGAAGGACTGTGGGTGGACTTCGTAGGTCAGGGAGTCGACTCGCTCAGCATCGACGGGCAACCGGTCGCAGTGAGCTGGGACGGCGCCCGTATCATCCTGCCCGTGCTGGATCCGGGCGAGCACACGGTGGAGATCGGGGCGCGCGGCCTGTACTCCAACTCGGGTCAGGGACTGCACCGCTTCCATGACCCGGTTGACGGCGCCACCTATCTCTACACCCACTTCGAGCCCTCAGACGCGCGCCGGGCCTGGCCGGTCATGGAGCAGCCGGACCTCAAGACCCGGTTCTCCCTGGAGGTCACGCATCCGCGCGGCTGGACGGTCATGTCCAACACGCGCCCGGTGGCGGGCGGCTCGGGCGCCCATGTGCCGGCTGACTCGGCCGACACCGACAGCGGTGAGGTCGGTGGCGACGTCGAGGTGACGTCCTTCGCCTCATCCAAGCCTCTGCCCAGCTACCTCACCGCGCTGGCGGCCGGCCCCTGGCACCGGGTGACCGGCCAGTGGAGCTCCCCGAGCCGCCAGGGCCTGACGATTCCCCTGTCCTGGTCCTGCCGCGCCAGCCTGGCCGACCATCTGGACGCCTCCGAGCTCCTCGACCTCACCCGCGCAGGCCTGGACCTCTACGACCAGTTCTACAGCTACGGCTTCCCCTGGGACTCCTACGACAGCGTGCTGGTCCCCGAGTACAACCTCGGTGCCATGGAGAACCCCGGCTGCGTCACCTTCAACGAGGACCTCTACCTCTTCCGCGGGCCGGTCACCCGAGCCCAGAGGTCTGGGCGCGCCAACACGATCCTCCACGAGATGTGCCACATGTGGTTCGGTGACCTCGTCACCCCCGCCTGGTGGGAGGACACCTGGCTCAAGGAGTCCTTCGCCGACCACCAGGGGACCTGGGCCGCGAGCGAGGCCGCCGGCTTCACCGAGGCATGGGTGAGCTTCGCCTCCACCCGTAAGGCCTGGGCGTACCTGGAGGACTCCCGGCCGGCCACCACCCACCCCATCGTCGCGCAGGTCGACGACGTCGAGGCCGCTCGTCAGGCCTTCGACGGCATCACCTACGCCAAGGGCGCCTCCGTCCTCAAGCAGCTGGTCGCCTACGTGGGCCAGGACGCCTTCCTGGAGGCAGCCGGGCGTCTCTTCGAGCGCAGCGCCTACGGCAACGCTGCTTTGGACGACTTCCTTGACGTGCTCTCGCAGGTATCAGGCCGGGACATGCAGGACTGGGCCCGGGCCTGGCTGCACACCGCGGGTCCCTCCATCCTCACCAACGAGGTGGTTGTGGACGGTGGACGGATCGTCTCGCTGACTCTTCGCCAGGAGGGCACCGACCCGACCACCGGGGAGTCGGTGCTGCGTCCGCACACGCTCGTCGTCGGCCTGTACTCCTTGGACGAGGACGGCGCGCTGGTGCGCACCCACCGTCTGCCAGTGACCATGGAGGCCGAGCAGGTCGAGGTCCCGGAGGCGGTGGGGATGCCCGCACCCGACGTCGTCCTGGTCAATGACGAGGACCTCACCTACGCCGTCGTGCGGCCGGACGATGACTCCCTGTCCTGTCTGGCAACCTCGCTCGGGTCCGTCCGCGACCCCATGGCCCGGGCCCTGGCATGGTCGATGCTGCACAACCTTCTGCGGGACGCCTTCATCGGCTCACCGCTGTTCGTGGAGGCCGTCCTGGCGCACGCCGACGACGACACCGAGCCGGGCACCCTGGCCACGCTACTGAGCCAGGCACTGCGAGCAGCCAGCCGGTACAGCGGCCCCAGGACACGTCGGGCGCTACTGGACAGGCTCCTTGCAGACGACCCGACGAGGGACCCGGAAGACTCTGCGCTCCTCCCCGGGCGCGGTGGCTGGGGCAGGCTGTGTGCCGCTGCGCCGGGCTCGGACTCCCAGCTCGTGCGCGCACGCGCCTGGTTGGAGGCTGCCGGACAGGCGGGGCGGCTCAGCCAGCAGTCGCGCGTCCAGGTGACTGACCGCATCCGCCTGCTTCTCAACGGCGGCCTGCCCGGTCTTGAGCCGGACGCCGACCTGCGATGGCGGGCACTGACGGCCTTGGCACGACTGGACGCCGTCGGTCCTGGCGAGCTCGCTGCACAGCGAAAGGCGGACCCGACGGCCAAAGGCATCACCCACTATCTGAGAGCGTCCAGCTCGGCTCCCCGCGAGGAGCTCAAGACGGAGATCTTCGAAAGGCTCCTGAACGAGAGCTCCCTGAGCAACGACCACATCGACGCCCTCATCGCGGGCTTCGCCGTCGACGCTCACCGTGAGCTCACCGCGCCGTTCACCGCGCGCTACATCCACGAGCTTCAAGGGATGTGGTCCGGGCGCGGCCAGGAGATCGCCACCCGGCTAGTGACGGGACTGTTCCCGGTCTGCGGGGACGAGGCTGATGCTCAGGCAGTGGAGGACTGGCTCGAGGGGCACCCCGAGGCGCCGCCGGCTCTACGGCGGCTGGTCCTCAAAGGCCTTGACGACCTGCGACGCGCTCTCGCCGCTCGCCGGGTCGCCTCAGCCTCTGACTGAGGGAGCCCGCTCCAGCCGCACTGCGGGACCTTGGGCCTATCCTGAGCATGATCAGTGGAGGCGGTTACCTGTTCGAGACCATCGTCCGGTGCTCCTGATCACCTTGAGGAGTTGGCTAGGGGCGGACAGCGGGTATGCTTCCCGCCATTCACAGCAAGCCACGTCGTGGTGTTGACTCGACGCCGGTGCAACGAACGGTATGGTGGTGCGTGAGGCGGCGCACCGGGCGCCGCAACGAACCGAGGGGCAGGAATAATGTCGAGCAGTCCGATCGAGCAGGATCCCTCCTCCACCCAGACCTTCGGGGTTGCCGATGTCGTCAACTCGGTCGACTCCCCGGTGGTGGGGCTGAGCCAGCAGGACGCTGCCGCGATCGCTGCCCTGCCATCAGGAACCGCGCTCCTTCTGGTCCACCACGGGCCGACCACCGGTGCGCGATTCCTCCTGGATGCCGAGGAAACGACTGTGGGGCGTCACCCGCGTGCCGACATCTTCCTCGACGATGTCACCGTCTCCAGGAAGCACGCGGTCTTCTCCTCCTTGCCTGACGGCGGCTACGGAGTTCGCGACTCCGGCTCGCTCAACGGCACCTACGTCAACCGCACGCGTGTGGAGCAGATGGCTCTTCGCTCCGGTGATGAGGTCCAGATCGGTAAGTACCGGATGACCTACCACCCCGGCCCCCAGGGCGGAGCCGCGTCTCGGTGAGCGCCGCAACCGTACGAAGCAAGAAGAGGGACACCCCCTCCTCCTTGCTTGAGGCTTCTGAGCGCCCGGCCGGTGGAAGCTGGCCCCGCGGCATCTCCCGAGAGCCGGTGATGAAGATCGGGCAGGTGGTGGACCTCCTCAAGGTTGAGTTCCCGGCCCTGTCGATCTCCAAGGTCCGCTATCTCGAGGGGGAGGGGCTTATCAGTCCCCACCGGGTCGGAAACGGCTACCGTCGCTACTCGCAGGCGGACCTGGAGCGTCTGCGCTACGCCCTGGCGGTGCAGCGCGACGAGTACCTCCCGTTGCACGTCATTCGTGAACGTCTGGCAAGCCTGGATGCCGACGCCGAGGCTCCTGCGCCTCAGCCCGTCGCCCGGGTCGTTGCCCGTGACGGCCAGATCGTCGACGACGGTCCTATGGATCTGGAGGCGCTCCTGGCCCACTCCGGTGCCAGTGAGGCGCAGATCGAGGAGCTCGTCGCGGTCGGACTCATCAGCCCCGATGTCCGGGGGCGCTACAGCCAGCAGAACCTGAGGACCGTGCGCCTGGCCATGGAGATCACTCGCAAGGGGGTGCCCCTGCGCAATCTGCGCGCGGTACGCGCGTCCGCCGAGCGGGAGGCGGACACGATCGAGCAGGCCGTGGCTCCACGCCGCTCCCGCTCTCGCAGTGCGGGGGAGGAGACCGCCCGCGAGCTGGCCGAGCTCGTCGCAGACCTGCACACGATCCTGCTGCGCCGCGCCATCGACGCGCTGGGCTGACGGCGCATCCGTGAAGGGGTCTGGAACCGGCCCGGAGTCGGGTCGTGTGACAGCCGGTGTCGACGAAAATCAGCCCTCGTCGTGTACGCGTTCCGGGGACAGGGGTCATCGCCGCCCCTTAGGGTTGGGGTGTGCCATTGATGCAGTTGGTGGGCGTCAGGTCCACCAATCCTGATGACGGCCTGGTCGCTGTCCTCGTGGAGGACGGAGGACCGGCGATGTTGGCGATTCCGGTAACACCTCACGAGGGGCTGGTCCTGCATGCTCACGGCCCGCACCGTTCGCCGTCGTGGCCCAGACTCCTCGATGACGTCGTTGAAGCCCTAGGTGGGCGTATCGGGCGCACGGAGCTCGATGTCGACGACGACGCTCGCATCGTTGCCAGGCTCGTCGTTGAAACGCCCGCCTACCCGGACGGGGTCACTACGGTGCCTTGCACTCCGGGCGAGGGACTCCTACTGAGCGGCTACCACCGGTTCCCGGTGCACGCCAGCAGCTCGCTGACGCGCCTGAGGGCTGTTGACCTCAGTGATGACCACGGAGCTGAAAGGCTCGCGCAGTGGCGGCGTATGCTGTCGGAGACTGACGACCTCACTGACGACACGCGGGACTGATGTGACTGCTGTGACTTTAGTTGTGATCTATGACACTCGACAATGATGAGTGTGAAGGCGACACAATGGCTCCGTTGCAAGGATTCAAGGGACTATCTCGCAAGGTGCTCGACCTCATCTAGAGATTCATGCCTGACGGCACATCGAGATCGGGCGTGCCCTTCGTTGAGCATCGCCCCAACTGGCCCTATCGTGGAGCCGTGGCCGCGCGAAGCGAGCCACCGCGTCGGTTTCAGACGCGCCTTCTTTCGGTGACAGGAGCAGGTCGTGAGCATGAATGAAGCCAGCGCGGTAGCAAGGCCTCAGCGTACTCAGGGCATGCTGTTCGGCGACCCGCTTCCTCAGCTCGACGCCGACTCGGGCTACCGGGGTCCGGTCGCCTGCCGCGCCGCCGGCATCACCTACCGTCAGCTCGACTACTGGGCTCGCACCGGACTGGTTGAGCCGTCGATCCGCAGCGCCAAGGGGTCGGGCTCCCAGCGTCTCTACTCCTTCCGCGACATCCTGGTCCTCAAGGTCGTCAAGCGCCTTCTCGATACCGGCGTCTCGCTCCAGCAGATCCGCACGGCTGTCAGCGCGCTCCACTCACGTGGAGTCGAGGACCTGGCCTCCATCACGCTCATGAGCGACGGCGCGTCGGTCTACGAGTGCACCTCTGCGGACGAGGTCGTCGACCTGGTTGCCGGAGGTCAGGGCGTCTTCGGCATCGCTGTGGGACGCGTGTGGCACGAGGTCGAGGGGGCGCTTGCCGATCTGCCTGTCGATCACGCCCAGGCGCTGGGGACACCGTTGGTCGAGGACGAGCTGGCCAAGCGTCGCGCTGCCAAGCGGCAGCAGGCCATCTGAGCCCTGCAAGACGCACTAAAGAAAGTACTGTTCGGCGAGGCTGGAACCGTGGAGGCGGTTCCGGCCTCGAACGTATTCCGAGTCTGACGACATGCCCTATGACTGGACAAGTTCCCCTTCCGGGAGCGCTGACGAGATCAGGAGAGAACATGACTGGAACACCGACCCGGCCTCTGGCCGACCTTCGGATCAGTCCTATCGGGCTGGGGGGCAACGTATTCGGCTGGACTGCGGACGAGGCAACCTCCTTCGACGTGCTCGATGCCTACGTGGATGCCGGGGGCAACCTCGTCGACACCGCTGACGGATACTCCTACTGGGCTCCAGGGAACTCCGGTGGGGAGTCCGAGACCGTCATCGGGTCCTGGCTCGCCTCACGTCCGGTCCGCGATCGCATCGTCCTGGCCACGAAGGTCTCGACCAAGCCCGACCACTCCGGTCTGAGCGCTGACAACATCGGCCTGGCGCTGGAGGAGTCGCTGTCACGTCTGCGTACCGATGTCGTCGACATCTACTACGCTCACTTCGACGACGAGTCCGTCCCGCTGGAGGAGACCGTGGCCGCCTTCGAGGAGGCCCGCCGTGCCGGCAAGATCCGTCATGTGGGGCTGTCCAACTACACGCCTGAGCGCATTCGGCAGTGGTTCGCCATCGCCGACTCCCAGGGCAGCGCCAGGCCCATCGTCCTGCAGCCCCACTACAACCTTCTCCATCGCGACGACGTCGAGGGCCCGGGCCTGCGAGGACAGGTGGCGGCCGAGCTCGGCATGGGGCTCATGCCCTACTTCGCTCTGGCTGCCGGGTTCCTCACGGGAAAGTATCGACGGGGCGAGCCGGTCGACGGTGACCGTGCCGGGATGGTCGCCGACTACCAGCGGCCCGAGTGCTACGACATCGTTGACACCGTCGTCCAGGTGGCAGCGGATCACGGAGTGGAGCCGGCGGCCGTCGCGCTGTCCTGGCTGCGTGACCGCCCCGGCGTCACCGCTCCACTGGCCTCCGCACGTAACCTGAGGCAGCTGGCGCCAATTGTTGACGCCCTGAGCCTTGAGCTCAGCGAAGATGAGACCCGGGCTCTCACCCGGGTCTCCGATGCGGCGCGCTTCTGACGCGCTCGTGGTTCCTCGCACCTACTCGGTGCGTTGACCCAGGACGTAGTGGCGGCTGTACCCGTCGGTGAGGTCGGTGATGGTGACTCGCACCAGGCCGGCCTCATCGATGCGGTAGTGCTCCTGGATCCGTGGCCCGTGCTCACGCCGCTCCACGGAGTAGGTGCGCAGCTCCTGGTCGTCCACATCACGCAGTGCGGCCTCGAAGGGGAAGACGATGTCCTGGTAGGGGGCGATCTCTCCGCGGGGCTCGCCGGTCTCATCGACATCGGCGCACTCGACGAAGCGGTACCAGCCGATGTTGTGGGCGGCGTTGTACTCACGGGTGAGAACCGTGCCCTCCCGGCCACCGGGAGAGGCCTGGATGGACTCGGGACTGAGGATCGAGTCGAAGGTGAGGCGGTGACCGCCGTCGGCCTCACGGAAGACACCGAAGCCCCGTGAGAGCCTGTCGGTGAGGTCGTAGTCGCTGGTGCGGTCGGCCGCAATCGCCAGGCCGATCGCCGTCGAGGCCCCCGGGTAGGGGGAACGATGGACCCGACGGCCGAAGCGCTCACGCAGGAGCCTGGGCACCAGTGGGAGACCGGAGGCGCCTCCAACCAGGTAGACGCCGGCGATGTCGGTCAGGTCCGGACTGCCGTCGTCAAGCCTGCCGACCAGTGGAGCCATCGTGGCCAGGGAGCGCTCGATGAGCGGGCTGCATGCCTGGTACAGGTCGACCACAGGAAGGACGATGTCCTGTCCCCGCAGGACAATGAGCACCCGGCGGCTCTGGGGGGTGAGGTGCTCCTTGGCGTCGCGACACTGGTCCAGCAGGTCGTCGAGCTCAGCAGGGGAGAGGTCCTCCTCGGCGATACCGGCCTTGTTCAGCACCATCGTCGCTATGAGCAGGTCAACGTCGTCCCCGCCCAGGTCCCCGAGCCCGTGCGAGGCCAGCACCTCGTGGGAGGTGCCGACGACGTCGACCAGTGAGGTGTCGAAGGTGCCTCCGCCCAGGTCGTAGACCAGGACCCGGGTGCGCCTGGAGGAGACGGTGGTGGCCTTGCGGTGCGTGTACTCGAAGCCTGCGGCGCTGGGCTCGTTGAGCATGGCGGCCACGCGGAAGCCCGCCTGCTGAAAGGCCTCCAGGGTCAGCAGCCGCTGAGCCCCGTAGGCGTGGGCGGGCACCGCCACAACCACACGAGCCCGGTCGACAGACACATTCTGCTTCTCCAGCTCAGCCTTGACGTGACGCAGGTAGCTGGTGAGTACCTCCAAGACGGAGAAGGACTGCTCGCCCAGCCTCACCGGGGTGGAGGCGGTCAGGGTAGGGGCTGCCAGAGCCCGCTTGAGGCTGCGCAACAAGGGGGTCCCTCGGCGGGCGGCCTGCCTGGCAGCGAAACCGTGGACGAGCTCGCCATCGCGCAGGGCCGTCAACGAGGGGATGAAGTCGTTCTCATCGCCGTTCTCGTCGCCGAAGCTGAGGACTGGGTAGTTGCCCCGGTCGGCGCGCGCGACGACGGTACGAGTCGTTCCCAGGTCGATCCCCAGGTCGATGTCAGTCATTGACTCGATGTCATTCCCCTGTCCGGGGAGGGTCCCGCTGTGGATGGTGTCCAGGCTGTTCGTGGTGTCCGCTGCCATGCGGTGACCCTATCGTGATGGGTGCCCCTTTCCCGGCAATGCCACTGCATCAAGAGCCGTTTGTGGAAGGTGACAATTTGCTCAGGAAAGTTGCGCCCTCGTTGGGACGAAAGGCCGTGTTGTTGGCCCATTAGCTTCACGTATGAAGGTAGGTGACTGCAGCTGGTCCGAAGCCTGTGCGCGATCAGTTAGGCAGTGGGGCGATCGGCGGGTAACAATACTGGTGGGTTGCGCTCAAGCGGCCCGGGCCTTCGCCCCCGCCCGGCAGGGCGGCAGGGAGGGTCACTCAATCTCCCATCGGGAACGGTATGAGCACCATTCTCTTCCTTGTGGTCGTTGTCGTTGTGACGGCCCTCGTCTTCGACTTCACGAACGGTTTCCACGACTCGTCCAATGCGATGGCGACGTCGGTGGCGACAGGCGCCTTCACACCCAGAAGAGCGGTTCTGGTTGCCGCCGTGCTCAACGTGATCGGAGCCTGCCTGTCAACCGAGGTTTCCAAGACGATCTCTCACGGGATGTTCGACGACGCGGTGATCGAGGCGGCGCCGGCCATGATCTTCGCGGGTCTGGCCGGCGCCATCCTGTGGAACCTGGCGACCTGGTTGTTCGGGCTGCCGTCATCGTCCTCGCACGCACTGTTCGGGGGACTCATCGGGGCGGTCGTCGTGGCGGCCGGGGCTCAAGGAGTCCACTGGGGAACGGTGATCTCCAAGATCATCCTGCCGGCCGTCATCGCCCCGGTTGTGGCCGGGGTGGCTGCCACGCTGGCCACAGCGCTCGCCTACCGCATCGCGCACCCGACCAACCCCTACTCCCAGAGACTCTTCCGCAACAGCCAGCGGGTCACCGCATCGCTGGTGGCCCTGTCTCACGGCACCTCCGACGGGCAGAAGACCATGGGAGTCATCACTCTCGTGCTCGTGGCCGGTGGCTACCAGGAGGCCGGTACCGGCCCCCACTGGTGGGTCATCGCCGCGGCAGGACTCGCCATCGGTCTGGGAACCTACTCCGGAGGCTGGCGCATCATGCGCACCATGGGGCGCGGACTGGTGCATGTCGAGGCTCCACAGGGCTTCGCCGCCGAGACCGCCTCGACCGTGGCGATCCTGGCCTCCTCCCACCTGGGCTTCGCCCTGTCCACCACTCATATCTGCACCGGGTCGATCCTGGGCTCGGGGATCGGCCGAGGCACCAAGGTGTCGTGGGGAACGGCCAGCAAGATGGGGATCGCCTGGCTGGTGACGCTCCCATGCTCAGGTCTGGTGGGCGCCGCTACGTCATACGTCGCGGTCAAGGGAGGGGTGCCCGGCACAATTGTCGTCATCTGCCTGCTCATCCTCGGGGCGCTGGCGATCATCAGGCAGGCCGGCCACAACCGGGTAGACTTCTCCAACGTCAATGACGCCTCCGAGGTCGTCGTCGCCAAGCGCGATCCCGAGCTGGGTCGCGAACCGCGCACACTTGAGGAGGTGCGCTCCGAGATCGTCAACGGTGCGACGGACCAGGAGCGTGCGCAGCGGATGACGACAGGATCCATGGCATGACCGGTATGACGATCGACTGGGCCTCCCTGGGGCTGGTGACCGCGGTGACGGTACTGGGCACCGCCTTCATTCTCACCATCTGCTCGCTGGCGGCCCGTATGATGGCCACCGTGCACGCCAAGCACGAGGCCGGTCAGGTCGAGGGCGTGCTGCGGGCCCAGATCCTGGCCGGAGTCTTCATCGTGATCGCCGCCGTGATCGCGCTGTTCGGCCTCTGGCTCATCATCCCGTACTTCCACTGATCGTCCGCCAGCTGCCCACTGGTCCTGTGCTGGTCGTCTGCTGGTCGTTAAACGGCCTCCCACCGAATCCCGCCGCACATCTGCTGGGCGCACGTCCAGCACGGGGGAGTGGTCCTGCTAACATCCGAGCGTGACTGAGGACCTCAAGGGCTTGGCCCTGGATGCGATTGCTACTTCCGCTGCGGCCGATGACCCGGACTACCCGCACTTCCACGTCGTTCCCCCAATAGGACGGCTCAACGATCCCAACGGGCTTCTGGTCGACCGAGGCACCTATCACGCCTTCTACCAGTTCAGCCCCTTCCATCCCCACCGCAAGCTGGTCTACTGGGGACACTCCTCCTCGACGGATCTGCTGCACTGGCGCCACCACGAGCCGGCCATCATCCCGGACTCCTTTTACGACCGCTCCGGCGCCTACTCCGGTAACGCGATCGTGCTGGAGGGGCACGAGGTCGATGCCGCCCCTGCTGGGGCTCCGTGCCAGCTCTTCTACACCGGCAACCTCAAGGACCCGGTGACTGATGAACGCACCGCCAGTCAGTGCCTGGTGACCAGCAGTGATCTGAGCGCCTTCACCAAGTGGCCCGGCAATCCCCTCATTCCTACCAATGCTGAGGGATATACCGCCCACTACCGTGACCCGCAGGTCTTCAGGGACCCCGACCGGCCCGGGGAGTACCGGATGCTCATCGGCGTCCAGCGGACTAACGAGACCGGCGCCGCAGTTCTGTACCGCTCCCGGGACCTGATCTCCTGGGAGCTCGAGGGGGAGCTGAGCTTTCCGGACGCGGACGGTGCCTTCGACTCCTTCGGTTACATGTGGGAGTGCCCCGGCCTGGTGCGGGTGAAGGACGAGGTGACTGGCGAGGACTGGGACGTCCTCGTCTGGTGCCCCCAGGGCATCACCCCGCAGCGAGAGGGCTTCGAGAACGTCTTCCCCTGCGTCTACACGGTGGGGCATCTCGTGGGCGCCGAGCTGCGGGACACCGATGGCGCCTTCTACGAGGTCGACCGAGGCTTCGAGTTCTACGCTCCCCAGGTGTTCACCCGCCGCCCCTCTGAGCCGGGGCCGGTGCTGCTGACCGCCTGGGCAGGCAATGCCTCCGAGGACGACCAGCCCTCGATCGAGACAGGCCGATGGGTTCACGCCCTGAGTCTGCCAAGAGCGCTGAGCGTGAGGAATGGTCGGCTCGTTCAGCGCCCTGCGACTGATCTGCCCTACGACGTCGGACAGCCGGCTCTGGTGGGCACGGTTCTCGAGCCCGGTCTTCACCAGGTTACCGAGCTGGAGGGCCACCGCAGCTGGCAGCTGCGTGTGGACGTCGATGAAGCACGCAGCTCAGGCGCGTGGGGGCTGCGAATCGGCACGGACGAGTCGCACGTGGACATTGTTCTGGACGGTGGGGCGCTTCGGGTGGACCGGTCGACCTCCCGTTACACCCAGCACGGTGAGACGCGCACGGTGACGCTGCCCGAGGGCTGTACGTCGTCGCTGGAGGTGATCCACGACCGCTCACTGACCGAGATCCTCGTTGGCGGCGGGATGCTGACCTTCACCCTGCGCAGCTTCGTCGATCCCGCCAGCTCGGGGGCAGGGCTCCTGGTAGAGGACGTGCTGACACTGTCAGCCGGCAGCATCAGGACTTTCGTCCAGGCTCCGCAGGCTTGCTGATATCCGCTCCACGACGCGGATAGACGCGGACAGGTAATGATTCAGTAGCCCGGAGTCGAGAAACTGACCAGACCCTTCTCTCCGGTTGCAGGGTGCTGTGACTCACTGTACTGTGACCATCGATTGACATAGGTGTGGCCGCCGGGAGTCAGCGATGTTCCCGACCAATGGGTTTCCCAGCCCTCCCAGTTCTCGCGGTCCCATCACGAGAAAGGAACCCCGGGTGGCAATGGATCACGCCCGCGTGGCGAAGGACGTCCTGACGTACGTCGGTGGCGCCGACAACATCAACGCAGCAGCGCACTGCGCGACCCGCCTGCGTCTTGTCCTCAATGACATGGACAAGGTCGACCAGAAGGCTCTCGACAAGGACCCCGACCTCAAGGGAACCTTCATCGCGGGCGGCATGTTCCAGATCATCGTCGGGCCGGGAGACGTCGACCTCGTCTTCTCCGAGATGATCCACACCGGAGGCGTCAAGGAGGTCTCCAAGGATGAGGCCAAGGAGCAGGCCGCCAAGGGCGGCAACCCGCTCTCCCGTTTCATCAAGACGATCGCCGACATCTTCGTTCCGATTCTTCCCGCCCTCATCGCCGGCGGTCTCATGATGGCCCTGAACAACGTCCTGACCGCCGAGGGGCTCTTCGGCGACCAGGCGCTGACAGAGCGCTGGGGCTGGCTCAAGGACTATGCGGCTCTCATCAACATGATCTCGGCGGCGGCCTTCGCCTTCCTGCCGGTACTCGTGGGCTACTCGGCGACCAAGCGTTTCGGTGGCAACGTCTATCTGGGTGCCGCTATGGGTGCGGCCATGGTCTCGACGTCGTTGTTGTCCGCCTATGACATGTCCAATCCGGAGGCGGCGGCAAAGTTCTGGCAGTACACAGGGGAGTCTTCGACCTGGTCCTTGTTCGGTCTGGAAGTGGCCAAGATCGGCTACCAGGCCATGGTCATCCCGGTGCTGTGCGTGGCATGGATCCTGTCCATGATTGAGAAGTGGCTTCACAAACGCTTGTCCGGAACCGCCGACTTCCTGCTGACGCCGCTCTTCACCATGCTGGTCACCGGCTTCCTCACCTTCATCGTCGTCGGCCCGCTCACCCGCGAGCTGTCGATCTGGATCACGGACGGTTTGGACTGGCTGTACAACACGGCAGGTCCTGTGGGTGGCTTCCTCTTTGGCATCGTCTACTCCCCAATCGTGGTTACCGGTCTGCACCAGTCCTTCCCCGCGGTGGAGCTGCCTCTCATTGCTGATAAGGCCACTACCGGTGGATCCTTCATCTTCCCGATCGCCTCCATGGCCAATGTCGCGCAGGGCGCCGTGGCTCTGGCCGTGTTCCTCAAGACCCGTGATGCCAAGATGAAGGGGCTTGCGGGCGCCGGTGGTGTCTCCGCGCTCTTCGGCATCACCGAACCCGCCATCTTCGGTGTCAATCTCCGCCTCCGCTGGCCCTTCTTCATCGGAATGGGAGCAGCCGGCATCGGAGGCATCCTGGTCTCCCTGCTCGACCTGCGCACGCACTCCCTGGGGGCTGCGGGAATGGTGGGCTTCGTGTCGATGCGAACAACGGATATTCCCAAGTACCTCGCCGTGGAGGTGTTCACGATCATCATCGCCTTCGCCGCAGCCTATGCCTACGCCTCAACGCGTGGTAAGGCATCCCTGGCCGGCGACGACGTCGGTGAGGCGGATGAGGCTGCCCTGGAGGCCGAGGCCATGGCCGAGCACGCCGAGACCGTCGAGCTGCCCGATGAGGCCGCCGAGGACTTCACCGTCACCGCTCCGATCCAGGGGCGTGCGATCCCGCTGTCCGAGGTGGAGGACCAGACCTTCGCCTCCGGCATGCTCGGCCCGGGCATGGCCATCGCCCCCGCTGAGGGGCCGGTCGTATCCCCGGTCGACGGCGAGGTTCTCGTGGCCTTCCCGACCGGGCACGCCTACGGTCTGCGAGCCGCAAGCGGAGTCGAGCTGCTCATCCACGTCGGCATGGACACCGTCCAGCTCGAGGGCAAGCACTTCAGCCCCAAGGTCAAGGCCGGTGACAAGGTTCTGCGTGGCATGCCGCTGGTGGACGTCGACTGGGCTGCCGTCGGTGCCGCCGGCTACCAGACCGTCACCCCGATCGTCGTCTCCAACGCCCAGGGCTACGAGGGGATCGAGGAGCACGGTGCTGGAACGATTCACCGGGGAGACGCCCTCTTCGACGTCGTTCGCAAGACCGACGACTCCGATGATGACAAGGCGGATGCTCAGGCCGACGCTGCACAGGCCAATGCCTGATCCGTTGAACGATTGTCTGTGACACAGATATTCAGTGGGCCCCGACCTAGATGGTTGGGGCCCACTGAATATCTTCTCCGGTTCACTAGGCGGTGCGGCCGGGCAGTAGCCTGACTGGCATGGGGGAGGGGGCTTGCAGGTCCTTCCAGGGCTCGCCCTGCTGCTTGTTCTCCGAGGAGACGGCGGTGGCCGACTCGATCCGGTTCAGGAGCAGGTCGACCGCTGCCCGGGCCAGGTTGGCGATGGGCTGCTGGATCGTGGTCAGCGCCGGCAGAGCATGCTGCATGGCGATAGTGCCGTCAAAACCGATCACCTTGAAGTCGTCCGGAATCCTCAGGTCGCGCTCGGCCGCCCACTCCATCACTTGTGCGGCAGCGAGATCATCGGTGGCGAAGACTGCGTCAATGTCGTCGGCGACGAGGTCGAGCCGCTCGCGGATGAGGCCCGGGCGCTCGCCGTTGGGCGTGTTGAAGTCAACGGTCAGGACCACCGGCTCGATCCCGGCCTGCTGGAGCACCTGACGGTAGCCCTTCTCCCGCAGGTTGTGGATACCGGTACGGGAGGTCAGCAGCGCTGGACGCCGCGCTCCTCTCTTGAGCAGGTGCTCGGCGGCGAGACGGCCGCCGGCCTCGTTGTCGCAGCGGACGTTGGGGACGGTGGGGGAGAGGTCTCGGTCGACGCTGACCACGGGCAGGTGGATCGAGCCGTAGTCGGCCAGGCCGTCGTTGTGGGCGCTGGAGACGATCCCGTCGACCCGGTGGGAGACCAGGAGATCGAGGTAGTCGCGTTCTCGATCCGCCTTTCCCATGGAGTTGCAGACGAATGTCCTGTAGCCGTGCTCGGCCAGGAAGTCCTCGACGTACTCAGTGAGCTCCCCGAAGAAGGGCAGGGCGACGGTGGGGACGATCAGCCCGATCGACTGCGTGGACTTGCCGTGCAGCGCCCGGGCGATCTGATTGGGGCGGTAGTTCAGCTGTGCGATCGCCTCGGCCACCCGCTCCTTGGTCTCCTGGGAGAGGTAACCGCGGTTATTGAGCACGCGGGAGACTGTAGTCAGCGAGACGCCTGCAGCCTGGGCAACATCAGCCAGTGTGGGTTCGCGATGTGACTCCACGAGTGGATCCTCGAGCTCCCTCTAGTCGTTCATGGTCAGTGCGATCTGCTGTCAAGCATATGCCTCGAAGGGGTCATTACCCAACTGACCTGCGTAAACGCCGACGGAAGTGTTATGCGCTGGGCAGGAGCTCGGCGTAGAGGGAGATCATGGCGCGGGCCATTTGGGCGTGCCCGGCGTCGTCGGGGTGGATCTGGTCGATGGCGAGCCGGTCCTCGTCACCGTTGATCGCAGTGGTCAGGGCGTCGGTGGAAGACAGGCCCAGGGAAGTGGCCCCCTCATGGACGAGACGGTGGATGGCTTGGAAGCGCGGACCGATCTCCAGGGAGGGGAAGTAGGGCGCGACAATGACCGGGGTGCCCCGCAACCGGGTGGAGAAGAAGGTGAGGTCATGGTCGATGGCCTGCTCGACCAGCTCGCGCTGGGAGGGGAGGAAGGCCGCGTCGTTCAGGCCCAGGCTGATGGTAACGACGTCGGGCTCACAGCGCAGAACCGCCTCCAACCAGGTGGTGTCACGGCAGGACGGCGAGCGCTGACCTCCAGGCAGGTGGCCTCCGCGACGTGCGAAGAAGCCAAGACCGTCCGCCGCCAGGTTCACCTCCCGCCACCGCTGGTGCTCGCACACGAGGGAGGTCCAGCGATTACGGGGATGGCTCAGTGCTCGCCAGCCGGTGGTGACGGAGTCACCGAGGAAGACAGCAGTGGGGAAGTGGTCGGAGTTCGGAATCGTGGACACGATTCACGACTGTAGTTCTCCATGCTGGGAGGAACCAGCGCGGTTCAGTGAGTGTCTGAGTGGGCGTGGCCCTCGTCCTTCACGGCGTCCTGCTCTGTCAGGACGCCGTCGTGCATGACCAGCACCCGGTCGCACACGGGAAGCAGCCGCTCGTCATGAGTGACCATGACTGTGGCCTTTCCCAGCTCATGGGTCTGATCTGCGAGCAGATGGGCGACGTCCTGAGCCCGTCGGGTGTCCAGAGCGGCAGTCGGCTCGTCCGCCAGAATGATGTCGGGATTGTGGTAGAGCGCCACCGCAATGGCGGCGCGCTGGCGCTCGCCCCCGGAGAGCTCGGAGGGATAGGCGTGTGCACGTTTCGAGATGCCCAGTGAGTCCAGAAGGTGATCGCGCCTGTCGGTGTCGCCCTTCGTGCGCGTGACCCGGTCGTGCAGGTCGAACTGGTTGTTGAGCCGCAGAAAGGGAACCAGGCCCGAGGCCTGGAGGACGAAACCGATGCGCCGGAGCCTGAGCCGGGCCCGGCGCTTCTCCGGCAGGGAGGAGAAAGGCTCGCCCAAGATGGTGACGGTGCCGCTGGAGGGAGTGCGCAGCCCGCCCATGATGGTCAGCAGCGTCGATTTTCCAGAACCGGACGGCCCCAGAATCCCGACGAGCTCACCGGCGCGAAGGTGAAGATCCGTGCTGCGCAGCGCGTGAACGATCTCGTCGCCCTGGCGGTAGTCCCGGGTCACCGATTCCAGGGACATGACTGTGGTTGTTTCTTGGCTCGCTGCTTGGCCTGCTGCTGTCGGCGTCGTCATGAGATGGCCTCCACGGGGTCGATGCGGGAGACGACCCGCACGGAGATAAGACCACCGATGACCGAGACGAGGACGAAGGCGGCGGCGATGAGAAGGTCCAGAAGACCGGAGAGCCTGAAGGGGACGGCACTGGGCAGGACCAGGGAGGTTGCCACCGTCAGAAGCAGTCCGATGCCGATACCGACGACCGACAGCACGAGGGTCTGGGCGCAGCCCGACCGGACGAGATACCCCGTGGGCACACCACGCGCCTTGAGAATTCCCAGAACTGGTCTCTTCTGCAGGGTCAGCACATAGATGAAGATGCCCAGCACCGTAGAGGCGATGAGGATCAGCGAGCCGATCATGAGGCTGAAGGTAAGAACCTGGGCCGAGTATCCCGGCAGCGTCCGAACGAGCTCCTCGCTGGTGAGAATCGTCAGACCCGCGTCCTGAGCGGACTGCATGGCTTTGCTGTCCGTGGTCAGGTCGGCCTTGAACACGATGGCGGAGACCGCGGGGGACAGGCTGGTGGGACCGTACTGGCTCAGGGCCTGGCCGTCCAGGGTCACCACGGGAGCCGACTGGAAGGTCGTGTCGTGGGTGAGACCGACGATGGTCCAGTCGTGATCTGATCCCAGGAGCCGGAGCGTGTCACCGGTCTTGAACCCCTTGGCCTCAAGGGAGTCATCCACGAGTATCTCCCTGGTGGGGTCCGAGATCGATCGGCCACTGGTCACGACCGGGCTGAGCTCTCCGTCCAGGTCGATGCCGAAGGCGAAGACGTCGTCTCTCAGTGCCTTGCCGTCCTTGTCCTTGACCTCCGGGACCTGAGCGACGGCAGCCGTGCTCATGAGAGTCGACGCCGTGGTTCCGTGCTCCTGTGCCAGCTCCTTGGCCGCACTCAGCTGCTCGTCACTCAGCCGTGAGGCTGAGAGGTTCTCGTTGGAGGCATCGGTGATGGCCACGCTGCCTGAGTTCCAGCCATCGATGCCGGCGCGATAGAGGTGGGCAAGCCCAATGGCCAACGAGGCCAGAAAAAAAGTGAGGTAAGCCACCAATGTGATGACGGAGATGATGAGCCCGAAACGAACGGGTTCGTGGCGGATCTCGCGTAGGGCGAGGAACATGTGGCTCCCTGAGGACGTGGTCTGCAGGCGGGACCGGCTGGCATGCTCCGCGAAGGCTACACGACGGTTGTGTGAGGGGGGACGGTTGTGGGCGAGAGAGGGTAGAGGTCGGGCGCGCCTCTTCCCGCTCACGCAGAATGACATAATGTACATTATCGGCATTGACTGGGACTGGGCGGTATCGCCGGCATGCGGCGACATCCGGCACAATTGCTCCTGTGACTGGTGGAAGGGCTGCTGCACAGACCGCTGCTGACAAGCACGATGTCATCCGCGTCGTCGGAGCTCGTGAGAACAACCTGCGAGGCGTCGACGTCGTCATCCCCAAGCGCAGGCTCACTGTGTTCACCGGAGTGTCGGGCTCCGGCAAGAGCTCGCTGGTCTTCGCCACGATCGCAGCCGAGTCGCGCCGTCTCATCAACGAGACCTACCCGGCCTTCGTCCAGGGATTCATGGACGCCAGCGCGCGTCCCGACGTCGACCACCTGGAAGGGCTGACACCGGCGATCGTCGTGGACCAGGAGCGTATGGGATCCAATCCGCGCTCCACGCTCGGAACCGTCAGCGACGTCGGGGCTTTGCTGAGGGTTCTGTTCTCCACCATGGGCGAGCCGTACATCGGCTCATCCCAGGCCTTCGCCTTCAACGTTCCGTCCGTTACCGGTGGCGGCGCGGTCACCACGCAGCGCGGCGGCCGCAAGGTCGTTGAGCGCAAGAGATTCAGCGTTCAGGGCGGGATGTGCCCGACCTGTGAAGGTATGGGCAAGGTCTCCGACATCGATCTGACGCAGGTGCTCGATGAGACGCTCTCCCTGAAAGACGGTGCGATCACCGTCCCCGGTTACGCAGTGGGCGGTTGGCAGGTGCGCAGTTTCACCGAGTCCGGCCTCTTTCCGGCGGACAAGCCGGTGTCCACCTTCACGCCTAGGCAGCGAAACGACCTGCTTTACAAGGATCCGACCAAGATCAAGGTCGGCGGAATCAACGTCACCTACGAGGGACTCGTCTCCAGAATTCGCAGGTCAATGCTCTCCAAGGAGCCAGAGACGCTGCAACCCCATGTTCGCGCCTTTGTGCAACAGGCTGTCGTCTTCGGGACCTGCCCGCAGTGCGACGGGACCCGCCTGTCCGAGCCGGCCCGCACCTGTCTGATCGATGAGAAGTCGATTGCCGACGCCTGCGCCATGCAGATCTCCGATCTGGCGCAGTGGATCACTCATCTTCAGAGTGTTCTTGCCGACGCTGCTCCCCTGCTTGCCAACGTGAAGGAAATGCTGGATGCCTTCGTATCCATCGGACTGGGATACCTCTCACTGGATCGCCCCGCTGCGACACTTTCAGGTGGTGAGGCCCAGCGCACCAAGCTCGTACGTCACCTGGGTTCTGCCCTCACCGATGTCACTTACGTCTTCGATGAGCCCAGTATCGGTCTGCACCCGCACGACCTCCACCTTCTGAATGAGCTCCTGCTGTCCTTGCGGGACAAGGGAAACACAGTGCTCGTCATCGAGCACAAGCCTGAGACGATCGAGATCGCCGATCACGTGGTGGACCTGGGACCGGGAGCCGGCGATCAGGGCGGTCGGATCTGCTTCGAAGGAACCGTTGAGCAGCTGCGTGACTCCGATACTCTCACCGGGCGCCACCTGACCGACCATCTGCAGATCAAGAACACCCCTCGCTCCCCCGCGGGAAGAATCCAGATTCGTGGCGCCAGCACGAACAATCTTCGCCACGTCGATGTCGATATACCCACAGGCGTTCTCACTGTTGTCACGGGCGTTGCCGGTTCCGGTAAATCGAGTCTCATCCACGGCCACCTCTCCCCCATGGATGACGTGGTGACGATCGACCAGAGCCCGATCAAGGGGTCTCGGCGCTCGAATCCGGCGACCTATACCGGCCTGCTCGATCATATTCGCAAGGCCTTCGCCAAAGCCAATAAGGACAAGGGCGCCAAGCCGGCGTACTTCTCGGCCAACTCAGAAGGAGCCTGTCCCGTGTGCGGTGGCTCCGGTGTCATTGAGACACAGCTGGGCTTCATGGAGACCGTGGAGTCCTGCTGTGAGGCATGCCAGGGGCGCCGTTTCAACGATGAGGTACTGGCCTACCGGCTCCGCGGACGAAGTATCGCAGACGTCCTGGACATGAGCGTCACCGAGGCACTGGAGTTCTTCTCCCGGGGTGAGACGCGTCTACTGGCCGCATCCAGAATCCTGGCGAGGTTGACGGACGTTGGCCTCGGTTATCTCAGACTCGGTCAGGCGCTGACCACCCTGTCCGGAGGCGAGCGCCAGCGGCTCAAGCTTGCCGTCCACCTGGGCCAGGAAGGGCGCGTCGTCGTCCTTGACGAGCCGACCGTTGGGCTCCACCCGGCCGATATTGAGGCCATGCTCGCGCTGCTGGACAGGATTGTGGACTCCGGTCGCACCGTCGTCGTCATCGAGCACCATCAGGCGGTCATGGCGCACGCAGACTGGGTCATCGACATGGGCCCCGGCGCAGGCCATGACGGCGGTCGCGTCGTGTTCACCGGAACGCCGGCGCAGATGGTGGCGGACCGGAGGACTCTGACGGGCCGATACCTGGCCCGGTACGTTGAGAAAGGCGGCTCATGACGACGGCAGGGCTCTATCGGATCCGTCCAGCGACCATGAAGGACTCCCCCGGTATCCGGCGTCTCCGCAATGCGGCCGTGCGGGAGTCTCTGGCGATCTGGACGAGCGTTGAGCAGGACCCTGTCCAGGCTGAGGCCTGGCTGGCGCCCATGGTGCAGCGCGGAACGGCTCTCGTTGCCCACGTGGACGGTAGGCCTCAGAAGATCGTCGGCTTCGCGGTCGCCGGTGCATGGCACTCCTATGAGGGCTATGCCCGTACCGTCGAGGACTCGATCTACCTGTCCCCGGCCGCTCAAGGTCATGGTCTTGGTTCCAGGCTTCTGGCTGCCCTGATCGAAGCCTCCCGGGCGGCTGGGGACCGTACCATGATCGCTCTCGTCGAGGCCGGCAACGTGACCTCGGTACGTCTGCACGAACGCTATGGTTTCACCATAGTCGGCACCGTCCCGCAGGCAGGCGAGAAGCTCGGACAGCTCCTCGATCTGACCCTCATGAGCCGTTCTTTACATTGATTGGAGACTTATGTTCACTATTTACAGGTTTTCGCGATAATTCTCGAGATGAGGTGACGTCATTGTTGGAATAAATTCGGTAATGGTGTACTCTGCGACACCGTTCACTACGAACGGGTCTTCAGTCACAACTTCTGAAATCTCGTTGCGCGCACCAACAGCAATGATGATACCGCCTGTTCTGGGATCCTTGCGCCCGCTGGCTAGGAACCTGCCGTTTTTGTAGTTGCGGGTGAGGTACTGGCGATGGGCCTCCAGGTGGGGGTCGACGGCTTCAGTACCCTGCGTGTATATAATATCGAGAACAAATAAGTGAGCCATGATGGTATGGTAGCACTTGATTGGTATCCAGGGAGAAATATCTCATGAGTAATTGTCAAAACCCCACCGACGACAATCGTTTCCGGCGCGTGAGTGGGGCTGAGTCCATCCAGCTTCAGCCGGAGGAGCCCGCTGTCGCTCAGTGGCAGGTCAGCGGTACCGATGAGCTCGTTGCGCATCTGCTGGGCCTTGTCGGAGCCCCAGAGGGACGGCCGGCGATCATCGCCGTCGACGGACGAGGCGGATCCGGCAAGACGACGCTTACCACGGCACTAACGGCGGCCGTCCCCGGCGCGCAGGCCTTCCACCTTGACGACCTCATCTGGAACGAGCCGCTCTACGACTGGGACCAGCTGCTCGTCGACACCTTGACCCAGTTGCGTGAGGCCGGCTGCCTCGACCTCGTCCCGGACAAATGGCGGGAGCACGGCCGAGAGGGCTCCATCCGCGTCCCGGCCGGCTCCCCCCTGGTCGTCGTCGAGGGAACCGGAGCCGGTCTGCGCGCGGTCAGCAACCTCATTGACGCGCACGTCTGGGTCCAGACCGGAGACGATGTGGCCGAGCGCCGCGGCATCAGCCGCGACATCGCAGAGGGCGTCAACGGCAACGCCGAGGAGTCGGTGCGCTTCTGGCACTGGTGGATGGCCGGCGAGCGCATCTTCTTCGCCAAGGACCGCCCCTGGCAGCGCGCAGACGTCATCGTCTCCGGAGACGCCCCGGCCGGCGTGGAGCCGGGAGAGGTCGCCTGGACTCCGGGGCCACTCCTCCCCCGCTGAGGCGCACAGCCGCCCGCCGCTCAGGCTGGGCTCTCAGTCCCCCAGCGCCGTCCCCACGGCGCGAGCGGCCTGGATCCACTCGTGGTCGGCCGGAACGAACTTGGTGTGACCGGCCACATCCTTGAGCGGCACCAGCTCCGTGCCGTGACCGCGGTCGGCCACCATGACGCCGTAATGGCCCTCAGCGATCGCATCGGCACCGGCCACGCCCAGACGCGTGCCCAGGAGACGATCCGCTCCGCAGGGTGAACCACCGCGCTGGACGTATCCCAGGATGGAGACACGCGCCTCCAGTCCGGTCAGGCTCTCCAGCTGCTCGGCCAAGGTGAAGGTGTTGGCGCGGTGGGATGCCTCCAGGCGTTTGACGCCCCGCTTGGCCATCGCCTTGCGCTCAGGACTGGAGGCGTCCTTGACCAGGGCGCGGGCGTGCTCCAGCTCGGCGTGATCCGTCACCGACAGTGCCCCCTCGGCCACGGCCACCACTGAGAAGGACGACCCGTGGGAGCGGCGTCGTTCGATCTTGTCCGCGATCGCGTCCACCGAGTACGGAATCTCGGGCAGCAGAATGACGTCCGCCCCACCCGCGATACCAGCGCCCAGGGCTAGCCAGCCGGCTCGGTGCCCCATGATCTCGGTGAGGATGATGCGGTGGTGGGAGTGCGCCGTCGAGTGCAGCCGGTCCACGGCCTCCGTAGCGATCTCCAAGGCCGTGGCGAATCCGAAGGAGGAGTCGGTGTGGACGATGTCGTTGTCAATGGTCTTGGGCAGGTGGATGACGTTGAGGCCCGCGTCCATGAGGCGCTTGGCGTTCTTCGCGGTTCCGCCACCACCGAGGCACACGAGGGCGTCAATCCCGTCCTTCTCGCAGTTCTCCACAATGGTGGGCACCATGTCGCGCGGCTCGCCGTCCACCATCATGCGATGCACCTTGTCCCGGCTGGTTCCCAGCATGGTTCCACCAGTGGTGAGGATCCCGGACAGGGCGGCGGGGTCGAGCTCGGTGAAGCGGTTCTCAGCCAGGCCTCGCATGCCGTCTCGAAAGCCGATGAGCTCCCAGCCGTGCTGCTGAATCGCCGCCTTTCCAAAGCCTCGGATCGCCGCGTTGAGTCCTGGGGCGTCGCCGCCCGCCGTGAGAATGCCGATG
>NZ_MSRR01000023.1 GCF_001956585.1 Actinomyces naeslundii | reverse complement strand
TCGGCGTGGGCTCGGGCGTGGGAGACGGTGAGGGCTCCGGCTTAGGCTCAGGGGTGTAGGCGTTCGTGAAGGTCACGAGCACCGCCTGCTCCTTCTCACTGATGGTCACCGTCTGGGAGGCGGGCGCCTCCAGGGTGTACCCCTTGACCGCGGCGGACTGTGCGTCCTCCTCGATGGTGCACTTGGTGCCCACGGGAAGCTCGGGTCCGGAGGTCACCGATCCGTCAGCCTTGACCTTCAGCGTGCCCTTCACGTTGTTGTCGCAGGTGTAGGAGAAGGCGAACTCATTGTCCACCGACTCGAGACCGGTGACGACCTTGGTCACCGAGAAGGTGCCCATGTCACGGGCGTACGTGTTGGTCATCGTCACCGCGGCCGTCTGATCCTTGGTGATCGTCACGGTCTGCGCTGCCGGGGCGGTCAGCGTGTAGCCGTTCTGACCGGCCTTGGCGCTGTCCTCGGTGATGGTGCAGGTCGATCCGGCCTTGACCTTCTTGGACTTCTCCGAGGTCGCGGCTCCGGTCACCGTCAGCGACCCCTCGGTGCCGTCGGTGCAGGTGTAGGTGAACTCGAAGGTCGACTTGCTGAAGTCGCCGTCGCCGGCCAGAGCCTTGGTGACCGTGAAGTCACCCTCCTCCACAGCGGCGGGGTCGGCGGAGTTGCGCAGCGTCACGGCCGTGGACTTCTGGTCCTCGACGGTCAGGCTGTTGGTGTTCTGGTCGCCTACCGTGAAAGTGTGGCTGCCCCAGACGACGCCAGCGGGAGTGGCCGAGGCCGTCGTCGTGTCCTCGTCGAGGGTCAGGACCGTCCCAACCGGGAAGGTGCCGTTGTACACGGCCTTCTCACCGACGGTGACGGTCATGGAGGTGTCGCCACCAGTGTGGGTCTGGTTGACGGTCCCCGGAGCCTTCCACCCCGGGTAGGTGTCCACGGTGGCACCGCCGGGCAGGGTGTAGTTGATGCCCACCTGGAAGGTGGTGCCGGCCGGCACCTTGGCGGTCTCGGACCCGGTGAGGAGCTTGGTGATGTCCAGTCCACCGAATCCGGGCTTCATCTCAACGTTGATGGTGAAGGACTTGGTGTAGTGCACCGAGTAGGAGTGCTCCAGACCGCTCCCCACCACAGAGGCCTTGTTCGTGTACTCCACACCGGCCTGAACAACGCCGTCGGCCGTGGTCGGGGTGGAGGAGTAGTAGATGTGGTAGTTGGTCTGAGGTGCGAAGGGGCCGGTCACGGCGATGGTGGCGGTGTTGCCTTGGATGGTGACGTCGAGGTCGAAGTCGCCCTGGCTGACGTCCTTATCGGCACCGCTGGCGTCGGTGACCTGGCCATAGAAGTTGTTCCTCCCCTGGGCGGCGCCGATGCTCAGCTTCCAGTCGCTCTTAGTCGGGACGTAGACCTGCCCGGGGCCGAGCTCGTCGGAGAAGGTGATGGTCGAGCGGGTCCTGCCGTCCACGGTCAGCGACTGGCCGTTCTTCTCAAGCGCCTCCTTGACCTGGTCAGGCCCGAAGGTCACTTCCCAGTCCACCTTCTTGGAGGTGCTGGTGACATCGGCCGCCCACTTGCTCATCCACTGCGGCTTGTACTCAAGTCCGACATTCTCAGCAATCTTGCCGCCGGGCACAGGCACCTCGGTCTGCTTGCCGTTGGCATCGATTGTCACATTGGCCGAGTCGCTGGCCTGAGAAGCCAGCACCAGAGCCGTTCCATTGCCCTGCAGGCCGGTGAAGCCCTGGCCGATGATGGTGTCGAGAGTGCTGTTGAAGGTGCAGGTGATGGCGCGGTCGTCCATCACGCACTCACCGATGGTGTGCTCAGCGCCCTGGTGGGAGACCTTCATCGGCTCGGAGAGGCGCTCCCGGTTGCGGAGCTGCTCGGGCAGCTGGATCTGAAAGGAGTCGCCGCTTCTGGCGCTGGCGTTGCGAGCATCCCAGGCGAACTTCAGCTTGAGGATGTCATCGACCTTGACCGAAGTGTTGTCCGGTTCCTCGACACCGTTGGCGTTGGAGACCACAAGCGACAGGCCGGAGACGGTGATCGACGGGTTATTGGCGGCTCGGGCCTGCGTGGGCAGGACCGTCAGGAGCGTGGCGACGAGCGCGACCAGTGCGACAAGAGCACCTACCGCGCGCCCAGGAGTGCCAAGCACCCTGGGGATAGGGATGGCGGACACGGGCGACCTTTCGAGAGAATTCTGAGAAGAGGCTTACAATTGCCTGAATTTAGATTCCTCGAGGGCGAGGGTCAGTGGCGCAGGTCTCATCTGCAGTCACAACTTTGCGGCCATCGGATCTCAACCTGCTAAAGCGCACAACCCTGCCCAAACTCTCCGCACGGCCGTCAGGGGTCTCCATCCCGGCGCAACAACGACATACATGACCGCCGCATAGCCCACCTGTGCAAGGCCATGGGCAAGCCGGCGTCCTTCTGTCCCTTTTTCCCTACGTCACCGCATCCACTCCCTGACGCTCGGTCTTCAAGGCATCACAATGGATACAGATACCGCATCTGCTCCTCAGTCAGATAGTTGACTGAGATAATAGTTCCATGAGCCCCACGGTTCGGGTGGGCGAATTCTCCACCCTTATCAGCAACCTCGTCGACCAGCTCACGCAGCGGTTGGCGGCCGACGACGCACCAGAACGCCTCCTCGTCGGGCTCGTCGGGGCACCCGGTTCGGGGAAGTCGACGATCGCCGCAGACCTGGAAGGCCGGCTCAAGGAGGCCGACCTCTTCGCCGGGCTCGTCGCCATGGACGGCTTCCACCTGTCCAACGCCGTCCTCGACGAGCTGGACCGCCATCACCGCAAGGGCGCCCCGGACACCTTCGACGTCGAAGGCTACCTGGCAGCCCTGGACCGGGTGCGAGCCGACGGCGCCCATCAGGTCTTCGTCCCGGTCTATCGGCGCGACCTGCACGAGTCGGTGTCGGCTGGGGGCGTCGTCTCCGGAACCGGCGTCGTCGTCACCGAGGGCAACTACCTTGCGCTCGAGACACGCGGCTGGGGTGCAGTACGAGAGCGGATCGACCTCCTCATCCACATCGATGTGCCTGAGGAGGAACTCGTGGTGCGGCTTATCAACCGGCATGAGGACTTCGGCAGAAACGCCCTCGACGCCGGTCACTGGGTACGCACAGTGGACCTGCCCAACGCCCGCCTCATCGCCACAAGCGTCCACCGCTGCGATGAGGTATGGCGCGAGCCCGAGGACGAGCCCGACTCCGACGACGGCGCCGACGACGAGCTCGAATAGCGCCTCGGCACCTCTGCACCAGCGTCCGCGCAGTGACAACCTTCTGGCACACGATCACCGGCTCCCTGCTGGCGATGTACTGGCGCCTGCGCGGGTTCCCGGCCGGGGAGGACCCGCACGCCACCGTGCGCGAGCTGCGTCGTCGTGCCGAGGAGTCTTCAGCCATCAGGTGAGCCGTTGCCATCAGGCGGACACCTGCGCGATCCGGCCCAGAGTGAGCGCCCCGACACCGGCCGGCTATCCGCCTCGCGGCCGATCCTCACGTCGCACATCGTCTTGTCCATCCTTTCCCAGGGGCCAACGCAAGGTCATGATCGATAGCGATCAGCGTTCCGACCGGCACCGCTCCAGCACGACGAGGAACAACGGTGCACGCTCAAGGCCCTCGACCGACACCACCTCGTACCGTCGGCGCGAACCGCGTTGACGAGTCATGACGCCATCACTGGCCCAATGGTCCGTAGCGGAGCTTGTCGCGGGTGCTGCCGCCACCATCTCCAGGTGCCTGCTCCACGAGGGTCGGGTGGTACTGACCAAGGGCTGTCCGTACTGCACGAGACTCCGACCCCCATGGATTACACCCGCACCTCCCCCAGTAGCACCCACGCCTCGTGCACTACATGCCGGGCGCACCAGGGCGACCACGCCCCCGGATCGCGTGGCGTCCACACCACCTACTGACGCACCCCTAAAATGGCGATGCCACCGCGTTACGGCGCGGAGTGGAAGGAAGCGCCGGCGCACCCGTGTCGTCATGTGGGCCCGGCGCTTGCGCTGTAACCGCCACCTCTCCGGTCACCGGGTAGACTCAAACCGCTCAGGGCAGTAGCCCTGCGAAGTGGACCCGGCAGCCTTCCGGACGGTGGGCGAGCCGGGTTTTGCGCACCAACGGAGCGGCTCGCGCACGTAGCTCTCCATCCAGCACGACGTCGGGGCCGGTTGGGCTCATATCCTCCCGGCCCCGACGTCGGTTACTGGCCGGCAGCCAACGGTCGCAGGCTCACAGCATGCAGGAGACGCAGCCCTCCACCTCGGTACCGGTCAGGGCGGCCTGACGCAGGCGGATGTAGTAGAGGGTCTTGATGCCCTTGCGCCACGCGTAGATCTGGGCGCGGTTGACATCGCGGGTGGTGGCCGTGTCCGGGAAGAACAGCGTGAGGCTCAGCCCCTGGTCCACGTGCTGGGTGGCCGCGGCGTAGGTGTCGATGATCTTCTCGGGGCCGATCTCGTAGGCGTCCTGGTAGTACTCCAGGTTGTCATTCGTCATGAAGGGCGCCGGGTAGTAGACGCGGCCGATCTTGCCCTCCTTGCGGATCTCCACCTTGGCCACGATCGGGTGGATCGAGGACGTTGAGTTGTTGATGTAGGAGATAGAGCCGGTGGGCGGCACGGCCTGCAGGTTGCGGTTGTACAGGCCGCCCTCCTTGATCTTGGCGGCCAGCTCGGCCCAGTCCTCACGGGTGGGCACGTGCACGCTGGAGGCGGCGAAGATCTCTTTGACGCGCTCGGTGACCGGCACGAAGTCCTGGGTCACGTACTTCTCGAAGAACTCGCCGGAGGCGTAGGTCGAGTCCTCGAAACCCACGAAGCTCTCATCGCGCTCCACGGCCAGCTCGTTCGACGCCGTCAGGGCGGCGAACAGGACGCTGGCGAAGTAGACGTTGGTGAAGTCCAGGCCCTCCTCGGAGCCGTAGTGGATGCGCTCGCGCGCCAGGAAGCCGTGGAGGTTCATTTGCCCCAGACCAATGGCGTGCGACTCGTGGTTGCCGCGGTCGATGGAGGGAACGCTGGGCAGGTGGGTCTGGTCGCTGACAGCGGTCAGGCCGCGCACGGCGGTGCGGATCGTGCGGGCGAAGTCCGGGGAGTCCATCGTCTTGGCGATGTTGAGGCTGCCCAGGTTGCAGGAGATGTCCTTGCCCACGTGGGCGAAGGTGAGGTCCTCGTTGAGCTCGCTGGGCTCGGAGACCTGAAGGATCTCGGAGCACAGGTTGGACATAACAACCTTGCCCTTGATGGGGTTGGCCCTATTGACCGTGTCCTCGAACATGACGTACGGGTAGCCGGACTCGAACTGGATCTCTGCCAGGGTCTGGAAGAAGGTGCGGGCGTTGATCTTCTTCTTCTTGATGCGCCCGTCGTCCACCATCTCGCGGTACTTCTCGGTGACGTTGATGTCCGCGAACGGCATGCCGTAGACGCGCTCGACGTCGTAGGGGCTGAAGAGGTACATGTCCTCGTTGTTGCGGGCCAGCTCGAAGGTGATGTCTGGGATAACGACGCCCAGCGAGAGGGTCTTGATACGGATCTTCTCGTCGGCGTTCTCGCGCTTGGTGTCCAGGAAACGCATGATGTCGGGGTGGTGGGCGTGCAGGTACACGGCCCCAGCACCCTGACGGGCCCCGAGCTGGTTGGCGTAGGAGAAGGAGTCCTCCAGCAGCTTCATGACGGGAATGACGCCGCTGGACTGGTTCTCGATGCGCTTGATGGGAGCGCCCATCTCCCGCAGGTTGCTCAGCAGGAGGGCCACTCCCCCACCGCGCTTGGACAGCTGGAGGGCGGAGTTGATGCCGCGGGCGATCGACTCCATATTGTCCTCGATGCGCACCAGGAAGCAGGAAACGGGCTCGCCGCGCTGGGCCTTGCCCTCGTTGAGGAAGGTGGGGGTGGCTGGCTGGAAGCGGCCGGACATCATCTCGTCGATGAGGTCGAGGGCCAGCTGCTCATCGCCGTCGGCCAAGGTGAGGGCCACCATGGTGACACGGTCCTCGAAGCGCTCCAGGTACCGCTTCCCGTCGAAGGTCTTGAGTGTGTAGGACGTGTAGTACTTGAAGGCGCCCAGGAAGGTCTCGAAGCGGAACTTGTGGGCGTAGGCGGCCTTGAAGGCGGTCTTGACGAACTCCGGGGAGTACTTGTCCAGGATGTGGCCCTCGTAGTAGCCCTCCTCGACCAGGTACTCGAGCTTCTCCTCCAGGTCGTGGAAGAAGACCGTGTTCTGGTTGACGTGCTGAAGGAAGTACTGCCGAGCCGCCTCATGGTCGGCGTCGAACTGGATCTTGCCGTTCGCGTCGTAGAGGTTCAGCTTCGCGTTGAGCGCGTGGTAGTCCAGATCCGGGGAGGACACGGTCTCTGAGCCGGTGTCCGTCAGCGTGTCTGCCAAAAGTCTTCCAATCCTTCTTTGACGCGTGCGACGTCCGTGGGGGTGCCGAGCAGCTCGTAGCGGTACAGGAACGGCACCCCCAGCTTGCTGGCGATGATGTCACCCGCCAGGCAGTAGGCCTGGCCGAAGTTGGTGTTGCCCGAGGCGATGACGCCCCGACACAGGGCCCGGTTGTCCGGGTTGTTGAGGAAGGCGATGACCTGCTTGGGCACCGCCCCCTTGACGGAGCCGCCGCCGTAAGTGGGCACGACCAGGACGTACTCCTCGTCCACGGTCAGCGGCGGGTCCGTCCGCCTTAAGGGGATGCGCGCCGTCGGGAAGCCGAGCTTGCCCACGAATCGGTGCGTGTTCTCCGAGGTGGAGGAGAAGTAGACCAGCAGAGGCCCGCTACTCACGGCGCGCCCCGCGGTCTCAGACCGCGACGGACTCGACGGCGAGCGCGAGGGTCTTGATCTTGTCCGGACGGAAGCCGGACCAGTGGTCCTCTCCGGCGACGACGACAGGGGCCTGGGCGTATCCCAGGGACTTGACCTGCTCGAGGGCCTGAGCGTCCAGGGAAATGTCAACCGTCTCGTAGGACAGACCGGCCTTGTCCATGGCGCGGTAGGTGGCCGTGCACTGAACGCAGTTGGGCTTGCTGTAGATGGTGATCGCCATGGCCGTCTCTTCCTCAGGGTCCGGTGGCGGTGACTGCGGTCCGTCCCCGAGCAGGGACTGAGCCGGCGGCACCACACGCTTGTCATTCGCGGGAGGCCAGAACGGCCCCGCGGAGCAAGACACTACCCCTTGGGGTAGGCCCGGTCCACCACCCCAAGATGCTGTGTCTGACGTGGTCCTGTGCACACCACCCCTCCCTTCTGTGGAAAACGCTCACCGAGTTGTGGACGGCCAGTGGAGAGGGCTGACAGCCACCTTGATGGCGACGCCGCACCCCGGCTCCACGATCCGCAGAACGATGGTCTTACACGGGTGTGACATCTATTCGGAGCCCTTAGCCACAGGGAGACTCGGTGTCCGCCGGCGATCTACCCCCACCCCTGGGGACGGAGAGGAGAAATTCATCTCCTCAGACGTACCCGCTCGGCGTGTCGCCACTCCCAGCAAACCGACAGCCAACAATCAGAACCGGAGATGGTTGAAGATGTTTCTTTCAAGCATCCGCCACCAGCGACATCGCACCTGAGGACACAAGACGCACACACGAACACCTGAGAGGCGGCGGACAGGCGCGGTGAGAGTACGCAGTCTCACACCGAAGGAGAGGCTTCAACTCTAGCAATTTTCGTAAGGGTCGATTTATCGTTACGATATCGTAATAATGCGGTTCCCAGCCCAACTCCCCACTCCAAGGACTCCTCATCATGCAGCAGGTGTTGCAAGAACTACCGCGGACGCTGGCCTACATCGGCGCTGACCTGATCGCCCTCACCATTCTGGTCGGGGCGCTTTACATCCCGCGCCATGGACGTCGTGACCTCGTGGCCGCCTACATCGGCGTCAACGTCGGTGTCCTGGCTGTCACCCTGCTGCTGTCGACGAGTGACAACGTCGGCGCAGGCCTGGGACTGGGGCTCTTCGGCGTTCTGTCCATCATCCGCCTGCGCTCCTCCTCCCTGGCCCAGGGAGAGGTGGCCTACTTCTTCGCGGCCCTGGCTCTCGGCCTGCTCGGTGGTATCGAGAACCACATCATCATCGTGGCCATCCTCATGGCCCTCATCCTCGCCTCACTGTGGGTTGGCGACCACCCCGCCCTCATGCGCCGCAACCGCAACCAGACCGTCACAATCGACCGCGCCATCAGCGACGAGGACGAGCTCGTCAGCGAGCTCGAGGACCTCCTCGGCGCCACGGTGCGCAACGTCGACCTCAAGAGCCTGGACCTGGTCAACGACACCACCATCGTCGAGGTGCACTACCGGCTGCATCGTCGGTCTCGCAAGGCAAAGCCACCAGCACGCCTCGAGGCCGATAACGCGCAACAGATCCCGCAACAGCTTCAGGATGCGACCCCACAGGGCCCTCACCTCATCCAGGACGCTCCGCGTCAGGATCCCGTGCAGGTCCACCCCAACGCGCAGCAGGTCTGGCCCGAGCCCTCCTCGCATGACAGTGCCGCATCAGCGGCCACCGCCCCGCCCCGGTACGACTGGATCACCGGGAACCGGAGTCAGCACGCCTCCCAGCAGCGCGCCCAGTCCACAACCCCGCCGCCACCCATGGTGCACCCCCATTACAACTGAGCACCGGTTCCATCACCTCAGCACCACGACGTCGGCGCCGCACAACCACCGCACCGTCGTCTGACCACCACTGTCCCTCCAGCACCGCCCGCCCCAGATGAAGCCCCCGATCCCGGAAAGGACTGCACCGTGCCGAACACCGACGGCATCGACACGATCACCCTCGCCGAGCTCAACTCCGAAGCCAGCCTCCTGACCCGCATCGACCGCAAGTACCTGGTGCCCCCCGGCGCCACCCAGGAGGTCGTCAACCATCTCGCCCCGCGAGCGCAGGTCCTCCAGATCGACGGCCTGCGCCATTTCCGCTACGCCTCGACCTACTTCGACACCCCCGGTCTGGACGCCTACTTCCTGGCCGCCTACAAGCGTCGTCGGCGCTACAAGATCCGTACCCGCACCTACCTGGACTCCGGCCTGTGCTTCCTGGAGGTCAAGACCAACGGGTCGCGCGAGGCGACCGTCAAGGACCGCTTCAAGTACGATCCCGACGACGCCGACCGCATCACACCCGACGGCCGCCTGTTCGTCATCGAGCGCCTGGTGGAGTCCTCCACCTGCTCCCTGGACGAGGCGAGCACCATCGCCCAGGCCCTCGTTCCGGTCATGGACTCCACCTACAGCCGCACCACCCTGCACCTGCCCCATGACGAGGCCCGAGCCACCTTCGACACCGAACTCACCTGGGACCTGTTCGACCCCGACGGGCGGCGTCTCAAGACGGGCGTGTCAGTGGGCCACCTCAACGTCGTCGAGACGAAGAACCCGTCCACGGCCTCCCCCACGGACCGGCTCCTGTGGCGCCGGGGTCACCGGCCGGCCCGCATCTCGAAGTACGCCACCGGCATGGCGCTGCTGTACGCCAACCTGCCCACCAACCGGTGGAACCGCACCATCAAGCGGGACCTGGGGCGCTACCGGCGTCAGGTCCCGCTGCGCCAGATGGCGGCCTGAACAGCAGCCATCCGCTCACCCACAGTCTCACCCTCTCACCAGCGCCTCCGGACGTCGCGGGCCCCGCCCGCCCCGGAGGCGCTGTTCGTCGCTTCACACCGGCGGCCGACCAAGTCATGCCTCACCCTTGTCGCTTTCACAGCCGGCTCATGGAATGCGCCCCTTGACTGTTATTCACCGGACGGAGCCACGCCGCACGGCGCGCCCAGAACACCTGCTCGGTCTTCAGACGCCCACCTCGGCAGGCCCCACCCCCGGTCCGAATGACCCGACAGGAGCCTCCCGATGAGCCTGACCACCCTGACCTACATCGCTGCCGACCTGATCGCCCTCGCCGTCCTGGTCGGCGCGCTCTACGCCCCCCGCCACTCGCGCAAGGACCTCATGGCGGCCTACATCGGCGTCAACGTCGGTGTCCTGGCAGTCACCCTGCTGCTGTCGACGGCGAGCGTCGCAGCCGGCCTGGGACTGGGGCTCTTCGGCGTCCTGTCCATCATTCGCCTGCGCTCCACCGAGCTGGCCCAGCACGAGGTCGCCTACTTCTTCGCGGCCCTGGCCCTGGGCCTGCTCGGCGGGATCCAGACCGCACCGATCGCGATGGTGGCCGCCCTCATGGGCACCGTCGTCGCCGCCCTGTGGATCGGTGACCACCCCGCCCTCATGCGCCGCAACCGTCACCAGGTGATCGTCCTCGACCACGCCATCACCAACGAGACCGCCCTCGTCGCCCACCTGGAGCGCACTCTGGGCGGGCAGGTCCGCTCGGTCGAGGTCCAGCGCCTCGACCTGGTCAACGACACCACCATCGTCGACGTCCGCTTCCGGGTACCTCGCCAGACTCCCGCCGAGCTGGAGGCCCAAGCCACCCGAGCCTTTCAGGACTCCCGGTTCTCCGACGACGTCGTCCCCGCCTCGAGTCCGGCGACCGAGCCGGTCAGCACGCCTGCTGTCCCAGCCTCCCGGTCCTGGGCCGGAACACGCCTGAGCGCCGTGCAGACCGGCGCCCACGCCGACCAGGCGGACGCCCAGCCCGTCACCATCACTCCGACCGCCCAGTACGTCGCCCGCTCCGCCGGGCAGCAGAGCGTCGCCGCACGCTGAGATCAGAGGACTGCGAGAACGAGATGACACGAACGACTGCCATGCCTCTGAGCACGAATCACCTGACCACGACCACCCTCGCCGAGCTCAACAGCGCCGCCGGCCTGCTGACCCGCGTGGACCGCAAGTACCTGGTTCCGCTGACCTGCGCACAGAACCTCGTGGACGGCCTCGCACCCCACGCCCGGGTCCTGGCCATCGACGAACGGCGCCGCTTCTCCTACACCTCGACCTACTTCGACACTCCGGGGCTGGAGGCCTTCATGCTCGCGGCCCGCAAGCGGCGTCGACGCTTCAAGGTGCGCACCCGCACCTACCTGGACTCCGGCCTGTGCTTCCTGGAGGTCAAGACCTGCGGCGCGCGCGGCTCCACCGTCAAGCGACGCATGGGCTACTACGCCGACGACGCCTCCCGCCTCACCGGACCGGGACGCGCCTTCGTGGCGGCCTGCCTGGCGGGCGCGGGAGTGACCGGGTCGGCGGCGGCGCGTGAGGTCGCAGCAGCACTACGGCCAGTGCTGACGACCACCTACGAGCGCACCACCCTGCACCTGCCACGCGCCGAGGCCCGAGCCACCATCGACACGGCCCTGACCTGGCGGCGCCTGGGTCCGGCAGCCCCCGCGGGGAGCTCCGCCGGGACCATCGTCGGAGTCCCCATGAGCCCGCAGGCGCTGCGCCCGGCCCACCTGGCCGCGGCCATCAACGAGGGCGAGCCGGTGTCGGTGGCGGATATCGCCGTCGTCGAGACGAAGAACCCGGCCACACCATCACCCGCGGACCGCGCCCTGTGGGAGGCCGGATACCGCCCCACCCGCATCTCGAAGTACGCCACCGGCATGGCGCTGCTCCACCCCGAGCTGCCCGCCAACAGGTGGTACCGGACCCTGACCCACGAGCTCGCCGGCCTGTTCGGCACCGACCGCTCCAGCCTCGAGTGCCTCAACGCCGCCTGAGCGCTGCACCCAGACCACCCATGATCCGACACCGGACCCGAGAAGAAGAGGCCCAGAAACCATGAAGACCACCAAGACGATGACGACCAAGCCCCTCAACCGACTCCGCCGTCGCGCGACCGGAGCCGTCGCATTCCTGGCCGCGATCGCCCTGGCGGCCGGCTGCTCGACCTCCTCGGCCTCCAGCAACGCCAGCGCCTCCAGCTCGAGCAAGTCGGACACGACGTGGACGACGATCTCCTCAGCGGTCGCCACGGCGTCGACCGGCGCCAGCGTCTCCGACATCCTGGGCGCCAACGCCTCGGTGGAGGATGCCTCGAGCTCTGAGGACGACGCCGGGACCACAGACACCTCGTCGGCCACCACGATCACGCTGTCGGGCTCCTCGGCCTCGGCCAGCGGGTCGGCGTCGGGCAACGTGAAGGTCGACGGCGGGACTGTCACCATCAGCGGCGGCGGCACCTACGTCATCAGCGGCGAGCTCAACAACGGGCAGATCGTCGTCAACGCTCCCAAGGCCGACGTGCGCCTGGTCCTCAAGGGCGCGAGCATCACGAGCTCGGACGGGCCGGCCATCGACATCCAGGACGCCGGCAACGCGATCGTGGTCCTGGCCAAGGACTCCAAGAACACGCTGACTGACGGCGCGAGCTACGCCTCGGGGCAGGAGGCCACCGCGGCCCTGTTCTCCTCCGACACGCTCACCGTCACCGGGACCGGCCAGCTGGACGTAACCGGCTCCTACAAGGACGGTATCTCCTCCAAGAACGGCCTCATCATCACCGGCAGCACCACCATCAAGGTCAAGGCCGCCGACGACGGCCTGCGCGGCAAGGACTACCTGGTGGTGGAGTCCGGGACGCTGATGGTGGAGGCCGGCGGCGACGCCCTGAAGTCCAGTGAGGGCGACGATGAGACGAAGGGCTTCATCTCCCTGGGCAAGGCGAGCGTCACGCTGACCTCCACCGACGACGCGATCTCGGCGACCACGGACATCACCGTGAAGGACACGACCCTGACGATCACGGCCGGCGGAGGGCAGGCCAACGCCACCGTTGAGGAGCAGGCACCGCCCGGGCAGGAGTCGACGGCGGACTCCTCGACGCCCTCGCCCAAGGGCATCAACGCCGGGGTGAGCTACACGCAGGACTCCGGGACGATCACCGTCAACGCGGCCGACGAGGGGCTGCAGGCGCCGTTCATCAACGTGGCCGGCGGGGAGCTGTCCATCGCGGCCGGCGACGACGGCATCAACGCCTCCAACGGCGACCACGTCATCGAGGGGCACGAGAACGCCGACTCCGAGTCCGACGACGGCTCGGTGCTCACGATCAGCGGCGGCGAGGTGGAGGTCTCCTACGCCTCCTCCGACGGTATCGACTCCAACGGCTCGGCCTACGTCAAGGGTGGGATCGTGGTGGTCTCGGGGCAGGCCGGCGCAATGGACGGCTCGGTGGACGCCAACGGCGAGACCCAGCTCGTGGGGGTGACCGGTTCGCCGTCGGTGAGCGCGGGGGACACGCTGACCGTCACGGATGCTTCCGGGTCCCAGGTGGCCTCGCTCAAGGTGGACTTCACGGCTGAGGCGATCACGGTGCTGGGACTCACGGAGGGCCAGCAGTACACGGTGGCGACGTCGTCTGGCGGCTCGGCCACGGGAACGGCCTCGGCACTGTCGGCCGGGATGGGCGGCCAGATGGGTGGCGGTGGCCAGGGCGGTCAGGGAGGCCAGGGCGGTCAGCCCGGTGGCGGGCAGCAGTCCAGCAACCAGAACAGCAAGTCGAACAGCCAGTCCAGCACCGCTCAGAGCAGCTGACCCGGGCTGGACACCGAATGGGGGCCGCAGCGCAACGCTGCGGCCCCCACCTTTGGACGTCAATCAAGTTCCTATGTTTACCTGACCCAGCCAACTGATCCAAGATCCGATTAAATCGCCAAAACACGAAATAGCCAGCATAACCATAGCGATCAGGCAGGAAATAAACTCCTTCCCACCCTCTTCTTTCGTACTACATTTTACATTATTGTATTTGATTAATATAGCAACCCCAGACCACATTGCGATAAAGACAGAGAACACAACCAAGATAAATACTATCGCAACTGCGTGACCCGCAGAACCCACACTAAACGCAGCAGATGCCCTCTGGGTAAAACTACCCGATCTCACAGCATTCTTAAGCACCAAAAATACATTTGACGTAGTGACACGATGAACCGAAACCCAGAGCAAGACACCGAACAGAAAGTAACCAAGAAGATAAATTCTTTTCACTGAAACATTCCCGATTAAGGAAAAAATCAGCAAAAACAGCATGAAGACGCTGCCCATAGTGGCGGCTCCGGTCAAAATTAAGTCCCCAAAAACCCCCACTCCGACAAGAATACATGCAAGTATCGCAACGGCGGAGATTATAAGAATAAATGCATCGTCATTTGACGAGGTCGCCCTAGAGGGATAGATGTTATAGGTGTTGTACGTCCTATTGTCATGTTTATTTATAGTTGCCACATTCCTATTCCCAGCGATGTAGATCTGATCTCCATCACTTCCTTTATTTTTTCTGGACGGCATCATCGTCGACACAAGAGCGGCAATTACCGCCCCAACAACACCAATAATCGATGCGACAATAGTGTCCGACATGTGCCACACTTCCTTTACAGTGGACGCAACTAATCGCAGATTAACACAACAAATCCTACAGCTCAACTACAATACTTAATAGGGAGGTAACACTCGATACAGCTTGAAGTAAACAGATTCAACTATATGAACTGATAGAGTCTCGTGAACACGTCAATACTCGATGACAGTACTCGCTGATTAATTCAACACTCCACGACATTGACGGCCAGTCCGCCGCGGGAGGTCTCCTTGTACTTGGCGAGCATGTCCTCGCCGGTCTGGCGCATCGTCTCGATAACGGTGTCGAGGCTGACGGCGTGCCGGCCCTCGCCCCACAGGGCCATGCGGGCGGCGTTGATGGCCTTGACTGCGGCCACCGCGTTGCGCTCGATGCAGGGGATCTGGACTAGCCCGCCCACGGGGTCGCAGGTAAGCCCCAGGTTGTGCTCCATGGCGATCTCGGCGGCGTTCTCCACCTGGGCGGGCGTCCCGCCCAGGGCCTCGGCCAGGCCGGCAGCCGCCATCGAGGAGGCCGAGCCGACCTCCCCCTGACAGCCCACCTCGGCCCCGGCGATGGAGGCGTTGGTCTTGATGAGTCCGCCCACGGCGGTGGCGGCCAGCAGGAAGCGGCGGGCGCCGTCGTCGTCGGCCCCGGGGATGAAGCGCTCGTAGTAGGCCAGAACCGCCGGGACGATGCCGGCCGCGCCGTTGGTGGGGGCGGTGACCACGCGGCGCCCGGCGGCGTTCTCCTCGTTGACCGCGAGCGCGAACAGGTCCACCCAGTCCATGCCGCGCAGGGGGTCGGCCATGGTGAAGGCGGCGGCCGGACCAGTCGACTGGGCACGCAGCCGCTCGTGAAGGGCCTTGGCGCGGCGGCGCACCCCGAGCCCGCCGGGCAGGATGCCCTCGGCGTTCATGCCGGCCTCGATGCAGGCGCGCATCGTGGCGCGCAGGCGGTCCAGGTAAGCCATGACCTCCTCCCGGCTGCGGGCGGAGAGCTCGTTGGCCAGGACGACGTCGGACACGCTCAGCCCCTCGCGCTCGCAGATCGCCAGCATCGCGGCCGACGTAGTGAAGGGGAAGGGCGCGGGGGTGGCGTGGGCCTGAGTGGCAGAGGCGGTCGCCAGGGCCTGGATCGACGGCGATCCGGGAGCACCGACGTCCTCCATGACGAAGCCGCCGCCCACGGAGTAGTAGGTGCGCCGCAGGATCTCGGCGCCGCTGGCGCAGTAGGCGGTCAGGGTCATGCCGTTGACGTGGTAGGGCAGGACCCGCCCGGGCAGGAAGTGGATGTCGGCACTTGGGCTGAAGGGGACGGGGCCGACGCCGTCGACCACCAGCTCGCCGGCGGCCTCGACCTCCTCCATGAGGGACTCGCACACGACGGCTGGGACGGTCTCGGGCTCGTAGCCGGCCAGGCCCATGACGGCGGCGCGGTCGGTGGCGTGCCCGCGTCCGGTGGCGCCGAGCGAGCCGTAGAGCTCGACGGTGACGCGGGTGGGCTGAGGGAGACCGGCACCGACGGCCCGGGAGTCGCACTCGCCGTCGGACGCCCCCGTGCCGCCTGGGCGGACCGCCTCGGCCAGCTCCCGGCTGAAGGCGCGCCCGGCCCGCATGGGGCCCACGGTGTGGGAGGAGGAGGGGCCGATGCCGATGCGCATGAGGTCAAAGACGCTCAGCGGGCGGGGTGCCTGCTCCACGTCGATCGCCCCGGCGAGGAGCGCGGCGGGCGTGGCCGAGTCCAGGGCCGTGGAGATGAGGGCGGTCTCCGGAGCGAGAGCCGACACGCCGGCGGCAGCGGGGCTCGCCGAGTCGGCAGGGCTGGCGACGACGGGGGGCTGTGTCGAGATGGAGAGTCCACGGCTGGTCACATCCCCATGATGCATGCCCGGTACCCGGGCTCCCAAGTTTCGACGAGCTCGCGCCGATTCGCCGTCAGTCGGTGGGGCGCACCAGCCACCAGGCGGCGTAGGGCGGTACGGGCACTCGCCCGTCCCCCGCCCCCTCCAGTGAGGTTGACCCGAAGGGGACCGTGTCGGTCAGGACGTCGGTGGCACCCATGACCCCGAGCCGGGCGAGCTGGTCGGCGGCCACCGAGCGCCACTGCGGCGTCACGTTGTACACGCCCACGAAGCTGCCGCGCGGGTGGTCGCGGTAGGTCACCAGTACCCCAGGGTCGTCAACGTCCTGCACCTGGGAACGCACGACGGCGTCGAGCTGGGGCAGGCCGGCGCGCACCCGCGCCATATGCGTCAGGTCGGTGAAGACGCGCCCCTCGACGGTGGAGCGGTCGTGCCGGTTGGCCATCCGGGCCTCGTCGAGGCGGGGCCGCCCGGCCCAACGCGAGTCGGCCTCGTGACCGGGCTCGGTGTCCCAGTTGGGGTCGTTGGGCTGGGCGAGCTCGTCGCCGCTCCACAGGACAGGGATGCCGCCCCACCCGTAGAGGATGGCGTGGGCCATGCGCAGGGCGTGGATCCGTTCCTCGCGCCAGGTCCACAGCGACTCGACCTCGTGCTCGGGGGTCGTGTCGGTGATGCCCTCCCAGGCCTCGGCGGCGGCCTCGATCCCAATGAGCGAGGCTGCCGTTCCGGCGATGCGTCGGTCCCCGGTGGCCGGGTTGTGCTGGAAGACGAGGCCCGCGGCGTCGGAGGTGGGGTACTCGCCGCTGTACCAGTCGGCGAGGAAGGCCCGGTGGTCGTAACCGCCAAGACCCACGGCGGCCGCGTCGTCGTCGTCGATGGCCCAGCCGATGTCGTCGTGGCAACGCAGGTAGGTGATCCAGGTGGCTGTGGACGGCTCGGTGGGCAGGTTCTGGAGCGCCTCGACGGCCAGCGTCGTGTCGCGCGCGGCGAGCATGGACCAGATCTGGACCATGAGGGAGTTGTGGTAGGCCAGGTCGGAGACCTTGCCGGTGTACTTACCCTGGCCGAGGTACTGGAGGAGCTCGGTGGGGGCCACGATCGCCTCGGCCTTGAGGTCGACGGCGGGGCAGGCGATGCGGGTCAGTGCGCGCAGGACCTCGGTGATGGCGTGGACCTCGGGCTGGCCCTGGCAGTCGGTGCCCTTGCGCTTGATGGTGAAGGCGATGGCGTCCAGGCGCAGCACCTCGACGCCGCGGTTGGCCAGGTCCAGGACGATGCCGGCGAACTCGGCCATGACGTGGGGGTTGCGCCAGTTGAGGTCCCACTGGAAGGAGTTGAAGGTGGTCCACACCCAGCCGCCCACGCCGTCGTCCCAGGTGAAGTTGCCGGGGGCGAAGTCGGGGAAGACCTCCGGGAGGGTGCGCTCGTAGGCATCGGGCTCGGTGCGGTCGGGGAAGATGAGGAAGTAGTCGCGGTAGCGCTGCTCACCGGCGCGCGCCCGTACCGCCCACTCGTGCTCGGCGGCCACGTGATTGAGGACGAGGTCCACCACGAGCGAGATGCCCTCGGCGCGCAGCTCGCCGGCCAGGTGCTCGAGGTCGTCCATGGTGCCCAGGTCGGGGCGCACGGTGCGGTAGTCGGCCACCGCGTAGCCGCCGTCGGAGTCGCCGGGGCGCGGGGTGAGCAGGGGCATGAGGTGGAGGTAGGTGACGCCCAGCTCGCGCAGGTAGTCAATGCGGCCCTCCACGCCGCGCAGGGTGCCGGCGAAACGCTCGGTATAGGCGGCGTATCCGATACGGCCGGGGTGCTGTGCCCAGGCGGGGTCGAGGGTGCGGGCCAGGTCCAGACGGCACAGCTCATGCTCGCGCTCGACGTAGGCCCGAGCGGCCAAGGCCAGCAGATTGAGCGCCTCCTCCTCGGCGGCGGTGCCGTAGAGGGTGGTGAGCCCATCGAGGAGGTCGGGGTACCAAGCCTCCGCGCGCGTAAGGAAGACGTCGCGTTCGGCGGCCTCAAGCGGGTCCAGGATGTGAAAGACGATGTCATCGAGGGATGGCGGGAGGGAAGTGGCGGCGCTCATAGATCTATGGTCCCCGATTCAACGCCGCTACGGTACTGATTTGCTCACCGTCCCACCAGCGGGATCGATCGTAGACGGAGAGCGGCCCACCGGTGGGGACATTCTCGATCAGGCGGGGACACCGTGGCTCCGCGAGCGCCGGACGTCAGGATCCGACGGCGTCGTAGGACTCGCGGTGGGCCAGGATCCGGGCGGAATTGGCCTCGATCCAGGTGCGCAGCGCGTCGATGGGCGCCTGGAGGCTGCGGCCCAGGTCGGTCAGCTCATAGTCGACGCGCGGCGGCACGCCCGGCAGCTGGGTGCGTGTCACCAGGCCGTCGCGCTCCATGGATCGCAGCGTCTGGGTGAGGACCTTGGGCGTCACCCCGCCGACTCGCGCGCGCAGCTGCCCAAAACGGCTCGGCCCGTCGGCCAGGACCGTCACCACCAGCGGCGTCCAGCGGTCGACGACATGGCGCAGCACCGTACGCGACGGGCAGGCCGGCGAGAGGATGTCGAAGTCGAAGACCGCGGCGTCGCCACCGAGGCTCGCAGCCATGCTGCTGCGCTCGGCGGCGTCGGTCCGCACCGAGACCCCCGACCTACTCGTGACCGGCACCGCCTGCTCTGCCACCAGCCCCACTTCCTGTGACACGACACACTCCCTTAGTTACTTTGAGGTACTCAGTATCTTGATCATACCATCAAGTCATCGCGAAGCACCGAACACGTCGCCTCACGTACCAGCCACCTCACCCGCTCAGGAGGAAGTCATGAAGATCGCCATCATCGGAGGAACCGGAATGGTCGGCTCGGCCACCGTCGCCGAGGCCGCCGGCCGCGGCCACGAGGTCGTCTCCGCCTCGCGCTCGGGCCGTCACGCCGAGGGCGCTACGCAGGACGTCACCCTCACCCTGGCCGACACGCAGGCCGTGGTCGACCTCATCAACAGCTCCGACGCCACCGTCATCACGGTCTCCGCCGGTCGCGGAGAGTCCGCCCAGCCCGTCATCGACGCTCACCGGACCCTCATCGCCACCGCCCCTACCGGTCGGTTCATCGTCGTCGGCGGCGCCGGCTCCCTACTCACGCCCGACGGCACCCGTCTGGTGGACACCCCCGGGTTCCCTGAGGAGTACAAGACAGAGGCCCTGGCCTTCGCCGAGGTCCTCGACCTCTACCGCGAGGCCGGCAGCGCCCTGAACTGGACCCTGCTCTCCCCCGCCCCGGAGTTCACCGACAAGCCGCGCACCGGCACCTACACCGAGGGCGGCGACCAGCCCGCAGGCAGCGAGATCTCCGTGGCCGACTTCGCCGTCGCCCTGGTGGACGAGGCTGAGAAGGACGCGCACCGCGGCCACCGCTGGACCATCGCCAACGCCTAAGCCCGCGGCCGCTCACAGCGCACCAACCCAGCCGGGCCGGTTCCATACGACCGGCCCGGCTTGGCTCGTGCGCCCCGGCCGGTGCAGGCTTGACCCATGACTGCCATCGCCCTGACCATCGCCGGCTCCGAGGCCTCGGGCGGCGCCGGCGCCCAGACCGACCTCAAGACCTTCCACACCCTCGGCGTCTACGGATGCACGGCCCTGACCTGCATCGTCTCTATGGACCCCAAGGACGGGTGGAACCACCGCTTCGTCCCGGTGGACCCCGGCGTCATCGCCGACCAGATCGAGACCTGCGCCGCCGTTCACTCGCGCGTCGACGCCGTCAAGATCGGCATGCTGGGCACGGCGCCCACCATCGATGTCGTCGAGCAGGCCCTGGAGACCTACGACTTCCCCGCCGTGGTGCTCGACCCGGTCCTCATCTGCAAGGGCCAGGAGTTCGGGGGCGCTCTCGAGGTGGACAACGCCCTGCGCACCAAGATCCTGCCGCGCGCCACGATGACCACCCCCAACCTCTTCGAGGCCGCCACGCTGGCGGGCATGGAGGAGATCACCACCGTCGAGCAGCTCAAGGACGCCGCCAAGCGCATCCACGACCAGGGCGTCCCCAATGTCCTGGCCAAGGCCGGCCCGTCACTGGGTACCGGCACCGCGCTGGACGTCTTCTACGACGGCACCACCCTGGAGGTCCTCGAGGTTGAGGCCGTGGGCACCGAGCGCGTCCACGGCGCCGGCTGCACCCTGGCCGCTGCGGTGACCGCCGAGCTCGCCAAGGGCGCCACCCCGCTTCAGGCCGCCGTCACCGCCAAGGAGGTCGTCTCCTCCTCCATCCGGCACGGGCTGCGCGGCAACATGCCCTTCCTCTACGTCTACCAGGGCGAGTACCGGCCGGCCTGAGGCCTCGCTACCGAGGCACCCCTCGGTTCCTCACCGATCCTCCCGCTTCACCATCCGCCGCCGACGGTCTCCAGCTCCGTCGGCGGCGGACTTTCACCATCGGTAGATAGATTATCTAGTAACTAGGTAGCCTATAAACCATGGACTCATCAGCAGCACGCCTCCTGCGCGGATTCCTGGAACCCTGTCTGCTCTCACTGCTGGCCGAGCACGCCGACTACGGCCTGTCCCTGGCACAGCGGCTCGCCGTCGCCGGGCTGGACGAGGTGCCCGGCGGCACGCTCTACCCGGCTCTCATGCGCCTGGAGAAGCGCGGCCTCGTCGCGGTCTCCTGGCGCCCCTCCACCTCCGGACCCGCCCGCAAGTACTACGAGCTGACCGACGCCGGGCACACAGAGCTCGCCGCGCGACGGGCCGAGTGGCGAACCTTCTCCACGGCGGTCGGTGCTCTCATCGAGGGCCGGAAGGTACGCACGGAGGCCCCCTCATGAGCCGGCCCGAGCAAGCCAGGGACCCGGTGCCGGACACGATGGCCGACTGGTACCGAAGCTTCGAGGCGGAGCTCGCCTCCCGCGGCCTGCCGACCTGCGAGGTCGAGCGCACGGCCGCCTCAACCCGGGCCGAGGCCGAGGCAGCCGGAGTGACACCCGGCGACCTGTACGGTCCGGCGGTCCTCTACGCGCGCGAGGTCGCCTCTGCGCTGCGGGACTACCAGGCTGACGTACCCGCGCCCACCGTGGCCGCTCCCGTCGTCCTGCGCCTGAGAGACGTCTCCGCGCGCCGAGGCAGGCACACGGTCCTGTCCGGCATCAACCTCACCATCCACCGGGGCGAGGTCGTCGCCGTCGTCGGAGCCAACGGCGCCGGCAAGTCGACCCTGCTTCAACTCTGCGCAGGCCTGCTGCGCGCAAGCGGTGGGAGCATCGAGAGGACGCCGAACTTCGGCTACGCGCCTCAGCTCGACTCCTTGGCGCCACTGTTGACGGTGGACGAGCACCTCCGGCTCTTCGGGGCGGCACGCGGGATCCGGCAAGGCCGCTCCGTCTCTACGGGACACCGCCTCCTCACCCGCTTGGGCTGGACCGCTCGCGGAGACCAGACCGCCGGGACGCTCTCGGGCGGGACCCAGCAGAAGCTCAACGTCGCTCTCGCCCAGCTCGACGCACCCGATCTGCTCCTGCTGGACGAGCCCTACCAGGGCCTGGACGCCCTGGCCTACGAGGACCTGTGGGCCCTCATCTCGGCCTGGCGAGCCTCGGGTGCAGGCGTCCTGCTGGTCACCCACCTGCTGCGTGACGTCGACCTGGTCGACCGCGTCGTCGAGCTGCCGGCCCCGCAGGAGGACACAGGCCGGACAACCCACCGAATGCCCCGACGGGAACGTCGAAAGGAGTCCGCATGAGCACGCCGCCTGACCAGTCCACACCGCACACCGAGTGGGACCACGCCGAGGACGCCCGGTTCCGGTCGACGGCCGCGACCACGGGCCTGGTCGCGCTCATCACCCTGCGTGAGCTCGCCCGACGGCGCGGTGCCCTCGCGCTGGCGACTCTGCTGCCGCTGACCTTCTACCTGGTGCGCCTCGAGACGCACTGGACCGCCATCCGGCTCCTGTCGATCGGCCTGGGCTGGGCGACGGCAACGCTGGCGCTGTTCACGCAGGTCTCGTCCCGCTCAGTGGACCGCCGCCTCGCTGTGAGTGGAGCTCCACCCGCAACCCTGCTGCTGGGCCGCTACCTCGCGGTGCTCGGGCTCGGGTGGATCATCGGCCTGCTCTACAGCGGCCTCGTCCTGATCACGATCGGCGACGAGCTCACCCACCCGAGTGCGGTGCCGGTCATGCTGCTGTTGACCGCCACCGTCGCCACTCCCCTGGGCTCCCTGGCGGCTGCTCTGGTTCCGCGGGACCTGGAGGGGGCTCTTCTGCTGCTGTCGGTCATGGCGGTGCAGGTGCTGGTTGATCCCTCCGAGGGCTGGACCCGCGTCCTGCCGCTGTGGTCGACCCGGGAGCTGGCGAGCGTCGTCGTGGAGAACCTGGGGCAGGACACCGGCGCCTACCTGCACCGCGGGCTGGCGCACGGCGCCGCCATGGCCGTCCTGCTGACGGCGGCGAGCTGGGCCGTGGGCGTCCTGCGCCTGCGCACAGTCCGACTCCCGGCCCCACCCCCTGCCGAACCGGCCTACTCGTAGGCGGGCTCAGGGGTGACGTCGCGCGCCATGTTAGCGAAGCGCGACACGTGCCCCTGGAAGGCCACCGGGATGGTGCGGGTCTGCCCGTTACGGTGCTTAGCCACGATGATGTCGGCCTCGCCCGGGCGCTCCTCGTTGTTGTAGTACTCCGGGCGGTGCAGCAGGATGATGATGTCCGCGTCCTGCTCCAGGGAGCCGGACTCGCGCAGGTCACTCATCTGGGGCTTGTTACCGGTGCGCTGCTCGGGACCGCGGTTGAGCTGGGCGACGGCGATCACCGGGATCTCCAGCTCCTTGGCCAGCAGCTTGAGGGACCGGGAGAACTCGGAGACCTCCTGCTGACGCGACTCGACCCGCTTGCCCGAGCTCATGAGCTGGAGGTAGTCGATGACCATGAGCCCCAGGTTGTGCTGCTGCTTCATGCGCAACGCCTTGGAGCGGATCTCCGGCATGGTGAGGTTGGGCGAGTCGTCGATGAACAGCGGCGCGTTGGAGACGGGGTTGTAGGCCACGGCGACGTCGGTCCAGTCCCGGTCCTCCATCTGGCGAGAACCGCGCAGCTTGTTCATGTCCACGCTGGACTCGGCGGCCAGGATGCGCATCATGAGCTCCATGCGCCCCATCTCCAAGGAGAAGTAGCAGCTGGTGATGCCGTGGTGGATCGAGGCCGAGCGGCAGAAGTCCACGGCGAGCGTGGACTTCCCCATGGCAGGGCGCGCGGCCACGATGATCATCTGTCCGGGGTGGAGCCCGCCGGTGAGCTCATCGAGCTCGATGAAGTCGGTGGGCACTCCGGTCAGCGCCCCGTTCTCGCGGTTCTGGGCGGCCTCGATCTCAAGATTGGCCTCCCCCAGGAGCTCGGAGACGGCGACGTAGTCCTCCTTCTCCCCCTCGTGATGGGCCACCGAGTAGACCTCGGCCTCGGCCAGCGTGACGAGCTCAGCGATGTCGCCGGCGTCGGTGGAGTACCCCAGCTGGGTGATACGGGTGCCGGCCTGGACCAGGCCGCGCATGAGCGCCTTGTCCTTGACGATGCGGGCGTAGTAGCCGGCGTTGGCGGCCGTGGGCACGGTGGCCATGAGGGAGGCCAGGTAGGGCGCGCCACCGATGCGCTCGAGCTCACCGCGCCGGGAGAGCTCATCGGCCACGATCAGCGGGTCGGCGGGCTCGGAGCGGTTGTAGACCTCGACGATCGCGTCGAAGATCGACTCGTGGGCCGAGCGGTAGAACTCCGGACCACGCAGGACGTCGATGACGTCGGTGATGGCCTCCTTGCTCAGGAGCATGCCGCCCAGCGTGGCCATCTCGGCCTCAAGGTCCTGAGGCGGGAGACGGTCGAAGGCGGCACTATCGGTGCGGACGCTTCCGCTGTCGGCACCGCCCGAGCCGGCCTGAGCGCCCATGCCGTTGTCCATCCGGCCACCTTCCGCACTATCACACCGGCTGGCACCGGCCCGTCCTAGCGCCCCCGACGACGTCGCGCCCCGCCAGGAAGACGCTCGCCCGCGTAGAGCGCGCGCGTGACGATAACGCCATCGTGGGGACCTCGCAAACTCTCAAGTTCACCGCCACTGGGGATATCGGCACCCCACCTGTGGGAAGGCCCCCAATGCCTGGGGACACAGACGCGACGCCTGTGGACACAGATGTGTGCACCTGGCACCACACCACTGGAGGACATCGATTTTTCGTTGCAATAACGCCATGATGGGAGTTCAGACTTTCTATAGGTACTTCCCACGACATCACAATGTGATCTGTGGACAAGTGGGTAAACCTGTGGACAAACATGACCTTCGACTTGAGGTCCACGCCGTTTGTGGGTCTCCTACACGGGTGTCTGAACCAGTTATCCCCAGACCGTGAGCACCTCGGTCAGAAACGGCCCCACACGCCAAACCCTCAGCGCTCTTTCATAATTTACCTACCTTCCCTTAGGGAAGATCGTTGTGCGATCCTCCAGCGGTATCGGGGTGTTCGCCCGATCGATCACATCGAGGACGTGAGGTGAAGAGCTCATCCTCAACCTGATCCTCAACCTGGTCATGAGGACCGCTTGGGCAGCAAGGGCGGTCGGCCCAGGCCAATGGTCTCCGGTCACCTGCCGTAGTCCACAATGGGGCCGTGCCCGACACCAGCAGCCCCACATCCACCAGCCTCAACCGCCAGGTCCTGTCCCTGGCCCTGCCCGCGCTGGGGGCGCTGATCGCCGAACCGCTCTTCGTTCTGGCCGACTCGGCGATGGTGGGCCACCTCGGTGCAGTGAGCCTGGCGGGCCTGTCTCTGGCCTCCTCGATCCTGACGACGACGGTGGGTCTATTCGTCTTCCTGGCCTACGCGACGACGGCGACAACGGCCCGCCTCTTCGGTGCCGGCCGCCGCATCGAGGGCCTGCGGGCCGGCGTCGACGGGATGTGGCTGGCGCTCCTGCTGGGGCTGGGTGCGGGGGCATTCCTGGGACTGACCGCCCCCTGGCTGACTGAGGCGATGGGAGCCCACGGCCCGGTGGCCCAGGCCGCCATTGCCTACCTACGCGCCTCCTGCCCGGGGCTGCCGGGCATGTTCATGGTTCTGGCGGCCACCGGCGTGCTGCGCGGTCTGCTGGACACGCGCACGCCCTTCGTCGTGGCCACCGGTGGGGCGGTCCTCAACATCGTCGTCAACGCGATCCTGCTCTACGGCGTCGGGATGGGGATCGCGGGCTCGGGCGCGGGCACCGCGATCGCGCAGACGGCCATGGCGCTGGCGCTGGCTGGTCCAATTGCCCGGACGGCCCGGGCGGCCGGCGTGGGCCTGCTCCCCCACCGTGAGGGCCTGCGGGCCTCTCTGGGCAGTGGGACCCCTCTGCTCATCCGCTCGCTGAGCCTCAGGGTGGCGATCCTGGCGACCGTGTGGGCGGCGACGGCACTTGGGGACGTGTCGCTGGCCGCTCACCAGGTGGTGAACGCCCTGTGGACCTTTGCGGCCTTCGCCCTCGACGCATTGGCCGTGGCGGCACAGGCCCTCATCGGCACCGCCCTGGGGCAGGCGCAGAGATCCGACGCCGACTCCGCTACGAGCGACATCGAGGTCGACACCGCGGCAGACACCGACACTCAGTCCGCCACGGCCACGGCCGGCTGGTCCATTGATGAGCTCCTAAGACGGCTGCTGGCCTGGGGTGCTGGAACCGGCGTGCTCATCGGGGTGCTCATGGCGGCGGGCGCCGCCTGGTTGCCTCACGCCTTCACCTCCGACCCCGGCGTCATCACGGCCGCGACGCCGACGCTCCTGGTCGCGGCGAGCGCGCTGCCGCTGGCCGGGGTCGTCTATCTGCTCGACGGCGTGCTCATGGGCGCCGGTGACGGCCGCTACCTGGCGTGGGCGGGCCTGCTGACGCTGGTGCCCTACGTCCCCCTCGCCCTGCTCATCGGCGGCGGCGCACTGCCGGGAGTAGTCGGCACGGTCTCGGGCCTGGTGCTGCTGTGGATCGCCTTCGCCTGGGTCTTCATGGCCGCCCGCGGCGCCACCACCTACCTACGGGCCCGCGGCACCGGCTGGCGCCACTGACCTACCCCTCGCCGACCGGCCCTTCCCGCGCTGTCGTGCTTTACGCCTCGAGGTCGAGGGTTAAGGCTACGACCTCGCGACCTACCCTACGATCCGGACCGCCGGCACGAGGCCGTCACCCCGTGGCCACAGCGCTGTCCGTTCCCTGCTGCATCCACAGGGCTCCGATGCTGCGGTGGCCACCTCTCCCACCCGCCCATCACGCTTGCGACATGGAGCCCTATCCCGAACCGCCTCAGCTGCCGCCCGTTGTCGCGTCCGCTGGCCCACCGGCCGCCATGCGCAACCCCGTCAGGCTCCTTCGTGGTGTCTATGGGGATATCGGCGTTCAGGACCTGCCCCGTTGGGAGGCCGGCGCGCGCCTCAGTCTGGCTCGTTGCGCGGCCGCCTGCCTTCAGGTCAAGTCCGCGCGCTGCCTGAGCCACGAGTCGGCCGCACTCGTTCACGGTCTGTGGTTGCGGGAGCGTGAGCCGGATGTCAGCGTCGTCGTCCCCTCAAGTCCGCACCATCCCCACCAGGAGCTCCCCCTCCCACCGGGAGCGCAGCGCCTCGCGTACCTGCGCCGGCGACATCTGACGCTGCCGCAGAAGGACATCACCACCGTCTCGGGCCTGCCTGTGAGCACCTTGGGACGGACCGCGGTCGACTGCGCCTTTGACCTTCCCGCCCACGACTCGGTGTGCGTGGTCGAGTCGGCGCTTCGCGCTATCGCCCGTCCATCGCGATACCAGTACGCGCAGTCGAGCCGCCGAGTCGAGGCTGCCCGGCATCAGCTCCAAGCCGCCATCGCGGCGCAGGGCCCGCGTGCCGGGGCCCGGCGCGCCCGTGCCGTCGTCGCCATAGCCTCGGCCTTCACCGAATCACCGGGAGAGTCACTGCTGCACTGGTTGGTGCGCGCCCTGGGCCTGCCGGCTCCGCGCATTCAGATGGCGATCACGGATGTCCACCACTCCCGCCTCTACTTCCCCGATGAGGCATGCCCGGAATACCGGGTACTGGCGGAGTTCGACGGGCGGATCAAGTACAGGGCCCCGGAGGACCTGTGGCAGGAGAAGCAGCGCCAGGACGCCCTCACGCGCATGGGCTGGCGCATCGAGCGCTTCATCTGGGCGGACTTCACGCATCTCGACGTGCTGCGCGACCGGATCCTGGCTCTCTTCCCCGCCACCGTCGCCCGCAGCGCGCGCCCCGTGGCAGACCTGTGGAGATGACCGCCGGCTCCCGACCGCGCTGTCGTGCCTTATGCCTCGAGGTTGAGGGTTAAGGGTACGACCTCGCGACCTACCCTACGATCCGGACCGCCGGCACGACCCAGCACGACCCTGTACGACCCCGGACAACGCCGTCGGGCCGGAGTCCCCGCATGGAGGACCCGGCCCGACGGCGGAAGGATGCCCGGTGGCGCTCAGCGCGCGGGGACGACGTTGACCTCGAGGGGGGCCACGACATCGGCGTGCAGGCGCACAGAGGCGCTGTGACGGCCGGTCGACTTGATCGGCGGCACGACCTGGATCTTGCGACGGTCGACGGCGGGGCCGCCGGCAGCCTTGACGGCGTCGGCCAGGGTCGCGGTGGTGACGGCGCCGAAGAGGCGGCCGTTGTCACCCGCGGTGGCGGAGACGGTCACGACGTTCTCCTGCAGCCAGGCGCGCGCGGTCTGGGCGTGCTCGAGGGACTCGATGGAGCGCTTGCGGCGAGCCTCGGCCATCTGGTCGATCTGGCGCTGGGCGCCCTTGGTCCACGGGGTGGCCAGCTTGCGGGGCAGGAGGTAGTTACGGGCGTAGCCGTCCTTGACCTCCACGACCTCGCCGGCGGAGCCGAGGTGGGAGACGTCGTGCGTGAGGATGAGCTTGGTGGTCATTGCGCGTGCCTCCGATCAGCGAGCCGAGCTCGAGTAGGGCAGCAGAGCCATCTCGCGGGCGTTCTTCACGGCCTTGGCGATCTTGCGCTGCTCCTGGACGGAGACGCCGGTGACGCGACGGGCGCGGATCTTGCCGCGGTCGGAGATGAACTTCCGCAGCGTGGCGGTGTCCTTGTAGTCGATGGTGCCGACCTTGATGGCCTTGACGGGGCTGACCTTCTTCTTCGGCTTGCGAAGTTGGGGCTTCGCCATGGTGGTACTCCTTGGTCTGAGCGCCTGGGCGCTCTACGAGATGAAAAGTATTGTGGTTGAGGGAACGGGTCGACGACGTCGCGGCTTCAGAACGGGGGCTCGTCACCGAAGGAGGTGGAGCCGCCCGTGGCCCACGGGTCGTCCGCGGCGCCGCCGGCAGGGGCGTTGTACCCGGACTGGCCCTGGCCGCCGAAGCCGCCACCGCCGTTGTAGCCGCCCTGCTGGGGACCGCCCTGGTTGTATCCGCCCTGGTTCTGGTTGCCGAAGCCGCCGCCCTGGGGACCGCCCTGACCTCCGCCGAAGCCTCCCTGGCCACCCCCGCGGGGCTGGCGGGTGACCTGGGCCTTGGCGTAGCGCAGTGAGGGGCCGATCTCATCGACCTGCATCTCCACCACCGTGCGGTTCTCGCCTTCACGGGTGGTGAAGGAGCGCTGGACCAGTCGGCCCTGGACGATGACGCGTGTGCCCTTGGTCAGCGACTCGGCCACGTTCTCCGCGGCGTCGCGCCAGATCGAGCAGCGCATGAACAGGGTCTCCCCGTCCTTCCACTCGCCGGCCTGGCGGTCGAAGGTGCGCGGCGTGGAGGCGACGGTGAAGGAGGCCACCGCTGCCCCGGAGGGCGTGAAGCGCATCTCGGGGTCCGCGGTGAGGTTCCCGACGATGGTGATGATGGTGTCTCCGGCCATGGCGTTGTCTCCGTTCCCGGTAGAGGCTCAGGCCTCGGGACGCAGCAGCTTGGTGCGCAGAACGGTCTCGTTGAGACCGAGCTGACGGTCGAGCTCCTGGGCGATCTCGGGCGTGGTGGTCATGTCCACGACGGCGTAGAAGCCCTCGGACTTCTTCTTGATGTCGTAGGCCAGCCGGCGCTTGCCCCAGATGTCGACCTTGTCCACGGTGCCCCCGTTGCTGGGAACGACCTGCAGCAGCTTCTCGAGCGTCGCGCTGGCGGTGCGCTCGTCCGTCTCGGGGTCGAGGATGATCATGATCTCGTAGTGACGCATGCTTGGTACCCACCTCCTCTGGTCTGTGGCGGTCACGGTCCTTCCGTGACAGGAGGGTGATGCGTGCGGCGCACCATCTGGCGGAAACAGGTTCATCCGCCCGACGACGCAGCCAGTTCGCCACATTACCGGACAACCGGGCGGCCCTGAAAGCCGAGACGGTGGGCCGACGACGTGCCATGCAACACGTCGTCGGCCCACCGTCAGGCACCTATCGGCAAGCGGGTGCTCATTCGCCGTGGACTAGTGGCGCTAGCCGACGCCGCCCTGGCCCCCGCCTTGGCCGCCGCCCTGGTTTCCACCGTTGCCGCCGTTACCGCCTTGGTCTCCACCGTTGCCGCCGGCATCGCCGCCTTGGTTTCCACCATCGCCGCCAGAGTCACTTGTGGCCTCAGGTACCTTGGTCTGTTGCCGCTCAGGCTGCGGCGTACCCTGCTGAGTCGCCTCGGGTGTGGGCGCGGCGGTGGGAGCCTGCGTCGCCTCCGGTTGGGCGGTGGGGGTCGCAGTCGCCTCCTCCTCCGGCTCGCCAGTGGGGTTGGCGGTCTCAGGAACCGTTCCGCCACGGGTGGCCGGGATGTCGGCCGGCTCCGGGAAGTCCTCGACCTCGAGACCCTCGTGGGCGACCTTCATGTAGTTGATGAAGATGTCGGCGGGGTAGGTCGAACCGGTGATCTCCTCGTAGTCGCCCCAGGGCTCGATCGACTCCTCGGAGCCGTCAGTACCAGTCTGGTAGAGGGTCACCGCGGTGACCACCTGCGGCGTGAAGCCCACGAACTGGGCGGACTTGTTGTCCGACGACGACCCGGTCTTGGCGGCGACCGGGCGATCCATCTGGGCGGCCACCTTGTCCGCGCTGCCGTTCGCGCCGGAGACGACCTGCTGGAGGGCGTAGGTCGTGTCCGCCATGACGTCCTCTTCGAACTCCCGATGACCAGCGGTGTCCGCCTTGTAACGGTCCGTGCCATCGGGGTTCTTCAAGGAGGCCACGATGTGGGTGTCACGCCTGATGCCCTGCGCGGCGAAGGTGGAGTAGGCCGAGGCGATGTCGATCGTGTGCGGCGAGGCCGACCCGAGGACGTTCTGGATGAGAGTCCGCTGCTCCGGGGTCTTCAGCCCCTCGGTCTGCTCCGGGTAGCCGGCGCGGTTCGCCACCTTCGCCGTGACCCCCTCCTCGATGTCATCGGCATTCATGAGCTCCTGATTGAGCTGAAGGTAGGGAGTGTTGAGCGACTGCTCCGTGGCCTGAGTCAGGCTGGCCCACTTCAGTGAGACGTTCTTGAAGTTCTGGAACTCGTGCCCCTCAATGGTCATTGGCGAGGTAGCCGGATAACCACTGCCCAAGGACCACCCGTTCTCCAGGGCTGCCACCAGCGCGAAGGGCTTGAAGGTGGAGCCGGCCTGGGCGATGGCGTCAGTAGAGGTGTTGACCTGGCTGGTCAGATAGTCCTCGCCCCCGTAGAGCGCCAGCAGACCCCCCGTCTTGGGATCGATGGACACCAGCGCCTTGCGCAGGTTGGGTGAGGCTCCCGGAGGCAGGGAGTTGACCGCGTTGACGGCGGCCTCCTGGTCCTTCGGGTTGATCGTGGTGATGATCTTGAAACCACCCGTATCGACCTGCTCGGGCGTGAGCTTGGCCTTGCTCTGCAGCTCGGCGCGCACCATCTGGAGCAGGTAGCCGTTGGTTCCGGCGTAGACCTGCTTGGTCTGGGACTCTTGAGTCTTCGGCATGCCCGCCTGCTTGGCGGTGTTGTACTGCTCGGAGGTGATGTAGCCGTCGTCGGCCATGAACTGCAGGACTCGACCCCACCGCTCCTGGGCCTTATCCGGGTTCTCGGCCGGGTCCCAGGCGCTGGGCGATGGCAGGATTCCCGCCAGAAGCGCGGCCTCAGACGGGCTGAGGTCCTTGGCGGGCTTGCCGAAGAAGGACTTCGAGGCAGCCTCGATACCGTAGGCACCGCGACCGAAGTAGACCGTGTTGAGGTAGTCCCCCAGAATCGCCTTCTTGGGCTTCTCCCGGTCGATCTTGATGGCCATGATGGCCTGCTTGAACTTGCCGCTGTAGGAGCTCGTCGTGTCGACGTAGTAGTTCTTCACGTACTGCTGCGTCAGCGTTGATGCTCCCTGGGTGTCGCCTCCGCGCAGGTTGTTCACCAGAGCACGGGCAATGCCCTTGGGATCGACTCCCTTGTTGGAGTAGAAGGTGCGGTCCTCGGAGGCCACGACCGAGTTGCCCACGTAGTCCGGCAGGGTGGAGGCGTCCACGGACTCACGATTGATCTCGGCGAACTTACCCATCTCCGTCGAGCCGTCGGCGTAGTACACCGTGCTGCTCTGCGCGAGCGCGAACTCGCTGGGGTTGGGAACCTTGATCGTGTTGTAGGCCCACATGAAGGCGCCCACCATGCTGAGCACCCCCAGCAGGAAGGTGCCCAGGACGAACCGCCAGCTGGGGATCCAGCGATGGATCTTGCCCTTACCGGCGCGAGGGTAGTTGAAGAAACGGCGCTTGCGCCCCGAGGCGGCGTCCTGAGATCGCTCGGCCTTCGAGGGCCTGCGTCCCTTTCCGGACTTCTTGCCAGGCCCCGAGGCCTTGCCCTGGACCTGCCGACCGGCGCTGGCCCTCTGGGACAGCTTCTTGCCGACGGGGCGGCTGGGTCCGCCCCAGTTCGTGCCTTCTGCCACGCGCTCCTCGTTTCGGTTGACTGTCATAGAAGGTGACTGGATACCGCGACGGCGCGGGGGATAACGCTCCGGTTGCGGTCAGGACTCCATCATGACCGATATTGGCGGTCGATGCCGACTCGGGTATCAGTCACAGTCCTGTATGACTGTCGACGGCGATCGGACGCGATCGCTGCGGACAAGCCGCATCGGGCATCGACTGCGGACCAGTATGGGGGAACAGAGGGGAGTGGCGGTAGCGATGCAGGCCTGGGAACCGGCCATGGAAGCCGCCACCGAACGTTATCTTAACTCCACCTGATTGGCCCTGACCAGCGCGCTCATGCGCTTTGCGAACCGTAAACATTTCGCGGCAAAACCAGAATGTGAGTTCGCGCCCAGACAGCACCACCGTCCGATGTCATCGGATATTACCGATCGGGACAATAGTCCCGCACAATGAATGAGACACTGGACACAGTGCTGACAACCTGTCAGTTCCTCACCCTGGCTCCTCGGTCTGCCCGAGGAGCCCCGGCTCCCGTCCGCCCTGCTCATGAGGGAGTTCCACCGTGGACGCCAGTTCAGCCCTCCAGACCCTCAGCATCATCCTTCAAGTCGGCATCATCCTCACCTGCCTCATCGTCGGGGCGAAGAAGGGCGGGATCGCCCTCGGCCTCATTGCGGGAATCGGCCTACTGGTTCTCGTCTTCGGCTTCCGTCTGGAGCCGGGTGAGGCTCCGGTCGATGTCATCCTCACCATCCTGGCCGTCATCGGGTGCGCAGCCACTCTCCAGCAGTCCGGGGGACTGGACGTCATGATGCAGATGGCCGAACGAGTCCTGCGTCGACATCCCGAGCAGATCACCATTCTCGGCCCATGCGTCACCTGGCTCCTCACCGTGCTGTGCGGAACCGGGCACGTCGTCTACACGATGCTTCCGATCATTGCGGACATCGCCATCAAGAAGGACATCCGACCCGAGCGCCCCATGGCCGCCTCCTCAGTCGCCGCCCAGATGGGGATCACCGCCTCACCGGTCTCCGTGGCCACGGTCTCCGTGGTCTCCATCATCGCCAAGAACACCGACCGGCACTGGTCGGTCCTCCAGATCCTGGCGATCTCCATCCCGGCGTCCCTGTGCGGAGTACTCCTGGCCGCCCTGTGGTCGATGCGTCGCGGCAAGGACCTGGACCAGGACGAGGCGTACCAGAAGCGCCTGGAGGATCCGGAGTTCCGCGCCGCCGTCCACTCCAGCTCCGAGACCCTTATCGGGAAGGTGTTCTCACCCGAGGCCTACCGCGCCACTGGGATCTTCCTGGCAGCCATCATCGCCGTCGTCGTCCTGGGCGCCTTCGACGTACTGCGTCCCGAGTTCCCCACCGGCGACAACGGCGAGCTGGAGCACCTGAGCATGAACCTCGTCATTCAGATGGTCATGCTCGCCGCCGGGGCACTCATCCTGCTGACCTGCAAGGTGCAGGCCGGCAAGATCGCCTCCACCGCCGTGTTCAAGGCCGGAGCCACCGCCATGTTCTCCATCTTCGGGGTCGCCTGGATGACCGAGACGGTCGTCCACGCACACCTGGAGGACCTGGAGCACGGACTGGCCGGCGTGCTGGCGAACCACGTGTGGATGTACGCCATCGTCTTGTTCATCATCGGCAAGCTGGTGAACTCTCAGGCGGCCGGCCTGCTCATCGTTGCCCCGATGGCCCTGTCACTCGGGGTGAGTCCGGTCGTCGTCGTCGGGTTCATCGGCGCCTCCTACGGGTACTTCATCCTGCCCACATACCCCTCGGATCTCGCGGCGATCGGCTTCGATCCCACCGGCACCACCCACATCGGCAAGTACGTCATCAACCACTCCTTCCTGGTCCCCGGACTCATCGGAGTCGTCACCTCCTGCCTCGTGGGCTCCGGACTGGCCCAGCTGCTCCTGTCATGAGCCCGGTCTCCTGCCGGCCGGGGCGGGGGTGAGGTACGACCGGTAGGCAGGTGCGACGTCAACCACACTGCTCAAGCCGTCCTTCTGGGCAGAACGTAACAGGAGCGTGTCATCTGGTCTGTCTAGGCTCGTGCCATGACAACTACAGACGCGGCCACTACTTCCGCCATCGCCCTGCGTTTGGAGCTGCTGGGGCTCTCCGCCCCGGCACCGGTCAAACAGAGTGAGGCGGACCGTCTCATGTCCCCGATCCTGGCACGCCAGCGCGAGCTCTCCCGCCGGTTGGCCCACCGCCCCTGTGCCGCTGACCAGCGCATCCAGACCTTCCTCGACTCCTACCTGGAGGGCGCGGCCGCCACCCCGAAGCTGCCCCGCTCGACCTTCGTCCTGGACCAGCCCGGCCTGGCGCGGGCCCTGTCCCTGCCGGCGGACTCCACCAGCTTCACCTCCGACTACGTCGAGAGCTACCAGGTGCTCGGCGGTGTCCTGCACAACCCCCGCAACGACCGCCGTACCACTGCCGGCGTCTTCCACGTCGCCGAGGGCGGCCTGCCGATCCCAGATGACAAGATCGCCGTCCCACGCGACGTCTTCGCCCGCCTGCTGGCCCACGCCGTCGAGGCCCCCGAGGACCTACTGACCCTGCCCTGGGCCTCCCGGCAGGAGGACCCGGCGCGCTGCTTCGTGTCCCTGCTGCTGCGCCCCGTCGTCGTGCCCGAGGTCCCCGGCTTCTCCGCCGAGCGCTCCATGGAGATCCGCTTCATCGCCCCCGGCGGTCTGGTCTCCAACCTGGACTTCGTCGAGGGCATCTTCGGCAACGGCGGCGACCCCTACCTGCCGGAGAACGACTCCTCCCTGGCCCCGGAGTCCTGGACCGGCCACACCGGCTGCGTCATTCTCGCCCCGCACCTGACCACCCTGACCAAGAAGGAGCTGGGCCTGCCCTCCTGGGAGGAGGCCACTGAGCGCCAGCGCCGCGATGGCCAGTGCTGGAAGGACGAGGCCGAGCTCTACAACGGCGGCAAGGCCTTCAAGTGCGTGGCCCGCGACGAGCGCGGCGTCATCGTCACCATCATCGCGGACAACTACTTCGGCTACTGCAAGAAGGAGGTCAAGACCCAGATCGGGTACTCGGCCAACCTCTTCGGCTGCGTGGAGGAGGAGCACGCCGGCGGCGCCGTCGCCTACCCGCGTTACAACATGAGCCAGGAGTACACCGACACCCACACGCCCGAGGGCCTGACCCTCGAGCACGTCGTCGAGCGCAACCCCGGCCGCTTCGAGCGGCGCGAGGACGGCTCCGCCGTCGCCATCGACGACCCAACCGTGGTCCTGGTTCCCGCCGGCGCCCACTACTCGATGCGCAGCCAGACGATCACCTGGACCGGCCCCGACGGTCAGGAGGCCTCGATCCCGTTGCTGGTGAGCAACACCTACGTGGCCCCCAACGGCTATCGGGTCCACGCCAAGCACCGCGAGGGCGACGCCACCCAGTGGCACCTGGTGGGCACCGCCCCCTGGTCCACGCAGGCCCACAAGCCGGCCACCGTCTCCGGCGGCGGCAAGTCGGAGATCTCCAAGTCCCTCCTGGACGCCTTCGTCTTCGGTGAGGCCTACGTCGGCGACGTCGACGAGGACTTCGACACCGTCCAGAGCATCCTCGACGGCAACTACGCCGACCGCTTCGTCGACCCGGCCAACAAGAGCGACAACCACCGCTCGATCCTCTCCGAGCGCCGCTCGCTGGGAAGCGTCATCAAGCTGCTGACGCCGTCGTCGATGTACACCGACGAATACAACGCCTTCCTGGAGTCTATCCCGGCCCACATCAAGGAGCTCATCTTCACCGTCAAGCGCTTCTACCAGCCCAGCTGGGGCCAGGACTGGCGCAGCCACTTCTCCGTGGGCATCATCAACGGCCGCAAGGGCAACTCCCTGCGCCTGGACGGTGAGGTCATCAAGGTCAACATGCTGCGCGTGGGCTTCGAGGACGACGGCGCCTGGCGCCTGCTGTCCCTGCGTCCGGACTTCTCCCCCGCCGCCAAGGTCCAGACCGAGGACGACATCACCTCCTCGATCGTGGTTCCCGGCGGCCTGGTCTCCACCCCGGACGCGGAGCTGTCGCGCAAGTTCGTCACCAACTGCGAGTCCTTGCTCTTCCAGCGGCCCGACGACGCGATCGTGCGCGGCTACGACAAGCAGACCGAGTCGGACATGTCGGATGCGCAGGCGGACCTGTTCATCTCGAACTTCCAGCCGCTCACGCCCGCCGACGCCCGGGCGATGGCCGCCGACGCCCCCGGTCTGTCCCGCTTCACTCAGCCCATGCAGGACCTCGTAGCCCGTGCCGCCGCCCTGCCCGAGGCCGAGGATCCCGCCGAGGAGACCTACTGGGTCTCCACGGCCAACCCGCGCCTGGTCAACGGGGCCCCCACCAAGAACCCCCGTTACCTCCAGGTGCGCCCCGACATCGCCAACCCGAAGGATGTGGCGCTGGCGGACCTCACCAACCACCTCTTCCGCGACGTGCCGCTGACCGAGCCGCTGTGCCACAGCGTCGACGTCGTCGCCGCCGGACGCCGCAACAACCCGCCCGAGGACGGGGTTCCGCCGCTGTGCGCCTACAACCCGCTGCACTACATGGAGCTGCCGGAGCTGTTCATGGAGTTCATCTCCTCCATGACCGGCAAGTCCCCCTCGACGACGGGCGCCGGCAGCGAGGGGGCGCTGACCAAGTCCCCGTTCAACGCGCTGCCCGCGATCTACGACCTCAACGCAGCCCTGCTGTCCTACGCCCTCAGTGGCTACGACGGCTGGCTGTCCTCGGCCGGCTACATCGGTCCGAAGGTCCAGGTGGCTCACGACATCTCGCTGCTCATCCCGGAGATCTTCTCCCGCATGAGCGCTGAGGAGCGAGACGCCCACAACCTCATCGAGGACGGCTACCTCGAGCGCATCGAGGACTTCGAGTACAAGGGCCGCACCGTTCAGGCCTCGCGCCTGGGCTACCGCATGAACCAGGCCTTCGCCTCGACCTTCTTCGGACGGATCTTCCTTCACCCGGACGTCGTCTTCACCGAGGAGATGCTGCGTCCCGAGCTGCAGGACGAGGAGGTCTTCGCCGACTCGGTGGACATCATCGTCACCACCCACAAGGTGGTGGCCGAGCACTACCGGGCCGACGGCTCCATCGAGTGGGCCGTGCCGCCGCTGCGGGCCCTGCTGGAGATCATGATCGACGGCACCTCCCGCGAGGGCTGGGACCTGACGAGCCCGGAGTTCCGCGCCCTGTTCGAGCGCGAGAACATCCTGAGCTCGTCGTGGTACGCGGAGCGTCTGGACGCCAAGGTCGCCCGCGACTCCCACCAGGCCCAACAGGCCATCGAGGACCTCACCCGCTTCTACACCGCGGAGAACAACGAGGAGGTCATCGAGCGCCTGGGCATCGAGGGCCGCCTGGCCGAGGCTCGCGCCTGGCTGGACAAGGTCAGCTCTCCGGCCTACCGCGAGCACCTCGTGGGCACGCTCGGTCTCCAGCCCTCATTGGCCTGAGCCGACGCTCCCCTGCTGACTGGGAGCTTCCACGCGTGGGGGGGCAGGATTCCTGTCCCCCCATTGCCGCCGCAGTACTCCAGCTCACCCCGCAGCGGTCACTCCTCAATGCCGAGACCTTCGGCGAGGCCTTCGGGCTGCTGCTCGAGTCGTCATGCCTCCACGATCTGCGGGTCTACGGCGGAGCGCTGGGAGGAAGCATCTTCCACACGGCAACGGGTCGCGACCACTCTCAGGCGGTCGCGACCCGTGAGGCCTGAGGGGCGTCAGCCGACGTCGGCGTTGCCGGAGAGGTGCCAGGTGGCGTTGGCCCAGGGGAAGACGTACTGCATGAGCACGTAGACGACCCCGGCGATGAGGATCAGCGCCTCGATGGCCCTGAGCCAGGCCGGCCCGGGCAGGTGGCGCCAGATGAAGCCGTACATCAGTTGACCCCCGGATCATTGAGCACAGAGGCCGGCCTTCCCTCGGCGCGGTCCATCCAGTACTCGAACTTCGCGTGAACGATCCAACGCTGGTCGTTACCGAACTCGCCGGCGGTCGAGCCGTGACAGGTGGTCAAGGTAATGTACCGCTCGGTTGGTTGCGCGTCGGGCTGGTTCGGAACCGGGGCGATGACCGATACCTGTTCGGGCTGGACGATCTCATGGCCGGTCACTCGGAACACGTACCAGGTTTTGGCGGTGGAGACGACGATCTCGTCGCCCTCCTGGAGCAGGTCGATGCGGCGGAAGGAGTTGCCATACGTGCGGCGGTGTCCGGCGATCGAGAAATTGCCGAGCTCCCCGAGCTGCTGGGTTTCGGGGTAGTGACCCGCGGCCGCCTGGTCCAGGACGTCGGAGCCGGTGCCCTCGAGGATGGGCATGTTGTTGTTGGTAACGCCGTACCACTTGGGAACGACGAGCATCCCGATGGTCTCGCCGTAGCCGACCTTCTCCACCGCAGGAGGAGCGTCGTAGTGCTTGGTGCCTTCGGTCTTCGGGGAGTCGACCTGCTTCTCGTGGAACTGGGTCGCAACGGCCTGAGCACTTGCGTTGGCATCGATACCGGTCCACCACAGCTGCCAGACGAGGAACAGCGCGACGACGAGGCCGGCGGTGATGAGCAGCTCACCGATCCCGGTCAAGGTGCCATTGAAGATTCGTACAGCACGGCTCTGACCGGGCGCGCGATGTCGCACAAGCCCTCCTCCTGCCATCGCCCCTCCTCAAGATCGAGACATCATCGGATTAGCCGCCAGTCTATGGTGACAGACCCCGCCCGTGACCAGCCGGGAGTGGTGGACGTATCACAGAGCACACCGTGAGGAAGCTTCACTGCATGTCCTAGGCTAGGCCCGGATGTATTGCGGTGGCCTCACACCACCAGCCCCAACCAGTAAGGAGACCCAGGGTGGCCTTGGAGAAGAAGTCCACAAAGGACGACGCCGACAAGAGCTCGGAGAAGGTCTCGAAGAAGAGCGCCGGCAAGAACAGCTCCGAGAAGAAGAACACCGAGAAGAGCTCCGACACGGCTAAGAAGTCCACGAAGAAGGACAAGGACGCGAAGAAGAGCTCGTCGTCGAAGAAGCACCCTGAGCGCTCCGGCAACCCCGCCAAGGCGGCCAAGGCTCTTGAGGAGGAGTCGCGCGCCGCGGCGAACCGGGTCTCCCGAACACCCACCAAGGTCAAGGACACCGCCTCACCGCGTTGGTACGCCCCCACGATGGTGACGCTCATGGTCATCGGGCTGCTGTGGGTGGTCACCACCTACCTGTTCAACGGTCAGTACCCGCTGCCGTACTTCACCAAGCACCACGCCACCGACTGGCTGCTCAACGGCAACCTCTACATCGGCTTCCTCATCATGATGTCGGGCTTCCTCGGCCTGTTGCGCTGGAAGTAGCGCTCCGAGCGGTCCACGCCGCTCAACAGAGAGCCTCAAGGCCCCCGAGCTGGTGCTCGGGGGCCTTCGCGTACGCATTCGCGCCCCAGGGGTGCGGACTCCACAGAGATCCTGTGGATCAGTGGACAGCCTCGTCCCCACAACCCACCCCGACTTTCCCCATGTGTGGACACACCTGTGGATAACTACACCCTTGTGTTTCCACATCTGTGTCCCCAGGTGTGGATGGATGACAGCGCTGTTCTTTCAAGGGTGTCATTCGGGTCCTTGGCACCCTGCAGACATCTCAGGCGATGAGGGCCCGTACGACGTTGAGCCCTACGAGCAACACCAGGACCGCTGCGGTTCCAGCGATCCCCACGGACTGCCGCTTCCCACGGGGGGCCCAGGCATAGATCGCCGCAACGATTCCCCCGACGATGAGCCCGCCAAGGTGCCCTTGCCAGGAGATGTTGGCGCCGAGGAAGGAGACAACGCCGTTGATCACCAGCAGCGCCACGATGCCTGAGGTGTCCCGCCCGAAGCGCCGCTGCACCACGAACATGGTGGAGAACAGGCCGAAGACCGCACCAGAGGCGCCAACAGTCAGGGTGGTCCAAGCCTCGGTCTCCGGCCAGGAGAGCCAGTAGATCGCCGTCGAGCCACCTAGGGCGCTGAGCAGGTAGACGGCGGTGAAGCGCCACCGTCCCAGCACCGGCTCAAGAGCACCGCCCAGTACCCACAATGCCCACATGTTGAAGCCGAGGTGCATGTAGTTCGCGTGAAGGAATGCGGTCGTCAGGAACCGCCAGGGCTCAGAGGCTGCTGCTGCCGGGAAGAAGCCCAGCATGACATCCAGGTTCTTATCACCTTGGCCGGGGACGAGGACCTGGAGGACGTAGACAACGACACACAGGCCGATGAGCACCTTGGTGACGATGGTGGTGCTGGATACAGCGGCACCACCCAGCAGCGTGCGCGCCTGGCGCCGACCGGCCTGCGACCGGCGCGCACAGTCCACGCAGTGCACACCCACGGTGCTGGGAACCTGACAGGTGGAGCAGGTGGGCCGTTCGCAGCGCTGGCAACGCACGTAGGCCACCGTGTCCGGGTGCCGGGGGCACACCGGCGGCGCCTGCTGGCTGAACGAGTTCGTTGAGGTCATCGGGTACTCCTGTGTGGCGGTGAGAACAGAGCTCGGTATGCGGTAACGAGTACAACGACGCCGCCGGGACGCGGGTCCCGGCGGCGTCACAGGGGCGAATCACACCTGGCGCTGGTGACTCGGCCTATTTCGGGCGATGTGGCTACTCGGTGACCTCCACCGAGGTGATGATGACGTCCTGGACAGGACGGTCACGCGGGTCGGTCTCAACGGCGGAGATCGCGTCGACGACGGCGCGGGAGGCCTCATCGGTAACGGCACCGAAGATCGTGTGCTTACCCTGAAGCCACTCGGTAGGCGCGGTGGTGATGAAGAACTGCGAGCCGTTGGTGCCCTTGCCCAGACGGCGGCCGGCATTGGCCATGGCCAGGACATAGGGAGCGGCGAAGGTCAACGAGGCATCGATCTCGTCATCGAAGACGTAGCCGGGACCGCCGGTGCCGGTGCCCAGCGGGTCACCGCCCTGGATCATGAAACCGGGGATGACGCGGTGGAAGATGACGTTGTCGTACAGGGGCGCGTGGGACTCTTCCCCGGTGCGAGGATCCGTCCAGGCCTTCTGACCAGTGGCCAGTCCCACGAAGTTGGAGACGGTCTCGGGTGCCTGCTCGGGGTAGAGCTCCAGGCGGATATCGCCGAGGTTGGTGTGAAGAGTCGCTTCCATAGGTGCCATGGTGGCACGCTCCCGCTCCTCTCGGCATGAACCCTGAGCGGTGTGCGGCACTGTTCACCCCAGGCAAAACGTCTGGACATCTTGTAGGCCCAATGGCCCGAGGGTGCGACCATTAGTGCACGTTGCACAACGACCGTCACTATCCGTATCCGACCTGGGAGGCGACCATGTCCTGCCTGACGAAGACATGCTGCGACAAGAAGCTCGACACTACTCATCTGCGCAAGGAGGCTGCCGCCTTCGCCGAGTCCGTCGTCGATCAGGCCGAGCGGGCCGCTCTGTGGGCGGCCCCGCACGTGAGCAAGGCCGCTGAGGAGGTGGGCCGCAGGGCCAAGGACGCACAGGAGCGTCTGGAGCCGGTGGTCCACGAGGCCCGCCATCGGGTTGTCGAGGACTACATTCCGCGTGCGCAGCGCGCCGCCGTGGCTGCCCAGGCCGCCGCGGGTAAGGACGGTACCCTGACAGAGCGCGCCCAGCGCGTGGCTGTTGCCGCAAAGTCCGCCGCATTGGAGGTTCCCGTGAAGAAGCAGAAGAAGCACCGCGTGCTCAAGACCCTGGGTTGGCTCGCCGTCGCCGGCGCGGCCGCTGCCGGCGCCTACGTCGTGTGGCGTCGTAGCCAGCCGGTCGAGGACCCGTGGGCCGAGGAGTACTGGGCCGACTCCACCGAGGAGGAGGGCGGCTACGGCATCAGCCCCGAGGACGCTCAGGCCTGACGACCACTCAGATCCGTCGACGACGGCGCCGTACCGGTTCCCGACCGGGCGGCGCCGTCGTCGTTCCGTCTTCGGCGCGATGTTCACCCACCCCTGCCGGACACCCTCGGTAGGCTGTGCCTATGAGCGCACTGTCCGTTCCCGCCAGCGCCCTGACCCGTGGAACCAATGGGGAGGAGGTGCTCATCCCCCAGCTGGGGCTGGGGACCTACAAGGTTCCCGATGACGAGGCCGAGCGCGTCGTCCACGACGCCCTGGAGGTGGGTTACCGACACATCGACACCGCCCAGATGTACGGCAACGAAGCGGGTGTGGGACGGGCGATCGCTGCCTGCGATCTGCCGCGCCGGGACCTATTCATCACTTCCAAGCTCAACAATCCCAACCATCGGCGCGACGACGCGCTGCGCAGCTTCGATGCCACCATGAAGGCGCTGAGGCTGGAGGTCCTCGACCTGTTCCTCGTCCACTGGCCCTTGGCGAACTCCGCGGGAATCGATCTGGTGGACACCTGGCGCACCATGATCGAGATCCTTCACAGCGGGCGGGTGCGAGCCATCGGGGTCTCCAACTACCAGCCCGAGCACCTGCACCGGATCGTGGAGGCCACAGGTGTGGTTCCGGCAGTCAACCAGATCGAGCTTCATCCCTGGTTGATCCAGTCAGAGCTGCGCTCCGTGCACGCACAGATGGGCATCGCCACGCAGTCCTGGTCGCCGTTGGGACGGGGCGGGCTGCTGACAGAGCCGACGATCGTAGAGGTCGCCGAGGCCCTGGGGACGAGCCCGGCCCAGGTCATCATCCGATGGCACCTGCAGAACGGTCTCGTCGTGATCCCCAAGTCGACCCATCGCGAGCGTATGGCCGCCAACGCCGACGTCTTCGGTATCACGCTCGACGACGCCCAGATGGCGGCTCTGAACGCCCTGGACCAGGGCCGGCGCACCGGCTCCCACCCCGATCAGATTCAGGTCTGAGCGAGGCAGCCCCGGATACCGGCGCCGAACCGCCGGTCAGGGCCGGTGGCGGTGGACGCGGAAGCCCGGCCCGATGTCACCAGCGGGAATCAGCTCGGCCAGGGCAGCCGGTTCGGACAGGGAGCGCGCCGCGACGAAACCGGTGATGGTGTCGACGCCCGCGTCGAAGAGCACGGGGTTGAGCGGCGTCGAAGGACCAACGAGGACGGTGTGCGCGTGTCGGGAGAGCTCGATGAGCCTGGGCGCGGTCTTGTTGACGAAGCTCGACGAGGAGATGAAGACGAGGTCGCACTCGGGCAGGACGTACTCGCAGGCACTGTCCGGCCAGTCACCGGGCTGAAGGTTGCGCTCGAGGCAGATGTACTCCCCGGCGGTCGCCAGGGCGGCCTCGGCGAAGGGGAAGTGACCGATGACCGCGACCTTCTTGCCGATAATCATCTCCCGGTAGGGGTCGAAGACCTGGCGCCAGGTGGTCCCCTCCCCAGTGGGCTCGAACCCGTTGGTAGCGGCCGTTTCCTCACGGGAGTACCAGGAGTTGATAGCAGCCTGTCCGATACTGGCCTCGGCGAGGTTCCAGGACTTCACCAGGGCAGCGACATCGCGCAGCGGGCGGTCCTCCAGCGGGCCCTCCGCAAGAGCCGGGCGGCTGCGGACATCCATGGTCCAGGCCGCGCCGACACCGCCGGCGGAGTTGAGAACACGGCTCCAACGGGGCCCCTGGCCGGCCGCCCGCACAACGATGTCGCCGGGCAGTCCGTCAAGAAGCGCGTCGTAGATCTCCCAGGGCTGTGACATGACCTCATCCTCCTGCACCACTTAGTAACTGAGCCTCACCTATCCTAAGCAGTCCCGTCCGACGGCGCAGCCCTTCGAGTCCGGCCGTCTCACGATTCCTCACGACATCGTGTCAGCAACGACAAACCCTCACTGGATTCTTCTTATGGAAACCACGTGCTTGCCTGCGTCGAGAGATCACCGAAGAATTACTTTCCGACCGATGACGTAGATATATTGATGACACTCAACCGTAATATTGATTGCTGTTGAGTTGCAGGGGTCTTGGCCAGAGTCTCCCTGGAATTCCCTGATGCTACCGTGTCAAGGCCCATGCCCCTAAGACTGAGGTACCGCTTCATGCTTCGCCGACTTTTTGTCCGCTCACGCCGGAGGGAACTGACGTCATCACGTCAACCAGCGCACCAGTCTCGTCAGAGACTGAGGAGTGGTGCCGCCATCTCGGCGCTGGCTCTGATAGCTGCCGCACTGGGCACGGCAACGCTTCCGGCACCCCCGGCCGAAGCCATTCACGGCAATCCTTCCGGGGGGTCAGGAAAATTCGTCCAAGTGATCGACTGGATCGACTGGACCGAAATGACCAACACCGTGGCAGGCAGAGGTGCGGCGATCCTTCCTGACGGAAGCACCGGCGTGGTCTGGTCGACTCCGACACAGATCTCCGGCAATATGTGGCGCACCAGTCGTTGCACCGTATCCAATGTGCGAACCACTGCCGTAGGGAGAAAAGAGTCGGGTCTACCCACGGATCGGGGCCTGAGTATCGGATACAAACCGGGTAGCTGGAGAGGAGATGGCCTGCCTCATCTTTATAACGACGGTACGAACTACACGGCCGGGGCTGTCAAAAGGCCCTACGTGACCTCATCCAACCTGCCCCTGGGTATTGCCAACCTGCAAGACTCCTCAACCCACCAGTTCCAGGTCGAATGCAGTTCCTACCTCGTCACCTCCACCTCCCAGCCCGCGAAGAGCCAGCTGGAACGTCTCCCCAATAAGGTCGAGATTCCCATGGAGGGCATGGTTTTCGCCGATGCGGAGTCCTCGAGCTGGCACAACCCGCACGGCCAGAAGGAGTACATCTCCGTTTCCCCAATTCCCTATATCCGCTCCCAAGACGTCTCCTACCGCCTACTGGAGACCGCCCGAACACCTGGGTGCAAGACGAGTTCCTGGGCGGGTAAGGTCACCGTCTCCACACCTGTTGGCAACAGGTCCGGCGTCAAGCTCCGCCCGGACAACGCCGAGTGCAGCTCGTTCTTCAACACGGGTTACGGACCCTCTTCGGTCATACTTCTGAGCAACACCCGCAGTGGCTACGTTGAGATCCACGGAGGCGGTAAGGGCGCCGTCGCCCTCGGCATCGTCTCCTACATGGACTACGGCGACGCACCTGAGAGCTATGGCGTCGCCGGCAGCGTGTTCCAGCCCGCATGGAACGGTGGGGAGCTGTCCGACACGGGACAGCTCAACATCGCCCGCGGCGAGACGCCGTACGAGGGCGACCCCGGCAATTGGTACAACCTGAGTCAGGCCGCGGATCAAGAGCACGTGGCCACTACCAATTCCGCAGTCGTGCGCCTGGGTGCCCTGACGGACCATAATGGCAGCGTCCTCCACACCACTGACGCCTTAGGCGACGATACTGACGACATCGATGACGAGGACGCTCTCCCTGACAATTGGGACCAAGTTATCTGGACCGATATTGGTAAGAAGTGGAGCCAACAGATCACCTGCTCGGGCCGGAGCACCAAGATCGCCGGCTGGATCGACTGGAACGGCGACGGCTCTTTCAGCTCCACCGAGCGCTCTGCGGTGACCTCCTGCTCCGACCAAGGCACCGCCACTTTGACCTGGACCGTCCCCCAGGACGCCAAGCGAAGCACCTTGACCGGCAACGGCGCAGCCACCTTCATGCGCCTGCGCATCACCGGCCCGTCGGCCAACGGTAAGGCGGCGGAGGATCCGAAGCCCACCGGTATCGCACTCAACGGTGAGGTCGAGGACCACCAGGTACAGGTCCAACTGCCTAACCTGACCATGGTCAAACAGGTGGACAACACCGCGGCCGGATCCCTGGGCCTGTCCGCCAATGACTGGACACTCACCGCCTCTCCCAAGAATGGTAAAACGGCCTCAGGAGCCGGCGGCTTCGACGCCGCTTACCTGCCCCAGGGCAAGACGGTTCTGTCCGAGTCCTCGTCGTCGCCCAAGTCCGCCGGGTACGAGGCCACCGTCACCTGCACACCGCACCCGAACTCCGATCTCCGGACTCCGGCGTCGACCATCGACACCGCCTCGAAGACCCTGGATCTCGCCATCGGCGAGTGGATGCAGTGCACGATGATCAACACGGCACTGCCGGGGCAGGTCGTCTGGAGCAAGGTCGACGAGGCCGGCAACCCCCTGGCAGGGGCCGTCTTCACGCTGGCCTCGGCATCACTGAACGACGGCCAGAAGGAGGTGGCCGACTGCGTCGTCACCGGCGGCAAGGCCACGTGCCCCAACGACTCGACGGACCAAGACCCTCGTGCCGGGTTCTTCAGAGTCTCCGGGCTGACCTGGGGCGAGTACTCCCTCACCGAGACCCAGGCGCCGACCGGCTACCACATCTCCGGGACAACACTGACCAAGACCCTGGACGGATCGGCACCCGCCGCCGGCAAGGACGACAAGACCCCCACTCTCAACCTCGGGCAGGTCACCAACACCCGGATCAAAGGATCGGCCACCTGGACCAAGACCGACGAACGGGGCAACGCCATCAAGGGAGCCCAGTGGTCACTGACCCCTCTCGACTCCAACGGCAGGCCCCTACCCGACCAGACCCGCACCATCACCGACTGCACAGGCACCTGCGCCCAGGGCGGCCTGGACACCGATACGAACCCCGGCGCCTTCAAGCTAGCGGACTTGGACCACGGCTCCTACCAGCTCATTGAGACCAAAGCGCCGACCGGCTACGTCCTCGACGCCACGCCTCGCACCATCACCATCTCCACTCAGGGCCAGGTCGTGGCGCTGGGCAACATCTCCAACCGCAAGTCGGCGGTTCCCGCCATCCCCTTCACCGGAGGGAGTGCGGCCGACACCTTCATCATCGCCGGAGGAACGGTACTGGGGATCACGGCACTGGGCATGATGATTCAGGCGTACCGACGCCGTCGAGCCGATATGGACTGACAAGAGACCAACGAGGGAGCGATCCTCCCAGCGGTCAAGCACGTCTGACGGGCTGTTGATGCTTCGGCATCGGCAGCCCGTCAGACGTTTCCACCTCCATCTGTTTTGTTTTCAATATCGATACTGATACTGTTTGGGCATGGCCTCCTCCGCACTGCTGCACCCGGTTCGTCTGCGCATCGTCCAGACTCTGCTCGCCGACGGCGACCTCACACCTCATCAGCTTCATGCACGCCTTGTCGACGTCCCCATCGCGACGCTCTATCGCCACGTCAACCACCTCGCCTCACACGGACTCATCGAGGTGGCCCAGGAGCAACAGGTCCGGGGGGCCAGCGAGAAGACCTATCGAGTCACCCCCGGAATGGCCAACCCGACCCCGGGGGACCTCGAATCCTTGAGCCGCGAGGAGCTCATGACGGTGTTCACGGTCTTCACCACCGGACTCATCGGCGACTTCGCCGCATACATCCGCGATGGCGATCACCCCGATCTCACCGAGGACCGGGTGAACTTCACCCAGGCCAGCTTCTGGGCAACTCAGGCGGAGATCGATGCTTTTCTCAACACCGTCTCCCGGGCTCTGCAGGACCTGATGGGGAATCAGCCCGGAGACGATCGGCGGCGTCGGACGCTGACCACCGTCCTGATCCCACGGCCCGACGGCGAGCAGGACGCCTGACCGCCACCGACACCCTCCCCACTCATCCTCACCGAGAAAGCGAGCTGTCGCGATGAATACTGCTGATCATCCGGCTGTCTGGATCCCCCTCATCGTCCTGGTCACGATCGTGATCGTGGCGTGCCTGATCGATATCGTCAGGCGCCCCCGCGTGGAGAACCTGCCCAAGGCGGCCTGGGCTCTCATCGTGGTGCTCGTCATCCCCCTCGGAGCGGTCGCCTACCTGGCTCTGGGTCGGGGCAGGGGAACAACACTGAGCGACGGAGACCTGTGATGACACCCGGCATCGCCCTTCACGTCAGCCACCTGAGTCGGGTCTTCACCAACGGCGCCGGTATCCATGACATCTGCCTATCGGCACAGGACCGGTCGGTGACGGCCGTGATCGGGCCGAACGGCGCCGGCAAGACGGTTCTGTTCAGCGCGATCACGGGCCTGTGCCCGGCTGATGAGGGCGACGTCGAGGTCTCCACCGGCAGAACGGTGGCCTACTGCCCGGATGTTCCTCAGTTCGAGTCGTGGTTGACGGCAACCGAGATCGTGGAGACCTCCTTGGCACTATCGGACGCCTCCGGCGACATCGGCGTCTCCGAGGCGCTGGATCAGTGCGGGCTGACCCGTGTGGCCAAGCGGCGGGTCGCCGACTTCTCGAGAGGGATGCTGCAGCGCCTGGGGATCGCGGCGGCACTCGTTCTGGACCCGGGTCTACTGATCCTGGACGAACCCAACAGCGCCCTGGATCCTGTCGGCCGCGCCGACGTGCGCCGCCTCATCCAGGAGCAGAAGCGGTATCGATGCATTCTCCTGTCCAGCCACCTGCTCAGCGAGGTCGAGCAGCTGGCCGACCACGTCGTCGTCATCAGCGAGGGGCGCGTCATCTCCCAGGGCACGACGGCGGACCTCCTCACCTCGGGTCGTGAGCCCGCCTGGACCCTCAGGTTCCTTCACTCCTATGAGCCCGGTGAGCAGGCACGTCTGACGGCAAGACTGCATCGCGCGTTTCCCACTGGTTCCTTCACCACACCAACCAGGACGACGTGCCTGGTCCGGTTTCCGAGCCTCGAGATGGGGACGGCTCTGCTTCCCCAGGTCATGGAGCAGGTGGATGTCCCCATGCTCGAGGTGACGCTGACGGGCCGTGACCTCGACGCGTCCTTCGCCCACCTCGTCACCGGACAGGAGTTCTGATGTCTACCCCGCTTCGGCCGGCCGCGGCCTACCTCACCAGAGCCTCCATCACGAGCTCTCTCAAAGTCGAGCTGCGCCGGCTCACACGTTCCGGACTCGGACTCGGGGTGCTCGTGGCCTTCGCCTTCTTCGGCCTGTCCAGCCCGGTACTCTCGATCTACATGCCTGAGATCCTCGGTGCTGCTGCGAGCACCGATCAGCTGGCGATCTCGGCCTCCCAGGCCACACCGGCCGATGCCATCTCCCTGTTCAACCAATCCGCCATGCAGCTGGGTCTCATCGTGACGGTCGCGGTGGCGATCACCTCGATCGGTTGGGACACGCGCCCTGGATCCTCGATCTTCTACCGGACCCGGGTACACCGGTTGAGCACCGTCCTGCTCCCACGCCTCATCATCGACTGGCTCATCGCGCTGGCAACGTACTCGTGCGGCCTGCTGCTCGCCGTCGTTGTAACTGCCAGTGCGATCGGACGTCCACCTGCCGGAATGGTGATCAGGACATGGATGGCCTGCGGACTCTACATCGTCATGGCGATGAGTATCGGCCACCTGATCGCAGCAAGCCTGCGTCGGACGACGACGGCGATCGCCCTGACCACGCTCCTGGTCCTCGTCCTGCCGGTGATGAACCAGGTACCGGGAACGTCCCGTTGGGTTCCCACTGCGCTGCTCCTACCGACGGGGCTGCACGCGATGCCTGTGATTGCGGCCCTGGTCGTCACCGGACTGTGCGCCGTCGGAAGCGTCCTCATCGCCGGACGACAGACGCTCCGACGGGACGCCTAGCGGGACTCGTGGGCCAGGACGATCTTGATGGGCAGCAGACACCGAGGTGTCTGCCGCCCATCTGCGTGCCCCCTTGGTGCGGATGCCTCACAGGAGCGGCAGGAGGATATCGGTGACAGCGTGGACAGGCGGGGTAGTCGCCGGGTCGGTGAGGTACTCCTCGATGACCGGATGGTCTCGCGGCTCCTCACCCGAGCTCGGCAGCCACTGACCGTAGAGCCACAGGTAGGCGACATGCATCGAGGAGTAGGGGCCGACGTAGCGCATGATCGCGTACCGGCCGGCCGGCACCAATCTCTCTGCAAGGTCGTGGGGAATCCTCGTGCCGGGGTCGACGACGGTTCCAGCCGCCGAGCGCAGATCAGCCGGGGGAACGGCGTCGGGATCGTCCTCATAGATGGCAACCATCAGACTCCCAGAGCCCACACGGTCTCTGACTCGGCTGAATGCCCGGCCGATATCCATATAGGAACCACGGTGCTCGGATACGGCAAGTCGATAGCCGCAGCGCGCCTCCACGCGCACCGGCCATCCCGGTGCCTCTCTCACCGGCGACGTCAATCCCGAACCACAACTCATCATCGATGAGCCGCTTGACGCCGCGCGTCCGTCGTTGCGGAATCGGCTGGGAGTCGTCCCATAGGAGCGGAGAAAGGCTCGGCTGAACACCTCGGTGCCGGTGAACCCGGCTTTCCAGGCGATCCGCTCTACCGGCCACGAGGTCTCAGTGAGCATGGCGGCCGCTCGCTCCAGGCGGAGACGGCGTACGGTCTGAGCGGCGGTCTCCCCGCGCACCGCCCGGTAGATGCGGTGCCAGTGATAGCGGGAGAACCCGGAGACGTGCGCGAGAGTCTCCAGGCTGAGGTCGTCGTCGAGATGGGCGTAGATGTAGTCAGTGACGGCGTCGAGCTGGCGCTGGTACTGCTCGGCCCTCATACGTCCGAAAGAACCCCGATGGACAGGCGGGTCGAGCCGTCCGGCCCGTAGTACTCGTAGTCGGCGCGGTAGTCACGGGCCAGATCGGCACGTTCCCAGACGCCCACCCACGCCTGGTAGACACTCTCGGGACGGGCGTCGGCCACCGTGACGATCTCGCGAAGGGAGTTCGGGATCGTCACGGTCACCTGTCCAGGGGGAACCGAACCTCCGGCCTCGATGCGCCTGCCGATGACGAGGGTGTAGACGCCGTCGACATCGTCGCCGGGAGTCTCGTAGTCGGTATAGACCGCGTAGATGCCGGGGCCAACGCCGGGCTTCTCGGGTGCGAGGAGCCCGGCGTCGGCAGCGGCCCGCCAGTGAGGAGGAATGGTGCGGGCCGCCTCTCGGTTCGATGTCCGAAGAGGCAGTCCGACGACGTCGAAGGAGTCGATCGTTTCTCTCATGCGCACCATGATGCTCGCATGGCTCCCGGAGCTCACCGACGATTCTTGCGGACTTGGGGGCCGTCAGTCCTGAACGTGGGCCAGGACGATCTTGCCGGTGGTGGAGCCTGAGCGGACGGCGGCGACGGCCTGCGCGGCGTCCTGGATCGGAACCTGGTCGGTGACGTGGACGCTGAGCTCTCCGGAGGCCACGAGCTCCACCGCACGCCTCAGGTGGCGTCCGACGAGCGCGGGGTCTACCCGGCTGAACGCCCCGAGGTTGAAGCCGATGACACCGATGCCCCGCAGCCACAGCGACGTGGTGCTCACCTGCTGATCTTCCGCCTGGGAGGCGTCTCCCAACGCCAGGAGCCGTCCTCCCGTGCGCAGCAGGTCGAGGCTGCGCAGTCTGGCCGGGCCGGCCACCGGGTCGGCGATGACGTCGAACTGGGCGGGTTCGGCGTCGGCGAGGTCCTCGGTCAGCCAGGCCTCGTCATAGCCCAGGTCCAGGATCTCCTGGCGCTTGGCCTCGCTGCGGGTGATGCCGACGATGCGACTCGCTCCGAGCAGCCGGGCCACCTGACCCATCTGCGAACCGAGGCCGCCGGCGGCGGCATGGACCAGCACGCTCTCACCACGACGCAGGTGGGCGATCTCCTCCAGGGCGACGAGCGCCGTCGTCGAGTTGGCCGGAACTGCCGCGGCCAGGACCGGGTCCAAGCCCGCAGGCAGAGGCGTCACGAGCTCCGCGGGAGCCACGGCGACCTGCCCGTAGCCACCACCCCCGGTAATGGTCAGAGCGACAACGGCGTCCCCGACCCGGTAGCCATCCACCCCGTCGCCGAGGGCGCGAACACGGCCGCTCATCTCCAACCCGGGGGTCCAGGGCAGGTCGATGGGCACGAAGCCCTCGGCGAAGAGTGCCTCGACGTAGCCGACGCCGGCATGGTCCACATCCACCGCGATCTGGCCCGGCCCGGGCTCGGGAGTGGGGGCGTCCTGGTAGCGCAGTCCGGACGCGGGGCCGTCGAAGCTGACGATCTGCATGGCCTTCATGTGCAACACCTTTCTGTATCAGTCGTCAACACCGTATCAGATATCTTATACTAGACAAGGGGCGGCCCACCGATCGACGGCTGCCAGCAACCAGGTGAGCACCATCAGGAGCCATAACAGGACCAGGAATGTCCAAATCGGTGACAAAGGCGTGGATCGTCGCCGTCGAGACGGAGTGAAACCGCATGATTCCAAGGTTCTCGTTCATACGGCCTGGAGACCTTCGGTCCTTTGTCACCGATTTGGACATCACCGTGCCAATTTCCCCGAGAACCCGGCGTTGCCAACCCCATCCGCAGCCCAGACGCAGCAACACATCCAAAGGTTGAGAAGATGTGATGCCCCGCCTCACTCGCATGATCGTTACGGATCCGGGGCCGAGGATCCCGCTACCTGCTGGCCGCTACTCGGCCCTGAGATCGCCCCGCAGGACGGCGGTGACCCGCCCGAGCATCTCGGTGAGCTGCTCGCGCTCCTTGACAGTGAAGGCCTCGGCCATGCGTTGCTCAATGTCTCGCGCGGCTTCATCGGCACGGAGCAACAGGGTCTCACCCTCGGGCGTCAGTGAGGCGATGAGGACCTTGGCGTGGTCGGAGGAGGGGTGTCGGGTGACGAGTCGCTTCTGCTCCAGCTTGGCGATGACGGTGGCCATCGTCTGCGGGGTGACCGCGGCGGCCCTGGCCAGCTGGGCCGAGGACTGCTCGGGCACGTAGTACAGGGAGAGCATGGCGGCGTACTGGGCCACCGTGAGGCCGAAGCTCCTCAGGGCCTCCGTCTTAGCGGCCATCATGGCCTGCTCCGCCGCCTTGATGTGCAGACCCAGGCGCAGCCCGGTGTCCTCGGCGAGCTCGCGACGCCCTCGCCTCGGGGGCGGAATATCTACGATGCGGCTCACGGTGCTCATCCTAGGAGGACTCATCATCGGGGAAGAAGATCTCCTCGATGGTCAGGCCGAAAACGCGCGCGATGGTGAAGGCCAGGGGCAGGGAGGGGTCGTAGCGCCCGGCCTCCAGGGCGTTGACAGTCTGGCGGGAGACACCCAGCTCCTCGGCGAGCCGGGCCTGAGTCCAGCTGCGCTGGGCGCGCAGCACCTTGAGGTCATTCCTCACCGGTACCGCCAGGTAGACCACAGCATCCCGGCACCGAAGAAGAAGGCCCATATAGCACTGACCCATATGAGACTGGCATGGGGCGCCCCCACCTCCTCCATGAAGCCGTATGCCATCGAGACGATCACCGTTCCTGCTGCAGAGATGACGAGCGCATCCAGCATCTTGCGCGCCTGCATCTCGTCCAGCTCCTGCGACAATCTCATCATGGCCCACGCGCACACGGCGACGCCAACCATGGGAAGCAGCACGACGGCGAAGCGCCACGGGTTGTCTTCCAAGGATCGCGCCCACCGCAGGCCGGCCAGAACCCCGACGGAGTAGAGAACAGCACCGATGCCGAATCGGATGGAGTAGACGATACCCGCCTTACGCTCAATGGTCATGACTGCCTTCCGTCGATGGAGACAATGAAGCGGATCGATTGCCAGTCATCAGCCGGGTCAACCGTGGCCACAACCAGAACTATAAAGTGACCTTGTCATTCAGTCAAGTTTACTTTCCTACTCGACAGCATTTACCAGACCGCTGTTTCGTCACCAGATACGCACTGCCGAGCGCCGTGCCGGCAACGACCGGGAAGGCCGGGATCACCCATTGATGAGGACGCACCTCGACCCCATGGGCTCGCAACGTCCGTTTCGCTAAGATCCAGAAGGGAAGGACGACCGGCAACGCCGTCGCCGATCCCGGGGTGTAGCGCTGGGCAAGGGCTGCTGCGGCCAGGTGACTGAAGGTGTGCATGCCATAGCCGTAGAGCACCGCCTGATAGAAGGACGAGCGTCCACGGGTGCGGTAGCCCTCGATCGAGGCGGCTGCCATGAGGACACCCATCAGACCGATCCCGAGACGGACGTGCCCACGCGAGCAACCATGGCGCCGAATGTCCTCGGGCAGAAAGGGAATCGTGTCAAAGACCGGGTGCGTCCAGCCGGGCATCGTGGCCAGCTCCTCGATGTCGTGAGCCAACCACGAGAAGAACAGGCCCCCGGTCGCCAGTGAGACGGAGTCCATGTCATCACCTCCGGTTTCGATACCGATAGTTGCGCTACCAACAGTAGCGCTTCCTTGTCAGCTCTGCCAGACTTCCCGTCAGCATCGCGAGGAGAAGTGAAGTGCAGATGAGTGATCCTTCCGGAGAGAACCGCACAGGCGGACGTGGCGGACGTCCTCGAGACATCACCGTCGACCAGCGGATCCTTCAGGCCACCACGTCTTTGCTCGCCCAGAGGGGATTTCGGGGTCTGCGGGTTGATGACGTCGCCCGCAGCGCCGGCGTCCCGAAGTCGACGATCTACCGGAGATGGCCCTCACTGACGGATCTCGCCGTCGCCGCCGTCGATGACGCCCTGGGGGACCGGGAAACCGTTATCAGCGACGACCCACTCGACGACCTGGCCCAGATCGTCGTCCGTACACACACGCTGCTCATCAGCTCACCCCTGGCCGGCACCCTGGGGCAGCTGGCCCTCGACCTCGTCAACCGTCCCGAGACCGCCCGTCTTTACCGGGAACGAGTGATCAGCCCCCTGCGCGACGCCGCGATCGATGCCGTCCAGCGGGCTATCGAGCAAGCCTCCTGGGAAGGGCCGGACGCGGAGATGAGCGTGGACATGATGATCGGAACCGGCCTGTACCGGCACAACTACCTGGGGCATGTGCCAACACTGGAGGAGGCATTCGCGATAGCCGACACCGTTGCGGGTCGTCGGCTTCCTCGTCCCGATTCTTCTCCGAAACGACGGCGCTAAACATGTTCCCCGAGACCAACCATTACCAATGGGTCGTCTCGGGGAACGGAGAATATGAGGAGTAGGTGGTGGAGCCAACGGGACTCGAACCCGTAACCCCCTGCTTGCAAAGCAGGTGCGCTACCAATTGCGCCATGGCCCCTTTCGGGAGCGATCATCTGATCGCGTCGGTTCTCAATCGACGGGATCAGTGACCTCAGCCCATGCGGCCCGCTCCATGCGAGCAGCCTCGAACCTGAGCCACGCGGTATAACCGGCTACGGCCAGGAACGAAAAGACCGCGGCTGATACGACTGCACGGTTCCTCATGAAACCTCCTCATCGTCTCACCGCGGACGGTGGGCCTAGCTGGACTCGAACCAGCGACCTCATCCTTATCAGGGATGCGCTCTAACCAACTGAGCTATAGGCCCTTGCGACCGGAGAAGATTAACCTACCCGGCCACGGGAGACCAAATCCGATCACTCGTCCGCAAGCGTGAGATGGATCCCACCAACAAGGGTGGCGGTGATATTGTAAAGAAAGGCGCCCAGCGTGGTCAGAGCCGTCACGAGCACCATATCCACCACGGCGATGATCGTGGAGACGGCCAGGGCTCGCGGCAGCTCCAGGTAGGCCACGATCGCGGAGAAGGTGTTGGAGCGCTCGCCGGCCACCGTCTTGACCAGGTCCTCGATGGTGGAGAAGACGTGCATGGCGTCCAGCATGAACCACACGACGGCCGTGGCCACGATGAGCATGATGCCGCCGGCGAAACTGAGCAGGAAGCTCGCCTTCATCACCGACCACGGGTCCACCCGAGTCAGAGCCAGGCGCACGCGGCGCGGCCCCGCGATGGTCTTCTTGCTCTTCTTGCTCTTACCGCCCGACGCGCTGCCAGAGGCATCCGCGCCACCCACGATGGATGCGGCACCTGCGGACTGCCCTCCGTCAGGGGACATGGAAACCGGCTGGCTCATGCTTCGACCTCACTCTCGTTGTCTTCCAACGCTACCGTGTCAGCCACTGAGTCTGCAGGAGAGTCGCCAGTCTCACCTTCCGGGGCCACGTCGTTCCTCACCTCGGCAGTGGAGTCCGCCGAGTCGGCGCTCGGAACGCTATCGGCGGCGTCGACCGCCTCCTCCATGTCCCGTTCGGTGTTGCGGGCCACCGCGATGATGCGGTCTCCGGCGTCGGGCTTGGCGAAAGTCACGCCCTGCGTGGTTCGTCCCGTGCGCGAGACCTCGACGACGGCGGAGCGGACCACCTTGCCCGAGGCCATGATGCACAGCACCTCGTCACCGGAGTCGGTCACCAGCGCGCCCACGAGGTTGCCTCGTGCCTCCACGAGGTTGGCGACCTTGACGCCCAGTCCGCCGCGGCCCTTGACGGGATAGTCGACGACATTGGTGCGCTTGGCATAGCCGCCCTCGGTGACGACGAACAGATCGGCGTCCTGCCAGGAGGGGTCGACGACGTCCATGGCCAGCAGGTAGTCGCCGGGGCGGAAGCGCATCCCGGTCACACCGCTGGTGGCCCGGCCCGTGGGGCGCAGGGTGTCGTCATCGGCGTGGAAGCGCAGCGACTGCCCTCCGTGGGAGACCAGGAGAAGGTCCTGTCCCTTGCTCATAAGCCTGGCGGAGACGAGCTCGTCGTAGTTGCCGTCCTCGTCCTGGCGCAGGTTGATCGCGATGACACCACCGGAGCGGTTGGAGTTGTACTCGCTCAGGCGCGTCTTCTTCACCAGGCCACGGCGGGTGGCCAGGACCAGGAAGTCGGCCTGGTCGTAGTCCTGAAGCTCCATGACCTGGGCGATCTCCTCGCCGGGCTGGAAGGCCAGGAGATTGGCCACGTGCTGGCCCTTGGAGTCGCGCCCGCCCTCGGGCAGCTCATAGCCCTTGGCCCGGTAGACGCGGCCGTAGTTGGTGAAGAACAGCAGCCAGCGGTGAGTCGTCGTGACGAAGAAGTGGTCGACGACGTCGTCCTCACGCAGCGTGGCGCCGCGGATCCCCTTGCCGCCGCGGTGCTGGGAGCGGTAAGAGTCGGTGCGGGTGCGCTTGGCATAGCCGGAGCGGGTGATGGTGACGACCACGTCCTCCTCGGGGATGAGGTCCTCCATGCTCATCTCGCCGTCGAAGGGCACGATCCGGGTGCGGCGCTCGTCCCCGTACTTCTCAACGATCTCAGCGAGCTCATCGGAGACGATGCCCCGCTGACGCTCCGGGGAGGCGATGATCTCGCGCAGGTCCTTGACCCGGGCCCGCAGCTCCTCGGACTCCTGCTGGATCTTGAGGCGTTCCAAAGCGGCCAGGCGTCGCAGCTGGAGGGAGAGGATCGCCTCGGCCTGGGCCTCATCGACGTCCAGCAGCCCCATGAGGCCGGTGCGGGCCTCCTCGGTGGTCGGAGAGCGCCGGATGAGGGCGATGACCGCGTCGAGGGCATCGATCGCCTTGAGCAGGCCCTCGAGGATGTGGAGGCGCTCCTCGGCCTTGCGCAGGCGGAAGCGCGAGCGGCGCACGATGACGTCGATCTGGTGGGTGACCCAGTGACGCACGAACCCGTCCAGGCTCAGGGTGCGAGGCACTCCGTCGACCAGGGCGAGCATGTTGGCCGGGAAGTTGTCCTGGAGCTGGGTGCGCTTGTAGAGGTTATTGAGGACCACCTTGGCGACGGCGTCGCGCTTGAGGACGATGACGAGCCGCTGACCGGTGCGTCCGGAGGTCTCGTCGCGAATGTCGGCGATACCGGTGACCTGACCGTCGCGCACGAGCTGGGCGATCTTGTCCGCCAGGTTGTCGGGGTTGACCTGGTAGGGCAACTCGGTGACCACAAGGCACTGGCGTCCCTGGATCTCCTCGACGTTGACCACGGCCCGCTGGGTGATGGAGCCGCGGCCCGTGCGGTAGGCGTCCTCAATACCCCGCCGGCCCAGGATGGTGGCACCGGTGGGGAAGTCGGGTCCGGGGATCCGCTCGATGAGGGCGTCGAGAAGCTCCTCACGCGAGGCGTCGGGGTGCTCGAGGTACCACTGGGCGCCGCGGGCGATCTCGCGCAGGTTGTGCGGCGGGATGCGGGTGGCCATGCCGACGGCGATTCCCTCGGAGCCGTTGACCAGGAGGTTGGGGAAGCGGGCCGGCAGAATGACCGGCTCCTGGTTCTTGCCGTCGTAGTTGTCCTGGAAGTCGACGCTGTCCTCGTCGATGTCCCGGAGCATCTCCATGGCCAGGGGCGCCATCTTGCACTCGGTGTACCGGGGGGCGGCGGGCCCCAGGTTGCCGGGCGTGCCGAAGTTCCCCTGACCGGCCACCAGCGGGTAGCGCATCGACCACCACTGGACCAGGCGGGCCAGGGCGTCGTAGATGGCGCTGTCTCCGTGGGGGTGGTAGTTACCCATCACCTCACCGACGACGCGGGAGGACTTGGAGAAGGAGGCGGTGGGGCGGTAGCCGCCGTCGTACATGGCGTACAGGACGCGGCGGTGGACCGGCTTGAGCCCGTCACGCACGTCCGGCAGGGCTCGGCCCACGATGACGCTCATCGCGTAGTCGAGGTAGGAGCGCTGCATCTCCATCTGGAGGTCGACCGGCTGGATGCGCTCGGAGGTGACGACGTCCGTCTGCCCCTCGTCGCCGGTGATCTCTTCAACTTCGTCGCTCACAGGATTCCTTCGTGTTCAGAGGATGTCGCCGGAAACAGGCCGGCGGTTCACGTACGGGTCGCGACCATTCAGATGTCCAGGAAGCGGACGTCGGAGGCGTTGCGCTGGATGAAGGAGCGCCGCTGCTCGACGTCGTCGCCCATGAGGATCGCGAAGGTCTCGTCGGCGTCGGCGGCCTCATCGAGCGTGACCTGCTTGAGGATGCGGGTCGTGGGGTCCATCGTGGTCTCCCACAGTTCGTGGTCGTTCATCTCGCCCAGACCCTTGTAGCGCTGGATCCCTCCGTCCTTGGGCAGACGGTGGCCCTTCTCCTGGCCGGCGGCCAGCAGCTTGTCACGCTCGGCGTCGGAGTATGCGAACTCGTGCTCGGCGTTGGACCACTTGAGCCGGTAGAGCGGCGGCATGGCGATGTAGGTGTGGCCGTGCTCGATGAGCGGACGCATGTAACGGAACAGGAGGGTCAGCAGGAGGGTGGCGATGTGCTGGCCGTCGACGTCGGCGTCGGCCATGATGACGATCTTGCCGTATCGCAGCTTGGTGATGTCGAAGTCCTCGCCGATGCCGGTGCCGAAGGCGGTGATGAGGCTGCGGATCGTGTCGGAGGACAGGGCCCGGTCCAGGCGCGCCTTCTCCACGTTGAGGATCTTGCCGCGGATCGGCATGATCGCCTGGTGCTCGGGGTCGCGGCCGCCGACAGCGGAGCCACCGGCCGAGTCACCCTCGACGATGAAGATCTCAGAGTCCGCGGCGTTCTTCGAGGAACAGTCCCGCAGCTTGCCGGGCATGGAGGCGGACTCCAGGACGCCCTTACGACGGGTGGCCTCGCGGGCCTTGCGGGCGGCCAGGCGCGCGGCGGCGGCCTGGGATGCCTTGGTGATGATGGCGCGGGCGTCGCTCGGGTGGGAGTCCAGCCAGTCACCGAACTGTCCGTAGACGGTCTGCTGGACGAAGGTGCGGGCCTCGGTGTTGCCGAGCTTGGTCTTGGTCTGGCCCTCGAACTGCGGCTCGGAGAGTTTGACGGAGATGACGGCCGTCAGACCCTCACGGATGTCGTCACCGGTGAGGTTGTCGTCGCGCTCCTTGAGCAGGCCCTTGTCCCGGGCGTACTTGTTGACCAGTGTGGTCAGCGCCGTGCGGAAGCCCTCCTCGTGGGTGCCGCCCTCGGTGGTGTTGATCGTGTTGGCGTAGGTATGGACCGACTCGGAGTAGGAGCTGGTCCACTGCATCGCGATCTCGAGGCTGATGGAGTGGGTCTCGCCCAGGGTCTGCTCGGCCTCGAAGTCGATGATCTCGGGGTGGATGAGCTCGGCCTTCTTGGACTTGTTGAGGAAGGCGACGTAGTCGCTCAGGCCGTGCTCGTAGCAGTAGGAGTCAGTGCGGAAACCGACCTCGGGGGCATCGGGGGCGGAGTCGTCACCAGTGATCTCGTCGCCGGCGTCCTGAACGCCGACGCGCTCGTCGGTCAGGGTGATGCGCAGTCCCTTGTTGAGGAAGGCCATCTGCTGGAACCGACGCCGCAGCGTCTCGTAGTCGAAGTCGACCGTCTCGAAGATGCTCGGGTCCGGGTAGAAGGTCTGGGTGGTGCCGGTGAACTCGGTGGACTCACCCTTGACGAGCTCGGTGATGGGGCGGCCGCCGTCGGCGAAGGACATACGCCATACGAATCCCTGGCGGCGGACCTCGGTGTCCACCCGAGTGGACAGGGCGTTGACCACGGAGATGCCCACGCCGTGCAGACCGCCGGAGACCGCGTAGCCACCACCACCGAACTTGCCTCCGGCGTGCAGGATCGTCATGACGACCTCGACGGTGGGCCGGTGCTCGGTGGGGTGCTCATCGACCGGGATGCCGCGCCCGTTGTCGCTGACGCGTACGCCGCCGTCGGCCAGGATGGTGATCTCAATGTGGTCGCAGTATCCGGCCAAGGCCTCGTCGACGGAGTTGTCGACAACCTCGTAGACGAGGTGGTGCAGGCCGCGCTCACCGGTGGAACCGATGTACATACCGGGGCGCTTCCGGACCGCTTCGAGCCCTTCGAGGACGGTGATGTCCGAGGCTCCGTAATCATGATTCACAGTGGCGTCCTGGTCAGACACGTGTCAGTTGCTCCTCAATCTGTGCGCATCGGGACCTCAGTGGTCCGATGTCTCCGTCCGAGCCCTTCACGCGACGATCCTGAGGAGGATCATGCGCACACGTAGGTGGGTACATCAGGACGGTCCTGGGCGCACCTGGGCGGTTTCACCGCATTCTAGCGTAGATGGATACTCAACCCGCTGTGCTGAGGGTCGCTGAGAGCGTGCCCGTGGTCACCTCTGTTACATGCAGATCACCGAACCGTGCGGTGTCTCGTGTCCGTCCCAGATCTTTCCGACGACGACGCCCGGCGACTGGTGCACTGGAGATGGTACCGCTAGCCGTATGTATCGCGTGGTCCGCGGGTTCCTCGCAGGCCGACGCCCCGACGCTTCCAGGACGGGCCGGCCGGTCCCAGGATCCGCAGCTCCACGCCATCACTGGTACTGACGCCCCCCGCCTGGCGCCCTCCGGGACCCGAGCGCAGGGCCTCGATGATCCGGGCCTCGATGGTCGGCTGAAGGAGCCGCAGCTGCTGGGCCCAGCTCGACGACGAGGCGCGGAGGGTGATGCGACCGGCCTCGAAGGACTCGATGGTGCAGTGCTCGGCGATCTGATCGCCCACAATGGCCTGCCACCGGGCGACGACGCCGGCCACCGCGAGCTTTCCGGCCCAACCGTTGTCGGCCACCATACGGCGCAGCTCCCGCTGACCAGTGCGGGGGTCGAAGGGGGTGGGGCCGGGCCGGTCTCGACCGCGTGCCAGCCCGGGGCCGCGATCGGCCAGGTCATCCGGGTTCTGTCCCAGTGCCCGGGCCAGCTCACGACGCTGGTCCCAGGGCGCCGTCTGCTCCGCACCACCGACTCCGTTGGAACCACCGGCCGGCTCACGCAGTCTGCGGGCCGGAACCCGGCTGTCTCCCTTCTCCCAGGCCTGAGCCCGCTGCCGGGTCAGTGCCCGCTGGGCCAGCACGTCGGGCAAGGGGCCGGGGGCCGTTCCGGATCCCCGACCGGATCCACCGTCCGCGCCGGTGGATCCTTCACCTGTGGGCCGGAGGCGCTCAGCCACGGGCGACCTCGCCGTCGGCCACCCGGTACCGGGCACCGGCGAGCTCATCGGGGACGTCGTCGTCGACGGCCGCGGTCAGCAGGACCTGCTGGGCCCCGGCGACCATGTGGGCCAGAGCGCGTCGGCGTTGCTCGTCAAGGGAGGCGAAGACGTCATCGAGGATGAGGACGGGCTCGCCGTCCCCGCCGTAGGCGTCGACGTCGGTGCGCAGCATGTCGTAGGAGGCCAGGCGCAGCGCCAGGGCCAGGGACCACTGCTCACCATGCGAGGCGAATCCGCGGGCGGGCAGGCCGGTGATGAACAGAGACAGGTCGTCGCGGTGCGCCCCGACGAGGTTCGCGCCGCGGTCGATCTCTCGGGCGTGGAGCTCGCCCATGGCGCTCTCCAGGCGTGTGGTGACGGCGGTCTCGTCCAGAAGCGTCTCCTCACCGGCGAGCCAGGCCGCCTCGTCATGAGGGTCGGGTTCCGGGATCCCCTCATGAGTCAACAGGCTCGAACGGTAGGCGAGCTGGGCGCGCGAACGCTCCCCGGAACTGCCCGAGACGGTCCCGTAGGCGGCGGCCACCCAGGGGCGCAGACGCCGCATGACATCGACCCGGGCAGCAATGAGCCGGGCGGCCGCAGTGGCGAGCTGGGCGTCCCAGACCTCCAGGGTGGAGAGCATCGAGGCAGTCGATGAGCGGGCGGCGCGCGCGGACTTCAGAAGGCTGGCGCGCTGGGCGAGGATCTTGTCGTGCTCGTTGCGCACCCCGGCCAGGCTCGGACGCAAGGTGACCACGAGGTCATCGAGGAACGCTCGGCGCACCCCCGGCTCTGCGCGCACCAGGGACAGATCCTCCGGAGCGAAGACAACAGCGCGCAGCACTCCGAGCAGGTCCCGAGGCCGGCAGCTGCCCCGGTTAAGGCGGGCCCGGTTCGCCTTGCCGGCGATGATCTCGATCTCCAGGACACTGGGTCTCTCACCGTGGACGGTCCGGGCGCGGACAACAGCGCCGGCCGGCTGGCTCTGTCCCGGCACCGCGCGTCGCACCAGGGCGGTGTCGGCCCCGATCCGGTGGGAGGAGAGCGTGGCCAGGTAGACGATCGCCTCGATCAGGTTGGTCTTGCCCTGCCCGTTGGAGCCGACGAAGGCGCTGGGACCGGGCTCCAAGGACAGAACGAGGTTGTGGTAGGAGCGGAAGTCGTCCAGGGAGAGGTCAGAGACGTACATGCACCGTTGAGTCTCAGGCTCCGAAGCGGATCGGCATGAGCAGGTAGCGGAAGGTGGAGTCCTCTGCGCCTCCGATGGAGTCCATGCCCGTGAGTACCGCCGGCTTGGAGGCGTGAGTGAAGTCCAGTCGGACGTAGGGCTGATTGAGTGCGCCCAGGCCGTCAAGGAGGTATCCGGGGTTGAAAGCGGTGGAGATGTCGTCACCCTCGAGATGGGCGACGAGCTGCTCGGTGGCCTGGGCGTCGTCGCCCTGTCCGGCGTCGAGCTCCAGGTTGCCCTGGGTGAAGGACATGTGGATGGGGGTGGAACGGTCGGCGACGAGGCTGACGCGGCGCACGGCCGCCATGAGCTCGTCGGTACCCACGGTGGCGTGGATCGAGGTGGACTCCGGGAAGAGCCGGCGCACCGGCGGGTAGTCGCCGTCGGTGAGCAGAGAGGTGGTGCGCCTGCCGCCGGCCTCAAAGCCGATGAGGCTGGAAGCGGTCGACTCGCTGCTGAGCGCCACCGTCACATCACCCGAGGAGGTCAGGGACTTGGCGACGTCGGACAGGGTACGGGCCTTGAGCAGCGCGGTGGTGGACAGTTCGGTGTTGGCCGGCGACCAGGTCAGCTCCCGCATGGCCAGGCGGTAGCGGTCGGTGGCCATGAGTACCAGGGAGCTGCCCTTGACCTCCATCTGGACGCTGGTGAGCAGGGGCAGGGTGTCGTCGCGGGAGGCCGCGATGGAGACCTGGGCGACGGCGCGGGCCAGGTCGTGGGCATCGATCGTTCCGGCGACGGCAGGCATGACGGGCAGTGCCGGGTAGTCGTCGGCAGCCATCGCGGCCAGGGAGAAACGGGCCGAGCCGCAGGAGACGGCCACCTTGTTGCCGTCGACCTCCAGGTCGACGGGCTTGTTCGGCAGGGCCTTGGCGATATCGGCCAGAAGTCTTCCGGAGACGAGGACGACGCCATCCTCCTCGACATCGGCGGCCACCTCGCAGTGCGCTGAGACCTCGTAGTCGAAGGAGGCCAGGATCAGGCTGGAGCCCTTGGCCTCCAGCCTCACTCCGGCCAGTACCGGCACCGGTGGGCGGGCGGGCACGGACCGTGCAGTCCAGGTGACGGCTTCGGCGAGGATGTCTCGGTCAACCCTGAGCTTCACGGTAGGTGCCTCCGTCAATCGTGGTAGGTCGGTCAATGGGGCGTCGTGGCACCAATGAGCCGAGCAGCAAACATTCGTGCCGGCAGGTCACCGGCAGGTCGTCATACAGGAACCGCGTTGCTCGCAGCGCAGTCCTGGGTCGAGAGTGTAGACGGTAGACCGTGGCAATCGCTTCCGTCACCAGCGATCACCCATCCTCATCCCATGAGTCTCCCTGAATGACAATGCCGTCGGGGTCCGAACCGGTCCCGTTGGCCGATCGTGCTTCGCGATTCCTGTCATCTTGGTTTGTAGGTGTAGTAGCACGTGTGGATGCTGGGGATAACAGGGTCTTTCCTTGCTGTCACGCCAATGCTGCTGGGGAACGACACGTGGGTGGTTCTGGTGAGCCCTCGAGGGCATCAGTGGAGAGAGTGAATGACAAGAATGTCATTCCACAGTGAGGGTGCCTGACCTCCACAGCGACACGCTCGCTCCTCCACGTGCCGTCCTCAGCACCGTCCACAGCAGCGTTGGATGCGGTCGGGTACAGGTACTCGAAGGCGTGGCGGGTCTGGCGGGAGCGCCGCGAGGAACGAGCGGCGCGGATGGTAGCCGAGGGCGCGTGTACCCGACCGCTCGTGCGACGACGTCGTTGGGGACGGTGCGTCGTCAGGTCAGGCGGGTGACTGGGCGGCCTGCTTGATGCGGCTGGTCAGCTCGGTGACCTGATTGAAGGTGGAGCGCCGCTCGGCCATGAGGGTGCGGATCTTCTTGTCGGCGCTCATCACCGTGGTGTGGTCGCGCCCGCCGAACTCCCGGCCGATCTTGGGCAGGGACAGATCGGTGAGCTCACGGCACAGGTACATGGCGATGTGGCGGGCCGAGACCATGGTGCGTGAACGGTTGGCCGAGCACAGGTCGTCGATGGTGATGCCGAAGTAGTCGGCGGTCTGCCCCATGATGAGGGAGGTGGTGATCTCCTGGCCCTCGGGATCGGAGATGATGTCCTTGAGCACCATTTCCGCGAGGGTCTGGTCGACCGGCTGCTTGTTGAGTGAGGCGAAGGCCGTGACGCGGATGAGCGCGCCCTCGAGCTCGCGGATATTGGTGGTGATGCGCGAGGCGATGTACTCCAGGACGTCGAAGGGCAGGTCGAGGCCCTCGGCGGTGCCCTTGCGGGAGAGGATCGCGATGCGGGTCTCCAGGTCCGGGGGCTGGACATCGGCCAGCAGGCCCCACTCGAAGCGGGAGCGCAGGCGTTCGTCGAGTCCTCCCAGGGCCTTGGGCGGCTGGTCGGAGGTGAGAACGACCTGCTTGCCTGATGAGTGCAGGGAGTTGAAGGTGTGGAAGAACTCCTCGAGGGTTGACTCCTTGCCTTGAAGGAACTGGATGTCGTCAACCAGAAGAATATCGACTTCCCGATAGCGGCGCTTGAACCCCTCCATGCGCCCGTCATCCTGGTTTCCGTCGCGTACGCAGGCGATGAAGTCGGAGACGAAGACCTCGGAGTTGACGTACTTGACGCGGATTCCGGGGTTGAGTGTCTGGGAGTAGTGGCCGATGGCATGCAGCAGGTGGGTCTTGCCCAGTCCGGAGCCTCCGTAGATGAACAGAGGGTTGTAGGCCCTCGCCGGGGCCTCGGCGACCGCCAGGGCCGTGGCGTGGGCGAACCTGTTGGACGATCCGGTGACATAGGTGTCGAAGGTGTAGCGCGGATTGAGTTGAGAGACGTCATTGGCCGCCGTCGGAGTGAGCAGTCCGCTTGCGCTCTGCGGGCCGGCGGTTCCGGGGCTGTAGGCACCGGGGAATCCCGACATGGCCGGCAGTGAGCCCGATGTCGGTGAGGAGGCCGAGGCGGCGGAGGCTTGCGACCGGGGTGCCGGTGAAGGAGCGGAGGCCGAGTGGGCCGGCGGTTCCCCGATCGACTGACCGTAGGCGGGCACAGCGGAGCCATCAGTGGGGGCGGGACCGGCTGGTGCGAGTGGGGCCGAGACAGGGGATGACCCCGACAGTGAATGTGACGGTGAATGTGATGGTGAGACGGTGGCCAGATTAACGGGTTCTGGAGCCACGGGGGGCATGGGTGCTCGTGAGACCTCCGAGGAGGTGTCGACCGTGACCTCGATGGGCATGGGCCGTCCCCAGACCTGGGTGACGGCGGCACCGATAGGACCGCGTGCCTGCTCGACGATGTCCTTGGCGAAGGCCGATCCGACGACGAGAACGAGAGTGCCATCGACGTCGATGAGATGAGTCATGCGAATCATGGACATCTTGCCCTGGCCCAGCTCCCCGGAGCTGGAGAGCACCTCGAGAGCTGAGAGCCATTTGGTGTTGGCGGCGTCGGGCACGACGGACTCCTGATCGGCATGGATGATGAACCCGGTGAGGACAACCTGACCGGTGTCGGCCAGGACACTGCGTCGATGATGACAGGGATCTGTGGACCTGGCGAACCGGACGGTCTTGACCGGGCGTCCCATCATGCTGTTTCTCCACAGCCTTGTCCACATCTGGGGACAAGGAGAGCAATGACTCACAGGTCCTATTCAGGATAATCTCTGGAATTACTAGGATTGTCAGGTCCGGATCACGCGGCACGAGGTTGCCGAATGACAGATGTGTAGGCAATTGAGGGCCTGATGAGAAGATGCCCACAGGTCGGCGAGTTATCCACATATCCGCAAGGCTGTGGACAGCCTGCTTCCCACAACGGTGGACATGGGTGTGCCCGACTGTGGAAGACGTGTGGACGAGGTGTGGAGACGTCATCGGTCACAGTCGGCTGTATCCGTTTGACCGGCAAGAGGGCCAAACGTAGGCTGTTGCAGACGTTCGCGCGGAGTCAGGTCCCGAACCATGGGGCAGCCGCACGAGCGACAGTGCCGCGAACCTCGTGATGCACTGTTCCGATCACCTCAAGCAGGAGTTAAGCCCGTGAGCAAGCGGACCTATCAGCCGAACAACCGTCGTCGTGCCAAGGTGCACGGCTTCCGTAAGCGCATGTCCACCCGCGCAGGCCGCGCTGTCCTCGCTTCGCGACGCCGCAAGGGTCGCGCTCGTCTCTCCGCCTGAGGTGCTCGGCGCGGCGCATCGGTTGGCGCGGGGTGAGGACTTCACCTCCGCGATCCGTCGAGGTACGCGTTGCGGGAACCGCAGGCTGGTCGTTCACTACCACGCCGGCGGGAGAGGGGATGATTCCCCGGCTCTCGTCGGCGTCGTCGTGCCCAAGAAGCAGATCCCGCTGGCAACGCACCGCAACCGGGTCAAGCGTCGTGTAAGAGCTCTGATGGCGCAGCGGATCGGTGCGCTCGAGCCGGGTGCCCGTGTCGTCGTTCGCGGACTGGCGGGTGCCGACGGTGCCGACAGCAGCATTCTGGGGAAGGATCTGGATCGGCTCCTGACCCGGTGCCGCGAGCGTCAGGCACAGGGATCGCGACGGTGAACCGCGCGGAATGGTGATGAGTGAGTGATGAGTGGATGGTTGACGCGAGCCCTTCTGGCTCCTGTGCGTCTCTATCAGCGCTTCATCTCTCCGGCGCTGCCGGCGTCGTGCCGGTACTACCCCACCTGTTCCGCCTACGCCGTTACCGCGGTGGAGGTGCACGGTCCGGTCAAGGGCGCGCTGCTGGCCATCTGGCGTCTGCTGCGATGCAACCCATTGACCCTCGGTGGAGTCGACCATGTCCCGGACAAGGGACGCTGGCGCTACCACCACCCCCATGATGTTCCGAGGTTCAGGGTTGAGGAATCCTGACCGTTCTTCTCAGCCGGCCGGTGTCATTCCGACCGCGCGCTGAGCCCGCACTGACACCGGTTCCCCACGAGAGCCCTTATACAAGGAGTACGGATGGACACGTTGCTATGGCCCCTCAAGGTGGCTGTGGCCTGGGTCATGGTCACGATCCACAAGGCCCTGATCCTCGTCGGATTCCCCGACGGGCCGGGGATTGCCTGGGTACTGTCCATCATCGGTCTGACGATCGTGGTGCGGCTGCTCATCATGCCGCTCTTCGTCAAGCAGATCCGCGCGTCTCGTGGAATGCAGCTCCTCCAGCCGGAGATGCAGGCGCTCCAGGCCAAGTACAAGGGCAAGAAGGATCCCGAGTCGCGCCAGCGCATGAACGAAGAGATGATGGCGCTCTACCGCAAGCACGGGACCAACCCCATGGCCTCCTGCCTGCCGATCCTGGTGCAGATGCCGATCTTCTTCGCCCTGTTCCGGGTTCTGGCCTCGCTAGGCGCCGTCGCAGGCGGAAGCTACGGCCGCCCCTCGATCGGACCGCTCACCCAGGAGCTGGCCAAGCAGGTCCAGGCCTCCAGCGTCTTCGGCGCGAGCCTGTCTTCGTCCTTCATGAGCAGCACCGACACGCAGGTCAAGATCGTCACGGTGGCGATGATCGTCATCATGTCGGTGACGCAGTGGTACACCATGGCGCAGCTGTCGATGAAGAACATGTCGGCGGAGTCCCTCAACTCCGACAACCCCATGATCCGATCCCAGCGGATGATGATGTACGTGATGCCGGTGATCTTCGCCGTCTCCGGTGTCAACTTCCAGATCGGTGTGCTCGTCTACTGGGTCGTCTCCAACCTGTGGACCATGGGCCAGCAGTTCTTCACCATCCGCAACATGCCGGCGCCTGGAAGTGAGGCGGAGAAGAAGTACCGCGCCCGGATCAATGCCAAGCGCGCCCGCAAGGGCCTGCCCTCCTTGGAGGAGGAGGAGCGAGCCGAGGCGGTTGCCAAGGCTGAGGCCGAGGGGCGCACCGGTGGTCAGCGGGTGCAGCCGGTGCGTAAGAACCGGCAGAAGAAGTCCGGCGGACAGAACGAGTCCCGCAGTGGCGTCGGTGGTCCCTCCGACGCCGACCAGGATGCCGGCGAGGACGCGAGTGACTCCGACGGATCTGCATCCTCCAAGAGTGGTGGCCTCAGCGATGAGGAGATCGCTCGACGTCGTTACGAGCGCCGAGCCCGTCAGCGCCGTGAGGCGGCGGCCCGGCGCAAGGCTCAGGCCAAGAAGAAGCGCAACCGCTGAAACGTGTTCAGCGGTGAGACAACCCGGTTCCCATGACAGATACGGATGACATGATGAGTGAGCAGCACAGCAACGACTCCTCCCGCCAGCCCGCAGGTCAGCCTGTGAGCAACACCGTCTCGCGCCTCGAGGAGGAGGGCGAGATCGGTGCCGACTACCTCGAGGAGCTTCTCGACATCGCCGACCTGGGCGGCGACATTGACATCGACATTGACCACGGGCGCGCCTCGATTGCCGTGCTCGCCTCCGAGGAGGGTGACGAGCGCGAGCTCGACGACCTCGTCGGACGCAACGGGGAGGTCCTCGAGGCGGTTCAGGAGCTGACCCGTCTCGCGGTTCAGGCGCGCACAGGCAACCGTTCGCGGCTCATGCTGGACATCAACGGCTACCGCGCGGATCGTCGGACCGAGCTGACCAAGGTCGCCCAGGAGGCCGTCACCAAGGTGCTCACCACCGGCGAGTCCGTCAGCCTGGAGCCGATGAACCCCTTCGAGCGCAAGGTGTGCCACGACGTCGTCGCCTCGGCCGGTCTGATCTCGGAGTCAGAGGGTGCCGAGCCGCACCGCTACGTCGTGGTCCTGCCGGCCGATGAGGTGGAGGACGAGGAAGTCGACGACGTCGATGACACTGAAGAGATCGGTGCCGAGCCCGTCGGCGAGCAGGCTTGAGTATGAGTGAGGAGCAGCGGGCCCAGGTGGAGGAGCCGACGCCGGAGATGCGGGAGATCTTCGGGGTCTCCTTCTCCGCCGCGGAGCACTTCGCGCAGATGCTCGCTGAGGAGGGTGAGCTGCGCGGTCTGGTGGGGCCGCGTGAGCTTCCCCGTCTGTGGAGCCGGCACATTGTCAACTCGGCCGCCGTGGTCCCCTTCCTGCCGGCTCGGGGAAGTGTGGCCGATGTCGGCTCCGGGGCCGGTTTTCCCGGCATCGTCGTCGCCCTGCTGCGTCCTGATCTTGATGTCACGCTCATTGAGACAATGGAGCGCCGTACCCAGTGGCTCTCCGACGTCGTTGAGGAACTGGATCTGGACAACATCACCATCAGGAGGGCTCGGGCCGAGGAGATCAAGGACCGCTATGACGTGGTCACGGCTCGCGCGGTAGCGAACCTGTCCAAGCTCGTACGGCTGACCGCGCCGTTGCTCCGACCGGGGGGTGCTCTGCTCGCACTCAAGGGCATGCGGGCGCAGGACGAGGTCGATGACGCCAAGTACGTGATTAAAAAGGCAAAGTTATCAGTTGCTGTAGTTCACGAGGTTGTTACTCCCGGTGACGAAACGACGGCCGTCGTTGAGATTCGCCGCCCGAAGAACCGGTGAGATACGGCGCGCGTTCGGTGTAACGCGTGAGGATCGGCCTGCTCGCGTAGACTCGTAACTGCCCGACTGGCTCGGGCCGTTGGGTTGCCGTCCGAGGAGAAGCAGGTTTGTCCGGATCGTCTATCTTCGATCAGCTCCAGGCCGAGCACCTCGCTCTAGACGAGGTAGCGGGTGGAGAGTTTCCACGTCCCGAGCGAACTCGTGTCATCGCGGTCGCCAACCAGAAGGGCGGCGTCGGAAAGACATCGACCGCAGTCAATCTTGCCGCAGCACTGGCTGAGGGCGGGTTGCACGTGCTACTCATCGACGCCGACTCGCAGGGCAACGCCTCGACAGCGTTGGGAGTGGAGCACGACGAGGACAGTGCCTCCATCTACGACGTCCTTGTTGACGGTATGTCCATCAAGGATGTGGTCGCCAAAACTCGTTTCTGTGAGACCTTGTGGTGTGTGCCGGCGACGATCGATGTGGCCGCGGTCGAGATTGAGCTCATCTCAACGGCCGAGCGGGAATCGCGGCTGCGGCGTGCGTTGGTGGACTACCTGGTTTCACGTGAAACCGACGGGCAACCGGCCCTCGACTACGTCATCATCGACTGCCCACCGAGCCTTGGCATTATGACGATCAACGCCTTCGTTGCAGCCGACGAGGTCCTCATTCCGATGCAGGCGGAGTACTACGCTCTTGAGGGCTTGGCACTTCTGACACGCTCTATCGATCGAATCGCCCGCATTCACAATCCTGGGCTGGGCGTATCCATGATCGTGCTGACCATGTTCGACGGGCGCACCACCTTGGCGCGCGAGGTGGAGTCCGAAGTTCGTTCCTATTTCCCTGATGCAACGTTGGACACCAAGGTCCCACGTTCAATCCGTGTTGCTGAAGCCCCCTCCTTCGGCGCTCCTGTGGTGTTCTGGGACCCCCGGTCCACCGGCGCAATTGCGTATAAGAAACTGGCTCGTGAGGTCGCTCTGCGGGGCGCTCCCCGAAATGAAGGCGAGGAAGCCTAATGGCTCAGAAACGGCGCGGACTCGGTCGGGGTCTGCAGGCGCTGATTCCCGAGGCGCAGAAGGAGAAGGTATCTGCATCTCGTCCCTCCGATGTTTTCTTTCCTGAGTCGAGGAAGGACGATGCACATGAGGAAAATACCCCTTCCCACGCCGAGACCGAGCATGCTGACCCGGAGCCCGAGCCGACAACGGAATCGCGGAGTACCCGAGATCTGACCGCCACCCTCTTGGCCCCCTCTCAGCGGAAGCGGGGATCAAAGAGCCGTTCAACGCGTTCGACGACATCCCGCAGAACGGCGGAGAAGGACGCTCAGGAAACGCCGGTTTCACGTGAAACCACGCCGGCTTCGGCTACGACGACGCAGATGACCGAGAAGAAGACTGGCAAGAAGGCCGTCAAAAGGACTGAGAAGGCTTCGACGACCGCCTCGACCAAGCGAGCTCACGCGGCCGGTCAGACAACTCGGAAGCGTGCACAGAAGAAGACCGAGGAAGCGACATCCAGTGCGGTTGAGGCTTCGACGCAGGACGATGAGACCGCGCTCAATCATGCTGCTGTAGAGCCGGCTCCGGAGACGGTCTCAGTTTCAGAGAAGTCAGTTGTTTCACGTGAAACGGAGGACGAGCAGATATCAGAGGTTGTTGATCAGCCGGCTTCCTCTGAGACCGACCACGAAGTATCGGCCGGGCTTGAGACTGATGGTGAGTCCGATACTGGCAATGACCCAGCGGGCGCTGATGCTTCTGATCTAGTTCCTGTTCCTGGAGCTCGTTTTGCTGAGATTCCGGTGAACTTGATCCATCCCAATCCTCGCCAACCTCGCCAGGTCTTCGACGAAGAGGACATCTCGGAGTTGGCTGCTTCGATCGCGGAAGTGGGACTGCTGCAGCCCATCGTGGTGCGGCAGGTGCCGACCTTGCAGGGAGAGGAGCCGCGTTATGAGCTCATCATGGGTGAGCGTCGTCTGCGTGCTTCCAAGGAAGCCGGCCTGGAGACGATTCCGGCTGTCGTTCGGGATACCGACGACGTCGACCTGTTGCGTGACGCCCTGCTGGAGAACCTGCACCGAGTACAGCTGAATCCACTCGAAGAGGCTGCGGCGTACCAGCAGTTGCTGGAGGACTTCCAGTGCACGCACGCGGAGCTGTCCGAACGGATCGCTCGGTCACGCTCGCAGATCTCGAATACGCTGCGTCTCATGAAGCTTCCTCCGCTGGTGCAGCGGAGACTGGCCGCTAATGTCATTTCGGCGGGTCACGCCCGCGCACTGCTAGGCCTCCCGAATGCTGCTGAGATGGAACGGCTCGCCCAGCGGGTTGTGGCCGAGGGGCTGTCAGTTCGGGCAACGGAAGAGCTCGTTGCTCTTCACGAGGAAGCGGACTCGGGATCGGATCAGCCGAAGGTGCTGCGGGCCCGCAGTACGCCTCTCCCGGCGCTTTCGACGCGTCTTTCCGACGCCTTCGATACGCGCGTCAAGGTGACACGTGGAGCGAAGAAGGGGCGTATCACTATCGAGTTCGCAGGGGACGAGGATCTCGCGCGTATCGTCGGCGCGTTGGCACCAGGTACGTCCCTCGATGAGGAGTAGACCTCGTCGGAGGTGAGTACGGCGGTGGGGCCGAGGCTGAATATGCCTCGGCCCCACTTCTATATCCACTAAGACATACGATGCCGATCTGCCGTCCAATCTGGTGTGGAAAGGATGAGCCTTAGTTTCACGTGAAACATGGGAGGGGGCTTTGCGGAACCAGCACACCTGTGAAGGACGGCGGCAGGCGACACATGGCCGGTGCTCTGGACGTGAACAAGTAGGTTCGTAGGCCGCGCGTCGCAGAACCCCTCCCCTGGGGGAGTGCCGACGGATAATGGCTGTGGCATCCGTCCTGTTCCGTATGGTGTACGGTGCGGCGGAAAGAAGATGGCACGGTTTCACATGAAACCGCTCCGCCATGCGAAGCGTGGGCTCCTGCCGTTCCGGAGAAGACTCCTTGGGAAGTGGATGTGCGAGGCGCAGGAGCTTCGGCTGTAAGGAACCCGCAAGAATCCTTCCCACGTTGAAACCTGAGTAGACCTTACGGAGGAGAGAAGGCGCTCGCTGCATTCGGTGAGTTCGCTGCCTGTGCGTCCTGTAGGAACGGTGAATGAAACGATGATGGGGAGCGTCGACTTGGTTGACTCGGTGAGTGACGAGTGGAGGGGGTGCGCTATCGCGGAAGCGTTGAGATCCTCGTAGTATATGCGCGTGCCCAGGGCCTACTTATATCGAGCGATGCATTCACCTTGGGACGGTTTCACGTGAAACAGTGTGAGGCATGGCCTTTCGGGTAACGGTCTTGGAACGTAGCCCGCTCAGTTCGTCGAGATGCAGCATTACTTGTTGCTCCGCCGGCCACGGGAGGGCCATCGGTGACCCGGTTTCACGTGAAACCGAGAAAGAAAAGTGGCGATCGAATCGTATCTGCACCTCTGACTGGAGGAGTCCGTGCACATATGCGGAGTAGTGCGGTCGAATGCCGGGAACGACGCAGCGACGAGCGTTTGCTGGAAGGTCCTCTCCCGAGGGGCGGGCTGACATGACTGTATGACAGAGCCAGCCAAGCCTCCTACGCAAGCCTGTCTCGCTGGGATCGTATGCTGTCTGCTGGCATCCGGTATGGTGCTGCGTTCGTAGCGCTATAGCAACATCCCTTGAACTGAATGTGGAGAGTGGATCGGTTTCACGTGAAACAGTGGCTGAGTCGTGAGGCAGCACTCCAAGGTCGTGGCCTCTACTCCTTTCATCGTCAGTGGGGCGCCGAATGCGTTCATACTGCGAGGAACGAGGATGCCGCGTTCGTCGAAGCGGATAGTTCTCAGAAGAAGGCCGCCTGTCGGGCGTCGACGTATCGAAGTCATAGTTTCAGCCCAAACCGTCGTCTGTGGTTGACATATGGGTCTCCACGATGATGGCTGGCTACATGAGGACACCCCACGCACGTTGAGGCTTTGCCAAACCTCGTCTGTCGTTTGATGGCGTGAGCGGTTCAATTGCGGTTTCACGTGAAACGTGTACCTGACGATGGCGGAACGTGAACCTGGGATTAGCTTGTCTTGCGCTTTGTTCATTGAATGCCGGTTTCACGTGAAACGAGAACAGGCTCGTTGTATATGGTCCCGGTGGTTGGTGCTGCTCTTGCATGCGCTGACCCGACCTGGGCATACGGCAGGGGCCGATGCAGCGGTTGCGCGCTTGACGTGCCTCCTCTCCTCGAGAGTAGGGAGAGAAGCTGAGACGGGATCGAGGAATCTCTTGTTCTTCGGGCTTCAGTCTCGCGGGTGCACCACCGCAGTATCGGTGCTCGAAGCGTGCTCAGGACCGGTTCCGTGGCAACGAAGTGAGTCCGATCGAATGAGATGAGAGCTTCGGTTTCACGTGAAACGCTTCGCCAACCGAGTGCGTCCGCGAGCACGAGAAGACGAAATGGGGAAGGAGTGCGTGAACTCCGCGTATGTCGACTGCATCGTTCGACAAGGCCTCCTCGGAACAAGGATTCAAACCGCGAAGAAACTGTGGACACTTATACTTGCTCTTCGGGCTACCCGAAGGAATCGAACGACATGGTGTTGCCTTAGACTCGTCCGTACGTTGGCCTGCGCAAGGTATTTGGGAGGTTTCACGTGAAACCTAATCGGGTGTCTCGCGAACGGGATACTGTCAGTCGTGGTTGAGGAACCTACTACCCCGTGTCGAGGCGGTGCAAACCACTGTCGGGACTGATCCGGTATTTGAGGCTCCTGCGTTTCTAAGAGCTATGGAGCCTGAGACTGAAATAGCCTTGGTAGCGTCGGAGACAACGGGTGTCGTTGGTGGTGAGGAGCCAGCGCAGCAGTTCGCTGTTGGATCTGTCATCTGGCTCGGGCACGGGACTGACATTGCTCTGCCGATCGAAGCGGGGAACAGCACTGTTTCACGTGAAACTGTGGTGGGGCTGCGCGGCGGAAACGACTACTGCGACTCCGACTGTCGGCTCGGTATCGAACTGAGCATGGGGACGATGATCCTGAAACAGGCCTCGTCCAGGTGCGATTCCATGACGGTTGATCGTTCAGTGACGAAGAGACACATAGAGGACGTCCCCTAGTGTGAGTACAGTTGGGTGGGTGACGAGTTGGATATCAGCGTAGTTTGTGATGCACTGGCGATACAACCTGGCTTCGCATCGTTCGTGGAACGCCCTGTTTCCCCCCGATGGGCAAGCCCGCATTCGCGCGGTTTCACATGAAACCAGATCTGCAGTCCCGTCGATAGTTCGCACCGGTATCGTTGCGTGAATGAGTCTTTTACTCCGTGGTGGAGCTATCCGTTTCTTGGCAACCATGCCTCGTCCGTTGATCGCCCGAGAACTGGTTTCGTCCCCGCGGAGCGGGGCCCAGGCACGATGGCTGGATTCTGTAGGAGGATTATGAGGGCCTTCGTTGGTGCGCTGGAGCGGATACAAGTGGAGGCAGGTACGTCCTCTTCGCCTCACGTACCGCATAGGTTCCGTTCATACTCCGCTACCTGAATTTGATGAGTGACTCGGTTTCACGTGAAACAAGGGAATGGGTCCGAGATCAGCAGTGAAGGCTTCTCCGAGGTGAACCAGTGCCCGGTGGTGTTCATCCTGCAGGCGACTTACTGTCCGCTCCCCTGGGGAGGGGGATGATCACGGACGCTTCCAGCGGAGCCGCGTGTGATTCGTTGTCTTGACGCTGTTTCACGTGAAACACAGAGAGGCAGGACCGTTTCAGTTATCTTCGATGAGCGACGTTAGTTCCGTCCTCGAGTTGGTGACCGATTCACAACGATGCGCCGCACGAACCGTTCGGGGCGCGCTCCTCGATCGTTGCGTCGTACCTGGCGGTGCACTTCCTACATACGACGGTGGCTCCACTCTGATTGAGTGGAGCCACCGTTTCACGTGAAACCAGAAACTACGGGTGCACAAGTGGATTTCGCACGAGAGCGTCGTACAGCTCCTCCAAAGAGCCCTCTGCCTTGGCCGCAATTGGTAGTAGCGACGTCTCAGTCATTCCTGGAATGACGTTCACGTCGATGAACCAGGGCGTCCCCTCCTCGTCGAGGATGAGGTCGGTTCGAGAGAGATTCCCGAGCCCGAGCGTCGTGTGGACGGTGATGGCGGTGGTCTTGACCATGTCGATGACCGAGTCATCCAAGCGCGCGGGTACGAAGTACTCTGAGCGGCCTGGGTTGTACCGGGCATCAAAGTCGTACTGTCCTTCGGTCACCACCTCGACGGGAGGGAGTGCACGTGGCCCCTCTCCTGTATCGACGACGGACACAGCAAGCTCTGTTCCGGGAACGTAACGTTCGATGAGAGCCCGCTCGTCGTAGGCAAAACAGGCCACCATCGCCGACCGTAAGTCGTCCGCCGTTGAAGCGTAGGACACGCCGAGTCCGGAGCCGCCCTGATGAGGCTTCACCACAACGGGAAGACCCAGATGACCGGCGACGACGGTCAGGACGTCCTGCGCCCCGAGTTGACTGAAGTAGGAATGTGGAAGCGTCAACGAATCAGGAGTAATCACTCCTCCGGTGCGAACGCTCGCCTTAGCGGTGGGTTTGAAGGAGGCTCGCTGACAGCCGTCGGAATGGGTCCCCACATATGGCAGGTCCAGCGCAATGAGCATGTTCTGCAACCCTCCGTCCTCTCCTGGGCCACCGTGGACCAGCGGCCATACGACGTCGGGGCCGAAGGTCTTGAGCGATCCGATGGTGCGTGCGTCGATGTCCAGGACCAGGACGGTGTGCCCGAGGTGCTTAAGGACCTGGGCGACGCGATGCCCGGAACGCAGCGAGATGTCGCGCTCGTGGCTCAGACCGCCGGCGAGGACAGCGATACGGAGTGGAGACTGGTTCATCGTCAACCTCAGATCTGGTCGGGTGCGGGCGCGTGGACGCCTTCGGACGGATGGGGACTATGGGTGGGACCGAATAGATCCAGCAGTTCGAGATCGCGGGTGACAACGCCGGAGAGTCGTCGCACGCCTTCGCGGATCTCAGGAGGTTCGGGGTAGCAGAAGGACAGCCGCAGATGGTCCTGTCCGGCCCTTCCACCGGCGTAGAAGGCAGTCCCGGATACGTAGGCGACCAGGTTGGTGACTGCGCGCGGAAGCATGTCCTTCGCATCGAGTCCCTCGGGCAGCTGCACCCACACGTAGAATCCGCCCTCGGGGATGTTCCAGTGGCACATCGGCAGGAACTCCTCCAGCGCTGCCACCATGGTGTCGCGCCGTCCCCGGTACATGGCTTGGAAGTCCACGATCTGCTGTTTCCAGTCGAACTGGTCCAGGTACATGGAGATCGAGAACTGGCCGACCGACGACGGGCACAGGATGGCCGCCTCGGAGGCCAGCTTCATCTTCTCCCGAACGGCTGGTGGGGCCACTGCCCAGCCCACGCGGTACCCGGGCGCGAAGATCTTGGAGAAGGAGCCGAGGTAGACGACGTCGTCGGGTGCGAGAGTCTTGAGGGCCGTGTAGGTCTGTCCCTCGAAGCCCAGCAGCCCGTAGGGGTTGTCCTCCACGATAAGGATGTGGTGGCGCCGGCAGATCTCGATGACCTGTGGACGGCGCTCCTCCGTGAGCGTCACCCCGGCAGGGTTGTGGAAGTTGGGCAGGCAGTAGAAGAACTTGATGCGGCGCCCCTCGCGCTCGAGGCGGACGATCATCTCCTCCAGGGCCTCAGGGACAACGCCATCGGCGTCAATCGGCACCTGCTGCACATCGGCCTGATACGTCGCGAAGATCGACAGGGATCCGACGTACGTGGGCGCCTCGGTCAGGACGACGTCGCCGGGATCGACGAAGAGCTCGGTGACGATGTCGACGGCCTGCTGGGAGCCAGTCGTGATGATGACGTCCTCCGGATCGGCCTGGATGCCCTCGAGGGCCATGACCTCGGTGATCTGCTCCCGCAGTCGCGGTAGCCCCTGGCCGTTTCCATACTGCAGCGCTTTGCCGCCGTCCTTGCGGATCATCTGCGCCGTGGCCTCCGCCAGCCGCTCCAGTGGGAGGTCCTTGAGATTGGGCATTCCGCCTGCCAGCGAGACCACTTCCGGTCGTGAGGCGACGGCGAACAGTGAGCGAGTCTCTGAGGCGCGCAGACCGTGAGCTCGTGCAGCGTAGCTGTCCAGCCACGGATCGAGTCGGTTGCCCTTCACCTGGTTACTGCTCTGACTCACCTTCGGTCCTTCCTTGGTCGCCGCTGCTGCGTCCGTGGATCCAAGTCTGCCATGCCGCACCGGCGGGAAGGACATGGTGAGGTCAGGAGTAATCCGCGGTGTTTCACGTGAAACACGAAAGTGCTTTCGGAGCGCAACGAGACGGGTCGGTACCAGCAGATGCAGACGCGCCGCGCATCATGGGCACGATGCGCGGCGCGGCGAGAGACGCTCATCCGACTCCGGATGGGCGTCGATCAGGAGGTCAGGGCTTGTTCCTCGATGAGGTGGCGCAAAGGGGCCTCCTCATTGTCGATCGTCTCCACCTTCTGGGGTTGGGCGAGCAGATCGGCGATGACAGCGGGTGTCTCCGGCTCCGTCCCGAGCGCCTCGGCCACGGTCTGCGGGAACTTCGCGGCCTTGGCCGTCTCCATGACGAGAGTCGGGAACCCTGGCTCCATGGTGCGTAGAGCCACCGTGACGCCGTCGGCGGTATGAGGGTCGATGAGCCGGCCAGAGCGCTCCTTGACGGAGCGAATGGTCTTCAGGCGGTCGTCGTGCGACGACGTCCCGGCCACGAAGCCGAAGTCCTCTCCCAGGCGCGGGAGCTGATCGCGCAGATCGAGAGTGCCGGTGGACTCCAGCTCCGCCCAGCGCTGCACGAAGGCCTCCGGCCCCAGCAGGGCCCAGATGAAGCGCTCCAGGTTCGAGGCCTTCGAGATGTCCATCGACGGGCTGGAGGTAGCCAAGGTGTCAGCTGCCGAGCGAGGTCGGTAGATGCCCGTGGTGAAGAACTCCTCGAGGACGTTGTTCTCGTTGGTGGCCAGGATGAGACGGCGGATCGGCACTCCCATGGACCGGGCCAGGAACCCGGCGTAGATGTTGCCGAAGTTGCCCGAGGGGACGCACACGTCGAGGCGGTAGCCGGCTCGTGCCCCCTCCTCCACCGCGTCGGTGACCCGCAGCCAGGACCACACGTAGTAGACGGCCTGCGCGGCGATCCGGCCGATGTTGATGGAGTTGACGGCACCCAGGTGGTGGGCCGCCTTGAAGTCCGCGTCGTTGCTCAGGGCCTTGACCAGTGCCTGGCAGTCGTCGAAGACACCGCGCACCGCGATGTTGTGGATGTTGGCGTCCTGGAGGGTGTACATCTGCGCCCGCTGCACCGGGCTCATGCGACCGGCCGGCGAGAGCATGAAGACGCTGACGCCTTCCTGCCCCCGGAAGGCGTGCTCGGCCGCCGAACCAGTGTCGCCCGAGGTGGCACCCAGGATGTTGAGGACCTTGCCCTGCTTGGCCAGCACGTAGGGAATCGCCTGCCCCAGGAACTGCATGGCCAGGTCCTTGAAAGCCATGGTCGGCCCCTCGGACAGGCCCACGAGGACCAGGCCGTCGGCGACGTCGTCAAGCCCGGTCACCGGAACGACCGGCTGCGGGAAGCGGGACTCGCCGTAGGCCGCCCGGGTCAGAGCCGCCAGGTCCTCACGGGGAATGTCAGTGGCGAACAGGCCGATGACCTCGGTGGCCAGTTCCGCGTAGTTGAGGGATCTCCAGGTCTCGAGCTGCTCCGGGGTGAGAGCGGGCAGCCGCTCCGGTACCGCCAAGCCGCCGTCGGGTGCCAGACCCGCCAGGAGAACGTCCATGAACCCGGCGGGTGCCATCTGTCCGCGGGTGGAGATGTACTGAGTGTGCTGCATGTGCCGCCTTCTTGCCGTGTCGCATGCCATGATGCCACTGCGATTCCTGAGCGATTCTACGGGGCCGTGGCCCGTGGTGACAGACGAGCCCAACCGGGTGCGGCAAGTCGTCAGACAACTCGTGGACGACGCCGGCCCCATCCACCACTCTGTGAGAGACGGTGAATGGGACCGGCGTCGTAGCAGCTGGTATCAGTTGGCGGAAGTCCGGGCTCAGGCCAGGACCTTCTCCACCTCTGCCTTGAAGGACGCCTTCGGACGGGAGCCGCTGAACTGGTGGAAGACCTCGCCGTCGCGCACGACCGCGAAGGTCGGGATGGAGCGCACGCCGTAGGAACGGGCCGTGGCCGGGTTGGCGTCCACATCCACCTTGACGAACTTGACCTTGTCACCGAAGTCGGCGGCGACCTCGTCCACGATCGGTGCCATCTGGCGGCAGGGGCCGCACCACTCGGCCCAGAAGTCGATGACGACGGGAACCTCGGACTTGAGGACCTCCGCCTCGAAGGTGGCGTCGGTGACGGCGAGTGCCTCGGACATGGTTTTCTCCTCGAACGTTGTGGGTAGGTGAGTCGGGATAGCGCAGCGCAGGTCCTCCGACGACGTCGGAGCCCGCCTTTCGCTGAGCTGAGAGGCCGGGTCAGGCCTGCAGCGTGGTCAGGTAGTGCTCGGCGTCCAGAGCGGCGCGGCAACCCGAACCGGCTGCCGTAATGGCCTGCTGGTAGGTGGGATCGGCGACGTCACCGCAGGCGAAGACCCCGGGGATGCGGGTGCGCTGCGAGGGGACCTCGACCTTGATGTAGCCGGCCTCGTCGAGCTCAAGGACATCGGCGACGAGCTCGCTGCGCGGCACCTGGCCGATGGCGACGAACAGACCCGTGGCCTCGATCTGGCGGCGCTCCCCAGTGATGGTGTCCTCCAGGGTGACGCCGGTCAGGGAGTCCTCGCCGTGAAGCTCAACGACGCGCGAGTTCCAGGCGAAGGAGATCTTCGGGTCCTGCTGGGCGCGCTTGGCCATGACAGCCGAGGCGCGCAGCTCGTCGCGGCGGTGCACTACCGTGACGGAGCGGGCGAAACGGGTCAGGAAGGTGGCCTCCTCCATGGCTGAGTCCCCACCGCCGACGACGATGATGTCCTGGTCCTTGAAGAAGAACCCGTCGCAGGTGGCGCAGTAGGACACGCCGTGCCCGGAGAGGCGCTCCTCCCCATCGATGCCCAGATGCCGGTACTCCGAGCCGGTGGAGATGATGACCGTACGGGCCTCGTAGACGTCGTCGGAGGTGGTGATGCGCTTGACGTCGCCCTCCAGCTCAAGGGCAGTGACGTCCTCGTAGCGGATCTCCGCGCCGAAGCGCTCAGCCTGCTCCTGCATCTGGTTCATGAGCTCGGGGCCCATGATCCCCTCGATGAAACCGGGGTAGTTCTCCACCTCGGTCGTGTTCATCAGGGCGCCGCCCGCGGTCACCGAGCCGGCCAGGATGACCGGGTTGAGCTGGGCGCGGGCCGCGTAGATGGCGGCCGTGTAGCCGGCGGGGCCGGAGCCGACGATGACGACGTCGTGAATCATGACTCTCCTGACGAATGAGCGATGGACGCGGTGCGCGACCACCCAGTGCAACTAGTGATCAATGAACTATGTTCCCTTGCCACAGCTTATTTGACTGTGACCTCTGTCATGGTGGCCTTGTAGGGGTACTCGCCGGGTTCACTGTTCTTGGGAAGCTGCATCACCCTGATGACGATGGTGTCGACCTCTTGGGGATTGTCGACCTTGAGGGTGGTGCTCCCCGCGGCGAAGGGGCCTTGGGCGAGAACCGTGCCGCCTGCCGCGTTGTTGATGTCCGTGGCACGGACCTCAACCTGCCCGCCCTCGTTGGTGCCCTGCATGTCGATCTCCGAGACCTTGGCACGGCTCTTGAGCTTGATCTCGATGTCGATCGGTTGGCTCAGCTCCGGACTGCCGGTGTTGTGAGAGAACCAGGGGCGGCTGGTGTCGCCGTCACTGAGGTACTTCTGGTTGTTGTCCGCCTGAGTGCTCAGGTTGTTGGCAACGCTCACGCCGGCGATCTCGGGCTTGGCCGCAGGCGCCTCAGTGGCGGGAGCCTGCTGCTGTCCACCCCCGCCACCGGCGTTGTGCGCGGTGGCTGAGGGAACCGTGTCCGCGGCCGCTTGATCCTTGTCCGCGAAGGGGATACCGATCGTCTGGTACACGATGTAGCTCGCCGCCGCCAGGGAGACGATGACGATGAGGACGAGCGTCACCAGGATGGAGCTGGTGGTGCGCTTCTCCTGACGAGCGACCGCGGGATCGATCTCCTCCTCCTCGTCATCGTCCTCGAAGGCCGGGAAGCTGCCGGTGAAGGGCTCGGCCGGAACCGGCGCGGGCCCGGGGACGGTC
>NZ_MSRR01000022.1 GCF_001956585.1 Actinomyces naeslundii | reverse complement strand
GGCGTCATCGACATGCGCTAGCGCATGTCTGAGTTATGGCGTTGGACGGAACACCTATTGCTTGCGGGCACGCGCAGCCCGCAGTCCGTTGGCGATGACGACGACTTCGGCGACCTCGTGCACGAGGACGACCGCTGCCAGGCCGAGCACGCCGGTGATCGCCAGCGGCAGCAGCACAGTGATGATCGCCAAGGACAGCACGATGTTCTGGTTGATGATCCTGCCGCCGCGGCGGGCGTGGCGCAGAGCCTGCGGGATGAGGCCGAGGTCGTGGCCGGTGAAGGCGACGTCGGCGGACTCGATCGCGGCGTCGGAGCCGGTCGCGCCCATCGCGATGCCCACGGTCGCCCCGGCCAGGGCGGGCGCGTCGTTGATGCCGTCGCCGATCATCGCGGTCGGCGACGTCTCCGAGAACCCGGCGACGATGCGAGCCTTGTCCTCGGGACGCAGCTCGGCGTGCACGTCGCCGATCCCGGCCAGCTTCGCCAGCGCAGCAGCGGTGCGGGAGTTGTCGCCGGTGAGCATGCTCACCTCGACGCCCTGGTCGCGCAGGGTCCGCACGACCTCGGGGACCTCGGGGCGCAGCTCGTCGCGGACGCCGATCGCCCCGGCCAGGAAGCCGTCGACGGTGACGAGCACGCAGGTCTGCCCCTCGGCCTCCAGGTCCTCGACCCGGGCCTTGAGCGGACCGGCGTCGATCCAGCGCGGACTGCCCACCGCCACCCTGCGGCCGTCGACCAGGCCACCGATGCCGTGCCCGGCCTCCTCGGCCACGTCCTGCGCGGCGGGGGTTCCCCGGCCCGCGGCGGCGATGGCGGCGGCGAGTGGGTGCGTCGAGTGCTGCTCCACGGCGGCAGCCCAAGCAAGCACCTGCGCATCGTCGAACCCATGGGCGGCGACGATGGCGGTTACCTCGGGCCGGTTGCGGGTCAGAGTGCCGGTCTTGTCCACGGCCAGGTGCCGGATGCCGCCGAGGCGCTCGAAGGCGGCCCCGCTCTTGATGACGACGCCGAACTTGGTCGCCGCGCCGATCGCGGAGACCACGGTGACGGGCACCGCGATCGCCAGCGCGCAGGGGCTGGCCGCGACGAGGACGACCAGGGCGCGGGTGATCCAGGTCTCCGGGTCGCCGAGCAGGGACCCGAGCACGCCGACGAGGACGGCGAGGACCATCACGCCGGGCACCAGCGGGCGGGCGATCCGGTCAGCGATCCGGGCTCGGTCGCCCTTCTCGGCCTGGGCCTGCTCTACCAGCTCCACGATCGTGGTCAGCGAGTTGTCGGTGCCCGCGGCGGTCGCCTCGACCTCCAGCACGCCGGCGCTGTTGATCGCGCCCGCCGACACCGCTTCTCCGGGCGCGACCTCGACCGGGATCGATTCACCGGTGATCGCCGAAGTGTCCAGGCTCGACCGGCCCGAGCGGACCAGCCCATCGGTCGCGACCCGCTCGCCAGGGCGGACCAGCAGCACGTCGCCGACGGCGATCTCCCTGGCCGGGACCGAGGCGGAGGTCCCGTCGCGCAGCACGGTCGCGGTCTCCGGCACGAGCTTCAGCAGCGCGCGCAGCCCGCCGCGGGCGCGGTCCATCGCCTTGTCCTCCAGGGCCTCGGCGATCGAGTAGAGGAACGCCAGCGCGGCCGCCTCCTCGACGTAGCCGAGGATCACCGCGCCCACGGCGCTGATCGTCATCAGCAGCGCGATCCCGAGCTTGCGCTTCACAACGAGATTCCGGATCGCACCGGGCACGAACGTGTACGCGCCCAGCAGCAGGCCCGCCCAGAACGCGACCAGCGCCGCGATGTGCAGCCCCGACCACTCCAGCGCCAGGCCGGTGCCGAACGCGACGCCGGAGAGGATCGGCACGACCAGGCCGGGATCACGCCACCACGGGCGCTCTGCCTCCTCTGCCTCGTCCGCGGGGCTGGTCGTCGGCTCGTCGCAGCCGCAGGCGGCGCTCACGAGGCGTCCCCCGAACTGCTCGCGGCGCAGCAGCCCGGCACCGAGCAGGCCGGGTCGATGCACGGCGCGCTCTCGTCCACGGCGAGGGTCACATCGACCAGTGCCGTCAGCGCCGCGGCCAGGTGCGGGTCGGCGATCTCGTAGCGAGTCTGGCGGCCCTCGGGCTCGGCGACCACGATCCCGCAGTCGCGCAGGCAGGTCAGGTGGTTGGACACGTTCGAGCGGGTCAGCCCCAGCTCGCGCGAGAGCACCGCGGGGTGGCTCGGGCTGTCGAGCAGGGACATCAGGATGCGGGAGCGCGTCGGGTCGGCCATGGCCCGGCCGAGCCGGTTCATGACGTCAAGACGCGAAGCAATGGTCAGCATGCACTGAACTATACAGCAGCCGCTGACCTAATGTCCAGTTGTCGCGGCTGCCGCACGCGCTGCGCGCGCTTGCCCTCGTGAGGCGTGATCACCTCTTGCGCCAGCGGGGCCACTTCGGCATCCCGCGGCCCTTCCAGGTCTCCACGAGACCCGCAACCCAGCTGACGGACGCGAAGAGCCCGTAGCCGGCCCCGGCGAGGCCAGCGCCGACCACGAGCCACCGGCCGATGCCGAGCCACACGCTCCCGTCCACGTCCAGCGCCCACTGAACACCCGTGATGAGCCCGGCGATGCCCATCCAGAGACCGGCGACGACCACGGCCACCGGCAGGAGAACGAGGCACATCGCGGCGGCGGCGGACCAGAGCTGTCGCGCCTCCAGCTTCGCCGTCGCGGCGATGATCCGCTCCGCCCGCGCGTTCGAGGCGTCGAGGCTCGCGGTCATCGTGGCCGAAGCCTCCCCGGCGACCTGCTCGACAGCCTTCTCGACCCGTTCCTCGGTGCGCTTCTCGATCCGCTGGACCGCGCCGCCGACCTGGCTCACGAGCTTCTGGTTCGCTGTGACCTGCGCCTTCAGACCCTCAATCGCCGAGGCCGTAGCCGCGCGATTCTTCTGCGCCTCCGCGACCAAGCTCCGCGAAGCGGCGTTCAAGCTCTCGCCGTTGAGACTCTGCGCGAACTCGCCGAGCGTGCTCGCGATCTCGTTCTGCCTGCTCTCGATACTCGCGATCCTCGCGGACACGTCGCTGGAGGGCGAGGAGGTCGACGCCGGGGCCGTGATCCGCTCCAGCCGCCTCGTCGTCTCCTCGTCCATGACCTTCACGAACCCCGCGAGCTTCTTCTGCTGTTCGGTCAGCGTGGCGATCCTCGTGTTCTGCGCCTCGACGGCGGCGAGGATCGAGGTCAACAGCTCCATCGTCTCCGGACTGCCGAGCTGCTGCTGCGACTGCTCGGGCTCGTTCTGCTGCTTCAGCCTGTCGAGCGCTGCGCTCATGTTCCTTCTCCTTCTGCTGCTGGTGGTAGTCGAAGAACGCCTGCGCGCCCTCCGGGGTGAAGTCCGCCGAGAGGGCGCTCACGCGCTTGCGGCGCTCGGCGCGGCCGGACTCGCCGCGGCGATCCTCGATGTAGAGCGTCCAGGTCTCTTGCCCGGCGCGCTTGCCCTTCTTGCTGACGGGGCTGTGCAACCGCATCCGCGGCACCCGCTCCCCGTCATCGCCGAGCCGCTGGTTCTGCTCCTCGATCACCGAGACCAGACCGGCCTTGTCCACCGCCCGGGGATCGGCCAGCGCCGCGCTCATCCGGTCGCCCATCTCGCGGTCGAGCGATCCCTCGGCGAAGTCCTCGCGGCGCAGCTCCCAGTCCTTCGGTGCGTGCTCCAGCCGCTTCACGACCGAGAGCCCGTGTTCTCGCATCAGCTGGTCGTTCGCCGACTGGACGCCCCGCTGATTCCCGGCCTTGCGGTCGTGGAACGTGCGATAGTCCGAGAGCGCCTTCCCCGTCCGGTTGTTGTGGTTGATGACCAAGATGTGGTTGTGCGGCTTCTTGCCCCGCCCATCCACATGACTGACTACGAGGCAGTCGGAATCCGGGTGCATCTTCTTCGCGAGCTGATAACCGAGATCGTTCACCCGCTGCACGTCCTCCGGACTCTTCGGGTCGAACTCCTCGTCGCTGAACGACTGGCGGTAATGCACCGCCTCGACCTCGCGCGTCGTGTTCTGCGTGAGCGACCGAGCGCGCGCCGAGAACGCGCCGGGGCCTCCCGGCACATCGCACGTGATCGCGATGCCCCGCTCGTCCTCCTTGCCACGGATATAGCGCTCCGTGTCGGCGGCGCTGGCGCTCGGGCTGTAGTGCGTGGTGCTCATGAGGCCGCCCGATCCCCGAGCAGGGCGCGGACCTCGCGCAGCAACTCGATCAGCTCGGGCACCTCCGCCGACAGCGCCACTGACTCACCAGCCCGCGCCCGGCGGTCGAGGTCGTTGACGTTGATCGCCAGCGGGCGAATCTGCGCGGCCAGCTCGCGAGCATCCGCCGACGCCTGCACCCGCGCCTCGACCCCGAGCAGGTGCGCGGCCACGGCGGCGTCCAACTCCTCGCTCCGAGAGGCGTGGAGGGCATCCCGGACGACGGTCCGCACCCACGTGCTCGGAGCCAGCCCGAGCCGCTTCGCACGAGTGCGAAGCGCCGCGAGCGTCTCCTCTCCGAAGTCGGTATCGAGCTTCGCGCGGCCCCCACGACGACGCTTCGCGCCGCCGTGACTCTGACGCACAGCCTCCGCATCAGCCCGACCGGTGTTCACCTGGGAGTCGGTCTGCTGCTCCACCTGTACGCCAGAGTGGCAAGCAGTAGCCGTGTCGGACATTTCGCTGGCGCTCATGTCCTCCCCGGCTGCTTGCGAGGGGCCTCCGGCCCCCTCGACCCCCTGGAAGAGCGCATCGCGTTCGGTGCTCATGCGGCACCTCCGATCAGCGCCAGCGGCACGTCAGGGCTCCGCACCGCGAGCCCGCCCAGCAGCTCAGCAACCGCGCCCTCAGCGTCATGTTCCGCCGAGGTCTCCGGACCGTAGGTCAGTTCCCGCGACCCGACGTTCTGGTGATACGCGTTGCCGTACATGCCGGGCGTGTGTGCGGCGGTCGGGATGCTGCACTGGTGCCACTCGTAGGGCTCGATCTTCCCAATGTGCTGCACGAGGTAACGATTGATGTCATCGGCACGATAGACCTTCACGACCGAGGCCAAGCGGCGGATGAACTGGTCCAACGCCTCGTCCACGTTGCCCTTCTGGCGGGCGTAGTAGAAGAACTCGACAGGCTCGATCGTCGCCGTGATGACGATAAGGCGCGGGGCCACCTCGCCCTTGTTCTTGTACCGAGCCTTCGCAGGCGAGGCGTTGTACGGATCAAGCAGCAGCAGCCAGTCGTTCGCATCCATCGCCGAGGCCCGCAGATCGTCCAGCAGCAGCACCTCCTCGCCTCGCCAGTCATCAAGCGGGTTCCCCGTCGCGGCCCGGTAGACCTGCCACCGCTCGCCGTGCGCGTTCGCCGCGTTGATCGCCTCGGTGATGAAGTCCGTGGCGAACCGGGTCTTGCCGATCCCGGCATCCCCATGGACGAACACCACGTGCGTCGAGAACTCACCGGCGCGGAGCTTCGCCGCCGCCCGGTATGCGCGGCGCTGGCCGTAGGCCGACAGCGCGTCGTCGATCTCCCGCTGATGCCGCGAGTAGATGTCGAACAGCTCGTCCGTGAGCATGATCTGATCCCGCGTGAACTCGCCCTGGAGCACGCGCTCGCGCATGTCCTCGAAGTTCTCGGCGACGACCTTCTTCTTCACGTGCGCGCGCCCCTTGAGCCAGGTCTCCCGACGCTGGGCGTCGATCCCGAGGTAGTCAGGCCCACGCACCGTAGCGACCTCCGAAGGCGCGTATTGGTGCTTGTCCGCGTACTTCACGTGCGTCAGATACGACAGCATGTTGTCGTAGGCGTACCGCCCGCGGCCCGGCTTCTCGACGTACTGGGGCTCGACGCCGATGCCGAACGCGAGCCGATCCAGCGGTGCGCTCTTCGCACGGCTGGCGAACTTGATGACCGCGTGCAGGTGATCGGGCTTCGGCTCGATCACCAGAGCCTTCTCCGTGTCGCTCCAGACCTCGCGCTCGTCCTTGTCATGCACGATGCCGTAGGCCTCGACGACCTCGCAGCCGGTGGCCTCGAGCCGCTGCACCACGTAGGCGAGGATCGCTTCGGCTCCCTGCTGGAGCAGCGCGGCCCCGTTCGGGTCCTCGGCAGCCCAGGTCCAGTACGACGGATCGAGGTACTGCGTGAGCCCGATGCTCGTCGGGTTGTTCTCCTGCTTAGCCACGGCGACCACCCCCGCCGCGGACAGCGCGGAGGGCCTCAGAGAGAGTGCGGCGCCTAAATGACCCCCTATTGACCCCCAAATGAGACCCAAAATGATCCCACGAGGCCACGCGACGGAGCGCGGGCGGAACCGACCGCTGACCAGGCACGTTGTTGCAGGACGCGGCAATCGACAAGCCCTTGCCGCGCCCGTAGGAACGAATGAGGCTCCCGAAACTCTTAGAGTGCGAAGCACGGCTGCGGACCGTCATCACGACGACGGGCAGCCCGCCTTCGGCGGGTGCCAGGCCAGGCCCTCCGGGCGGGGTCAGGTCGGCGGGAGCGGTGCTGAGGTTGCGTGCGTCGGCGCGCATCAGCGACCACCGCCCCGGCCGTAGCGCTTGATGACAGCCTGGTGCGTGACGCCGAGGGCGTCGCCGATCTTCGCCCAGGTCACCCCATCGGCGCGGGCGTCGGCGACGGCGATCTCGACGGACTCCTCCAGCACGGAGCGGAGCACGCCGAGGTCGTAGAGACGTGCCTCGGACTCGGCGAGGGAGGGGTCGCCCTGTCGCCAGCGGAAGCCGTTCACGTGGTCGAAGGCGGCGGAGTTGGCGCTCATCAGTGACCACCGCCCATCACGGCGGCGACCGCGGCGCGCTGTCGCGGGGTCAGGGGCGTGCGAGCCAGGCGTTCACCGGCCAGACGACCAGCAGCACGAGCGGCGGCGATGACGGGATCGAGGCCGTCTGCCTGCGGAGAAGGAGTGGAGCCCTGATCGAGGCCAGGGCGGTCGAGCGCGGATGCGCGGGGAACGTCGATAACGACAGACATCGGAAGTCCTCAGACATGAGTATCTTCCGGTTCCCCGCCACGGTAATTGGGCTGTTTGACCGGCTACTCATCCGGGAGCAGAACCCCGCGCTTCTAAGTCGCGGCCCCGGTGGGATCTTCTTGTCTGCAACCATTCTCCCACGAGTCGACTCACCATTGCAATGACGAGTCGACTCATGAGTCAGTCGCGACGCGGCTCTATCCGAATCAGGTCGGGGTCGAATTTCACGTGACCGGGCGTGATGGGCTCGATGGTCACCGTCACCAGCTCGTCCACGAGCATCCGGCGGCGGTCCACGTCCAACACCTTCCACTTCGCCTCGACCACCTCGCGGCGCTCCGCGGTGCCGACCGGCTCCTCGACGTCCGCGAGCAGCTTCGCCGCCGCCGACACCGAACGGTCGAGCAGCTCCGCGTCGATCTCGTCGATGCGGGCCTTCACGTCGTTGATCGCTGCCGTTATCTCCAGGACCGGCTGATGGATGTCGCGCAGCAGCGGGCTCAGCTCCTTCACCCGATCGACCAGGGCGTTCCGCTCCGTCAGCAGCTCCTCGCGATCCGGCCCATCGTCCTCCTGTGGCATCACGAGGTCGTGCACGTCCACCGAGGACAGACGCGTGAGCACCGCCTCGGTGACCATCGCATCGACGGGCTGAGCCCG
>NZ_MSRR01000021.1:7831-35345 GCF_001956585.1 Actinomyces naeslundii | reverse complement strand
GCATCCCCGCTGTCATCGCCCACCACGCCCGCCGCACCGTCCTGCGCTACAAGGCCGACCACCCCTGGACCAGCCTTCGGCTTGACGGCCTCGGGCACCTCCAGGCCCTTACCGGCTCCGTAGACACACGGCTCCTGCCTCCTGTCCACCACGCCCCTGAAGGAAGAACCCTCTGGCCCCCGGAAAGGCCCGACCACCGCGAGACGACACGCGGCAAGCCGTCACACCCAACCGGCATAATCCCACCCACGACACCGGCAACGACGCCACCAAACCCCACCCAACCAACCAATGAAAGACCGAGGTTAGGCGCTCTTCGTGTGTGAAAGTGTTGTAGGCGTGAATTATCAGCACTTTTAGGGGGTATCGGCGTGAACGCGGCGCCTTAGGCGGCGTGTCGTGGGGTTAGTGGGTGGGGTCCCGCAATCTCAGGGTGATGCCGCGGAGGTGCTCGAGTCTTCCGTTGACTGCTTCGGTTGGGCCGTTAGAGGTGTTGGGATGATTGAAATAGGCCAGGATGGCGGCGCTCCTGTCGGTCAGGATCTTGGCGCTCGGTCCACTCCTCCACCCCGTCTACGATGGCCTGCCTGAGAGCTGATGAGCTGTTGCATCAGGTCCCTTCCCCGACGACCCGGGCCATGACGTAGTAGGCCTGGATGAGGCGCTGATAGGCGCCCCAGGCGACCTGGGTGGCGGCACTGGTCGACCTGTCTCCTGCCAGTGCTACGACATGGAAGGGAACCATGATCGCCCGCGCCTTGGACGGCTCCTCGCCGGCGGCGCTCTTGAACTCCGTGAAACCGGCCATAGCCACCACCTCAACCTGCTTACGCCAAGTCTGATCGTGCTGGACCAACCAGGTCCTGAACGCCTTCTTGGAACGATGCGGGTCACATCGAGCAGTCGGACCGGGCCGGTCTGGCTGCGTGGTGCGGGAGGCAGATCGATGATGACGGGACGTACTTGTCGCCGCGCTTGGTATGGCGCCGCACCGAGAGGGGTAACTCCCGCTCGAGAGCGAAGCGCGCGAGGTGATCATCGACGCCGAACCTCCACAGTGCCGAAGCGGTCCGGGTCGCTGGTGAGGACCTGCTCCGCGCGTGTGACGATCACGGTACCGGCAGTATGCCAGGAGACCCGCAGAGTGGTTGCTACCCGGGAGATCGACATGCCCTCCAGCCCGAGGGTCCGTAGTTCGTTATCTTGTTAGTGGTTCCTGGTGGTAGGTGCTGGAGTCGGGCCACGTGATTGGTGTCCTACCGCCACAGGCTGTGGTGATGCCAGCGGGCGAAGGCACACCATGACCATCACCACATGACCCGATCTACACCAAACCAAGAGAATTTGACCAGCATCAGGATGAGTGATGCTCAGAGACCGTGCCAATAGGCGGCTCGTTGCCTCGTCTGTTGGAGCGTCCTGCTACGCGGACGAGGACACTCGACGCCGATATATGCAGGATTCTGCTCCCGTACGTGTGACATGCTCTCGCGAGCGCGAAAACGTCCTCGGCCACATGGGATCGTCTCAACCGAGACGAGAAGCCTCGACCTACTGATGCAACCTCGTACTCCACCTGTGCTGTGGAGACATCACACAGCACTGACGGGCGTGTGACACCTGTTCAGCTAGTCCTGGCACGTCCAGAGAACGACTGAGGCGGCACTAGCCATACAAATATGGTGAACGTCACTCATATAGGTGTAAGGAACTAGAACTGTTCGATCGATAAGCACGGTCTCTGCGACTCGTCTCGTCTCTTTGTTGTGGTGTTGAGGTTGTCGTGTGATTCGGAGCATCTTGTCGCCGGATTGCACGATCCTGCGCTATGGTCATGTGTATCGTCTAGGTCTGGACCGCCAGGCATGCAGGACTGTTTCTGTGTCCCTAAGGGGTGGCGAGGAGAGTGTGATGACCACCGTATTTGAGATTGCTTCTCAATTTCTAAAGATGGACAAGAGGCAATCGATCGAATCTTTGAAGTTACAAAAGTTGTGCTTTTACGCGTTCGGTTGGTACGCCCACCTGACCGCAAGGTCCCTGTTCTCGGAGGCCTTTTATGCAATGCCTTACGGGCCTGTTGTTGGGGAACTTTTAAGTGCCCATGCCGGAGAATTGCGTGTTAGCGTTCCAATGATTGATCGACAGATTTCTGAGCGCCAAGACGGCTCGGAAGTAGAGTTGTCCCCTTATGTCCAGTCGGTTTTGTCTGGTGTCTGGAGTCATTTTCGAAACAAAAGTTCGTGGGATATGGTTGAGGAGACTCACCGTGAGACAGTTTGGGAGGATGCATGGGAGGCCAGACCTGAAGGTAGTAAGCGTGGAACTATGGGTCACCCCGAGATCGTAGAATATTTCTTAAATAGGTCGCTCTCTCCGAGTGAAGCGGCAGCGCTTCCGGATCCCTTGATTACGATTGTCGATAGTTCCGAATTAGGTGATCGTAAAGAACTCAGAGGTAAGTATCTAGATTATTTCTCCGAGATTGCGGCGTCCGAATGAACTTTACCTTCAGTCACCCTAATATCGGTTCCTATGATTTCTCTCTTATAGCTGAGGATTCTATTCTTGATAGTTTTCAGACAGGTCCGGACGGAGATGTTCTCGGGAGTTGGTTGCGGGAAAAGGCTAGGGTGTGCCATCAAGAAGATCTCACTCGCGTCTGGCTCATGTGTCCGGCCGGCAAGACTGAGCCGGACGGGTATTTTAGTCTCGCGAATCATGAATTAATGCGCTCTAACGTGGGACTTAAACCAAAGAAACTGGCTTATGAGGCGGACGATGAACACAGGACAGTCGTCGGGGTCTATGAAAATCATCCAGCCCAGTTGCTTGGGAAGTTCGCTTTAGATATGACGAAATCTGGGCAACCTGGAATGTCTTCCATGTTGTTGGCTGGAGTTTTTCGAGCCTATTTGGAGGCTGCAAAATATTCGGCGTCGCGCTATCTAGTTCTTCATGTGCGCAACGATAGATTGGTTCAATACTACAAAAACTTTGATTTTGATGTGGCTTCCGGATGTTCGCGGGGCGATTTGCGAACGTGCTACATGGATACGAAGACAGTGGAGGATGCGTACTCAAGACTAGGTTCGAGCTATCGAGTTGCATGATCGGGTTTTGTATTGCAAGCCTGGTATTACTTGGCGCTAACTAGTCTGTCGATTCCGTGGCTTCGACGGAGATCTGCAGGTTAGCGAAAGTGTTATCTGATCGCCCTGCATTTATATTGGTTTATCTTGGGTGTGTTGTCGGCCTTCGGAAATGGCGGTTCGAATCCAATCGAGGGCGCGGACACCGGCCAGTCCCGGTCGGCTTCTGCCGGCGGCGGACGTCGCTGGTCGGCTTCCGCCGGCGACGGTGGCGGTGGGCCGCTGGCGCACTCAGCGCCGGCTGAAGGTGGCCCTTCCCCACCGGTACCGGCTCATGGGCGAGCCACGCGCCCGGTGCGTCTCCATGCGCAAGTGTCGATCGGCCTATATCTTGAGCGTATGACGCCTTCGTTCTTCTCCTTCGGCCGCAAGCGGCGCGATGCTGCCCTCCGGGAGGATGAGCGCAAGGGTGCTAGAGCCTCGGTCGGATCGGATCAAACCGCGAGCCGACGGCGTTTCGCCGCTGACCTGGGGGCCCTGGCCGCGGCACCGAGCACGCCCGAGCCCGCCCCTGAACCGGCGCCCCAGGCCCCTGTGCGCCCCGCGCCCGCACCGCCACTGAGCGAGGCGGATGTCGAGCGGCGCGAGCGCATTGATGCGGCCCTGTCCACCTGGCGCAGCCAGCTCGTGGATCTGGGAGGCGTGGCGAGCCTGGATGACATCACTCTGCTCGACGGCGTCGTCGATCTCACGGCCGCGCACCCCTCGGGCCTGGCCCAGCTCTACGCCGGACGCCCCACCCACCTGTCCAGCATCGTGCGCGAGCGCAACGCCCTGGGCGCGGCCCGCCAGTCCCTGCGGGAGGTCTCCGCCCGCACGGACGTCCTGGCCCGCCAGTTCGGCGTCGCACCGGTCTACCTGGCCATCGGGGTGGCCACCTGGAACGAGACGGTTCCCGAGGACGGAGAGGAGGACGACTCCATCCGCCTCGTCGACAGTGCCTCGCCGGAGGCGGACCTGACCGCCCAGATCCCGCACGTCGAGCGCATCGCCGCCGAGCACGCCGCCCGCAACGCCCTGGCCGCCGCCGGCCTCACCGTCCCCGAGGTCCCCTCGGGGCCCCGCGTGCGCACCGTCAACGCCCCCGTCCTGCTGCGCCCCGTCCGCTTGACCAGCGCCACCGCGGACGCCACCCTCACCCTCGATCCCACGATCGAGGTGAACCCGGTCCTCACCCGCGCCCTGCGCCGCTACCAGTGCACCACCGACATCGGTGACATCGCCCGTGCGGCTCTGTCCTCGGCGGGATTCACGCCCAGGTCCGCCCTGGCCCGCATCGGAGCCCTGGGCCGCCAGTACCTGCCCGGTTTCGAGATCCATGAGCGTCTCGTCGTCGGCGCCTTCGTCCACCCCGGTCAGGCGCTGGTCGAGGACTTCGACGCCGTGCTGGAGCGCTCGCGCACCTCCGCCCTGGTCGCGGCCATCGCCGGAGACGAGGGGGCTCGCGAGGCCCTCAGTGTACAGCTGCCCCCGCCCGTCCCCACCGACCGGGTCCCGGGGGCCGAGCGTGGTGTGGGGGACCTGGAGCCCGCCCAGCTCGATGTCATCGAGGCGGTGGGCACCGGGGCGAGCTTCCTCATCGATGCGCCCCCCGGCTCCGACGTCGCCGGAGCCCTGGCCGCCGTCTTCGCCGACGCCGCCGCCTCCGGGCGCACCGTGCTGCACGTGCCCGCCACCAGTGCCGATGGGCACGCCGTCGCGGCCGCCCTGCGTGAGGAGGGCCTGGGATCCATGGTCCTGGACCTCACCGAGGACGCCGCCTGGCGTCAGCACGCCTCCGAGGGCATCCGTGAGAGCCTGGGAGTTCAGCCGCCCCAGCTCGACGTCGCCGGGATCATCTCCCTGCGCGACCGGCTCACCACCGTCCGCTCCCGCCTGGACCGCTACGTCAGCGCCCTGCACCGGCCCCGCGATCCCTGGTCGGTCTCCGCCTACGAGGCCCTCCAGAAGCTCGCCGAGCTCACCAGCCGTCGCGACCGGGCCACCACCCGGGCCCGCATCGACGCCGAGCACCTGGGCGGGCTGGACGAGGACGGCAGGGAGCGGGCCCTGACCCTCCTGCACCGCGGGCACGTCCTGGGGCTGTTCACCCCAGAGGTCGCCACCAGCGCCTGGAACGGGATCCCGGTGGCCGACATGGACGAGGCCACCGACGCGCTCATCCACCTGCGGGCCCTGGCCAACGACCTGCTGCCCACCATCCAGGAGCACACGGCCACGGTCGCTCGCACCACGGGCCTGAGCCGGGCCCGCAACCTGGGCCAGTGGGTCGAGCAGCTCGACATGTTCGACGGCGTGCGCGAGTCCCTGGACGTCTTCCTGCCGGAGGTCTTCGAGCGCTCCGCTGCCGACATGGTCATCGCCACCGCCTCCAAGCGCTGGCGCGACGACCGGGGTATCCACATGGACGGCTCGCGGCGCCGGCGTTTCACGCGCCAGGCCAATGACCTGGTGCGGCCGGGCCGCGTCGTCGACGACCTGCACGCAGAGCTGGTCAAGGTACAGCGTCGCCGTGAGGTGTGGCGCCGACACGACCCCGACGGCGGTTGGCCCCGTCTGCCCCAGGGGCTGGACGAGATGCGCCGCACCGCCGGTCGGGCGCGCGGCGCCGTTACCGAGGTCCAGCCGCTGCTGGCGCGCGCCGAGGACTCGCCGGTGCTCATGGATATGCCCCTGGAGGACCTCCTGGAGCTGGCCCGCTCGCTGGCCGCCGATGATCTCACCGCTCAGAAGCTCCCCGAGGTCAACCGCATCCGCACCGACCTCGAGGAGATGGGCCTGAGCGACTTCGTGGCCGACATGGCCTCCCGGAGCGTCGAGGACGAGCAGCTCGAGCCCGAGCTCACCTACTGCTGGTGGTCCTCGCTGCTGGCCCAGACCCTCGCTGCCGACCCCGACCTCGGCGGCCTCGATGCGCGGGCCCTGTCCCAGATGGCCGTCTCGCTGCGGGAGCTCGACGCCGCTCACACGCGTTCCCTGTCCGGCCCCGTGGCTCAGGCCTGTGCCCGCAGGGTGCGCGCCGCCGTCGAGCAGGACAAGGCCGATGCCCGCGCCCTGTACATCGCGCTGGCCCGCGAGGACGGCGTCCCGCTGCGCGAGATCATCGACGCCCACCCCATGGCGCTGCTGGCCCGGCCGATCTGGATCGTTCCGCCCACGCTCGTGCCTCAGATCTTCTCGCCGACGGCGGTGGTGGACCTGGCCGTCCTGGACGCCTCCACACCCATGCCGGTTCCGCAGGTGCTGCCGGCCTTCGTGCGCGCCGAGCAGGTTCTCGTCGTCGGCGACTCCCGGCGCGCGACGACGGGCCTGGCCGCCGAGCTCGGCCCGCTTCTGCCCACCCGCACCCTGCCGACGGCCCGCAACAGCCTCGACGCCGGTATCGCCTCCTTCCTGGCGGCCAACGGCTACGAGGGTGTCGTGGAGGCCGTTCCCTCCCCGCCGGGGGAGGCCCACCTGACTCTGGAGCTCGTGGACGGCAAGGGGATGCCGGCCCCCGGGCAGACCGCGGTCGAGACCGTGGAGGCCGAGGTCTCCCGCGTCGTCGACATGGTCATCGACCGGGCGCTGACCCGGCCCGAGGAGTCGCTGGGCGTCATCGCCCTCAACCGGCTGCACGCCGACGCCCTGCGCTCGGCCATCACCCGGGCGTCCGCCGGCGCCCCGGCTCTGGAGGAGTTCTTCGCCCCTGGTGCCGTCGAGCCCTTCACCGTGGTCGAGCTGGCCGAGGCCCGCGCCCTGCGGCGCGACCACATCATCATCTCGGTGGGCTACGCCAAGACCCCGCACGGGCGTACCATCCACAACTTCGGCCCCGTCTCCGACCACAGCGGCATGGTGGGACTCGTCGAGGCCCTGTGCGCCTCGCGAGGCAGCACCCAGGTGGTCTCCTGCCTGGCCGCCGGCGACATCGATCGCGACCGCCTGCGCGCCCCCGGAGCGCGCCTGCTGCGCGAGGTCCTGGCCCGGGCCGAGGACGCCTCCCAGACAGGCAACTCCGCAGGCAAGGTGCCCGACCGGCTCCTGGTGGACCTGGCCGAGCACCTGTGGCGTAAGGGCCTGTCCGTCGTCCCCCGCTACGGGACCGACGGCGGCGTGCGGATCCCACTGGCCATCGGCCACCCCGACTACCCCGACGAGCTGCTCGTGGCGGTCCTGACCGACGACGTCGACTACGTCTCCGAGCCGAGCCTGCGCCGCCGTGACCGCCACCGCGTCGAACGCCTCGAGAGGCGCGGCTGGCGCGTTCACATGGCCTTCTCCGCCGGAGTGTTCGTGGACCCGGAGGCCGAGGCCAAGGCGGTTGAGGAGCTGGTTCTGGCCGTCCTCGTGGAGCGTCAGGGGGGTGCCACCCCGCCGATGGAGGCTGTGCCCGAGCGTGTCGACGACTCGGCGCGCGCCGTCCCCGAGACGCCCGAGCCCGAGCCCGATGAGGTGCATGAGCGTGCCGAGCGCCCCCGCATCGCCCAGGGACTGCCGTTGCAGGCCTACTCCGACGACCAGCTCGACGATCTCATGGCCTGGATCCGCTCCGATGGCGTGGGCCGCTCCGAGGCCCGGGAGGTCGAGGAGCTGAGGTCAGCCCTGGCCCTGCGCCGCCGCGGCTCGGGTATCGACGCGGTCCTGACCAATGCCGTGAGGCGCACCCGCTGAGCCGGGTCCGATCGATCTGAGCAACGCCATGAATGACGGAGCTCCTGAGTGGAGAGGCGCCCGGCGCCGTCGCCGGGTCGTCGCCCTGTCCGCCCGGGACCAGGAACGCGTCTCCCGCGGAGAGAGTCCCGAGGACCTGGTGAGGGCCGACTACGAGCATGACGCCCTCAGTGGCATCGGGGGAGGGCTCGATACCCCCGAGCCCGGTGGCTCCGGTTCCAACGATGCCCGCCTCAAGCGAGACGTTCCCCCGCACTGGGGCTGATATTGAGCAGCGGCGCGTAATGCCTGCTGACATTCTTTGAGGTGACAGGAAGAGGAATGCGGAAGGCCCCGCCGATCGCGTGGATCGGCGGGGCCTTGAGGTGATGCTGCGAATGCGGTTATCGGATTGCGGTGGGACTCACTGCTTAGCAGCGTTGGCGGAGAGCAGGTCGCGGATCTCGGTGAGGAGCTCGACGTCGGTGACCTCCTTGGCCTCCTCCTCGGCCTTCTCCCTGGCCAGGCGCTCCTTGACCTTGTTCATCGGCAGAACGATGGCGAAGTAGACGGCGGCGGCCACGAGCAGGAAGTTCACCACGGCAGTAATGATCGTACCGGGCTGGACGAACTCGGTGGCGCTCGCGGTGAGCTTGAACTGACCGACGGAGTCGAAGTTCGGCTGACCGACGACCTGGCTGATCATGGCCATGATGACATCGGTGATCGCCTTGACGATCGGCGAGAAGGCGGCACCGATGATGACGGCGACGGCGAGCTCGAGGGCGTTGCCCTGCGAAATGAACTCCTTGAATCCCTTGAACATGGCGATCCTTTCGTAGCGGCGCGGGCAGACGTCTGCCGGGGTGCGCCATCGGGGACTGGTAAAAGTGAAGCGCCTTATCATCCGTGTAAGGCACCACAGCGGCATTACGGGCTCAGTGCAATGCCGAGCGTGCTATTCGTAGCCGCACCAACTACCAGAATAACGCTACCAGCAGGAATAGCCAGTGTGATAAGTGTTACTTTCTTGTTTTCTGTCCATCGACTGTTCTCTCCGGCCTCCTGGGTCGCGATCACTCTCGCTCCGGCGCAGAGAACTGCGCTGTGTGCTCCGAATGGCGTCGCGGATATTCCTTGAGAAAGGCTTTGAGAAGACTTCTGAATTCCTGGTGATTGCTGCTCGGGTGGTGGAGGTGACGGTGTGGTGGGGGCGAGTGAAGGTTCGTTTGCCTGGCCCTTTTCCGGGTTACCCTGCTCGGAGGGGATTTCCTCGCGCTCTTTAGATCCATTGTCGGATGAGTCATTCACTGTGCCTTCCTGTGGTTGCGGTGCCTGCGAGGCATCGGCCTGCGGCGTCCAGCTCTCGGGAGCCTGCCCGATGACGTCAACCCTCGCTCCGGGGCGGGCGAGCTCTGCACCGACGTCGACCGGCACCTGGACCAGGCGCTCGTCGGCTCCGAGCTGCTGAGTCATGTTCCCGCTGCTCATCGAGGTGGTCAGAACGGTACCCGGCTCCAGGGCGATGGCTGCCCGGGTGCCGACCACCTGCTCCTGGGAGGCCAGCCCGGCTTGGGGGAGCGCCGACGTCGGGAGCCTGCTCGTGGTGACGTCCTGCTCGGCGATGAGCGCTCCGGCGCCGATCGGGCGGGCTGCGACGAGCACCTGGCGGCCTTGTGCAGGGCCCGGGCGCAGGATGCTGAGAGCCACGAGGACCGCTGTCCCCAGGCACACCGCCACGACCAGGTGACGGTGGCGCCACAGCAGGAGCGAGGGACGCCACGCGGCACGTCGCCCGCCGCGGGCCGAGGGGCGAGGGGTGGGCTGCGGACGGCGGGACCGGCGGTGGTTCAGTCTCATGTCCCCAGGATCAGAGGGTCGCCGCGGCTCGGCACCCCGCGTCCGCGGCTCTGTGGACTCGGGGTGCGCCAGCGAGCCTGTGGCCCCCGGGCGCTGATCCCACCTCCCGATGTGGGGGTGTGGGTCGCTTAGGACTCCGGGGATCTGGCGTGTGCCGGTGAACCGGCGGCCAGCAGGAACCACTCCTCGGCAGTGATGACGGCGTCCACGGGCTCGTCGTGCTCCTCCACGGGCAGTGGCCCGGCCACCACCTCCTCGGGGTGGATGATCGCGAAGATGTGGGTGCCCGGTGCCCGCAGCGGCAGCATCCGGTCGTACCATCCGCCGCCCTGTCCCAGTCGCCGCCCGTCTCGGTCCACGCAGAGCGCCGGAACGAGGAGAGCCTCTGCCTCGTGCACCGCCTCGGCCGGCAGCGTGGGACCGCTGGGTTCCAAGGGGCGTCTCGGTGCCCGCTCGGCGAGGTCCGCAGACCCCTGGAACCGGCCCCAGCATCGTGCCAGGTGCGGTCCGAGCACCGGCAGCAGTACCTCAACGCCGGCCCCATGAAGCCGTTCCAGCAGCAGTCGGGTGCAGGGCTCGGCGCCCATCGACACGAAGGTCGCCACCGTCGTCGCGCCGGCCACCGCCTCCAGGGCGTGCTCGGTCAGAGCCTCGCAGGCCGCCGTGTGCCCGGAGTCGGGGTGGTGGTGATGGGCGCGGCGGTGCGCCCGCAGCACCTTGCGCAGCTCGTCCTTGGCGTCGTCGACCTCGAGTCGGCTCGTATCGGGAAGGTCCAGCGCGCCGGTCGTCATGGGGTCATCTTCGCAGGTGAAGACGCCTCGTGTCTGAACCGTTCGTCCCGGCGGGGCACAACGCGTGTCGTCAACCTGACGGTAACCTGAGTGCCATGAGAACAGTGGCCGAACACCTGGCCGCCTGCCTGGAGATCGCCCAGGCGGCAGCGCCCCTCGACGTGGTCCTTCCCGACGCGGTCGGATGCGTCCTGGCCCAGGACGTCGTCGCCGGAATCGACCTGCCCGCTGTGGATCTGGCCGGCCTGGACGGCTACGCGGTCATTGCCAAGGACGTCGCCGAGGCCGCTCAGAACAACCCGCTCGAGCTCGACGTCGTCGACGTGGTGCGCGCCGGGGATATGCGCCCCTGCCACCTCGTCCCCGGAGCCTCTGTCCTCATCGACTCCGGTGCCCCCATGCCGCTGGGGGCCGACGCGGTCATCCCCTGGACCGACACCGATCGCGGTGAGTCCCGTGTCAGCGTCCACCGCGCAGTCGCGAGCGGAGCCAACGTGCGTCGGCGCGCTGAGGATGTGAAGTCCGGGACCACTGTCCTCAAACGAGGATCGCGCATCAGTGCCCGCCAGGTCGCCCTCCTGGCCGGCCTCGGCTTCCACCGGGTGCGCGTGCGCCCCGCCCCGCGCGTCGTCGTGGTCTCCATCGGCGACGAGCTGGTCGAGCCCGGTCACTTCCGGGAGGTCGGAGACGTCTTCGACGCCAACGGCCACGCCCTGGCCTGCGCTGTCACCGACGCCGGCGGCCAGGCCTTCCGCGTCGCCGCCGTCCCTGACGAGCTGCGCGCCCTGGCCGACACCATCGAGGACCAGCTTGTGCGCGCTGACGTCCTCATCACCACCGGAGGGCTGAGCGTCGGCCAGGGGGACACGGTCAAGGAGGTCCTCGCCCCCCTGGGCTCGGTGCGCTTCGACGCCGTCGCCATGTCCCCGGGCCGCCAGCTCGGCGTGGGCACGGTCGAGGGCACCCCGATCTTCTGCCTGCCCGGCGATCCGGTCAGCGCCCAGATCGCCTTCGAGACCTTCATCCGGCCGGTCCTGCGGCAGATCGCCGGGCGCACCTCCCTGCACCGCTCCAGCCTGCCCGCCGCCATCTCGGAGGGATGGCACTCGCCGTCCGGCAAACGTGAGTTCGTCCCCGTGCACCTCAGTGGCTCACCCGCACGCGGATACCGTGCCGAGCCGACGTCGCCGCCCGGCACCGTCCGGCTGTACGGCCTGTCCGAGGCCAACGCCATCGCCGTCGTTCCCGAGGACACGAGCACCGTGGTGGCCGGCGATACCCTCCACTGCCTCCTGCTGGACGCCTGATGTCCGACTCGGACTCGACGACGCCCGCTGACTCCCTCGGCGGGGGACTGCGGCGGGCCGTTGCCGGTCTGCTCCTCGGAGTGGGCTCATCCGCGCACTTCACCTGGCCGGTGCGCCTTGAGCCCGACGCGGCCCGGGAGGGGCGGGACACGGGCGATACGGGCTCTCCTGATCGCCCATCCATCGCCGTGCGCGAGCTGCGGCCTTCCGACGAGCAGGCGTGGCGTGCGCTGCGACTGGCGGACAATGACCGGCTCGCACCCTGGGAGGCGACTCTTCCGGCCGGTGGCGGGGAGACCCCGAGTGCCTTCGCCGGCTTCGTGCGCCACCAGACACTGCGGGCCAGGCTGGGTGAGGCGATGCCCTTCGTCGTCGAGGTCGACGGCGCCTTCGCCGGGCAGGTCGCCGTCGACCCGATCGTCTGGGGCGCCATGCGCAGCGCCCAGGTGGGCTACTGGATCGGAGGGGACTGGCAGGGGCGCGGAATCATGCGTCTGTCGGTCGCCATGGTCCTTGACCATCTCCTGGGACCGGTCGGGTTGCATCGTGTGGAGATCAATGTGCGCCCGGACAATGAGCGCAGCCTGGCTCTGTGTCGTGGGCTCGGGCTGCGCGAGGAGGGGCTGCGGCGCGGCTACATGCATATCAATGGCTCCTGGGCCGACCACGTCTCCTTCGCCGCTCTCGCTGAGGAGGCTCACGGGCCGGACGGCGTCAGCTTTCAGCGGAGGCTCATCCGAGGCTGAGGATTTGTCACGGCCTGCCGGAGTGGGGGAGACCCGTTTCGAAGGGGTGGGCGCGGGGCGGTCGGGCTGCGCCTTGGATGAGTGGATGGCCGCCGACCAGGACACGGGAGTCGGTACAGAAGAAACGTATGTGACTCATGTGGTGACAGAGGTGAGCTACTGGCGGTGTGATGTCTTGAATCCCAGGTATTTCGCAGGAAAACCGGAGTGTTCCTGCGCGGGGAGGAGGGTGGGCGCGCCTACGGTTGCAGTGTGGGAATCGAGATCTGGGCAGTCATCGCCCTCATCACGGTTCTCTCCGTGTACCTCCTTCCGTATTTGGTGGGGCGCCGTGAGATGGCGTGGCGCTCCAACGTCCAGGACCGCTACTCAGCCGAGCTGCGTGTTCTGGCCACGGGCACGGCCGCCGTCGAACGCGACGACACCTGTGCAAGCAGTGGGCATGCGGAGCTCTTTCGACGTCGACCGGAGGTGAGGGCGATGAACAGGCCCGCCGTGAGGAATGTGCGTGCCCTGCGCACCGAGCGCGAGCTCGACCATGCCCGTCAGGTTCACGCCCAGGGGCGCGAGCGTCGTCGGGTAGCCGCCTCGCACCGCGGGATCGTCGCCAGCGTCCTGCTCGGAGTCTCGCTCGGCGCCTGGGTGCTGGGTCTTGTGACGGCTCTGCCGTGGTGGCCCGCCCTGCTGCCCACGACGCTGCTCGGGGTCTCGATGGTGGCCGGACGTCGGGCCGCCCTGGCCTCCGCCGCGGCGGACCGCCGCGAGCGTCGTCGGATCGCCGAGCTTGAGCACACTCTGGTGAGCCTGACCGGCCGGCGCTCCTCGGCCTCCGTCGTGGCTGCGCCCCGTTCCTCCGTTGACAGCGCCGGTAGCGCCGCCAGTGTCAGTGCGGCCTCGCCCGCGGCGCCTGCCGTCAGCGCGGGCGCCGTGCGGGACCCCTTCATGGAGCGCCTCGCCCAGGAAGGTGCCCAGCAGGCGGCGGCCCGTTCCGCGACGTCGGCTCCGGAGACAACCGCTGAGGCAACCACGGGAGCGGCTGTCGAGTCGCCCGCCGAGGTCGAGGTCTCACACGCCGCAGATTCTGAGGCGCAGCGCATGGCCGAGCTCGACGCCGATCTGGACGCCGAGACCGCCGCGGCGGTGGCCGCCGAGCGTGAGGCGACCCGTCGGGCCTCGGTGTACGTGCCCTCGCGTCACGCCGGCAAGGTCTCCCGAGACATGGGCGTGCGTGAGGCGGTCTCACGCGACGGTGGTGAGGAGAGCTCGCCGGGCACCAAGGACTTCGTCGCCTCCCTGTCGACATCGACCTCCCGTCGCCTGACCGGCTGGGGGGAGCTCTTCGCCGAGGCGAGCGCCATCGAGCAGGAGGCGCAGAAGGCCGCGGCCTCGGCCTCCGAGGCTCCCGCGCGTGTCCAGCAGGCTGCTTCGGCCTCCTCGCCGGCGGTCTCTGAGCCGGCCCGTCCGGCCATGCGGCCGCAGGCTCCTGCCGCCGCTGCTCCCTCCGAGACGGAGGGGGTCGCCAAGGAGGAGACGACGACGTCGACCCCGCCCCAGGGGTGGAGGCCGGTCCATGTACCCGCCCCGACCTACACGCTGGCGGCCCGGGCTCCCCGACGCTCCTATGCGGACCCGGAGGTCGATCCCGGTACCTCCGCGCCGGTGCCCGCCCGTCCGCAGACGGCCCGTGCCTACGTCCCCGCTCCCGTGGAGGACGACGAGGAAGAGCTCTTCCACCCCATCGATCTCGATGCCATCCTCGAGGGGCGGCGCGCGGCCGGTGAGTGATCGTCACGCCGTGTGGTGCGGTTGCCCGCCCAGTCAGCTCTGGCGAGTCCGGCGCGGTGGGCGGACTCACCGCCACCGAACTTGCCAGGACGCCCGGCAGCGGTGCTAGGATCAACCCGCACTTGGGGCTATGGCGCAGTTGGTAGCGCGTCTCGTTCGCAATGAGAAGGTCGGGGGTTCGAATCCCCCTAGCTCCACCAACTCAGAAGGTCTGTCCCGCCAGGATCCTGGCGGGACAGACCTTTTTCGGCGCTCCCATCGTCATGGGCGACGGTGTCCGGCTGTTCGGTGCCGCTGGGGCCATCGTGCAGAACTTTGATCTGGTGAGTTGTCGAGGCTTCGAGTCCGGCGTCGTGATTGAGGAATACATCCGCACCATCCGGTAGCAGTCCACTGAGCGCCTAGGCCTCACCCTACGGATCGCGCCCTACCCGAATCGGGTGGAGCGGTTACTTAGAGGAGCTAGACGCCGCACAGTCCTTCGTACTCTGGCCTCAGGCCGGTTCCGCTGTTACGCGAAGGTCTCTCTACTCATGACAATGGTGAGGACGTCTACCGGCTGTGTTCAGTGAGACTGGAGCGTGATGCGGACAATCCGCTCCATCTCAATGAGACTTTGGCGCCGCCATCAATACGATCTGGCGGTCCGAGGAGTCCATGGCCCACGATTCCCTCGAATACCCGCAGTCGGTATGGCATCGCTCGACTTCCTATACCTATCGGATGCCGTTCAAGATCGACGCGAGTATAGCCAATGCCGACGAGCGGGCTTTCGCGGCATATTCGAGACTCGGTGAGGAAATCAGGCTGGCATTTCACGTGATCGATGACCAGATCAACGTAGTTCCACTGACAGAAGAGTGGAGTAAAACTACTGCCGAGGACATCGCAGCGGGCACGGTGACGTTGCAGGTGTTGCTCATCCTGCAACGGGCCGATCGCAACCGGGCGGCGGAACTGGTCCGCATCCTGCGGGCTAGCACGACCGATCAGCGCGAACTACGAAACGCGGTCGGCATCATGCGGGAGCGTGGGGCGCTCATCGAGGCACGGGCCATCGTAGGTCAGCACCTGGATGCCTGCCTGCGCATCATCTCCAACATCTCCAACATGAACTTCCGCTACAGACCATAGCGAGTTGTGGTGCAGTTTTATACCATATTTTTCGAACCGCGATCGATGGAAGGAAGTATCCCCATGACCACGTCCGTTGAAACCGATCGCGGGACCATCCGCGTCAGCTCGTTGACTAAGACGTACCCGGGGCCCACCCACGGCCTGAAGGTGCTCGACGACGTTTCGCTCGCTGCCGAGCGGGGCAGCTACATTGCTCTGCGGGGTGTCTCGGGTAGCGGCAAATCGACCCTGCTCAACATCCTGGGTGGCATCGAGGTGTTTGACTCAGGAAAGGTCGAGGTGAGCGGGGCAGACCTGGGCGCCTTGTCGCGAGGACAACGCACTGCCTTCCGGGCCAGCACCATCGGTTTCATCTTCCAGTTCTTCAACTTACTGCCCGCCCTCACCGCCTTGGAGAATGTGTCTGCGGCGCTCGAACCGCTGGATAAAGGGGCTGTTGAACGGCGAGAGCAGGCGATGGACATGTTGGACGCAGTCGGGATCGCACACCTTGCCGGCAACTTCCCCGCCCAGATGTCCGGTGGCGAGCAGCAGCGTGTCTCGATCGCCCGGGCGATGGTCAAACAACCTCCGGTGATTCTGGCCGATGAGCCAACTGGTGCGCTTGACCACAAGAATGCGACGCAGGTACTTGATTGCCTGACCCGGTTGCAGCAGCAGATCGGCACCACGATCATCGTCGCCACCCACGATCCGATCGTTATCAGCTATGCCACCGAGACCTGGGAAATGTGCGATGGCGCTATCGAGGTTGGTCGCTCATGATCCAGATTCACAATCCGGCCCGTGTCCTTCCGCTCACCTCGCTGCAGAAGTTCGCCCTCGGCTCGGCCTGGTCGATGGTCGGTCGGCTGATGCTGTTGATTGCGGTAGCGTCCATGGCCTTCTCGATGCTGGTTGGCGAGTACTCGGCTCTGTCGAGCATCACAAAGGCGCGTGATAGTTGGTACTCTGCGGGTCAACTCGCAGACTTGGAACTGCGATTCACCCCCGCACCGAACCAGTCGGCGCCGCGCTTCGATGAGCTGCCCGGGCTGACCGATAGTATGTCCCGCCAGGTCCTGCCCGGGCGCACAAAGCTGACCGGAGCCGACGACCTGGCGCTGACCGTAATCTCTTCCGATTCGGTATGGACAGGGTCCCGGTTGAACATTCTGACGCCCCTTGAGGGGACCCTTCTGACGCGGGACGACGAGTCAGGTGCATTGATCGACCAGGGCATGGCGAACTACCACTCGGTCGGTGTCGGTGACTCACTGGACATTGAGGTTGGCGGCACCACGCGAACCGTGACCGTGCGCGGTATCGTTCGTGACCCCGAGTTCCTCATCGCCCCGCTCAACCCGAGCCTGTTCATCTCGGCCAAGGACTCCATGGGCGTGGTCTACCTGCCCCCGTCGTCGCAGACCGTGAATAGCGTGGTCTTCAACTTCGAGCCGGGACAGGATCTCGACGCCGCTCGGCAGTCTGTTCTCGATGCAGCCGCCGCACAGCACCTGTCCGGGGCCTACGCCTTGGAGCGGGAAGAGCAGTTCGCCTACCAGTATGTCGAGAAGAACCTTGACGTCTTCGGCGTCGTCATTCCCTTGATGGTGCTGGTGGGAGCGTTGTCGGCTGCCTTCGTGTCGATGTTTCTGTCGGCGCAGTGGATCGCACGGGAACGCAAGAGCATCGCAGTGCTGCTAGTGCAGGGTCATCGACCCATCGCTGTGGCCCGCGCCTATGTCCTGCCCTACATGTGGCTGGTCGTCTGGACCATCCTCGTGGGTCTGTTGGGATCGGTGCTCGTAGGGCGTGCGTTCCTGGAGAACTTCGCATCCTCGGTCGGGTTGCCGAGTGTGCCATTTGTCCTCGACCCCGTGGTGATCGCCATCGGTTGTGTTGGCACCCTCGTCGTTTACGGGCTCGGCGCAGCGCTTGCCTTTGCAGGGATCTTCCGGATGTCGCCGCGCGATGCGATGACCCGCACCGTCGACACCGGTCACGGCGGCCGCATCAGAGGGGCCTGGCTGGGGGCTCTGGTATCGAGCACCACAGCACGATTTTCAGTCAGAAACGTTCAGCGCAACCTATGGGTGTCTGCCCTGACAGTGTTGGCCATCGCGATCGGCTTTGGCCTGACGGCGGCCTATTCCCTGTCATATTCCTCGGTGATCGCCACTTCTCGGTCAGCCGTTGACGGCAACGAGTGGGACCTGACCGTCGACTTCGTCCAACCACAGGCAAAGGCTCAGGCGGCAGCCCTCATGGGGGAGGCCGGCGTGAGCGAGTGGACACCGGTCATCAAGACGGTGGCCCAAGCGGCCAAAGGTTCAGTCATCGAAAATCTTATGGTCGGCGGCTTCGACCCGCAGAATACTTGGCACAAGGTCACTCTTATCGAAGGCTCTGACATCTCCGACTCCGATCCGGATGGCGTGGTCATGGAGGCCGGACTCGCTCACCGGTTGGCACTTGAGCCGGGCGATGTCCTCACGGTGAATGCAGCCGGGACCAAGCACGAGGCCCGAGTAGTGGGGATCATGTCGTCCGCGTTGCCCGGTGAGGTTCGCTCGACGTTGGACTTCGCGAGCTCACTCACTGGAAGCGACCTGTTCTCGGGCGTGCTGGTCAAGGCCTCACCCGGCGCGATTGCATCGACCACCGATGCACTGAACTCCGAATCGGGGGTGCAGCAGGCTTTGAGCAAGGACGAGATAGTCAAGTTGATTGTCGCGTCGTCCTCCCAGATCACAGCCCTGCTGTGGCTCGGTGCCCTAACAAGCATCGCGGTGGCGCTGTTGTTCGTGGGAGCATGTCTTGGCTATACGATCCTGGAACGGAGACGCGAGTACTCACTGCTCAGTTTGCTCGGTTTCCGCAACGGAGCAATTCGCTGCACTGTGGTCATGGAGGCGTCACTGCTCGGGCTAGCTGGCATCGTGATCGCCTTCCCCGTCGCCTGGCTGGTTTCACGGCTACTCAACGAGCGCATCTCGGATGCCTGGTTCAACATTGACACTCAACTGTCGGCTCAACCATTCCTGGTGACGTTCTTGCCCGGACTCGTCCTCCTACCACTCGCCGCGCTGCCATTGGCCCAGTGGGTGCTGCGCGCTAGCGATCCAGGAAACCGCGAGCGAGGAATCGGTTGATATGAGTAAGGAGTGGTCTTGCAACGAGTTTTGTTGACGGTTCTCTCTACGGTGTCCGGCCTGCGGTTCACCGGTGGCGTTAGCACCCTCAACCACCAACGGTTCGCTGACTGAGATTGAGGTAGTGCCGCTGGGACCGTCGTGCAGAACTTTGATCTGGTGAGTTGTCGGAGCTTCGAGTCGGGCGTCGTGATTGAGGAACACGTCCGCACCATCCGGTAGCAGTCCACTGCGCGCCACCCACGTGGTGGCTGCCGCTGCGGCGAATAGCCCGCTGTGCCAGGCGAAGTCGGTCAGGAGGTCGTGGCCGGACCTCGATGTCGAGGCGGAGACGACGGCGCTGCACGGGCTGGTGGACGGGCTCGCTATCCATCTGCTCGTCAACCCCGACCCCGGCTTCAGACGGCAGGCCCTGCGAATGATCGAGGTCAGTACTGACCGGCTACGGCCGGAGACTTGGTCTCCGTCCAGATGTGCGTCGGCCGCCGGGACGACTTGACCTTGACACCGTGACAAGGCCTTCCCTTGGGGCAGGAGGTGGTCCCGATGACCAGTACAACCCCGCAGGACTCCCGTGTCGCGAATGCCCTGAGCGCTGAGAGCTCTTCGATCCGTCTGCAGGCGGCCCTGGCCATCGGGTCCGGAGCCGACGCCGACTACACGGAGCTGCTCGTCGAGCGGTGTGCGATCGAGCCGGACTTCTTTGTTCGGGACATGCTCTCCTGGGCCCTCACCCGCCTGCCGTCGGAGATCGTTCTGCCGCGCCTCCACCGGGAGCTCGACTCCGGGTGCAACCAGGCCCGCAGTCAGGCCCTGCACACACTCTCCAAGATCGGCGACAAGAGCACCTGGCCCTGGATCACCCGCGAGATGCTCGGCGATCCCGACGACGGGATCGCGCGGACCGCCTGGCGCACCGCCGTCGTCCTCGTTCCGGAGGACGAGAAGGCGTCTCTGGCCGAGGAGCTGGCGCGCCAGCTCGGTCGCGGAGACCGCAGCGTCCAGCTGAGCCTGAGCCGGGCACTGATCGACCTCGGCGAGTTCGCCGATCCCATCCTGGAGAAGGCTGCGCAGAGTCTCGATCCGAGGGTGGCTGCGCACGCCCGTGCCACCGAGCTGCTTCGGCAGGATCCGGAGAGAGGTTTTGAGGAGGCCATCTTCGAGGCGAGGTTGATGCTCACACCGGGGGCGTCAAGCGCGGAGGAGTCGGATACTGGCGTGGCAAGAGCTGGGACTGAGGGTGCCGAGCCCATGGGGGTGCAGGAGGTGATGGAGTGCTGATCGGCGACGCGGCCCGGTCCTGCGGAGTGAGCGCCCGGATGCTCCGGCACTATGAGGCTCTGGGGCTGGTGCGGCCGACGGGCCGCACCAGCGCCGGCTACCGCGACTACTCCGCCGAGGACATTCGCAGAATCTTCCAGGTGGAGAGCCTTCGATCCATGGGGTTGTCGCTCAAGCAGGTGGGGCGCGCTTTGGAGGACCCGGACCTGACGCCCGCCGCGCTCGTCGTCGACCTCATCCGGTGCACTGAGGAGCGTCTGGCCCAGGAGCGCGAGCTGCTCGACCGGCTCCGGGCCATTGACGCCTCCGCGCCTGCCGACTGGCGCGACGTCCTGCGTGTCATTGACCTGATGCGAGACCTCGACTCGGAAAGTGCCGCTCGCAGGCAGCAGGCCGTTCTGATCCGATCTGCGGGAGCGCAGGTCCCCGTCGAGCTGCTGGCCGAAGCGCTTCTGAGCGAGTCCGAGCCGGATGTCGCGGGTGCGCTGCGCTGGGCCATCGCCCGATCCGGCGGTGATGCGGTGGCGGCGCTGCGCGCCGGTGCTCGCGCAGAGGACACGGATGTTCGACGGCGCGCGGTTCGGGCGATCTCTGAGATGCCCGAGGCGCCGGGCGCCGCCGTCGTGCTCGCACAGGCCCTCGATGACCCCGACGCGGTCGTGCGCGACTGCGCCGCTCTGGCGTTGGGACGATGCGGTATGACCGAGGCCGTTCCCGTCCTTGTCGCGATGGTGGTTGAAGGTGCCCACGATGTGGAGGCGGCGGAGGTGCTGGGAGTGCTGTGCCGTGACGACGAGCGTGCGTACTGGATCGTCAACGCTCTGACTGACGAGCTCGCCGCGCCCACCGCTGAGACCGCCGTGCGACTGCGTCTGACTCAGGCTCTCATCGAGCTCCCGGTCGCTGCAGCCGCAGAGGCGCTTCGCCGGTTGGCCCGCGACTCCGACCCCGCCGTCGCCCGCCTCGCCTCGGTCTTCGCCTGAGTCCTGAACGAGCAGTGTCACCGAGGACGTATCAATGACGGGTGGTCGATGGGGCGTCGCAGCTCCCCACGACAGTGCAGTGATCTCACTCACGCATGATTGGCGACGGTCGGCAGAAGTGCGCGGAGTTGCGCGGATCTCCTGGATGTCTGACATGTTGTGGCAGTCGACCGAGGTAGGGCTTGTGCGACTTTTGTCAGCGGTGGCAGCGAATTCGTGCGTATCCTGGGATGGAAACCAACCAAGTGGACTGTTAGCTGGAGATTCACCTTGCCGCAGCATGCTCAGATGAAGCGTCGGAACTTTCTGATGGGCGGTCTCGCCGTGGCTGCCTCGAGTACTTTCTTACCTGGCGCGATACAGACAGCGGCTCACGCGTCCCCAGCGCCGGCCGCCGGTCCTCCCGCGGCGCCGTCAAAGGTGCTGTCGGATATGCAGGACCCGCGTGCCTGGGTTCTCTCCTCCGAGGCCGGCTCCATACGCCCAGACACCTCCACCCACTCCCACGGGAGCCAGTCGCTGCAGATCACCACCACCGGCGACTCCCGCCGCCCCACCAGTGCCGACCTGGCGCTCTCGGGCATCGACATGACCAGCTGCCAGTGGGATCTGTGGCTCCGCGCCGAGGACTACCGGCAGATCGAGAGCATCCAGCTCGAGCTCGGCGGGAAGGGTGAGGACTGTCTGCGCCTGGACGTCGCTCCCGACATGCGCACGCTGCGCACCGGTACCTGGTGCCGCGTGACCGTCAACCGCGCCGCTGAGCGCTCCGTCGTCGGCAACCCTCGTCTGGACCAGGTGACGCGGGTGCGCCTGAAGGTGGTACCCGCCTCTGACGCGGCACCGAGTCGGCTGTGGCTCGGGTACCTGGCCACCCTGCCCTCGGCCGACAGCGGCATCGTCTCCATCTCCTTCGACGACGGCTACGACAGCGACTACAAGACGGCACGGGAAATCATGCAGGGGTACGGCATCCCTGCGGCAACCTCCTACGTCATTGCCGACAAGGTCGGGCTGCCTGGCCGCATGAACACCGACCAGCTCACTGAGATGCGCGAGGTTCACGGCTGGGACATCGCCGCTCACGCCTCCACCGACCTCACCACGCTCGACGAGGCGGGGATGCGCAAGGAGTTCGAGACGATCAGGTCCTTCCTCCTCGAGCACGGCTACCCCGAGGGCGCGGCCCACTTCGCTCTGCCCATGGGGCGGTACAACGACCTCGTGCTGCGCACCTCCCAGAGCTACTTCGACTCACTGCGCACCATCGACGTCGCCCCGGAGACCCTCGCTCCGGGGGACCCGTACCGGCTCCGCGTCTTCTACAGCGGCTCCTACACCACCGAGTCTCAGGTCGAGAAGACCCTGGCTCGGTGCCGGGAGCACCGCTGCTGGACCCATATGGTCTTCCATCGGGTCGATGAGGATCCCGACGACGCTCCCGAGTCGGTCTCGGCGGCCACCTTCAAACGGTTCATGAAGCAGGTAGCTGACTCCGGCCTGCCCGTTAAGACGGTTCCGGAGATCATGCGCAGCCAGTCACCCGCACCGGCCCCGGACTGATACAGCGCAGCACTCCGCACCGAACCGGCTCTTCGACACGGAAAGGCTGACGCATGCCCTGGTCATTCGGCTTCGTTGTCATGCTCGTCTGCCTTCTCATCCTGCTGGCTTGCGGGGCGGTCAAGATGCTGTTCAAGCGCGGGATGCGGCTCAGGGCGGTACGGGTCCGCGGCAAGGACCGCGGCGGGGTGGTCACTGTGCGCACTCCGGTGACGACGACGGATGCGGCCCAGCGATCAGCCGATGCGACCGGGCTGCCCCGGGCGCTCATGAGGGCCAGCGGGCCACTGCCCGCCATTCTGGTGGTCCTCGGTGTGATGGGGTGGTTGTGCTGGCGCGTGCTGATGAACCGTCACCATGTTCTGGACGCGTGGGTCGTGTGGACCTTCGATGTCCTCTTCGTGATCGTCGCCGTGCAGCTGGTGATGGCCGGCTTCGAAGGGCGCATGGTCGGTGGCGGTGCGGTGTATCGGGTCGCCGTGCTCGTCCCCCTCTACAACGAGGATCCTGATGTCGTGGTTCAGATGCTCTCCGCCCTGTTGAATCAGACCTCTCCGCCGGCCGAGATCCACGTCGTCGACGACGGCTCCACCCAGGGCGCCTACGTGGAGGAGCGGGACTGGTTCATCCGCCAGGCGGCGGTGGCCCGCATCTACGCCACATGGCAACGGACTGCCAATGAGGGCAAGCGTCATGCGCAGATCCATGGTTTCAGGAAGATTCGCGACGCCGACCTGTTCGTGACCGTCGACTCCGACTCCATGCTCGACGCCGAGGCCCTCCATGAGATCGTCCAGCCTTTCAGCGATCCGCGGGTCATGTCGGTCGCAGGTGTCATCCTGGCGATCAACAACCGGGAGAACCTGCTGGCACGTGTGACCGACGTGATCTTCGTCGGACAGCAGCTCATCGACCGCTCCTTCATGTCACGGCTCGGGTCGGTGATGGTCAACTCGGGTGGTCTGGCCGCATACCGGCGCAGCATTCTGGCAGACAACATCGACATCTACACCCATGAGAGCTACCTGCGGCGGCACGTGGAGTTCTCCGACGACTCCTTGTTAACCCTCTTCGCCCTGCTGCGCGGCAGGACGGTCCAGCAGTCCTCGGCCTTCGCCTTCGCGTGGATGCCCGACCGGTGGAGCCATCATTACCGGCAGCAGGAGCGGTGGTTTCGCGGCTCCTTCATTCGTGGGCTCTGGCGCATCCGCTTCCTGCCAGTTCTCTCATGGGGGTGGTGGCGGCAGGTCACCGGGTGGATGCAGGTCTGGCTGGTGATCTCCCTCTTCGTCTATCTGGTGCTCTGGCGTCCGCTCGTCGTTGGCGATGGGATCCCTCCAGCGGCACTGCTGGTGCCTCTTGCGATCGGGCTGGCTCAGGGCTCGCGGTACATCGCCGTGTGGCGCTCTGACACCACCGACTCCGAGAGGTGCATCAGCCTCATCCTGTCCCCGGCGGCGACGCTGTGGTCCGCGCTGATCCTGCGACCTCTACGGGTCTGGGGCATGGTCACCAGCGGCAAGATGGGGTGGAACACCCGTCAGCAAGTCGAGGTCACATCGCAGTGAGGCGAGCGGCGAGTCCATGCTGACCCGACGTCTCCTGTCGTGAGGCCCGTGCCGGTCCGATTCATCGGATCGCCGGTGCTCGCGCAGGGAGGCGGCGAAGTCGGTGGGTGAGGGTGACTGGGCTGGTTTGACAGGGGAAGTGCCCCTATGTGGTGTGCCAAGCGGCCGCGGAACGATTCAAGGCGACCATAGGAAACCTATCACCGGTATGCCGACGTGGACTAAGGAACCGGAAGGCAGCGGTCCAGCATGACGATCATGCAGTGACGGGCACCGCACTCCACAACAAAATCCTACCCAGGTAGGACCCTAATCATTCACTGGATGGACGCTCTGTTCCCTGCTCAAACGAGAAAGTAGAGCCGTGCTTGAGGGATCGCCCAGAACCCCAAGAAATGACAGACAGGAGTCCAACGTGCAGAACGCAGTCGTCAACGGCAACGGTCGTTCCTACGTCGTCGCTCTACCCGACAACGACGCCGCCGCTTCCATTGCGGATCGCCTAGGTGGTCCAGAAAGAGTTCTTGCTTCCCACGTTTCCGGTCGACCGCTGCTAGTCGGCACCTTGTCAGGGAATCGTCTCATCAGCGGAAGTGCGGATGAGGCTTGCGTCTCAGTAGTCGGCCAGTGCGCTGTCACCCAAGAAGAGATGAACAGATACGCCGCCAGAGCCTCAGCTCCAACGGACTTTAGTCGAGTGCAGCTGCAGTGCTCCGGGAGCTTCCTCACTTTTGGGTCATACCAGGGAAATGTGTACGCCTCGGGACAGGCGCTGGAGACCAGGAGACTATGGTGGTGCTCGATCGGTGAGAACACTGTGATCTCTGACCGTGCGGACGTACTGGCAGAATTGGCGGATCTTGCGTTTGATGAAACAGCAATTGCACTGAGATTGCTGCCTGCCCAGCCTCACCCTATTGATCAAATTGGTCTATGGTCGGGGGTGCAACCGCTGCCAGGCGATCAGGCTCTACTTGTCGGTCAAGATGGAGAAGCGCGTCGGATAACCTGGTGGAATATGCCCTCCGAGGATGTCGACCTGCAGAACGGTGCAGTCGCGTTCCGTGATGCTTTAGAAAAAGCTGTCACGTCCCGGACTGCGGGAAACGCGGAAGTGGTGTGTGATCTGTCTGGTGGTCTTGACTCCACACCAATTTGCTATTTTGCTGCGGCGAATTCCGGGAGCGGCATCGTAGCGCGGACCCTTTTCCATCCCGATCCGGGTGGGAGAGAGGATCTTGCATGGGCGAAAAAAGCCCTGACAGTGATGCCTAATGTGCGCGAGCATCTGGTCAAGTCGACAGACGAGTTTGTGGACTTCTACGAGGGAGTTGATGAGGTAAATGTAGTCCTTGATGAGCCGACCCAGGCCATTACCGCTGGGCCACGTATCATGGCACTCCTCTCCGAGGATGCTCAAAAAAATGCGGCAATCCATTTGAATGGACTGGGAGGCGATCACATTTTGCGTGGCGTTGCGGGGTGGGAGCACACACTGGCTCGGTCCCATCCGCTTCTGGCTTGGCGAAGGTCTCGCAGTGAACATATTCCTGCTGGAACCAGCGTGATGAGCACATTGCGCCAGCTTAGCGATCGACGCAGTTACCGAGCGTGGCTAGCAGACGGCATAGCCAAGAAAGCAAAAAGCCTGCGCCCGCCCGGAGTGAACGACTGGTCCAGCCCTCTAGCCTTGCCAGAATGGCTAAGTGCGGATGCGCGAGAAACGGTAGTTAAAGCAGTTCGATCACTGTTGAGCGGCCTGGATCCACTCCATCCCACCGTTGCTGGACATAGCGATATTTACTTCGCTCGGGACGCCGCCAAGCTGGTGCGCGGTACTGGGCAGCTCGGAAATCCGTTCGGAGTAGCCTACGAGGCGCCGCTACTGGATGATCGAGTTGTTGAAGCAGCGTTCCGGGTGCGGCGAACTGAACGGGATACTCCGCTGGAATGGAAGCCGCTGATGAAGTCAGCGATGCGAGGCATCCTTCCAAAAGGATACCTGATGCGCACATCAAAAGTCGGTGGAGGAGCCCAATCAGTTCGGGGATATCTTCGCCATCATGACGTACTTGTCGGTCTGGTTGAAGAATCTGGTCTTCTAGATGGCGGCTTAATAGACAGAACCGCCTTCCTGAATTCTACTCGTCCTGATCGGTGGGAGCCCCCGTCGCCTGAAATCCATAACGTGGTCAACCTTGGCAAGTTCATACTTAACCAGCGCAGAACTGCTCCAGTTGCCGCCTGAATGCAACTAACTCGCCCCACAGTAAAAAGGAGTATGTATGTTTAACTTCCTGCGACGTAGTAAGCGCCCGGTCCTCACTAGTGCGTCTACCGAATACGGTCATGTTGTGCTCGACGAATCTCGTGGACAGTACTGGCATCTCAACGACAGCGCCCTTCAAATACTACAGTCTCTCCGTGATGGCGGTGACCGAAAGACAACGGCGGATCTGCTGGTGTCTCACTACGGGATTTCTCCCGAATCGGCTCGACATGACGTTGACGTGGCATGCAAAGAGTTGGAAGAGGTGGGGCTGCTGTGAGTGACGTTCTGCCCTATCAGGTATCTAGTCCAAACTTTACTCAGCGAGTGACTGTTTCAGCAATCACAGCCGGAGCTCGGCTACTTTCAAAAGCACCTCCGCGCGCCCTGCGACGTGTCCTTGAGACTGTCCGCACGGGAGCAAAACCGGCGTCCTACCATGAAACACGAGCTGCTCGTGACGTGATTCTTACAGTAAGCGCATATGCAAGAGGAGGATCGGCTTGTTTGCCTCGAGCTATCGCTACAGCGCTTCTGTGCCGTGTTCGCGGGGTATGGCCTGAATGGTGTGTTGGAGTGCTTTCAGCCCCGCCTTTTACAGCACATGCATGGGTTGAGGCAGAGCAATGCGTTGTCGACGAGCCGATGACTAGTGCAGATTTTACCAAACTAATGTCAGTTTCATCAGCGCCGAGTGTTGCGTTAACCGCAGCGTGACGCCCCCAGAACTCGGATTTCTGGTGCTTCCAGAATCCGGACCGGCCCGCGCGGCCGGATGACCACCGCACGCCCACGATCCCAAGAAGGGAGGTGTCACCCTTGGCTGACGTTTACACGACTCCGTGCGTCGTCGACCTCGGCGACTTTGTTGAGCAGACTGGTGAGTTCATCGGTCCGCACACTGAGGCAATCCTGCCGCTCGAGGACCACTCCAAGGAGTAGTCATGATGGGCGCATGCTTTGACGACAGTGCGCCCGCAACCAACTCAGAATCGATCCAGACGACCAACACAATCTGAAGGAGATAACAATGGACAGCAAAACCTATGAGAGCCCGTTCATCGTCGGTCTCGGGACCTTCACCGAGGTGACCGGATTCGGCATCGGTGGTCAGGCTGAGGGCTGGAACCCCATTGCCGACCGCAAGAACTGACGCAAGCCAATCCCGAAAGGAAAGCAACATGCGCGACATCTACACCACTCCGGCTATCCACTCCCTTGGTGGCTTCACCACGCAGACTGGTGAGTTCATCGGTCCGCACACTGAGGCAATCCTGCCGCTCGAGGACCACTCCAAGGAGTAGTC
>NZ_MSRR01000021.1:0-7777 GCF_001956585.1 Actinomyces naeslundii | reverse complement strand
GACCACTCCAAGGAGTAGTCTGCACAATCCAGGGGTGACGCCATATGGCGTCACCCCTGGATGTGTCTGTTGAGAGAGATCACACTAATACGGAGGAGAAGAAGGTATATGGATGTGGCCAGGACCCGATTCGTCCGTAAACAGGCTCCGATCCCACCCTACGCACTCGATGTGCGCGGTTTGAAGATGTCGTATGGAAATACGGAGGTTCTTCGAGGCGTTGATCTTAAGGTTGCGCCGGGTGAAGTTGTCGCACTACTTGGGCCCAACGGTGCGGGTAAAACAACTACGATTGAAATCCTTGAGGGGCTGCGTTGTCGAACCGGTGGAAAGGTGCTGGTGCTCGGTACTGATCCTGAGTGTGGGGACGAGAGATGGCAAGCTCGAATCGGCATGGTTCTGCAGTCGTGGGGAGACCATCGTCGATGGTCGGTGCGTACACTGCTAGCACATTTAACAGCTCATTACTCTGGATTAGTGCCATCACCGCGCGGAGTCCAGAATGTGGATCAACTACTGGAGGCAGTTGGGCTTACGGCGCAGGCCCATCGTCGTATTGGTCAACTTTCCGGAGGTCAGCGTCGGCGTCTTGATGTGGCGATCGGATTGGTTGGTAACCCTGAGCTCATTTTTCTTGATGAGCCAACCACCGGCTTTGACCCTGAGGCCCGTGCGGCCTTTCATGAACTGATTCGCTCCATCGCACGTCAAAGGTCCACGGCAATGGTGCTCACAACACATGACCTAACAGAAGCCGAGTTACTGGCGGATTCTGTTGCTATACTCGTTTCTGGTCGAATCGTCGCTAGAGGAACCACCGAAACTATTGCAAGAAAACACTCCTGGGGAACCAGGGTTTCGTGGCGTGAGCATGAAAGGCTGTACTCCAAAACAGTATCAGAAAGCGTTCCCTTCGTTCGGGATCTTTCTCTGACGAAGCCGCATATTACTGACTTGGAGGTGCGCCCCTTTAGCCTCCATGACGCGTATTTGGAAATGATCGGTCACGTGGAAGACGCTCACCTGCATGCGTATTCTACTGCGTCTGAACGGACTGATGCCGTATGTTGACTAGTATTGTGAAGCTAGGCATAGAGCGTGGCAGGATTGAGTTGAATCAAAGTTTGTCGTACATTCTAAACTACACCTTTTTTCCGATTGTTGCTCTGGTGGTGATGTATTTTCTGAGAGGTGTCGTTGTTCAGGGCGGATCGCTAGGAAGCTATGCCCTACCTGGAATTATTTCGATGAACCTGCTATTCACTGGCTTTATGGGCCTAGCTACCAATCTGATCAGCGAGCGGGAAGAAGGCACATTGATGCGTGCACGTACCATCCCGTTTGGAATTCATACTTACCTGATCGGCAAGGTGCTATGTCAGGTTGCTCTAACTCTGATTACGATACTCGTTATAATGGTTGCATCCGCCGCGCTATTCGGAAACTTTTTTCTTGGCGGCCCGCGACTGCTTGCCCTGACCTGGGTGCTACCTCTTGGCCTGACATCGACATTGCCATGGGGAGCAGCCTTTGGATCACTTATCCGCCATCCGCGCAACCTAAGTTTCATTTCACTTGGCATGATGGGGTTGCTTAGCCTTTCGGGAATATTCTACCCTGTGTCCGGGCAGGCTCTGTGGAGTCAAATACTGAGTCAAGCCAGCCCGGTATATTGGATCGGCCTCGGAGTCCGAGGGGCGCTGATGCCGGAGACAGCGGTTGTTGCAGAAGTGGGGCAGTCGTGGCGAATGCTTGAGACAACTTTGGTCTTGATTATCTGGAGTCTGCTGGGGACACTGGCTGCGATTTCGATGATGCGGCGAAGCTCGCGGAAAGAAGGGGGAAGAGGTCTTATGCGCTCTGCTTGGATCCGTAGAAGACGGAGTCGCTATCGGGGCCGCCATCGGGCTTAACGATTCCGGCATGATAGGCAAGAACTACTGCGTGAACACGGTCTCGAGCATTAATCTTGCGCAGGACTCGGCCGACGTGGGTTTTTACTGTTACCTCCGCAATGAAAAGTTCGTGAGCGATTTCCGCATTGTTCCTTCCGAGACCGATCAATTCTAACACCTCACGTTCCCTGTCTGTCAGTTTCGACAATGCTTGATTGATTGGCGAAACTTTATTTTCTTTTGATGTATACTCCTCGACGAGTTTGTTTGTTAACTGAGGCGAAATGACAGCATTGCCGTTGTATGCAGATGAGATAGCTGTAAGGAGCCCCTCAGGTGGTGAGTCTTTGAGTAGAAAACCTGTGGCGCCGGCCGCAAGGGCATTGAACAGCTCTTCATCCATCCCATAGGAGGTAAGGATGAGAATCTTAGGACAATTGGGAATGTCGACGATTTTTTTAGTCGCTTCTACTCCGTTGAGTTGAGGGATGCTAATATCCATGAGAACAATATCCACGTTGGTTGCTTGAATCATGTCCAGCGCTTCAAGTCCGGTGGTCGCTTCTCCGGCGACTGTGATGTCGGAGGATGAATCAATCATCATTCGTATACCTGCGCGGAAGAGCATGTCATTATCTACAATCAGCGTGTGAATCATCAATCGAATTCCTTTTATCGTAGTGGAGGAAGGAGAGGAGATTTTGACTCTGGCTTCGATCGGATTGTTCTTGGGTTGGCTGCTGCCAGTATTCTCGCTCGAAGCGGATCCATGCGTCCTCGCATAATTTATATGCCTCAATCCGCTGGAGTGATAAAATGACATTGGGTAGCCGAAGGGATGCGAGACTCAGCAAAAAACAACTTCCGGTTTCTCGTCAACTTTCAGCAGTCGAAGTGGTTTTGGCACTGCTTCACTGACCCATCGGGCTCCTTACCTGTTTTGTGCCACATGTAGCGTTGTATGTAGTCGAGGGTGGTGTGCACTATCTGGGCTGCCTTAGCGCCATTCAATCTGAGGTCGGTCGCTATGCGCCTAAAAACATGCAGCCAAAACGCTGACTGGTTTCACTGGTATTATAATTGGGACGTTATTGTAGATTGAAGTGCTTATGTGCCTCAATTTCAGAACTTCGCCCGAGGGAATTTCCGCACCCTTTTCTAAGGTTGCAGAACGTTATCAACGAAGCTCGTTATCGATGCTGTCATCAAATTGACCACATATCATGTTGATTGGGGGTGCATGACGGCAAACTTCTCTGGCTTTCGTGTTCCCTGGGCGGGCTAGGCGTCCCGCGATTCTTCCCTAAGGAGGCGGCTTCTCCTCAGTTCATGTAGCTCTTAGTTAACTGATAAGAAGTCGAATGCTAAGATGATGTGTGATGACGTCTGCCCTGGGAGTATTGGTAGTAGATGATGAATCTGCTGAATGGTTGTTAGGTGTAGAGATCTCGGCATTTGAGAATCCTTCCGGTTGATGCGACGATCAACAATGTCAGTATGACTGCCGTGGTTGCGATCCCGCCGAATGTTGTCATGTCGGGATGGCTGGGGTCACTGAACATCCCTGAGCCGAGCAACGCTGTGCGAGTCGCTAAGGCATGGGGTAGCGTGTAGGATATTGAGCCTATTTTGGCTGTCAGTAGACTGACAGAGACTCCGGCGAGCGCGGCTGCCAGCGCCACCGCCCCGGCAAAGGAACGTATCAGCATCGATATAGATGACTGGAATGCTGCCAAGGGTACGCAAGCCACGGCAACCAGGGTGCCGGAGGCGAGGAGATGGGCTGGTGGCAAGCCGGGCAGGGCAAACAGTACCTTTCCCGTCGCAACAACCACGATCAGCATAGTGGCCTGCATGGCGGCTGCGAGCCCGGCAATGGCTAGTGTTTTAACCAATGCAATACGTGTGGCTCCTATGGGGCTGGTCATGAGAGTATTCCAATTGCTATCCCGATGCTCTAGACGCCACACGAGGGAGGCGAGGATCGCCACTCCCAGTACCAGAGGAAACAACCCGTGGAAACCGACTGTACGTAGCCAGAGTGTGTTCCAGCCGTCTTCAAGACCGCGTCTTGAGAAAAGCGTATTAATGATGCCGGTTCCGGTGACAACGAGGGGTAGCCCGATGACGACTAGGAGCGGCTGGGATCGGCGCAACTTGAGTAGTTCCGCCAACAGTGGGGACGGAGAAGATGAGTTTGTATCAAGGGCTGTCGAAGTTCTGGCAATCATGCTAGACCTCCTGAGAATCTAGTCGGTGGGTGAGGGCAATAAATGCGATTGCAGCGATTATTGTTAGTGCAGCGATTGGACCATAAGCGGGGGTAAGTGTCACCAGGCCGGTATCGCGGTAATCGGCCGCGGCCGCTAGAGAGTAGTAACCCCATGGGGTTAGCGCAGCTAGCCAGTTGGGAAGCCCGCTGGACACTGCGGCGATGATCGTGCCGACGACGCCCAGGCACAGCGCGACAAGTTGGTTTTCCACCCGCGCTGAGAGGAGTATGTGAGCGCCCAGAACTACTAAATTGATTGAAAGGATGGCGCACGTGTGTCCTAGCCACAGCTCAACCGGCAGGGAGTCAGCGCCCAAGAGAGTGCCCAGAGTTACTAGCAGGGCGGAAGCTGCAATGGTTGTCAAAGTCACAACAAGGCCAGCAGCGACCATTTTCGCTCTGCATACCTGGCCAGTTCCGATTCCTCCTGATAGGCCTGCCAGCCAACCATTGCCCTCGTGCTCCATGTCCACAATTCGACTGGCGATGACGGCAATTAACAAAGGACAGGTCATGGGGAAGGCCAGCGAAGTGCCAGCCAGCAATGCTTGCCAGGTTAGTATGTCCGTCCCGCCGGAGGCTGCTCCCATGAGTGACATTCCTGCCACAGAGAGGATGAGAATTGAGGCGACTAATCCGATATGCCGCCGCTTCATTTTGGCGATTTCGTTGATAATGAGCCGGAGTCTCATAACTGCCCTCCTCGTGTGAGCGCCATGAACACATCTTCTAAACGCTGCTCATCACGGTATACTGAGTAAATTGGAGCGCCGACATTGACAAGTTCCTTAACGACGCCGGCTGTGGCGTGTTGATCGAATCCTGGCAGTCTCAACCGACCACGATCCACGGTTGCTGGAATGTTGGATCGTTGCCGCAGTGCAGAGGCGGCATGATCGGGGTGAGAGGTCTCGATCAGCACATCCGGTGTCGATGTCTTGAACAGATCATCCCGAGTTCCCTGAAACACTAGAGAGCCGTTGCTGATGATGCCAATGACATCTGCTATCTTGTCCACCTCTCCAAGAATGTGACTTGATACCATGACGCTTGTGCCATGACTAGCGAGCGTGCCGATCAGCCAGCGCATCTCCTCGATTCCGGCCGGATCCAGACCGTTGGTGGGCTCATCCAGTACTAATAGTCGAGGACGACGGGCCAGTGCCATGGCTATACCGAGACGCTGCTTCATTCCTAGCGAGTAGTTGCGGACTCTCTTGTTCATTTGATCTTGCATCCGAACGGCCGCTACAGCCTCTGTGACGGCGGCATCAGGTAGGCCGAGCGTGCGTTGCACAATCCTCATGTTCTCGGCTCCGGTCAGATGTCGATAGCCAGGAGGAGCTTCGATGAGTGAGCCGATGTGTCGTAGCAATGCTTGTCGCGTGGATCTGTCCATCGTGCGTCCCATCACTTGGACGCCGCCACTGGTGGGGGTCACGAGGGACAGCAGCATCTTCATGGTTGTGGACTTTCCGGATCCGTTCGGGCCGATGAAGCCGTATACGCTTCCCTCAGGAACCTGCAAGTTGATGGCGTCCACAACGGTGCGTGAGTCGTAGCGCTTGGTGAGTTGGTATGTTCTGACGATGTCCATGGCTCCACGATGTCAGGGGTGACTGTGGCCTGTCGTCGTGCAGGTGGATGATTCTGGGGTCCTTCTCAAGTATCATCCGACGTGGTGGAAAGGTGGTTTCTATTTCCAGGACGGACGAAGCCGGTCTCGTAAGCGAACACCACTGCCTGGGTCCGGTCCCGTAATGACAGTTTGGTGAGCAGTCGACCAACGTGCGTTTTTATCGTGACCTCGGATAGCGTGAGAGCAGTGGCGATCTCTGAATTGCTGAGGCCGGATGCGACGAGTCCTAGCACTTCCTGTTCCCGTGGAGTGAGCGACTCCAAGCGATTGACATCGTCGTCGGAGGGATGGGCAGAGGGCTCGCGGCTGATGAAGTGCTCAACTAGTCGTTTGGTGATGCGGGGTTGAACCACGGCGTCACCTTGATAGACATGCTTGATGGCCTCAATGAGGTCATGGGTTTCAGAATCCTTTGCCAGGAAGGCGTTAGCCCCGGCTCTGAGTGCCTCGAACACGTGCTCATCCAGGTCGAACGTTGTGAGAATCAGGACTCCTGGTGATTTGTCGTCGGGCGTCCTGGTGTGGGCTCGGAGTCGTCGGGTGGCTTCTATGCCGTCAACTTCAGGCATTCGCAGATCCATGAGGATCACGTCAGGGTGGGTCTGCGCCACGAGTGCCGGAACCTCGGCCCCGTTAGTGGCCTCGCCGACGACTTTCACGTCTGGGTGCGCGCCAAGGACCATGCGCAGGCCTGCTCTAACGATCTCCTGGTCGTCGACGACAGCCACCTTGATCGGGGCGCTGAGCGTGTGTGTCATGGGTTTTCCCTTCGTAACGGCAGCTGGGCGAGTATCTCGAAGCCTCCGGTAGGGTAGTGACTGGCGTGGAGGATGCCACCCAGAGCCGTTACTCGTTCAGTCATGCCGATCAGTCCGTGTCCCTGTTCTGGTTGGGTGGAGTCCTGGCCATCGTCGGTGACACGGATACGTAGCTCATGGTTTATTCGGGCGATCTCTACCTCGACACGTTGTGCCGTCTTTGCGTGCTTTCGGACGTTGGTCAACGCTTCCTGGATGACTCTGTAGGCAACCACTTGCACGTCAGCAGGAGCATCTACCTCGGCAAGTGAGGCGTGGACAGGTGTCCCTGCTGCGCGAGCCTCGGCCAGTAGGGAGCTAACGTCGTCCAGGCGAGGTGCGGGAGTAAGGTCTTGGTCATCATCGGTGCGCAGCACGCTTAGCATCGAGCGCATCTGCTTCATCGCTTCCCGGCTCGTATCGCGTACTCGCACCATTGCGTCTCGGGCGTCTGTGGGGTTGGTGTCGACAGATGCGACAGCGCCGTCGGCTAGCAGCGTTACTGCTGACAGGCTGTGGGAGATGACGTCGTGAAGGTCTCTGGCAATGCGGGTGCGCTCGTTGATGGATGCCATGCGCAACTCAGACTCTCGTTGCCGCTCCAGGTATTCGGCGCGTTCACGCAGCGAAACCAGATGCGCGCGCCGGGTGCGTTTCAGCCGGCCGGCAAACCATGCCACCGCGACTAACAGAACGCCGGTGCTCAGCTCGCCGAGATCGAACCCCCCTCTCCCTAGATGCAGTAGACCCAGTGCAACCAACCAAGCCAACGCGGCGGCTGCTCCGAACAGCGACACGCTCAGTGGGCGCAGGGTTGCCAGAGACCATAACGACACCGCTACCATCACGTCGGCCACCAGCGGGCCCATGCCAAGCCCCAGCTGGGCGATGCCGAAGGCCAAGGTGATGGCGTAGGTTTCGGTGGGGAAGCGTCGGCGAAGCAGGTGCGGCAGACATAGTCCGGCCTGGACGAGGAGACTGAGCGGTGAGGTGCCCACGGCAGGCACTCCCTGAACCAGCAGGCCGTAGCCGAGAACCGCGACCACCACCACAACGTCCAGGATCAGCAAGTGGCGAGGGGACAGCGTGTCGGAAGAGCCTGTAGAGACCATCCAGTTAATTCTATGGCTTTGGGATCGTGATGGTAAGGCTGCGACGAGACTCATGAAGGATG
>NZ_MSRR01000020.1 GCF_001956585.1 Actinomyces naeslundii | reverse complement strand
GGCGCCCTCCCCTTTTTCCGTATCCCTCACCCCGTTCATCAGACCGCTTCAAGGAGAGCCCATTGCGCATCGGATTCGACCGCGACAAGTACCTGCGGATGCAGTCCAGCCACATCGCGGAGCGCCGCGCCCAGTTCGGCGGCAAGCTCTATCTGGAGTTCGGAGGGAAGCTCATCGACGACATGCACGCCTCGCGCGTGCTGCCGGGCTTCACCCCGGACAACAAGATCGTCATGCTCGCCGAGCTGGCCGACGAGGTCGAGATCGTCATGGCGGTCAACGCCAAGCACCTCGCCCACAACAAGGTCCGTGCAGACCTGGGCATCTCCTACGAGGACGACCTGCTGCGCCACATCGACGCCTTCCGCAGCTACGGGCTCTACGTGGGCAGCGTCGTCGTGACCCAGTGGACCGAGGACAACCGTCAGGCCCATGACTTCAAGCGCAAGCTGGAGTCGCTGGACATCACGGTCTACCGTCACTTCCCCATCCCCGGCTACCCCGGCGACGTCGCTCGTATCGTCTCCGAGGAGGGCTACGGGCGCAACGAGTACATCGAGACCAGCCGGGACCTCGTGGTGGTCACCGCCCCCGGCCCGGGCAGCGGCAAGATGGCCACCTGCCTGTCCCAGATCTACCACGACCACCTGCGGGGCATCTCCTCGGGCTACGCGAAGTTCGAGACCTTCCCGATCTGGAACCTCCCCCTGGACCACCCGGTCAACATCGCCTACGAGGCCGCCACCGCGGACCTCGACGACGTCAACATGATCGACCCCTTCCACCTGGCGGCCCACGGCGTCCAGACCGTCAACTACAACCGCGATGTCGAGGTCTTCCCGGTCCTGACCCGTCTGTTCGAGGAGATCCTGGGATCCTCGCCCTACGCCTCTCCCACGGACATGGGCGTCAACATGGCGGGTAACTGCATCTGCGATGACGAGGCCTGCCGGCAGGCCGCCAGCCAGGAGATCATCCGCCGCTACTACCGGGCCCTGGTGACCGAGAAGCGCGAGGTCATCGCCCCCGTCCAGTCCCAACGGATCGCGCTGCTCATGGCCAAGGTGGGGGTCAGCAAGGAGGACCGTCCCGTCGTGCCGCCCACGCTGGAGGTGGCCGCGGCCACCGGTGAGCCCGCCTCAGCGATCGAGCTGCCCGACGGGCGCATCGTGACGGGTAAGACCTCGGCCCTGCTGGGCTGCTCCTCGGCGATGCTGCTCAACGCCCTCAAGGTCCTGGCCGGGATCGATGACGGCGTCGACCTGCTGGCCCCAGCCTCCATCGAGCCGATCCAGAAGCTCAAGACCCAGGGACTGGGCAGCCGCAACCCAAGGCTGCACACCGACGAGGTGCTCATCGCCCTGGCCGTGTCCGCCAACGGGGACGACAACGCCCGCAAGGCACTCGACCAGCTCGAGACGCTGCGGGGCTGCGACGTCCACACCTCCACGATCCTGGGGTCGGTGGACGAGGGCATCTTCCGCGCCCTGGGGGTCCAGGTCACCAACGAGCCGGTCTACGCCACCAAGTCCCTGTACCGCAAGAAGTGAGGCCCGGGCGCGGGCGGCCCGCCTGCGGCGCCGCCCGCATCCGGACACCCTGTTGAGGTGGGACTGGTCACATGAGTGCGGGGAGGCGGCCGGACGCACTCGCACGCGGTACATTCTCCCCAACGAGATGAGCTCGTGTGCTCTGGGGTCGGTGAAAGTCCGAACCGGCGGTGACAGTCCGCGACCCGGTCGCATCCAGCGACCGGCTGACCAGGTGGAACTCCTGGACCGACGGTGAGAGTCCGGATGGGAAGCGCACACGGGACACACCACGCCGTACCGGTGCTGTGCACCCGGTGAGCCCGGCGTGGCGGTGTCTCTCCCCAGCGCACCCGAGGGAGAGGACCGGATGACTTCGTTCACCCCCGTGCAGACGGCCGCGATGCGACGCGCCCTCCGGGCCGCGGCCTCCCCCGACGCGCCGCCCGGCCCCAACCCCAGGGTCGGTTGCGTCATCCTCTCCGCCGACGGCGACGTCCTCGCCGAGGGCCACCACCGTGGCGCCGGCACCGCCCACGCCGAGGTCGACGCGCTGGCGAACCTCGCCGCGGCGGGTGCCTCCGCCCAGGGAGCGACCGCCGTGGTCACCCTCGAGCCGTGCAACCACGAGGGCCGCACCGGCCCGTGCGTCCAGGCGCTCCTCGCCGCGGGCGTGGCCGAGGTCATTTACGCCCAGGACGACCCAACCGAGCAGGCCGGAGGCGGCGCGGCGACGCTGGAGGCCGCCGGCGTGCGGGTACGGCGCGGGCTGTGCTCCCAAGACGCCGCACGTCTCAACCGCCCGTGGCTCCTGGCCGTGACCCGCGGCCGCCCCATGGTGACGTGGAAGCTCGCCGCCACCCTCGACGGCCGTATCGCCGCCGCCGACGGCACCAGCCGGTGGATCACCCCGACGGCGGCCCGCCGCGACGCCCACCACCTGCGCCGTCAGTGCGACGCCATCATGGTGGGCACCGGCACCGTCCTCGCCGACGACCCGGCCCTCACAGTCCGTGACGAGATGGGAGAGCCCGCCCCGGCTCACCTCCAGCCGCTGCGCGTCATCGTCGGTTCCAGGCGCCTGCCTCCCACCTCCAAGGTGTTCGCCGACGACCGCTATCTCCTCCTGCCCGACCACGACCCGCGCACCGTCCTCGCCGTGCTCGCCGAGCGCGAGATCCGCCAGGTCCTCCTCGAAGGAGGCCCGACCCTCGCGACCGCCTTCCTGCGCGCCGGCGTCGTCGACGAGGTCGTCGCCTACACGGCCCCCGCACTTCTGGGCGCGGGACCGGCCGCCATCGCCGACTTCGGGGCGACGACGATCACCGATGCCCTGCGGCTACGTCATCCCCGCGTCGAGGTCCTCGGCGCGGACGACGGGCTCGCCATCCGCCTCTCCGGTGACCTGGGGGCCGACGACGCCGACCCCGACGCCCCTCCGGGCCCGAGGCCGCGGCACAGCCAATGCCCGGACCACCGGGACCGCACTCATCCCCCTATCCGCCGCCACACCGAGAAGAGTCACTGATGTTCACCGGAATCGTCGAGGAGCTCGGACGCGTCGTCCGGCTCGAGACCATCGAGGACTGCGCCCGGCTGACGGTCGAGGCGCCCACCGTCACCCAGGACGCGAGCCTGGGCGACTCCATCAGCGTCAACGGGTGCTGCCTGACGGTCGCCGCCATGCACGGGAGTACCTTCACCGCCGACCTCATGGCGGAGACTCTCACGCGCACCACCTTGGGCTCCCAGGCGCCCGGAGACCCGGTCAACCTCGAGCGCGCCCTGCGCGCCACCGACCGGCTCGGCGGGCACATCGTTCAGGGGCACGTCGATGCCACCGCCGAGGTCCTCGACCGCAGCCACGGCGAGCACTGGGACCTCCTGCGCGTCGGTCTGCCGCAGGAAATCGCCCGCTACGTCGCCGTCAAGGGATCGGTGGCCCTCGACGGGGTGTCGCTGACCGTCGTCGACGTCGAGGACGCCCAGCACAACGCCCCCGACGCCTCCCCCACGCCGGGAGCAGGGGCGTCACTCAGCGTCGGCCTCATCCCGGAGACGCTGCGACGCACGACTCTGGGCACGAGGCGGCCGGGAGAACGGGTCAACCTCGAGGTCGACGTCATGGCCAAGTACGCCGAGCGTCTTCTGGGCGCCCGCCTGGGCGAGGAGGATCGGCAGGCATGCTGAGCACCAGGAGCGTGCGCCCGGACACACGCATGGACAGCGTCGAGGACGCCCTCGCCGCCCTCCGCGAGGGCCGGACGGTCGTCGTCGTCGACGATGAGAGCCGGGAGAACGAGGGGGACCTCATCTTCCCCGCAGCGACCGCCACGACCGAGCAGCTGGCCTTCGCGATCCGACACTCGACCGGTATCATCTGCGCACCCATGACGGCCCAGGAGCTCGACCGCCTGGGCATCCCCATGATGACCGAGCACAACACCGATCCCAAGAGGACGGCCTTCACGCTGAGCGCCGACGCACGCACAGGCATCACCACGGGCGTGAGCGCCACCGATCGGGCCCGCACCATCCGTGTCCTGGCGGACCCGGGCTCAGTACCGACCGACCTCGTCCACCCCGGCCACGTCTTCCCCCTGCGTGCACGCGAGGGCGGGATCCTCACGCGCCGCGGTCACACCGAGGCCGCCGTCGACCTCATGCGCCTGTCGGGCAACCGCCCCGTGGGCGTCCTCGTGGAGATCGTCAACGACGACGGCACCATGGCGCGCCGCCACCAGCTGCGAGAGCTCGCCGACGCCCACGCCATGCCCATGATCACGGTCGGCGACCTGGAGCGCCACCGTTGGCTGCACGAGGATCTCGTCGAGGAGGTCGTCTCGACGCACCTGCCCACCGCGCACGGGGAGTTCACCGCTCACGCCCTGCGCAGCAGGGTCGACGGCACCGAGTACCTCGCGCTTGTGTGCGGCCGCGTCGCGGACGGTGAGGACGTCCTCACCCGCGTCCACTCCGCCTGCCTGACCGGCGACGTCCTGTCCTCCCTGCGCTGCGACTGCGGGCCGCAGCTGCGCGCCGCCATGGAGGCGATCGGCGCCCGCGGCCGCGGGGTCCTCGTCTACGCCTCCGACCACGAGGGGCGCGGCATCGGGCTCATCGACAAGCTCCGCGCCTACGCGCTGCAGGAGGAGGGAATGGACACCCTCGACGCCAACGTCGCGCTGGGGCTGCCGGCCGACGCCCGCAGCTACGCCACCGCCGCCCAGGTGCTGCGGCACCTGGGCGTGCGCTCGGTCGAGCTCATGACGAACAACCCAGACAAGGTCACAGGCCTGGAGCACTACGGCGTGAGCGTCCGCTCCAGGACATCGACGCCGACCTTCGCCAACGGGGAGAACCTCGGCTACCTGCGCACCAAGCGCGACCGCATGGGCCATCTGCTCACCGGGCTCGAGCCCACCGGGTCCCGCACGGAGGTGCTGCCCGGTGAGGAGACGGCCGACGATGCGCCCTGGCACAAGACCGACGAGAACGAGGGAGAGACACGATGAGCGGATCCGGGGCGCCTGAGCAGAGCGCACCTCACGCGCGGGGCATGAAGGTGACAGTCGTCGCCGCCCAGTGGCACGAGCGTGTCATGGAGGGCCTGGTCACTGGGGCGCTGCGCGCCGTCGAGGAGGCTGGAGCTCAGGCGAGCGTCGTGCGGGCGGTGGGCTCCTTCGAGCTCCCGGTGCTCGCCGCGGCCGCCGCGCGGGGCGGTGCCGAGGCGGTCGTCGCGCTGGGCGTCGTCATCCGCGGCGGCACCCCGCACTTCGATTACGTGTGCCGGGCCGCGACAGACGGACTGAGCCGGGCGGCGCTCGACACCGGGGTGCCGGTGGGCTTCGGCGTGCTCACGTGCGACGACGAGGCCCAGGCTCTGGCCCGCTGCGGCTGTCCGGGCTCGGACGAGGACAAGGGGTACGAGGCGGCGTGTGCGGCGATGTCCACGGCGCTCACACTGGCCGCCATGCGGGTCTGAGGGGCGGCTCAGCGCCGACGGGTGCCCGAGCGGCGGGCATCGCAGATCGTCAGAACCGCGCGCTCCACGGCGTAGACGGGATCGCGGCTGGCGCCCTTGGCCTCGGCGTCGGCCCGGGCGACCGCCAGGATCGAGGCGGCCAGGGCGTCGTCGGACCAGCCCTGGAGCTCGCGGCGGGCCCGGTCCACCTGCCAGGGCGCCATGCCCAGCTCGGCCGGGCTCATGCGACGGCCCCCAGCGGCCGCGACCCGGGCTAGCTGGCGCACCTTCATCGCCAGGGCGGCGACGATGGCCACCGGGTCGGTACCGGTGGCCACGGCGTGGCGCAGGGCGGTGATGGCGGCCGGGGTGTTGCCGGCCGCGGCGGCGTCGGCCACGGTGAAGCCGGTGGCCTCGATGCGCCCGGCGTAGTAGGTGCGCACGTGGTCAACGCTGATGGTGCCCTGGGTGTCGGCGAGGAGCTGGTCGACGGCGGAGCACAGTTCGCGCACGTCGCTGCCCAGGGCATCGACGAGGGCGCCCACGGCCTCGGGGGCGATGCTCCGCCCGGCGCGGCGCACGTCGGCCACGACCAGGGAGGACTTGTCCTTGGCGCTCTTGATGGCGTCGCACTGGACGGTCGGGTAGGGCGAGGCCTTGATGGCGTCGAGCAGACGCTTGCCCCGCTGCCCCCCGTTGTGGCGCAGGATGACGCTGACCTCGGGGTCGGCGGCACCCACGTAGGCGATGAGGTCGGCCAGGAGGGCGTCTGTCATCTGCTCCAGGGCGGGGACGTAGACGAGCCGGGGCTCTCCGAACAGGGAGGGCGACACGAGGGTGTCGAGCTGGTGGGGCTCGTAGGTGGCGGCCTCGAGGCGCGTGACCTCGGTGGTCGGGTCCTTGGCCTTGGCCTGCGCCAGAAGACTCGATACCGCACGGTCGGCGAGGACCTCCTCGCCGGCGCGGATGAGGACGATCGGAGCCAGCTGGGCCTGGTCCCAGCGGAGTCCAGCCGGTGCGTTGCGCCGGCTCCGGGAGCGGGAGGTTCGGGTCGCTGCCATGGGGCAAGCCTGCCACGAGCGGGCCGCGTCAACCGTCTCAGTCCCTCCAGCAGGGCGCGGCGGGTGTGGGGGGGCACCAGGAGCAGGGCCCCGATCTCGCAGACCCCCAGTGCCAGGGCACCCGTGAGGCCGTCCGGCCAGGGCAGGGTGGCGCCGGGCAGGTGGGCGAAGAACCCGGCGACCCACACCATCCAGGAGCAGGCCACGAGCGCCGGCCAGGCGATGACGGTGGCGGCCGCGGGCCAGGCCGGGAGGATCAGCGCGGCCAGCAGCCCGCTGATGGTGGCGACGACGGCCGCCGGCTCACTGAGCAGGTTGGCGGGAACCGACCAGGCCCCCACCGAGGGCTGGAGGAGGATGAGGAGCGGCCCGCAGGCGGCCTGGGCCACCAGTGGCAGGCCCACAGCGGCGGCCAACCACCTGGGCAGGCGTCGAGAGAGGTGGACCGCGACGGGCTTGGAGCCGATGACGATCCCGGCGGTGGCCACCACCGACAGGGCGAATCCGTAGTCCCGGGACTGCCAGGGGTCGATGAGCAGCAGGACGATGGCGCCCGCGCACAGTGCCGGCACGGAGGCGGCGCGCCGTCCGGCGACGACGCCCAGGAGCATGACGGCCCCCATGGTGGCCGCGCGCAGCACGGATCCCGAGGGGCGCACCAGGATCACGAGAGCAGTCAGCAGGACCGCTCCGAGCAGTGCCCGCCACCGCCGGGGCAGCACCCCGAGGGCGGCCAGGCCCAGGCCCAGGACGATGGCGACGTGCTGCCCGGAGACGGCCGTCAAGTGGGTCATGGAGACGATGCGCATGTCCTCGCGCACCTGGGCCGGCAGGGCGTGGTCGTCACCCAGGGCGACACCGGGTACGAGGACCCGGGCGCCCGGCGGCCAGAAACCTGTTTCCTCCCCCGCTCCTGCCGCGCCCTGTGCCCCGACGGCCCGGGCGAGACCAGAGCGGATCCCGGTGACGGCCCCGAGCACCCCGGTCGGTGGGCTGAGGACCTTGAGACCAGCGCGCTTGGGGATGATGGCTGTCTCGGCGCGGCCTGGATCGGTGGGTCGCAGGCGCGTGCGTACCTGGACGCGGGTCCCCATGGACAGGCTCAGCCACTGCTTGTCGGCCAGGACGGTGGCGCGCAGGCGAGAAGCGCACCCGGCCACCTGCTCGACGTCGAGGGCGGTGATGACGAGGGTGGACCGGCTGGTGGCCGACACCCGCGGCTCCTGGGAGACGGTGCCGATGAGGGTGACCGGCTGGCCGGAGGCCACCGCCATGGTCAACGGGTCACGCTGACGGGACCACAGGTGGGCTGCGCTGACGGCCAGGACCGTCGCGGCGCACAGGGCGCACACGAGCAGACTGGCGCTGAGGGTTCCGATGGCGCCGGGGTCCTGCTCCGGGGCTCCGGGACGCTGGTCGGCCCGGTGGCGAGGGGGCCGGAAGCGCAGTACGGGCACGACGAGTGCCGCAGCCAGGGCGGTGCACCCGGCGGCCATGAGGAGCGCCTGGCTCCATGCCGCCGGTCCGTCACCTCCGACAGCCCACCAGGCGCAGGCCCAGCAGGTGACCGCCGGAGCGAGCAGACGCAGGTCGAGGGCCTCGGGGGCCTTGGAGGAGGTCGCGTGCGCATGTCGTCCGCGGCGTCGGTGCCGGTCCTGCTCCTGACGCAGGCGCTCATAGAGCGCGGGGTCGTCCCACGGGGCCCGGGAGTCGGCGGCAGCGGGGTCGGCACTCACACGGTGGCCTGTTCTCGCAGGGCCTCGAGCTTGGCCTTGCCGATGCCGGGGACGTCGGTGAGCGCATCAACGCTGGCGAAGGGCCCGTGGGAGTCGCGGTACTCCACGATCCGTTGGGCCAGGGCCGGGCCGATGCCGGGAAGCTTCTCCAGATCGGAGGCCGAGGCCGTATTGATGTTGACCGTTCCTGAGGCGCTGCCGGCACCGGGCTTCCCCGGGGCTGTTCCCGTACCGGGGGTGACGGCTGCGCCGGGCTGCGGTACGGGGTCGGGCAGGACCTCACCGATGCGCGGCACACGGATCTGCTCGCCATCGGTCAGGACACGGGCGAGGTTGAGCTGCTGGGTGTCCGCGTCCGGGGAGACTCCCCCAGCGGCGCCGATGGCGTCATTGACGCGACTGCCCTCTCCCAGGGTGACGACGCCCGGTCTGATCACCGCTCCGGTGACGTGGACGACGACGCTGCCGGCGCCAGCACTCGGTCCTCCCGGAGCGGGGCCGCCCGGAGCTGTAGCCGTACCCGCTCTCGGCCCAGCGGTGGATACAGCGGCCGAGGGACGCGCCGCAGCGGTGGTCCCGGCCGCGGCCGGGGCCGACTCGCCGCCGGCCGCGGTGGAGGTCAGGACGGCCCGCAGCGCCAGGACGACGGCCAGGACAAGGAGAACGGAGCCGGCGACGACGGCGGCTCTCGGCGCGATTGCCAGACGGCGTGGCCGACGCACAGGCTCCTCGGGGTCGGTCGAGCACGCCAGACGCACGAGGTCGTCCAGGGACCGGTTCCCGGTGCTTCTCCTGACGCCCATGCCTTCGACGCTAAGAGCTGGGGCTGGTCCCCGCACGGTCGCCCCGTCTGCCCTGTGGAGAGCACTCGCAACCGGCCGCCTGTGGCAACCGGACTGCGCCGTCGGACCGGGATCAGTGGGCCCGGAGGTCGGGGGCGACGGCGATGCCGAGGGCCCCGGGGCCCACGTGGGTGCTGGTCGCCTCGTCGACCGGAAGGGTGAGGACCTCAGTGACGATGGCCCCCGCCTCCTCCATGGCCTCACGCAGACCTGTCTCGAGCTGTGCCAGCATGCCGGTGTCGTCGCCCTGGATGGCCAGGCGCACCGGTTCGGCGGGACGCCTGGGGCCGGACAGAGCGGTCCCTCCGGCAGCGCGGACGGCCTGGGCGATGAGGTGGCGCCTGGCTCGGGCCGCACCGCGCACGGTCTCCAGCGCCCGGATCCCGTCGCGGGTGAGAGCCAGGACCGGACGGATGCCAAGGACACCGTCCAGGCGGGCGGTCGTGCGGTCGATCCGCCCGGAGCGGGCCAGCCGGCCCAGGTCGTCCACGACGAAGAGCTGGCAGGAGCGGGCGGTGCTGGCCTGGGCCAGAGCCGCGCCGCGCCGGGCGTCGTGGGCGCGCGCGGCGGCCAGCACCGCGAGCCCCAGGGCCCCCGAGCTGGTACCGGAGTCGACGACGCGCAGCCACTGCGGCCGACGGCGCTCCGCTCTCCCGTCCCGGCCGCTGTACTCGGCCTCGACCTGGGCGGCGGCGATACGGGCGTTGTCCATGGTGCCGGACAGGGCCGAGGAGATGTGGATGGCCAGAACCTCCTGGGCCCGGCCGGCTGCGCGGCGGTAGACATCCACCAGCTCCTGAACGCTGGGGCGGGATGTGGTCCCGGACGCACCATTCTCGCCGGGGACTGCATGGAGCGCCACGATCTCGATCGCCCGGTCACCCAGCAGGGACTCCGTCAGACAGGCGGCGGAGTCAGTGACGACGGCGAGCGACATGACCCCTACCTTATCGGCAACGCCGCTGCTCACCGGCCAGGTGCCGCCCGTGGCGGCAGCGCCAGGCCCCGTCCTCTACTGCCCCTCAGCCCCTGGCGGCCCGGCGCTGCGAGAGGTGAGAAGATCGTCGTAGAGGTTGACGAGCCGCTTGGTCATCGTCTCGGAGTCGAACTGCTGAGCGACCTCCAGCGCCCCTTCGGACAGCTCGGCCAGCCGGGCGTCGTCGGACAGGAGCGAGGCGAAGACCCTGGCAAAGTCCTCGCCTTCGATCCCGTCGGTGAGGATCGCGTTGCGCTCGGTGAGGCACTCGGTCATCCGCTCGTCGCAGTAGACGATCGGCAGTCCGGAGGCGGCGGCCTCCAGGAACACCATGGGCTGGTTGTCGAAGTGGTAGGAGGCCAGGGAGAAGACATCGGCCTGCTTGAGCAGAACGGCGACCTCCTCCGGCGATCGCTTGCCGGTCAGGACCACGCGGTCAGCGACCCCGAGCTCCTCGGCGCGCCGCCCCAGCTCCTCCTGGGAGGGGCCGTGTCCCACCAGCACCAGCTTGACCGGCATGTCGGCCAGGTGAGGCATGGCCTCGATGAGCGTCATCTGCCGCTTCTCAGGGCTGAGGCGGGCCACGCAGATGATGATCTTCTCACCTGGGACCTTGGGAATCGGCGAGTCGTCGACGCGGGCGCGCCGGTAGCGGCCGGAGTCCAGCCCGTTGGGCAGCACCATGTAAGGAGCGGTCAGTCCGCCGTCGTCGATGAGGACCTGGGCCAGGTGCTGGGAGGGTGACAGGCAGGCGTCGCACTTGTTGGCGAAGGCCGCCGTCAGCCGCCACCCCTGGCGGGACAGCGCCGACTTCATGTCGCGCTTGTTGAGGTGCTTGATGGAGTCGCGGTGCACGCGGGGCAGGACCGGCAACGACTTGAGGGCCACGGGGAAGGCGACGGACAGGGCCAGCAGGCCGGAGACCACGGCCAGGGGGTAGTCGTCGATGAGCTCGGTGTAGAGGGTGTGAATGGTGGTGACGTGAGGGATGTTCTGACGCTTGGCCACCCAATGGGCCAGGACACCCAGGCTGAACTGGGTCTGGCTGTGGACGATATCGAAGTCGTAGGCGTCGAAGCGTCGGGCCAGACCGGGATAGATGGTGGCGACCTCGCGGCTGTCGAAGACGTAGTAGCGCGAGGAGGACAGGCGGATGACGTGGTCGTCGGTCTCCTCATAGCCCTCGGCCTTGGGGGCCACCACGTAGACCTCGTGACCCATGCGCTCCAGCGCGGAGCGGAAGGTCGCCGTGGAGGTAGCCACGCCGTGGACGGAGGGCAGGTAGTCGTCGATGAAGAAGGCGATCCGCATGGCGCTCACCCGATCCTGTGGACCGGGTGAGCCAGCAGCTGGCCCACGAGGGGCGGCGGGGGAGGCTCTTCCGGAAACGACAACGCAGGGGGCAACATAGGGCGTGCAAACCTCGCGGCACAGGGGACGGGCAGGAGCAGGATCGGACGCATGGTCTCGACGCCATCGAAACCCGAGGCTACCTTGTCGACCGGATTCCCGCCGCCCGCACGACCAGAAACGGCACCAACTCCACATGTCTCTGCGTTTCCCCTGGTAGATGAAGGTCTGCGCCTGTGAGCGCTCTATGAACGAGCTCGGCGGCACGGACCTGGCGAAGACCCGTGTCCTGAGAGGTATCCGGACGCGGCAGGCCCCGGCACACCCGGGTCAGCGCGCTGGCAGGTTCGGCGTTTACGATGGCTCCATGACCGATTCCGCTGAGATCGCACGCCTCAAGGCCGAGGCCGCTCAGGCCGCCGCCGAAGCCGCCGCGGCCAAGGCAGCCGCCGCTCAAGCCGCCCTCGACGCCGCCATCGCCTCCACTCCCGCCTCGGCCGAGGCGACCCCGGCCGCAGAGACCGCAGACGCCGGCACAGGGGCTCCGGCCGCAGCCTCCACGGAGCCGGCCGACGCCGTCGCTCCCGCTGATTCCGCACAGCCCGCCGCTCCCGCGGAGTCGCCGGCGCAGGAGCCCCCCACAGCACAGGCTCAGGCAGAGACCGGGCCTGACGCCGAGGAGGCCGGGTACACCGCCGACGTCCGCGCCGGCTACAGCTTCTCCTCCCCCACCCTGCCGGTGGGCACCTACCTCGACACGCTCTCCGGCGGTGAGCCCGCAGCTGTCAAGGGACTGTCTGTCGGCATCCCGCTGGGGCTGCTCAACCGGCACGCGCTGGTGGCCGGGGCGACCGGAACCGGCAAGACCCGCACGCTCCAGCTCCTGGCCGAGGGCCTGTCCAGCGCCGGCGTGCCGGTGTTCCTCGCCGACGTCAAGGGTGACCTGACCGGCCTGGCCGAGCCCGGAGCCTCCAACGACAAGATCGCCTCCCGGATCAGCTCCACCGGTCAGGACTGGAAGGGGCAGTCCTTCCCCATCGAGCTGTTCAACCTCGGCGGAGGGGACTCCGGCGGCGGTATCAGCGGCACTCCGATCCGCACGACGGTCACCGAGTTCGGGCCGATCCTGCTCTCGCGGGTCCTGGGTCTCAACGACACGCAGGCCTCCGCCCTCCAGCTCGTCTTCCACTGGGCGGACGGCCAGGGGCTGGCCCTGCTGGACCTGAAGGACCTGCGCGCCGTCGTCGACTACCTGACGAACACCGACGCCGGCAAGGAGGAGCTCAAGACCATCGGCGGTGTCTCAGCGGCGACGGCCGGGGTCATTCTGCGTGAGATCGCCGCCCTGGAGGCCGCCGGAGGCGAGGCCTTCTTCGGCGAGCCGGCTCTTGACGTGCGGGACCTCATGCGGGTCTCCCCCGACGGCCGAGGCGTCATCTCGGCCCTGGAGCTGGCCGACATCCAGTCCCAGGGCACGCTGTTCTCCACCTTCCTCATGTGGCTGCTCGCCGAGCTCTTCGAGACCCTGCCCGAGGTCGGCGACCCGGACAAGCCCACCATGGTGTTCTTCTTCGACGAGGCCCACCTGCTGTTCTCCGGTGCCTCGAAGGCCTTCCTGGAGGCCGTGGTGCGCACGGTTCGGCTCATCCGCTCCAAGGGCGTAGGCATCGTCTTCATCACCCAGTCCCCCACGGATGTTCCCGACGAGGTCCTGGCCCAGCTCGGTAGTCGGGTCCAGCACGCCCTGCGCGCCCACACCCCGGCCGACGCCGCCAACCTCAAGAAGGCGGTCTCCACCTTCCCGGTCAGCCCGGTCGACCTCAGCCGGGTGCTCACGTCGCTGGGAACCGGCCAGGCCGTCGTCAGCGTCCTGGACGAGAAGGGGCGCCCGGCACCGGTGGCCCCGGTGGTCATCAACGTGCCCGCCGCCGTCATGGGGCCGGCCCAGGACGGCACCGTCAGCCAGGTGCTGGCCTCCTCACCGCTCAAGCCCAAGTACGCCACGGGCGTGGACAACGAGTCCGCCTACGAGCTGCTGGCCCAGCGGGTCCAGGCCGACGCCGAGGCCGCTGAGGCTGCTCGCGCCGCTGAGCAGGCCGCCAAGGAGCAGGCCAAGGCCGATGCCGCCGCCCAGAAGGCATTGGAGAAGGAGGCCGCCCGCCAGGCGGCTCAGCGTCAGAAGGAGGCCGAGCGCCGCCAGCGCGAGGCGGAGAAGGCCGCCGAGCGCCGTCAGCGGGAGGTCGAGAAGACCATCGGCTCGGTGGGCCGCCAGATCACCCGCGAGATCACGCGCTCCATCTTCGGCACCCTCAGGCGCCGCTGAGAACCGGCTCGAGCAACAGCGAAGGGGGCTGCACCGACCGGAATGGTCGGTGCAGCCCCTTGTTCCGGTGCTACGTCAACGCGGACGTGAACGACGCCGTCGGGCAACCCGCCCCGGTCACTCGGGGACGATGCTCACCAGCTTGGGGGCGCGGACGATCACCTTGCGCACGCCGCGCCCGTCCAGGGTGCGGATGACCCCGGGGGCTGCCAGGGCCAGCTTCTCCAACTCGGTCTCGGGGATACCGGGGTCGACCTCGAGGCGGTCGCGGACCTTGCCCTTGACCTGGACGACGCAGGTGACCTTGTCGGCCGCCAGCAGCGCCTCGTCGGTCACGACCGGGAAGTTCTCGTGGGCCAGGGAGTGCTCGTGGCCCAGGCGCTTCCAGATCTCCTCGGCGAGGTGCGGGGCCACGGGCGCCGTCATGAGGACGAGGGCCTCGACGGCCTCGCGCGGGACCGCGCTCAGCCCGGTGAGGTGGTTGTTGAGGACGATGAGCTTGGCGATGGCCGTGTTCAGGCGCATGCCCTCGTAGTCCTCGCGCACGCCCACGATCGTCTTGGCCACGAGCCGGCGTGTCTCCTCGTCGGCGCTCTCGTCGACCACCGTCAGCTCGCCGGTGGTCTCGTCGACGACGTTGCGCCACAGGCGCTGCAGGAAGCGCTGGCTGCCGGCGACGGCGCGGGTGTCCCACGGGCGGTCGGCGTCCAGCGGCCCCATGCTCATCTCGTAGACGCGGAAGGTGTCGGCGCCGTAGGCCTCGTACATGTCGTCGGGGGTGACGATGTTCTTCAGGGACTTGCCCATCTTGCCGTACTCGCGGCGCACCGGCTGCCCCTGCCACAGGTAGCTGGTGGTGCCGTCCTCGGCGGTGACCTCCTCGACCTCGTCGGCGGGCACGTACTGGCCGCGGGAGTCGGTGTAGGCGTAGGCCTGGACGTAGCCCTGGTTGAAGAGGCGGTGGTAGGGCTCGGAGGAGGAGACGTGGCCCAGGTCGAAGAGGACCTTGTGCCAGAAGCGCGAGTAGAGCAGGTGCAGGACGGCGTGCTCGACGCCGCCGACGTACAGGTCAGTGCCGCCGGAGGTGTTGCCGGCCTGCGGGCGCGGCCCCATCCAGTAGGCCTCGTTGGCCGGGTCGACGAGCGCGTTGTCATCGGTGGGGTCGATGTAGCGCATCTCGTACCAGCACGAGCCGGCCCACTGCGGCATCGTGTTGGTCTCGCGGTAGTACGTCCGGGGGCCGTCTCCCAGGTCGAGCTCGACCTCGACCCACTCGGTGGCCTTTCCCAGCGGCGGCTCCGGGGAGGAGTCGGCGTCGTCGGGGTCGTAGGAGCGCGGCGAGTAGTCGGTGACCTCGGGCAACTCGACCGGCAGCATCGACTCGGGCAGGGCGTGGACGCCGCCGTCCTCGTCCCACACGATCGGGAAGGGCTCGCCCCAGTAGCGCTGGCGGGAGAAGAGCCAGTCGCGCAGGCGGTAGGTGACCGCGCCACGGCCCGCGCCCTTGGCCTCCAGCCAGCCGATCATGGTGGCCTTGGCCTCGTCCTTGCTCATGCCGTTGATGTCCAGGTCGCCCTGGGCGGAGTTCACGACGACCCCGTCACCGGTGTAGGCCTGGGAGGACAGGTCGACGCCGTGGGGGTCGTCGGCCGGGCCGATGGTCTGGGTGATGTCGAGGTCGTACTTGGTGGCGAAGGCGTAGTCGCGCTCGTCGTGGGCGGGTACGGCCATGATGGCACCGGTTCCGTAGCCCATGAGGACGTAGTCGGCCACGAAGACCGGCACCTTCGCGCCATTGACGGGGTTGATGCCGAAGAAGCCGGTGAAGACACCGGTCTTGACCCGGCCCTCGTCGGTGCGGTCCGCGTCCGACGTCGCCGCGGCCTGGGCGCGGTAGGCGGACACGGCCTCGGCGGGGGTCGCGTAGCCGCCGGTCCAGGCCTCCTTGGTGCCCTCGGGCCAGGCGGCCGGGACGTTCAGGGCCGCGGCGTCGTCGGCGATCTGGGCGTCGGTTCGCACCGAGCCGGAGGCCTGGAGGCCGCCCAGCATGGGGTGCTCGGGGGCCACGACCATGAAGGTGGCGCCGAAGAGAGTGTCGGGGCGGGTGGTGTAGACACTCAGTGACGCGTCCTGCTCAGCGCCCTGACCGGCACCGGGCACGGCGAAGGTCACCTCGGAGCCCTCGGAGCGGCCGATCCAGTTTCGCTGCATGAGCTTGACCTTCTCGGGCCAGTCCACGGTGTCCAGGTCCTCGGCGAGGCGGTCGCCGTAGGCGGTGATGCGCATCATCCACTGGCGCAGGTTGCGCTTGAAGACGGGGTAGTTGCCGCGCTCGGAGCGGCCCTCGGCGGTGACCTCCTCGTTGGCGAGGACCGTGCCCAGGCCGGGGCACCAGTTGACGGGCGCGTTGGAGACGTAGGCCAGGCGGAAGGAGTCGATGACCTCGGCCTGCTCGGCGGCGCTCAGGCCGGCCCAGTCGCGGCCGCCGGGGACGGGGACCTGGCCGGAGGCGAGCTTGTCGCGCAGCTCGGACACCGGCCGGGCCGCGCCCTTGCCGCGGCCGTCGCGGCGCGGGGCCTCGGGGTCGAACCAGGAGTTGAAGACCTGCAGGAAGATCCACTGGGTCCAGCGCACGTAGTCGACGTCGATGGTGGCCAGGGAGCGACGCGGGTCGTGGGACAGGCCCAGGCGGCGCAGCTGGCGGCGCATGTTGGCGATGTTGGCCTCGGTGGAGATGCGTGGGTGCTGGCCGGTGGTGACGGCGTACTGCTCGGCGGGAAGGCCGAAGGCGTCGTAGCCCATCGTGTACAGGACGTTCTTGCCGGTCATGCGGGTGAAGCGCGCGACGACGTCGGTGGCGATGTAGCCCAGCGGGTGACCCACGTGCAGACCCTTGCCGGAGGGGTAGGGGAACATGTCCAGCAGGAAGTACTTCTCCTTGTCCGCGCCGGGGCCGGCCAGAGCGCCGACAGGGTTGTCGGCGTTGAAGGTGCCCTCGGCCTCCCAGCGGTCCTGCCAGGCGGTCTCGATGGAGTCCGCCAGGGCCGCCGTGTAGCGGTAAGGGGTGTCGGACTCGCCCGGTGCGGTTCTCTCTGACATCGCGGCAGCGCTCTTTTCCTACTCGTGCTTCCTGGTGCTGGGGCACAGCCTATCGCCCGGCAGCAGCGGGGCCCGGCGGCGTCCGCCCCGCGGGCGGGCGAGACCGGTCACGTCGGTGAGGCCCTCTGGAGCCTGAGCAGCATCGTCCTCACTCTTCTTCCCGAGCTGCAGCCCTGAAGCGGTTGAGGGCGTCCTGCTCGCACGCCAGGCGACTCCGGTGCCGGGCGATCCGCGCCTCGACCGCCTCAAGCTCGCGGCGCAGGTTGGGGCACATGGTGATGGAGACGGCTCGATCATCACCGGCGACCTCGACGCAGTCCAGGTAACGCCGGGCGGCAGCGACGCCGAGACCGGTGGCCAGGATCGGCCGGATGCGTGCGACGGCGTCGAGATCCTTCGGGCTGTAGTCCCGGTATCCGGCGGAGGTCCGGGCGGGAACGAGCAGACCGGCCTCCTCGTAGTGCCTCAGGGAACGGGGGCTGACACCCGCCTGTCGGGCGAACTCTCCGATGCGCACAAGGAGCTCCTCTCCGGCGAACAGCTTCCACTTGACTTCCACTTGACCTTGCCACTGGCGTGAATGTCTACCGTCCAGGGGCATGGACCACGTTACAGAACACTGCTCCTCCGACGGACTCGGTGGGATCGACAGAGTCATTCTCGTCCACGGTTTCGGGGCGGGGCCTCACGACCACTGGTTTCCCTGGCTCGCGCGGAGCTTCCGCCATGTCGAGGTGCCACGGCTCCCTCATCCGGAGTCTCCGGATGCCTCGACCTGGGCGTCGACCATCGCCGAGAGGATCGGAACGTCGCCGGACGGACTGACCGGGCTCGCAATCGTGACGCACAGTCTTGGCGGCCTGACCGCGCTACGGGCGATCGAGCGAGTCATCGCGTGCGACTCACCGGCGAACGGCAATGGGCGGCATCTGGCGGCCTTCATCGCCGTCGCACCCTTCGCGCAGCAGCTCCCTCCGACGGGAGAGGCGGAGCTCGACCATTTCCTCGCCACCGGACTGGAGGGCTTCCTCGACGGCGCGAGCCCCGGTGAGCTGCGTCCACTTCTAGGGCGCACCACAGTCATTCACTCCGATAACGACCCACTTGTCCCCCGGGCGGCTTCGCGGAGATTCGCCACCGCGATCAGCGCCGACGTCGTCACCGTTCCGGGCGCGGGCCATTTCCTGGCCTCCGACGGCGTCACGTCTCTTCCGCAGGTCGTTCAGGCACTCGGCCGAGCAAGCGATAGAGGCGCGGGCGCGCCTGGAAAGTAGAAAGCCGGTGGGTGTTTCTCCCTCTTCGTCGGGCGGGGAGGTCTCAACGCGCCGGCCCTCATATCGCTCGACAGTTCTCCCTTATGACGTCTGGCCCGTTACCGCTCTTTGCTGTGACGACTGCAGAAATACCAATATCGCATGAGCAGGGCAGATGGTTCCGAAGTCTCGGCGGACCGTCGCAGCGGCTCCGGGGAACGGAGGCTCCGATAACACGGTTTTTCGTTGTTGTTGGGGCGGTTTGGGGGGGTGGTTGCGTGGTGTGGTTGGTGGGGGTGGGGCTATAGTGTACGTATGTTCGAAGGTGGGGTGTTTCCTCGTGTCCTGGCTGGTGGTGCGGTCGGGGCGCTCTGGTGCTGACGGCGATGCGGCGCCGACTTTCCTCACCGACGAGTCGGGGACTGACGCGACACTGGTGGCCGTTGCCGAGGGGCTTCGGGTCGTGGGTGTGTGGAGGAGGCTGGTAGCACTGGGTTGCTTGGTGTGGGGGCTTGCGGGTTGGGGGAGCTGGCCGCGGCCTGCCTGACCGGGTGCGCTGAGCTGTCGGCGCGTCCTGGCCGGTGGGGCCCGGGCGGTCAGGTCTCACCCGTGGCCGGGTTTGAGGAGCGCAGGTTCAACACCACCTGCCTGCTCTCGGCCCGCCTGGGGGTCTCCCGGACTCGGGCCGGCCAGATCATCGACCACGGCAACACCCTCATGAATATTGGCTTCGGCCCGGTCGAGGCTATGGAGCGTTGCGGGGTGCTGGACTCGGTGAAGGCGTCCCTGGTGACCCGCCGCCTGGAGGACGTGCCCGTCCCGGTGGCGCTGGCGGTTCAGGACCAGGTCCTGCCCCAGGCACCCCGACGAAGCGTGTCCCAGGTGGGGCGGGACATCGAGCGGGCCCTGATAGAGGTCGACCCCGACGGACACACCGAACACACCCAAGCCAATAGGCAGCGTCGGTGCGTGTCGCGCCCGAGGCCTGTGGGCGAGGGCCTGTGCCAGGTCCTTCTGCTGCTGCCGACCATGGACGCCCTGCTGCTGGACGCCACCCTGGACGCGATCGCCGCCAGCGCGCGGGCCTGCGGTGAGCAGCGCACCCCGGGCCGGATCAGGGCCGACGCCATCACCGCCATGACCCTGCAGACCCTACGCACCAGCCAAACGGCCGCCTACCAGACCTGGCTCCACCACTACAACCACCACCACCGACCCCACACCGCACTGGACGGCCAAACCCCTGCCAACCGCGTTCACAACCTCACAGGGAAGTACAACTAGTCACCCGCGGCCCCCACCCCCGCGAAAGACCCGGAGACTACGAGACCACCCCCCACCCAAAAACCACCCACACCCTCAAACCAGCACCCCCCACCAACCCCACCCCACCCTTCTGACGAGGACGAAGCCGGCAGCCTCGGGTGCTACGCGAGCGCAGCGCTGTCCAGCCTTGCGGGAACGAACTCGCCCCAGTCGTCCTCGACAAGGCCGCTCCGCAGGCGCTCCATGGCGGCGTCGAGCTCGGGCCCCTCGGGGTGGCGGGCCGAGGAGAAGGACAGGTCCTCCTCGGAGCGGATCGGCAGCACATGAAGGTGCAGGTGGTCGACCCCGTAGCCGGCCACGACGATCCCGGCCCTGGGCGCCTCGAAGACGCGCACCTGCGCGGCACCGATGCGCTTGGCGACCACTGCCAGGTGCGCCACCACGTCGTCAGGCGCGTCCACGTAGGAGTCGACCTCGACCCGCGGAACCACCAGGACGTGCCCGTCGGTATGCGGCTCAATGGTGGCGAAGGCGACACAGACCTCGTCCGCCCACACGAAACGGCCGGGGATCTCGCCCTCGATGATCTTGGTGAAAATCGTGCTCATGACCCCATTGTCCCCCAGCCGTGCCCGGATCCGCCCAGATCCATAGAGGCGGCGTCCCTGTTCAGGCCAGCAGCCACAGGGAGCCGTCGGGGATGATGGCCTCCGGGGCGATCTCGGGCACTGCGCCGCGCGGAGCCTCCGTGTCCAGCAGGACGATGACGGTCGCCCGTCGGCGCTTACCGCCCTCCGTGGCCGCTGCCACGGTGCCCCGGTCACGAATCCGCACCCGGCTGTCCAGCCCGATCCCGGCCCGCCCCAGACGGCGCAACGTCTCGGAGTCGTCCTGGATCCGCCCAACGACGCCGTCGGAACCCACCGGCCTCGTCTCCAGACGCACCAGGTCGGGCACGACGAGCCGGCCGTCCGCCGTAGGGATCGGGTCCCCGTGAGGGTCTCGGGTGGGGTGTCCCAGGACCGCATCGAGCCGCTCCAGCAGCCGCTCGGAGACAGCGTGCTCGAGCTCCTCGGCCTCGGCATGCACCTCGTCCCAGCCGAAGCCGAGCTGAGTGACGAGATAGGTCTCCAGGATGCGGTGGCGGCGGATCATGCCCATGGCCCGACGCCGTCCCTCCTCGGACAGGGTGACGGCCTTGTAGGGCTCGTGGACGAGCAGCCCCTCCTCCACCAGGCGAGCCACGTTCTCCGAGGCGGTCGACGGCGCCACCTCCATACGCTTGGCCAGGCCGGTGATGGAGGCGCCCGCTCCGCCCCACTCGCAGGCGGCCCACACGACCTTGAGGTAGTCCTGCGTGACAGTCGAGTCCCCCGCCACCGAGGGCCTCCAGGCGGGCCTGACTGCGGCCGCCCTGCTCGAAGACGGAGTCACCCGAAGAACCTCGCCAGCTGGCTGCCGAAGGCGATGATGATGGTGAGGACCACCGCCAGGTACATCGCCGCCATGACCCACCAGCGGGCCTTGAGCAGGTCGAGCGCCTGGTTGTCGCGCAGCCCCAGGTGCCCGCCGGCCGCGGCCCAGGCCCAGGAGTGAGCAGCCACCGGGATGGTGACGGACCAGATGACCATGCAGAACGGACAGAGCTTGCCGAAGGTCATGATGGAGACGGACAGGAACCAGATGACGAAGGCGATTCCCCCCAGGCTGCCGGCGCTCAGCCCCCACCACATCCACCGCGGCAGGCGCACGCCGCTGAGCAGAACCGCGCCGATCGCGGTCAGGGCGCCGAAGGCGATGGCCCCGATGAAGGAGTTCGGCACACCGAGCAGGTTCCCCTGCCACACGTTGAGGGAGTCCCCGCAGGAGACCAGGGGACTGACGTCGCAGATGAGCTCCGCGTCCGGGTTGCGCAGCAGGTCGAGCTGAGAGCTGATGAGCTCCCAGCAGGCGATGATCCCGATGAGCCCGCACACGAGGAGCAGCCAGCCGAAGCCTCGCTCGGCCCCGGAACGGCGCAGCCAGGCGGGACGATCGGCTGAGTCGTCATCGGCGTCGCGGCGGGCACGCCGGTCGAGCTCCTGGCCGGGGGCTGAGCCCAGGTAGGTCTCGAGCTCCTCCTCGCTCATCTCGTCGATCTCGGCATCTGTGGGCATGCGCGACATCGTCAGTCTCCTCACCGGTGGTGCGTCATCAGTTCTTCTGGGCGTCGTGCGGCTATCTAGAGTGAGAGCGTATGCCACAACGGCCCTCCTGCGCCCTCACCGTCCGAAAAATCGACTCGTCCTAGGGTGCGGCGCCCGCCTCGGGCTGGGAGGGCGACTGCGTGGCGGCCCCGGTCTGCGTCTGCTCCGTGGTGGCCGAGGCCGACGGACTCGGGGTCGAGGCCATCGTGGCCGTCTTCTGCCCAGAGGCGATACCCGGAACGGACCGCCAGGCCCCCACTGTCACCGAGGCGTCGGGGTGAAGGATGACTGCTCGCCAGGCCACGAGCGCGCCCGTGGAGTCGAAGGACATGACGTGGAGGAAGGCGTCCTCCGTAACCGAGCCGAGCGACGTGCCACCCTTACCGGCACCGGAGATGACCCCGGAGACGGGCCTGCCGGTCCGGGGGCTGATCGCAGTGGTCATCCCCCGCTCGGCGTGGACGTGACCGGCCAGGAGCAGCGGCGCGCAGCCCTCCTTCATGAGCAGGTCGAAGGTGGCCGGCTGGTGGATGAGAACGACGTCGACCGGAGTGCGCCCGCAGCTGACCTTGGCCAGGCGGGTGGCGATCTGCTCGGTGGTCTCGCCGCCACGCGGTTTGGTGCCCGCCGTTGTCGTGCGCTCGGCGTCGTCGTCCCCCAGGACGGTGATCCCGGCGACCGTCTGGACCGAGCCGTCGGTCACGGTCCATCCCTGGGAGCGCAGACGGGCGGCCGTGGCGTCGGAGTCGTGGTTGCCGATCGTGGCGACCTTGTCCGTCGAGCTCGGCACTGCCTGGGTCAGCGCGTCGACGCACACCCGCTCCGGGCCGGAGCCGGTCATGGTCAGGTCGCCGTCATCCATGTGCACATCGGCGCCGGAGAGCTGGTCGAGGACCCCGGAGAAGGCGATGACGTCGAGGTTGCAGTGCAGGTCCGTGGTGAGGACGGCCGTCTTGCGGCCGCGCTCGGGGACCGAGCGGGCTCCCGTCACCGGAGGGGCCGTGGCTGTGGGGGTCGAGGATGCCGACGGCGCCGCGGAGGCTGACGGGCCCTGCGAGGGCCGTGGGGCCTCAGTCGGCGTTGGCTCGGCGCCGGCCTTCACCACGGTCTTCGCCGAGGTCGTCTTGAGCCGTGCCTGCAGCTCCTCGGTGTTCACCTTTCCGTCAGCGGCGGTGACGTCCACCAGGCCCTCGGTCTGCTCAGCAGCCCTCCAGGCGGCGCGTAGATTGGTGTCGGCCTTGGCATAGAAGTCCTTGTTGCTCTCCACGAAGGAGCGAGCCTTGGGCCCGTAGGCGGTGACGACATCGGCGATCCGACCCGAGAAGCGGGCCCGGGCCAATGGGGTGCCCTCCAGCGCGGACAGGGTGGAACCGTGTGGGTTGACGGTACGCATCGCCGGGACCAGCAGGGATGCCGCGGTGGCCACAGCCGCCGAGACCGCCACGGTCGTCGCCCAGCGGTGCGAGGCACCGGCGCGGACGGTCTCGCGCCACGGCTTCGTCGGTGCCAGGCGCCAGGCGGCCACGCAGCACAGGAAGATCGTCTCGACGACCCCGGCCCGGCGCAGGGCGTCCCCGGCCAGACCGTAGAGGCCCTGCCTGATCGTCAGGTCGGGATGGGAGACGAGCGAGAGGTAAGAGGCTGCGTCGGAGGACAGCGACTGCCCCACGCTGGCGGCACTGGCGGCATCGGGAGCGGGGTCACCGGGAATCTCGCCAAGGACCACCTTGACGCCGAGGATGCCTGCGGGCGACTCCATCGAGGCGGTCCCCAGCGGCCCGAGGTCCAGCGTGACGGTGGAGTCCAGGGTCGTCGACCAGGTCGCCTCGTGCGGGCCCACCGGCGCCGAGGCCGTCGCCGTGGACAGGCCCAGAAGGAGGGAGACCGTGCTGGAGGCCAGGATCATCGCCGCCGTGGCAACGACTGTTCGGGTTCTCCGGCGACGCCGTCGCCACCAGGTGCGCAGCGACAGCAGCACCGTGAGCATCAGGGCACCGCAACGTCGGGCAGCCGTCAGCAGACCCGCCCGTAGGTCGGCGGAGCGCCCCGCATTACCCGTACCGGGACCAGCACCGATGTCGGCGTCCGTGTCGGAGCCGGAGTCCATGCCTGTCCGCACCACGACCCGCCTCAGAGACGAGCACCCAGCGAGACCCGGGTGGCGTGGCCCTCTCCGCTGTGCTGCTGGGAGGCGATGAGGCTGGCCAGGGAGGTGACGTAGGTGACGGTGTCCTGCCATCCGCCCACGGCCTGGCAGGGAACGCCCAAGGCCTTGACCGGGTAGTCGTTGCCCTCGGGGTCCAGGCGGTCACCGATGAAGAGCATCTCCTCCAGCGCGATCCCGGTGACCTCGGCCAATCGGGTCATGCCGTATGCCTTGTCCACCCCCTTGAGGGTGATGTCGACGCTCGTGGACCCGCCGGAGCGGACCTCCAGCTCTGGCAGGAGAGGGGCGACGGCGTCGCGCAGGGCGGCCTTCTTCTCCCCCGTGGGGTCCCAGGCGCGCTTGGCCTCCAGGGGAGCCTCCTGCCCCAGGGCGGAGAAGGTGATCTGGCTGCCGCGGTCCTCCAGGATCTCCCCCCAGGTCCGTTCCTCCCACAGGCCGAGCCTGCGTGCCTGGGCCTCGACGATCTCGAAGCCGGTGCGGATCTGCTCGGGGGTGAGGTCATTGGCGTAGACCAGCTTCCAGGCATCAGTTCCCCGGCCGGCCTGGGAGGGGTCGTAGGTGTAGTACCGAGTCCCGCACGTGGGCATGAGGTGAAGCCGGGAGAGCTCGTCGGCGTCGGCGTCGAGGTGGGCCAGGACCTGGTCGCGGAACTGCCCCACCTGCCCACCGGAGATGATGCAGACGGGGACGACGTCGAGCAGCCGTCTCAGCGCGGTGGCCATGGCAGGAGGCATGGCCGACTTCGAGGGTGCCAGCGTGTCGTCAAGGTCGAAGGCCACCAGCCGGGGCAGCACCTCGGGGCTCACATCAGTCTGAGTCATAGGCGTATTGTGTCCTACCCGTCTGGAAACCGGCCGAACCGGGCCTCATGCGAGTGGTGGAGTCAGTCTCTCTTCGCAGCGGATCCCATTAGAGGATTTCAGCCGGCTCGAGCCGGTCAGTCGACCTGCTCAGGGTTGAGCATGTGCTCGCGGGCGCGCGCCGAGGCCTCCGCCCGGGCGTCACGGTCCTCTCGGCGTCCACGGGAGATGAGCGCGGTGATGGACACGGCCAGGCCTCCCCAGATAATGACGACGGCGGCGAGCATGATGAGTACGGCGATTCCGGTCATGTCAGTCCTCCTCGGAAGCGGCCTCGAGCCTGAGGGGCTCGAACTCATCCACCGGGGTCTTCCAGGAGATGAGGGTCATGACGGCGGTGCACAGGGCAACCACCAGGAGCATCCCCCAGCCGAAGACCGCGATGAAGCCGCTGGAATAGGTGTCGTATCCCTCAGACAAGTAGGTCCACAGGGTCTGGAAGAACATGTAGCCCAGCAGGACCGGAACGATCCCACCGACCAGCGCCCGCCACCACAGGCCGATCATTCGCGACTCGGAGACGGCGTTGAGGTGGTCCTGAAGCAGCCTGCTGCGCCGCAGGACCCAGGCCACCACCACACACATGATGATGGCCGAGGCGACCACGCCGATGTTGTTGATGAAGGCGTCGACGACGTCGAGGTCCGGCAGACCCGACCTGGTGGCGAACAGGGCGAAGGACAGGACCGCAGCCGGGACGCCGACGACGAGGGAGGCCTTCTTCGGCGCCAGGTCGAGCTTCTCCCCCACACCGGCGGCCACCACCTGGATGATGGAGATGAAGGAGGTCAGTCCCGCCATGGCGAAGGAGGCGAAGAAGAGCACTCCGAACAGCGCACCCCCGGGCATCTGGGCAATAACCGTGGGAAAGGTGATGAAGGACAGGGAGACACCTGTGATCCCCTCCAGGTCGCTCACGCTGCCGCCCTGGTTGTGAGCCATGAAGCCGAGGGTGGCGAAGACACCGATACCGGCGAACAGCTCGAAGGAGGAGTTGGCGAAGCCCGCCACGAGGCCGGTCCCCACCAGGTTGGAGCGACGACGCTGGAGGTAGGAGGCGTAGGTGAGCATGATGCCGAAGCCCACCGACAGGGAGAAGAAGATCTGCCCGAAGGCCGCCATCCACACCTTGTAGTCCAGCAGGGCGGACCACTTGGGGGTGAACAGGGCGTTAAGCCCCTCCCCCGCCCCCGGGAGCAGGAGGGCGCGCACCACGAGGGCGGCGAACATGAGGACGAGCAGCGGCAGGAAGATCTTGTTGGCCTTCTCCACACCGTCGCTCACGCCCAGAGCGGTGACCACCAGGCCGAAGGCCCATACGAGCAGCAGGGGGACGGCCACCCCCATCACGACAGCCGGCGAGTACCCGACCTCGGAGCCGAGCCGGTCCACCCCGATGTAGTGCTGGAAGAAGGCCCCTGCATCGTCGCCCCAGGCGATACTGAAGGAGAAGAACATGTACCGCAGGGACCAGGCCACAACTACTGCGTAATAGGTCATGATGACGAAGCAGATGAAGACCTGGAACCAGCCCAGCCATTCCAGCTTGGTGGACATGCGCCGGAAGACCGCCGGCGGCGAGCCACGGAAGCGGTGTCCCAGGGCGTAGTCGAGGAAGAGGATCGGCAGCCCCGCCGCCAGCAGCGCGATGACGTAGGGGACGACGAAGGCGCCGCCGCCGTTGCTGTACGCCACACCCGGGAAGCGCCAGATGTTACCCAGCCCGATCGCCGAGCCGATGGCCGCCATGAGGAAGCCGAGCTGACCGCTCCACTGCTCGCGCGGAGGCGCCTGAAGAGACTCGCTCTCCCCTGTCTTGGAGGTCATGAGCAACCTTCCGTGATGTCACAAACGAAGGCGACCGGATGGTCGCCTTTTCCTGCGGATTGGTCGCAGGCCCTTTTGTCGCTGGACGCTAATCCTCACGACCACGATGCGTCGCCCGACGTCCACGATACGGACAGCCGGAACAGGCCGCCACCTGTCCTTTATCACGCGACCTGTGACACACTGAACGTCACTCCGCTCCGCACTACTTCCCGAGAGGTACCCCCATGGCCACACCGCACATCGCTGCCGAGCCAGGCGACTTCGCTCCTGCAGTCCTGATGCCCGGCGACCCCAGAAGGGCCCAGCGCATCGCTGAGACCCTCATGAACGACGCCCGCCTGGTCACCGACGTGAGGGGGATGCTGGGCTTCACCGGGACCGCCAACGGCAGGCCACTGAGCGTCATGGGGTCAGGCATGGGCCAGCCCTCCTTCACGATCTACGCCACCGAGCTGTTCAGCCAGTTCGGGGTGGAGCGGATCATCCGCGTGGGCACTGCCGGCGGCCTCTCTCCCAGAGTGAAGATCGGCGACGTCATCGTGGCCACCGGTGCCCACACGGACTCCGCCATGAACCAGCTGCGCATCCCGGGCGTCAACTTCTCCGCGGTCGCCGACTTCCAGCTCGCCCGAGCCGCCTACGAGGCCTCCCTGACCGAGCAGACAGAGGGTGACGGAAAGGTCCACCTGGGCACGGTCTTCTCGCGCGACCACTTCTACTTCACTCCCGAGGGGCAGAACGAGGCCCTGGCCGGCTACGGGGTGCTGGGGGTGGAGATGGAGGCGGCCGCCCTCTACGGCGTCGCCGCCGAGTACGGCAAGCAGGCACTGGCGGTCTTGACCGTCTCCGACCACCTGCTGGACCACTCCGGCGACATGAGTGCCGCCGAGCGCGAGACGCGTTTCGCCGACTCCCTGCGCCTGGCCGTGGCGGCCGCCCACAGCTGATCCACACGCGGACCACTGGAGCACTCCGACCTCTGAACGGCCCAGGGAGCGCAGATGTCCTTCCTCGGGACACGGGTCGCGCCACCACGCCTCCCCCATGAATGGAGCCCTTCCACGCATCGGTGAATTCCTGACCACCCCCGTTCAGGAGTGCCTTACCTGCGAGGAATAACGAAAATCAACGGCACACAACCCCATATTTTCTCAAGCCCCCATCACTGACGGAAGCGACCCGACGAGAACCGTCAAAACGTTGGAATTCCAACGTTCGTAAACGCGAAGCCATACAGGCCAGGCTGTCCTTCGTTGCCGGAGCGCGGGTGCGGATTTACGTTATTCATGTCCGCAGCGCACACCCGCTCGAAAGGAAAAGCATCATGTCCGTCACCAAGATCACCTCCTGCACCACCACCTCCTGCGCCTTCAACAACGGAGGCTGCACCGCCTTCGCCATCACCGTCGGCGGCGACAACGGCGCACCGGCCTGCGACACCTTCATCAGCCTCGATGCCCGTGGCGGCCTGCCCGTGGCCGAGGGTCAGGTGGGTGCCTGCCAGCGCCTCGAGTGCGTCCACAACAAGGACCTCATGTGCACGGCCGAGGCCGTGACCGTCGGCGGCGACACCGCCTCCTGCAAGACCTACGAGGTTCGCTGACCGGAAGGCTCTCCAGCTCGAGCGGCTGGGGGCCAAACGGGGGATACCACCGCATGGTGGTATCCCCCGTTCCGGTCTCTGCGACCGGAACGTTCAGAACCGCAACCGAGGCAGGCCGCTCAAGGACGGGCCAGGCGCTGCGGGAGGGCCTGGGAGGCGAGCCGCTCGAGAACCGGCCCGACCTCTACGGCGCCGGTCAGGGCCTGCGGGAAGGAGACCACCAAAGTGGTGACCTCTTCCCCGGTGATGGACATGAGGGTGACCCCGTGGGCGTCGACATCGACGCACAGGGTCCGGTCCCACAACGTCGGGCACACGCCGACGGCGGGACGGGAGGAGCAGATCCAGCCGAGCATCTGCCCCTCTCGCACGGCCTCACAGACAGCGCGCAGCCCCAGCTGGCCGACGGCACTGACGGCCTCATGGGCGTCCATGACCTCCTGGGGGCTCCAGGAGAGGGAGGGTGAGGCATCGGCATCAGCCGAGGCGATGTCGAGGATCTCCTCGATGTCGTGGCTGGAGACCCCGGATACGCAGTGAAGCATGACGCGTTCGCAGGTGATGACACCCAGACGTCCACCGGGACCCGAGGCGATCTCTCGGACGCGCTCGAGCGGGTCCTCACCGACGATGGCGCAGTGGCAGGCCGGAGTCCGCGAGGAGGCCAGAACGAGGGCGCGGTCCTCACCGTTGACCCAGGTCAGGTTGCCGAGCAGGTGAGCCGTGGCGGCCGTGATACGAACACCGGGCTCGGCAGCGTCGAGAGTGACGTCGAGCCGGACATCGACGGCGACGTCATCGGGAGCGATGGACAGCGGAGTACCTTCCGGCGGGCAGGCAGCCACAAGAAGCTGACCATCGGCCCGCATGGCGTGAGCGACGAAGGCGGCAGGAGCGGAGGGGTCAATGCGATAGGCCGTCACCGCGGCGCTTCCACTTCCAGCCAGGAGACGCCTGGCCGTGCGCCGGGCGCGCTGCATGATGTCGGGGACCTGAACGGACGTCACACGCTTACCTTCCTACCGTGTTGCCGCACGTGGGAGCGGGGTGCTCCCGGCAACATCTGAAGGTGAGGCTACCCTCAGAGCGCCCGAGGGGCCAGTTCCTTGCTGAAGCCCACGCGTGGAGCGTGTCTCAGCGAGCCAGCCCCGGGAAGAGGTGCTGGATCCCGACGACGATCATCTGTACCGCGATCGAGGCCAGGATCATGCCCATGAGGCGGGTCATGATGGTACGCATCGTCATGGACAGACGCGCACCGATGCTGGCCGAGAAGTAGAGAACGATCCCGAGCGTCACGAGAACGACTGCCAGCGCAGCCGCAACGGCCGCATGCCCACCCAGCCCCCGAGCCTGGGACTGGATGACGATGATGGTCGCGATCGTTCCCGGCCCCACGAGGATGGGAAAGGTCATGGGGTAGAAGGCGACGTCGTTCCCGCTACCAGCAACGGCGTCGTGCTGCTCCTTCTCCTGCGCGCTTCCCTCGTGGGCACTGGATCCACTGCCGTTGAGCATGGACAGCGAGATGATGAGCAGGACGATTCCACCTGCGATCCGGAAGTCGTCGACGCCGATGCCGAAGAACCTCAGGATTGTCGCGCCGAGGAGCAGGACGACGGCACACATGACGGCGGAGGAGATCGTTGTACGAACCGCTGTACGCCGCTGGGTCGCGGCATCCTGGTCCTGGGTGAGACTCAGGAACAGGGGCAGGTTGACGAAGGGGTTCATGATCGCGAAGAAGGCTCCCAGGGCCTTGACCAGCACAGCGATAGCCATATCCGCATTGTGCCGCACATGCCTGCGGCGAGCAGGGAAACAAAACGGCCCTCGCCTGACGGCAGGGCCTGCTGATGAAGAACTGTGGAGCTAGGGGGATTCGAA
>NZ_MSRR01000019.1 GCF_001956585.1 Actinomyces naeslundii | reverse complement strand
CCCGCCGACGCCGCGGGGCTCGGCGGCATGGGCGGCCGACGTCGAGGGGAGGAGATTCAGGGAACGCCGAGCGCCGCGTCCCGGAGCGGGTCGGGGCGCGGGGCCACCCGGGCAGACGCAGCGCCACCATGCGCCCAGCCCGGCCCCACGTATCACAGGAGTTACGACAACTGCTCAAAACGGGTTCTTCGTGTCGTGGGGATGGGGTTGTGCGGGGCTTTCCTCGTCGGGGTCTCGGGGTACGTGGTCGTACGCGATCCCACCCGGTCGTACGTAAAACCGCGTGGTCGTACCCCCAGCGCACGCGGTCGTACGTAAAACCGCGCGGTCGTACCTTAGAGCCCCTCTAAGGTACGACCGCGCGCCGCCGGGTACGACCACGCGACGCCGAGTACGACCGCGCAGGACCCCGAGACGCCGAACCACCGGCACCCGCTCACCCCGACCACGCCCTCACACACGAAGAACCTCAAAACATAGCGGCGGATGCCCGCCACACTTCCGCGTGGCGGGCATCCGCCGCCGGTCCGATCGCGCAGGATCCGACGCGTGCGTCCGACGTCTATCCGGCGACTAGGGAACGACGACGAGGACGTCGCACTTCGACTTGCGGAGCACCTGGACGGAGACGGCTCCGAAGATGCGGCCGAACAGCGAATCGACGCCTTTGGATCCGACGATGACGAGGTCCGCCTCGGTCTCCAAGGTGACGAGGGTGACGGCATCGACCGCCGTGCCCTCGACGACGACGCCCTGGGCGAGGGCGACGCCGCGCTCAACGGCGGTATCACGCGCCTTCTCGACGACGGCGTAGGCCTGGTCCTCGGTGAGCCGAGCCTCGACGACCCGCACATCGGCGACGGGGGCGGACTCGTTGATGCGAGCCTTGTCCCGCGCCGAGACGGGGTCGAAGCCGGCGACGAGGAGAAGAGCGGCGTCGCACAGGCGAGCCATCTCGCAGGCGCGATCGATGACGTGGGTGTTCGCCTCGACATCGCCGACTCCGGCGACAATGGTGGTATAGGTCACGGATGACATCCTTTCGTGGGGCACCCGGTCAGGCCACGGCAGTCTCAGTGGCGGACACGGCGGCGGCGCGCACCCGCGGGTCCGCATCCTTGACGGTGTCGATCCACTCGATGAGCAGACCGGCGATGATGAGGAAGACTGCGACGAAGAGCAGGGCGTTGACCGGGTGATCGCCGAGCAGGTGCTTGTAAATGGGACCGAAGGTGAGGGTCTGGATGAACTGGGGGATGACGATCATCATATTGATAACGCCCATGTAGACGCCTCGGCGCTCCTTGCGGATCATCTCAATGGCCATGATGTAGGGTACGCCCGTAATAGAAGCCCAGGCCACACCAATGCCGATCATGGGCAGGTAGAGGACCGCGGTGTGGCCGGGGCTGCCGATGCGGGTGAGCAGGACCAGGCAGACGGCGGCGAGGCACAGCGCCGCGGTGTGGACGTGCTTGGGGCCGATGCGGTTGGCCAGTCGCGCCAGGAAGAGGGCGACGACCGTGCAGGAGACGTAGTAGACGACCATGAGCCCGGTGGCGAAGCCGGAGGCGTTGTTGAAGGCCTCGGTCTCGGCGTACCCCGGGTCGGACAGGTTCACGCCGAAGTAGGTGACGGCGCACATGAGGCCCAGGTACTGCCAGAAGACGTTCATGGCGTACCACTGGAAGAGGTAGACCAGGGCCATCTTCTTCAGGCCGCGGGGCATCTCGACGATGGCGACGCCGATGTCCTTGACGAAGCCGAAGGGGCCCTCCTCCCGCTTCTTGCGCTCGAGCTCGACCAAGCCCTCCGGCGTGGGCGGCAGCTCCTTGGTGGAGAGCACCGAGATGAGCACCGAGCCGATGGAGCACACCGAGCCCACCATGAAGGCGCCGAAGACCCAGTAGGGGATGCCGGCGGCGGTGGCGCCCGCCAGGGTCTTCTCCAGAACGACGAGGGTCCCGGCGGCCAGGGCCGAGCCGGCGCCGATGAACAGGGACTGGGCGAGGAAGCCCTTGGCGAGCTGCTTGGAGGGCAGGCGGTCGCCGATGAAGGCCCGGTAGGGCTCCATGGCCGTGTTGTTCGAGGCGTCCAGCAGCCACAGGCACAGCACCGCCATCCACACGGCGGTGACGAAGGGCATGAGGAACAGGAACACGGAGCAGCCGACGGCCCCGATCAGGAAGAAGGGCTTACGGCGTCCCCACTTCTCGCTCCAGGTCCGGTCCGAGAGCGCCCCGATGAGCGGTTGGATGAGCAGGCCGGTGACGGGTCCGGCCAGATTGAGGATGGGGATCTCGTCAGCGGAAGCCCCGAGGAACTGGTAGATGGGCGACATGGCGTTCTGCTGCATGCCGAAGGAGTACTGGATGCCGAAGAATCCGACGTTCATCAGCAGGATCTGAGCAGTGCTCATCATGGGCTTGTGCGCGATGTCCGCCGCGCTATTCTGGGAAGTCTGTGCCATAGGTCATCCTTGTCCTGGGCCCTGTGGAACTCTGTCGACGCCGCCCGAGACGGACGCCGCGCTTCCTGCCCGAGAGAACGCTGTACGGGACGGCGGGGATCTCAGGAAGTCAAGCAGGTCAATGATCCACCCAACATGACTAACGTTTGACAGGTCTTTAGTCCCATTATCGGATCTCGCACGAGCCGGACCGGGTCATGACTCAGGCACGCAGAGCGATCATCCCACGATGCGCGCTGAGGCGCACCTCCAGAGCCAGCGCCTCACCGTCCGGGTCCCCGGTGGGCCCCGGTGACCTGAGGCCCGCCGGGAGACGCACGGTGCCGCCTCCCTCCTCGCCGAGCGCGACGGCGGCCACTCCGCCCTCGAACTCGCGCACCCAGGCGCCCGAGGTCCTCCGGGGCCGTCCCAGCGGGCGCCCCAGGTCGGCGTCGAGGGCGGGGAACCAGGGAGTGCGCGAGTAGTCGTCGTGACCGGTGGCCGTGTAGGCGCCCTCCCCTCCCCCGAAGACCCAGAAGGCCGCCAGCCCGTAGAGGCCGGGGGACGTGCGGGCACCGGACATGGAGCCGCCGCCCCCGCCGTCGGGCGTGCGCACGATGGACAGGCCCGGCCCTCGCAGCTCGTGAATCTGGGCCAGGGCCGTGGCCTCATCGAAGAGGTGATGGTCCCCCCAGCCCAGCCAGCACTCGTCGAAGCCACCACCCCAGGCCGAGTGGCGCTCCCAGCGGCCGGGTTCCCGGCGGGCCTCGGCCACGTTGGGGATGAGGATCTTGCCGACGCCGTTGAGGCCGGCACCGGCCTGGTCCACGAAGATGTTCAGCTCGGCGCGCAGGGCGGCGGTGTCGGCGATTCCGTCCAGGGGGAGGTCCAGTCCGTAGTAGTCGTCGAAGACGTCGTTGTCCGCCATGACGCCGTCGAAGGCGGTCTCAGCGGTGGCCTGGCAGACCTCCTCCACCCAGCGGGCGCGGTAGTCGGGGTCCCACACACGGGCCTGGAAGTGGCCGGGGTAGGTGTTCCACTCGACCAGGTCGCCGTTGTCACGCCTGGCGAGCCAACCGCGGCGGAGGGCCTCGCGGTAGGACAGCCCGGAGGCGCGCATGGAGTCCGGCTCGAAGTCTCGCGTGGAGGACAGGCACCGGTAGGCCAGGACCGTCATGTCCGGTCGCGCCTCCTTGAGGCGGGCTGCTGCCTCGGTCTCCCAGGGCTGGAGGATCGCGGCCCGGTAGTGGGCGATCGCGAAGTCCAGCTCCCCGGGCTCGAGCGGGTTTCCGTAACGGATCCAGGCGCCGACGCCGCCGGTGCTGCTCCTCATGCTCCTCCTCGGTCGGCGCGGGTACCGGTCTGCTCGCCGGCACCGCCCTGACGGTAGATCTTGTTGTAGGAGGCGTTGACCTTGACCAGGTCGTAGGCCGCCTCCACGCGGCCGCGGGCGTTGAGGCTCAGGCGCTCGTAGAGATCGACGTCGCTGATGACCTCCTGGACCTTGTCCGCCATGACGGCGGGGTCACCGGGCTCGATGATGATGCCGCAGGGGTCCCAGGTCTCCCCCTCGTCGGTGACGATCAAGTCCTCGACGACGGAGCGCACGGCGCCGACGTCGGTGCTCACCGTGGGGATGCCGGCCCCCATGGTCTCCAGGGAGACGACCGGCAGGCCCTCGTTGTAGCTGGGCAGGACGAACAGGTCGAACTCAGGCAGGAGCTCACGGACCTTGACGGTCCCGCGGATGGTGATGACGCTCTCCAGGCCCTGCTCGACGATGCGGGTGAGGCACTGCTCGAAGTAGGAGGGCATGTGCTCGGTGGGCCCACACACGTCCAGGTGGATGTTCAGGCCCCGGTCCACCATGAGGCGCACCGAGTCGATCATGTCCAGCAGCCCCTTGATGGGTACGACGCGGGCGATGTACACCAGCTTCCACAGGTGCTTGTCCGCGCCCTCCTTCTTGATCTCCTCGATGGCGGCCAGGCGGGCGGCGTAGGAGGCGTCGAACTCCTTGGTGACGATGCCGTTGGGGATGACGATGGCTCGCCCGGAGTCACCGCCGAGCTCATTGGCCTCGGTGATGGCCCGAGGGTAGAGGTAGGTGGAGGCGTAGGCGTAGGGGTAGCACAGGCGCCCCATCTCCAGCCACCAGGCCATCCACATGCGCTCGCGGCCGGTGACGTCGAAGGTGCGGTAGTCGGTGAGCCTGACGTTGAGGTCCAGCCGGCGTTCCAGGAGGGTGTTGACGGTGTCTCGCACATAGAGGTTGTGCTCGGTCAGCAGCACCCGGGTGCCGTGCTCGCGGGCGGCGTTGACCCCCAGGAGCATGGCGTAGCCGGTGGTGTGGGCGTGGTAGACCTGGGCGCGCGGGACCGGCTCGGCCAGGACCGCGTAGGCCAGGGAGAAGAAGTCACGCAGGCACCAGAAGATGTCGGTCATCGACATCCCCAGGTCCGGCATCAGGTCGTGGTAGGCCTCCATGAACTCGCGTGTGCCCAGGATCGCCCAGACCGGGTAGCGCCGTGAGGCGCTCAGACCCTCGCTGATGATCTCCCACAGCGGCTCGGTGCGCCCCTCCTGGGCCAGGGCGAGCAGTGCCCCCAGGACGCGGCGGGAGAGCTCTCGACGCTGGCGGCGGCTCATGCGCAGGTCCCGCGGGCGGGCGCGCAGGAAGTCCTCCTGGTGCTCCTCCATGGACAGGTAGAGGACCCTGACCCAGGCGACATTGTCCGGCATGCCGTAGAGGTCCTTGCGCGGCGAGTGGGAGTCCCAGGTGATGTGGATGATCCCGAAGGTGAGGTCCGGGTTGCCGGTGATGATGTCGTGGACCACCGCGGAGACACCGCCCTTGAGATAGGGGTAGGTGGACTCCATGACGATGGCGACGTCGACGTCGACGTAGACACCGTCCTCGGGGACACCATCGGGCAGGGCCTGGGAATCCGGCTCCGGCTCGGGCTCCTCGGGCGGCAGCGCGATCTCGGCCGCCCCGGCCGGAGCGTCCTCCGTCTCCTCCTCGTCCTCGCTGGTCTGCTGGGACAGGGGAATCGCGGCGGCGTCGGAGGCGGCCGAGGACACCGACTCCCAGGCGATGGCGGGGGGAGCCGAGGGGGTCGAGAAAACCTCTCGCGCTTCGTTGTCGGAGGCGCCGGGACCGTCGGAGCCGGTGACCGGGGCGGTCTGCCCCGGCTGGATCGGCACCGTCTCCTGGAAGGGGCCGGCAGCGGTGGGCGAGGGCTCGGCAGCCCCATCGGCCCTCTCCGCGAAGGGCTCATCGGGAGCCGACGGCGCGGCCGGGGTATCCGGGGAGGCGGTGGGTTCGGGGAAGGCCGCGGGAGCCGGGGATGCCACAGGTCGTGGGGAGGCAGCGGGCCTTGCAGGGGCAACGGGCTCGGGTGAGGCCGCTGAAGCCGCGGGGGCGGAGCGCACGGTCCCGAAGATCGGGGAGTCCAGGACCTCGGCATCGCCTGAGGAGGCGGGAGGCTCCGGGGTCCTGGGCCGCGGCTGAACCAGGCCGTAGCCGGCTGGGGCCGGGGTCTGCACGACGCCGTAGATCGGCACCGCGGGCACCTCAGGAGTGGAGGCCGATCCGCTCGAGGAGGGCGTGGCGTGGGCGGCCGCCGCCCTGGAGGGCGCAGGGGCCGCGGCGTCGGCCTGATCCGGAGTGCCGGCCGACGCCGTCGCGGCTGAGGGCTCGACCCGTTGCCGGCCGTAATCGGCTCGCCGCCCTCTGGAGGCCTCGGGCGCGACCGGGGCACTGTGCGCGCTGCGGGCAGTGGCGGCGCTGGGTGCCGAGGAGCCGCTCAGAGCACTGGAACCGCCGGCGGTGACGACGACGCCGTAGCCGTCGGGACCGACCTTGACCGTGGGGCCGGTCTCCTGGCCCCGGTCGCCGATGCCGGGGGCGTCGTCGGGACTGGGCATCGGGGCGTAACCACCGGCTGGGGCCGAGTAGCGAAGCGGAAGACTCTCCAGCCGGGCGCGGAAGGACGACGAGGAGCTCACCAGGACATGGCCTTTCCCCAGAAGAAGGAGTACTCGGGCGAGGCCCACCGCTTGCGGTAGAGCAGCAGGCCCAGCGCGCACAGTGCGAGGTCGACACCGGCCAGCGGCAGGTAGGCGCCGGTACCGGCCACCCGCAGCAGCAGGGCCGCGGCGACAGCCACATGGATGCCGGACAGCAGCAGCGCGGAGGTCGAGTCGCCGATGTGGTCGATCTCGTAGCACAGGAGCGTCAGCACCGTGAATAGGGTTGAGGACAGACACACCTTGAGGACCAGCACCACCTGCTCGGGGGCGATGAGGGCCATGGAGCAGATGACCACGATGACACCGGCGACCCCCACGACGCAGGCGCGGATGAGGCTGGCGTCCAGCAACCGGCGCAGAGTGCGCCCGCGGTCGCGCAGACTGGTCATGCCCTCGCGCTTGAGAACCGTCTGGAACAGGGCGATCTCAGTGTTGACCCGGGGTGCGGTGACCGCGAAGTAGTAGCAGTAGGCGACGACGGCGGGCTGAAGGCACAGGTAGACCAGTGCCACGTCGAAGTCGCGACCGGCACCCAGGAAGAGGAAGAACTTGTCTGACCACAGCACTCCCCCCAGGATCCCACCTCGAAGCATGTCCTGCACGAGGATGCCGGTGGAGACCGCCCGGGGGCGCAGGATCCTCCCCAGGGACCGTCCCATGGACGGCACCTGACTGAGGGTGCCCAGCAGCGGGGGCAGGTACCACCAGGTGGGTTCTGCCAGGAGGGCGACGGCGTAGAAGAGCCAGCCCACCGACCACAGGCGCCGTCGGCCTGAGACGTCGGCGACGATGAGCGACTGGACGAAGACGACGTGCAGGAGGAGCAGGGCGGTGTGCACGCCCATGACGTGCAGGTTCCAGCCGGTCACGGTGGCCATGACGAGGATCTCCAGCGCCGTGGGAACGAGCGCCCACAGGAACAGGGCCGGCCAGATGGAGCAGTAGCGCTCCAGAACAGCCCGAGGGCCCCGTCCGATCGAGTCACCCAGGAGACGGTAGACGGGGGTGCCGATGATCTGGCTGAGCCAGGGGACCGCCACCGACACGCTCAGGACGATGACCGGCAGGCCGGTTCCGTCGATCTGGCTGGCGGCCATCTTCTGAGAGACGACGGGGAAGCTCAGACCCAGGAGGATCGCCGGGGACATCCCCAGGAGCATCGCCGCCCCCCAGTGCCAGCGGGCTCCGGGGGCGATGCCGCCGCGCTTGAGCGCCCGGGTGGGAGGCGCCGTGACGAGCCCCAGACCGAGGAGGACAGTAACGACCAGGACGCCGATCGTCCCCGCCGTCGGCCAGGCGAACCAGGGCAGCACCACCGTCACCACGCCGACGGCGCTCAAAGCCGCAGCAGCGTTGGCGGTCCGCAGACGCGGGAAACGGTGCTGATGAAAATGTCGCGGTTCGTATCTGAGTTGGGTCATGGGAGTAGTGGCACCAAGGATGCGTCAGCACGCAGGGCGATCCGAGCCGGGCATTCAGAACCGTGGGTGAGGAGCGCTACGGCGGCCTGAATGAGGGCGGGTAGGACGGTTACGGACAAGAACGGGCAGAGACGGTTGAATGAGCCCCGCACTTCACGGGCGACGACACCGACCGACCAGGTCCTCGGGACGACTTTCGCCGGAGCGTCACTCCACTGTATCCGTCAGAGGACGCACATGAGTCAGTCAGGCCAAACTCTCAGGTCGTTCTCCCGACACACCCAGGTCGCTTTAAATCTGAGCCCACCCACCCCACCGGGACACCGACGATAAGAACAGTAAGTATTGACAATCACTGACCTCCGACCGCCGGGGCTGCAGGCACATCGCGATGACTACCACCTGGAGAAATATGGCGACCGGACGATTTTGCTCCGCTCGCATCACTGCGGTTGATGCCACAGCGGAAGGGCGGGCACAAGCGCCAACCGGGCACCGACGACGATGGGCCGCACCTCGTCCAGGTTGCGGCCCATCGTATTGAACTGATAAGGAAATCTGCTCCAGACGCCCCGACCGGAGGCCGACTCAGCCCCTCCGAGCCGGGATCCCGCTCAGCGGCCAGTCTCAGCGACCGACCTCAGTGACCGGTCTCAGCAGCCGGCGAGGCACCTCCGTCACGACTGATCGGCGTCGAGGAGATGCGCAGGGGACTGGAGGCACTGCTCCCGCCACCGGCTGCGGCCTCCTCGGCCTCGCGCAGCGCGGCGACCTCGGCCTCGCCCTGCTCCCAGGGCTCACCGCGGAAGATGAACTCGCCCAGGATGGACTCGCCCTCGGCATCGACGATGACCTTCTGTCCCCGCTCGATCTCCCCGAAGAGGATCTTCTCGCTCAGGGCGTCCTCGATGTCGCGCTGGATGGCACGACGCAGCGGACGGGCGCCGAGCACCGGGTCGAAGCCACGCTCGGCCAGGAGCTCCTTGGCGGCGTCGGTCAGCTCAATGGTCATCTGCTGCTCGGCCAGGCGCTTGTCGAGGCGCGCGATCATGAGGTCGACGATCTGGCGCACCTCCTCCTTGGTCAGCTGCGGGAAGACGATGAGGTCGTCGACGCGGTTGAGGAACTCGGGCCGGAACTGCTGCTTGAGCTCGCGGTTGACGTGGGACTTCATCTCCTCGTAGTCCATGGCGCCGGACTCGGTGGACTGGAAGCCGGTGGCCACCGACTTACCGATGTCCTTGGAGCCGAGGTTGGTCGTCATGATGATGACGGTGTTCTTGAAGTCCACCACGCGGCCCTGGGCGTCGGAGAGGTGCCCGTCCTCCAGGATCTGCAGCAGCGAGTTGAAGATGTCCGGGTGGGCCTTCTCGACCTCGTCGAACAGGACCACGGAGAAGGGCCGACGGCGCACCTTCTCGGTGAGCTGGCCGCCCTCGTCGTAACCGACGTAGCCGGGAGGGGCACCGAAGAGTCGCGAGACCGTGTGCTTCTCGGCGAACTCGGACATGTCGAGCTGGATGAGGGCGTCCTCGTCGTCGAACAGGAACTCCGCCAGAGCCTTGGCCAGCTCGGTCTTTCCGACGCCGGTGGGGCCGGCGAAGATGAAGGAGCCGCCGGGACGCTTGGGGTCCTTCAGGCCGGCGCGGGTGCGACGGATCGACTTCGACAGCGCCTCGATAGCCTTGTTCTGGCCGATGATGCGCTTGTGGAGCTCGGACTCCATGTTGAGGAGCTTGGCGGACTCGGCCTCGGTCAGCTTGACCACCGGGATGCCGGTGGACATGGCCAGGACCTCGGCGATGAGCGCCTCGTCGACCTCGGCGACCTGATCGAGGTCGCCGGACTTCCAGGCCTTCTCCTTGGCGGCGCGCTCGTCGGCCAGGCGGCGCTCGTCGTCGCGCAGGGAGGCGGCGCGCTCGAAGTCCTGGTCGTCGATCGCGGACTCCTTCTCCCGCTTGACCTCAGCGATCTTCTCGTCGATCTCGCGCAGCTCGGGCGGGGCGGTCATGCGGCGGATGCGCAGGCGGGCACCGGCCTCGTCGACCAGGTCGATGGCCTTGTCCGGCAGGAAGCGGTCGTTGATGTAGCGATCGGCGAGCTTGGCGGCGGCCTCGATGGCCTCGTCGGTGATGACGATGCGGTGGAAGGCCTCGTAGCGGTCGCGCAGGCCGGTGAGGATCCCGATGGTCTCCTCGATGCTGGGCTGGTCGACGGTCACCGGCTGGAAGCGGCGCTCCAGGGCCGCGTCCTTCTCGATCTTGCGGTACTCGTCCAGGGTCGTGGCCCCGATGGTCTGGAGCTCGCCGCGGGCCAGCATGGGCTTGAGGATGGAGGCGGCGTCGACGGCGCCCTCGGCGGCGCCGGCCCCGACGAGGGTGTGGATCTCGTCAATGAACAGGACGATGTCGCCGCGGGTGCGCACCTCCTTGAGGACCTTCTTGAGGCGCTCCTCGAAGTCGCCGCGGTAGCGCGAGCCGGCCACGAGCGAGCCCATGTCCAGGGAGTAGAGCTGCTTGTCGCGCAGGGTCTCGGGAACGTCGCCGTGGACGATGGCCTGGCTCAGGCCCTCGACGACGGCGGTCTTGCCCACGCCCGGCTCCCCGATGAGGACGGGGTTGTTCTTGGTGCGCCGGGAGAGGATCTGCATGACCCTCTCCATCTCCTTCTTGCGCCCGATGACCGGGTCCAGCTTGCCCTCGCGGGCGGCGGCGGTGAGGTTACGGCCGAACTGGTCCAGGATGGCGCTGCCGGACGGTGTGCCCTCCTTGGAGGGGCCGCCGGCGTTGACGGTCTCCTTGCCCTCGTAGCCCGAGAGCATCTGCATGACGGTCTGGCGCACGCTGGACAGGTCACCGCCGAGGTTGGTCAGGACCTGGGCGGCCACGCCCTCGCCCTCGCGCAGCAGGCCGAGCAGCAGGTGCTCGGTGCCGATGTAGTTGTGGCCGAGCTGGAGGGCCTCGCGCATGGAGAGCTCGAAGACCTTCTTACCGCGCGGCGTGAAGGGAATATGGCCGGTGGGGGCCGACTGCCCCTCGCCGATGATCTCAATGACCTGGCCGCGCACGGCGTCCAGGGAGATGTCCATGGACTCCAGCGCCTTGGCGGCAACTCCCTCGCCCTCGTGAATGAGGCCGAGAAGGAGGTGCTCGGTGCCGATGTAGTTGTGGTTCAGAGCCCGCGCCTCGTCCTGCGCGAGCACGACGACGCGGCGGGCGCGGTCGGTAAAGCGTTCAAACATCAGTAGTTCCTCCTCGGCACGTGCTCGGTGCGGTACCGCTCGTCCGGTAGTGGCGAGGGATGTCGCAGCGCTGTGGAGAGACGACGCTGGGAGCACGTGCTGACAAGGCTAACCAGCCGGATGCCTCGCCCATGCCCCTGTTCGCGGTAGGCGTGAGTAAGCCTTGAGCCGGGTCGGCTCAAGATGAGGAGCCGCACGCTTGGGCGCTCGCACATACCCTGGTGGACGCGGAGACAGTTCCAGCGAGGACAAGGAAGGAAAGTACCCATGGCAACGACCACTCGGACCGTCGTCGGACAACTCAGTGAGGTGGTCCCGTTCCTTGAGGCCGGAGTACTGGGCCGGTCCCGTTCGGCCTCCGCAGAGGCCGCTGTAGACCTGGGGACCTCCGCCGGAGGTATAGCGGTCAGGGGTTACGAACGCTTCAGCATGATGGGGAACAACCGTGTGGGAATGTCCGTCACCGCCATCCAGGACGGGCCCTACGTTCACATCGTCGGGATCACTCTGGGTGGCAGTCAGGCGATGTTCCTCAAGCTCAACACCATCGGTGAGGAGGAGTTCCTGGCCACCCTCAACTCCACGATCTCCCAGTGGGAGGAGGAACACCCCGGCGGGTGAGGGAGCACCTCGGCAACCAGCCCGCCCCGGCCGACCAGAGCCCCTGCTCCCGCCCCGTCGCGATCAGGACAGGTCGCGCGTTCGTGCCCTCTATCCCCCGAACGAGTGCCCTCAGGTACGAGCTCGCGAGGGCTCAGCCGAGGTGAAGAGCCCGGGACGCAGCGACGCAGCTCAGTCCAGCTCGAGCAGGCCACGGCGCAGCGCCTCGGTGACGGCGGCCGTGCGTGAGTCGACGCCGAGCTTGGCGTAGGCGCGCAGCAGATGGGTCTTGACGGTGGCCTCGGTGATGTAGAGCTCGGCCCCGATCTGGTTGTTGGACAGTCCGCGTGAAGCCGCCTGGAGCACCTGCCTCTCACGTGGGGACAGACTCACCGGTGCCCCCGCCCGGCACGGCGAGCCGTCGGCGCCGCGCCCGGTCCCCCGCGCCGCCCCGACGAGGCGAGTGGTCACGGCCGGGCTCAGCATGCTGCGACCCACCGCGGCGGAGAGGACCGCGGCGAGAATGTCCTCGCGCGGGGAGTCCTTGAGAAGGTAGCCGATGGCTCCGGCCTCGACGGCGCGCAGGATGTCCCCGTCGGTGTCGTAGGTCGTCAGGACCACGACGCGGGGCGCGTCGGGACGAGTGGAGATCCGGCGGGTGGCCTCGACGCCGTCGAGTCCGGGCATGCGCAGGTCCATGAGGATGACATCGGGGACGAGCTCGGCGGTCAGGGCGATGGCCTCGGCGCCGTCGGCGGCCTGCCCCACCACCTGGAGGTCCGGCTCGCCGGAGAGCATGCCGACGATCCCGGAACGCACCACCGGATGGTCGTCGACCACCAGGAGGCGGACCCGGCGGTCGTCCGCGCGGGGCGCCGAGCACACCTGAGCCGGGTCCGCGGAGCCCGGAGCACTTGCTGAGGAGGAGCCGACGTCGTTCACAGGGGCATTCTGGCCTCGACGACGGTTCCGACACGCCCGCGTTCGTCGGGTTCCTGGAGCGGGTCGACGGTCAGCGTCCCGCCGAGGGTCTCCACGCGTGATCGCATCCCGGTCAGCCCGGTTCCCTCCGGTACCCCTCCCGCGCCGACGCCGTCGTCGGCGACGGTGACGATCAGCTCGCCGGTTTCGGAGGAAACGGAGACGACGACGTCGACGTGGCTCGCATGGGAGTGGCGCACCACGTTGCTCAGGGACTCCTGGACGATACGCAGGACCGCGACCTGGAGCCCGGAGGTCATGTGGGCCGGCAGCTCGGCGATGAGGGAGATGCTCAGACCGCGGTTCTCCTGGGCCCGGGTCAGGCGCCGCAGCGCCGCCTGCAGGCCGTCGTCGCGCAGAGCGCAGGGGCTCTCACCTGCCACCAGGGCCCGAGCCTCGGCCAGGTTGTCGCGCGCGACGGACTCGATCTCGGCGAGCAGCCCGTGCACTGCCCGTGCTTCGCGGGGGTCGCCTCTCGAGCCCTCGGCGAGATCATTGAGGGCTGTCTGGGCGAGGTTGACCACGGAGATGAACCCCTGCGCCAGGGTGTCATGGACCTCGCGGGACCAGCGCTCGCGCTCGGCGGCGATGCCCGCGGCGCGCTCGGCGGCGACCAGCTCGCTCTGCGTACGGGCCAGCGCTGCGAGCGCCTCCTCCTTGTCGGCCAGGGCATGGACGGCCTCGTAACGGACGATATGGACCCAGGTGACCCAGGTGCCCGTCACCAGGACGACGATGACCATGATGAGGGGGTTGATCCACCACGTCTCGTCACCCTTGATGTACCCGACGGCGGCGAAGCCCGCCGCGAAGACGAGGTGCGCAACGACGGCGGCCCACCACTTGGTGTAGACCCACCAGAGCAGCGGCAGGACGACGAAGAAGGTCAGTGAGGCGAAATCGGAGTAGAACACGCCCAGGAGCGTGGCGGCCGCGAGCGTCCATGTCAGGACGCACCAGACCCAGCGAGGCAGATCGGCCCGATCGAGCGGCGGGTAGACGCCCGTGGGGCTGTCCGTGCCCTCGCAGGCCAGGCGCAGCTTGCCGCACAGGCCGCGGGGCCAGGACACGAGATCCTGCGTCTCCTGGCTCATCTGTCCACTGTATCGCGGCGGGTGATGATAATGGCGGCCACGACGCCGCCCACGAGCCAGGCGGCCACAACGGCCAGGCCCTTGCCGGTCTCCCAGGCGCCGGTGGGTTCTGCGATGGCGGCGGTGGCGGGCAGGAACGCCTCGCGCATGAGCTCGGCCGACCAGCGCACCGGCAGGACCGAGAAGCCGTGAACCATCCAGGCCGGCAGCTGGGACAGGGGCAGGAAGAGGCCGGAGACGAACTGGAGGATGATGATGATCGGGGTGAGGATCCCGGAGGCGGCCCGCGAGGAGGGGCAGCAGCGGCCGATAGCCAACCCCAGAGCGGTGCAGGCGCCGATCGTGAGCAGGAGGGCCAGGGCCGCCAGTGCCCAGGATCTCGCCGCGGAGGGCAGGCTCAGCCCCAGGGCGAGGCGGCCGATGCCGATGAGAACGACGATGTTGAGCCCGGACAGGGCGACGTTGGCCAGGCACTTGGCGGCCACGTAGGCCCAGGCCGGCACGGGCAGGACGGCCAGGCGCTTGAGCTCGCCGTTCTCGCGCTCGGCGGCCACGGAGATCGCCAGGATCTGCGTGCAGGTCATGAGCACGCCCATGGTGATCATGGCCGGCAGCATGTACTCGCCGAAGGTGATGCCGCCTTTCATCTCACCGGGGAAGACGGCATTGAACAGGATGAGCATGAACAGGGGGTAGAGGAGCCCCATGACGAAGGCGATGGGTTCGCGCACGAAGCTGACCAGGCTCGCCCAGGTCATGGTCATGACGGCGGTCGCTGCGCTACCGGGCCGTTGGGTCGGGGCCGCGGGTACGGCGGCGGAGGGGGCGAGCGCGGTGGTCATGAGGGCTCCTCACGTGGGCGGGTGAAAGGCTGGGCGGCAGGCAGCGAAGAGGCTGCAGGAGGGATGGGGACGCCGGCGCGCCGGGGAGACGGAAGGGGAAAGACGCGCCGGCGGGTCAGGTGAATGCGGATCAGGTGGAGTGGTGGCGGGAGACGAGCTCGAGGTAGTGGTCCTCCAGGCTCGGGGTGTGGACCTGGAGTCCGGGAACCTCGCCGTCGGGCCCGGTGAGGCGGCCCATGAGGCCGCGGACGACGGCGGTGGGGGTGGCCGTGTACTCGGTGCGCTCGACACCGTCCTCGATCCAGCTGACGGTGCGCTCGCTGCCGGCCTGGCGGGCCAGGGCCTCGGGCGTGCCGTACTCGATGACGCGGCCGCCCAGGATGATGGCGACCTCGTCCGCCAGCTGAGCGGCCTCGTCGAGGTAGTGAGTGGTCAGCAGAACGCTGGTGCCGTCGGTGCGCAGATCCTTGACGAGGTCCCAGAAGACGTGGCGGGCCTCGGGGTCGAAGCCGGTGGTGGGCTCATCGAGGAACAGCAGCTCGGGGCGGCCGATGATGGCCAGGGCGACGTCGAGGCGGCGACGACGTCCTCCGGACAGGCGCGAGGCGCGGGTGCGGGCGTCGTCGGAGAGTCCCACGCGATCGATGGTCTCGGCGATGTCGGCGGGCCGAGCGAAAAAACGGGCGATGTGGCTGACGGCCTCGGTGACAGTGAGGTCCTTGAAGTCCGCGGAGGTCTGGGAGACGACGCCGATGCGGGCGCGCCAGGTGCGCGAGGCGTGCCCGGGGTCCTCCCCCAGGACGGAGACGGTGCCGCCGCCACGACGGCGCAGACCCTGGAGGATCTCGACGACGGTGGTCTTGCCGGCACCGTTTGGCCCCAGGAGGGAGAGGACAGTGCCGGCCGGAACCGTGAGGTCCAGGTTCTCCAGGACGCGCTTGTTCCCGTAGGACTTGTTCAGGCCGAGGATCTGGACGGCGGGGAGCTGCGACATGCCTCCAGTGTGTGATCTGGATCGCGGCGCCGGTAGCAACCGGTCGGACCACGGGGGCGTCCACCACTCGGTGGACAGCCGGCCCACGGCGAAGGCGCGCCGGCTCACGTCTTCACACCGGCGAATTCGAACGCGTCGGGGAGAACTACCCCCGAGAAATCGGCCGCATGATCCGGATCGGCCCATCACAATAGGATCCATGCCTCCCGTGAGTTCTCCAGCCGATGCCGACGACACCCCAGAGGTCTCGGATGCCTCGGACGGAACGGCACCCCCTCCGCAACGCATCCTCACGATGCTGCGGGCTCTGCGGGCCCTGCGCCTCGGCTGGCTCCTGGCGGTCGGAGCGATGGCCGTGCTGCTCCTCGTCTACCAGAGCGGGCTATCGGATCCCGGTCAGGTGATGAAGACGGCCGGGGGCTTTGTTGGCGGCCTGGCCCTGCTCATATGGATCGCTGGCTACCTCAAGTGGAGAGAGATCGCGCGTTTTCCCTTGAAGAGCTATCCCACCTCACCGCGAGCGCTTGTCAAGAAGACGGTGCTCTTCCAACCGCTGTGCTTTCTGGCGGTCTCGGGCGGCTTCTCCGTCATCGCCCTTTGCTTGTGGTACACCCAGTTCCGCAGCACCTCGGTCAGTATCGACCAGCTGCTCACGCTGGCTGCCGGTGTGCTGAGCCTAGGTCTGCTGGCAGCCACCGATCTCCTGGTTCGCGCTGCCCGGGCCACCTATTTCCCACCGCCGAAGAAACGGCGCTTTCCAGAGCGGCTGCGTCGCCTGCGGAGGACTCGGATGCCCAGGCTCTCGTGGCGCTCCGCCCTCGGCGTGGCTGCTCTGATCCTCATTCCGCCGCTCACCCTCGGAGCAGCGGCCACAGTCCCGCACCTGGTTGCGAGCCGGTTCACGCCGTCGACCGCTGCGAATATCGACACCTCTGCGCTTCCGGCCCTGCCCCGGTCCTTCGCCTCTGCGGCAGCCTGGTCGCAGGACGTCCACGGCAAGATGGACGTGGTGGCCGGTGCGGCCGGGCCGGTCGTCCTGAGCAGCAACGGCGTCGTCGGCCTCAATTCCACCGATGGCTCGACCCGTTGGGCCTATCCGCGCAAGCACGCGCGCTTCATCCGCTGCCACCCGAGCCCGGATCGTCGCTACCTCGCAGTAACGCTCGATTCCATCGACGAGGAGGCGCCGAAGGGCATGAGCGTCAAGCCTTTGGTGGTAGTTCTCGACACTGTGACCGGGCACGTCACCTACGAGGGCTTCATGCAGGAAGGCGTCCTCCAGCTCACGGACTCCGTCCTGCTCAACGGCACCACCGGCTACTCGCTCACCGACGGCTCCCGACTGTGGTCCATTGATGCGGAGGACGTCTCCGTGTCACCTGGTACCAGCCCCTACTCGGGCACGGCCGGTCACTCCTCCTTCCTCCTGCGGGGCACACAACGAGGCCCCGATGGGCAGAAGTCCTGGGATGGACTGTATGGAACCTACACACTCATGCCCGACACCGCCCCCTCGGTACGCCGCGAGAGCGCCCCGATCCTCACCGACGGCCGGGGCAGTCCTCTCGTCGTCGGCGGGTGGGTGGCCGTCTTCACTGAGACTCCTCAACCGATCGACTTCGAGACCTCCCCAACGGGCTGGACGGCCCAGGCCGTCAACCTGGACGCCATGGCCGGTGTCGACGGCGCCGACACGACCACCTACGACCTGGGCCTGACCTCCGGAGCCAACATCACTGCCTCCCACGCCACGGGCACGCTGACGACTCTGCCTCGACGGACCGTAGGTAACGGAGCCAGCAGCATGCCGTCATCTCCCCAGGAGCTCGAGGGCGGCACAGCCGTCGCCGCGATCTTCGACCCGCAGACCCGTACCGTCTTCCACTCGGCGCAGGAAGCCGGGGTCCTATCCTCCGCCAGCCTCGCCCATGACGAGTCCAGTGGCAGCGGTGTCCTCAGTGTCAGCAGCGGGGAACGCACCCCGATGACGGTGGGCGTCCCCGCAGGCTCCACCTACTACCCACCCGGGACTCGGCACTTGTGGACCAGCGACGATCCTTCGCCGTTGTCTGATCCGCTGCTCACCACACTGAGCACGCCGGGCACGACCCTCGTCGTCCTTGCAACCGGCCCGGACAAGGGCTCCCACTCCTTCCGCATCTTCGGCATCCCAGGAGCCTCGTCATGACCAGGACACAACCTCATCTCGGTCGTCGGCGGCTCATCGGCTCGGCCCTCGCTGCAACGGTTCTGTTGGGGGGAACCATGAGCGCCTGCAGTCCAGCCCCCTCACAGCTGCAGCAGGTGGAGACCACGGCGTTGAGCGCCTCACAGGTCAAGGAGCGCGTCTCGGAGACTCCCACCAGCACTGACGATGACGCCTTGCCCGTCGGCGAGGACTACCTCTACGTCTCCGCCCCGGAGGTAACGGAGAAGGAGAAGGCGGGACGCAGCAGGCAGGACCGGTTGGGGCCAAACAGCTCGATCGTCGCCAGGTACCGCGGCTCGGACGGCTCGGTGCTGTGGGCGCGTGAGATCAAGCCTGCCGTCGTCAACTGGCGCGACGACGACGGCAGCTCTGCCCAGGACGTCGCCCACGACCTCCTCGCATGGAGACCGGCGGGCTACGCCGTCGTGAGTCCCGATGGCCGCTACGTCTCCCTCGTCCTGCGTCCACCGCGGATGAGGCCCGTGCTCTCCGGCTCGGACGACGACCGCAACCCGCTCGACGTCGCTGCTCAGCGCACCCACATTGTCGTCCTCGATGCCGCCACCGGGAAGACGGTCCGCACCGTGGAGGTCTCAGGGCTCGTCCTGGGCCAGGTGCTCACCGACGATGCCCTGGCCGTGGAGACCGCCCGGAACTACTACCCGGCCGGAGACGGGAAGGGGACGGTCAACGTCTACTCCCTGACCGACACGTCCGCCGCACCTACCTCGTTCCCCACCGACCAGTGGCTCATCGGGATCGACAATGGCGCCCTACTCCTGTCCCCTCAGTCACTGGTCACCGAACGGCGCACTGACGTGTCGGTGACACTCACCCGCGTTGATACCCGGGGGCGAGAGCTCGGCACCATCGACGGCGTCACCGCGCCCGATCGAAAGCACTGGGAGCGACCGAAGCCGCACCAGTAAGTCCGGTCCTCTGAAGCGTCCCCCCTTGCCCGTTCAACCGCGCGAATGCCCCGCAAACACCTGACATAGTCACGGACTGGTCATCACAATAGGCTCATGCCTTCAGCGCCCGACGCCGACGAGAACAGCCCCGATCAGCCCGACACCCAGCCAGGCACTGCCACCTCCACCGATGAACCCTCGACGGAGCCAGACACGGGTGAGGCCGAAGGCAAGAGCGAGGGTGTCCCCTTCCCACCACGCGGCACCCTGACCCTGCGCGCCCTGCGCTGGGGCGGACTCATCGACGCCGTCGTGCTCGGAGTGACCGCACTGGTGCTGCGTCGAGAGCTCAAGGAGGCCGGCAGCCTCATACCCGATGAGGCCTTCACCATGACCGGCCTCATGATCTTCGGAGGAGTACTGGTCTGGCTATTCCTCAGCTTCAGGAAGAAGAAGCGCCCCATCCTGGTAACGATCATGATCACGGTCATGGCGGCCCTGGGGATGGCAACGGCGGCATCTCTAACTCTGGCGTGGTGGAACACCTACCAGGAGACCGGATTCTCCGTCCTGTTCCTCCTGGTCCTGGCTGGAGTGGCACTTTCAGCCACGCTCTTCCTGAGCGTCGGACCATTGCTGCACTACCTGCGCATGCGCACCACCGCGGTAGGTATCGGCGATCCCGATGACCCTAGCCGCTGGCGCCGCCTCCAGCGCAAGACCGGAGAGAAGACTGACAAGGGACTCCCCCGGTACGAGAGCATTCGGGTACCTCGCCGTACGCGCACCTACCTCATGGCCATGGTCATTGCCCCCGTACTGATGCTCGGTTCCGCCCTCGCGGGAACATGGGCACTTGTCAACCCGGTCCACCATGTCATGGCCACGCCCCCTGCCGACACCTCGCTGGCACCTCCCACATCATTGGCACCGACGGCCACCTGGAGCACGGAGATCTCCTCCACCGAGCTGACAACCGTTGCGGGCGCAGGCGGCCCCATCTTCCTCACCGACGACGGCGTCATGGCACTGAGCCCCAAGGGCGGCAGTGTCCTGTGGAGCTACAGCCGCAAGCACACAACAGTCGCCCCCAACAGTTACTCCGACAGCCGTCGGCTCATCACCAGTCCCGACGGCAAGTACGTGGCCACCCGAATCCAGCTACCCGCATTCGTCGCATCCCCGCAAGGGAGCGAAGCAGCTATCACCCTGGTCTTCGACGCCCTGACCGGCAGGATCGTCTTCGAGCGTCAGAGCACCAACGGCAATCTTCAACTGACTGACTCCGCAGTCCTCGACGGCGACACCGCCTTCTCACTTACCGACAGGTCTCAGATGTGGACTCTCCCGGAGAACTCCGACGTGTCCTACTCCGGTCCGGCCGGACACGCCTCATTCATCCTGAAGTCTTCCGAGGAACCTCCCTCCGAGGACGCACCCACCAGCGTGTACAGGTCGACGGTAACCACCACGGTCTTTCCTCAGAACAACCCCACCGCCGAGGTCGAGGTTCAGAACATCCTGTCAGAACTGCCGTCTGAACCGAATGCGTTCGATAACCCTTTCAGTTCCTTCATCAACGGATGGGCTGCCCGCTACACCGGCGAGGCCGATTCGTCAGGAAACCCTGTGGCTGAGGTGATCAGTCTGGACGCGCTGGCCAAGGTCGACGGCGCCGACACCAAGACCTTCCCACTAGGAGCGACCTCGGGGATCAATACGGAAGCGTCACGCGTCTCGGGCAGCATCGTCACCTATCCCATTATCAACCGGGAGGTGAACATTCACGATCACCCAGAGAAATCACGGTCCGAAGCAGTATTCGACCCAGTCACCCGCACGGTCACCCCCGTATCCCAGGATCGGAGCCTCGCTGGTGCGAGCACTGGGCTCGTTGAGGTAACGGCCGACGACGGCTCCACCTCCGCGGCACTCGTCATTCGGCCCGGCGACGGCTCGCCCGGCACCACCATCCCCATCACACCCGGTTCCACGTATCAGCCGCCCCAGGAACTGGCCGACAAGGAAAATACGCCGGCCCAGCCACTAATTCCCCAGGACACCGACTCCGAGAGCCGAGCGAGGGCCGTAAGGACTCCTGGCGCCGTCATCGCCATTCTCAAGGCAACTCGTACGTCTTACGCCGACTGCAGTGTCGGGCCAAGCAATCGCGATCAGCGCTGCCGCACCACATATCGGATATTCGGCGTCACAGGAGGCCAGAAATGAGAGCCACACATCCCCTGCGCCTCCGCAGGTCCTCCACTCTCCGGCGACTGACGACGTTCACCGCAGCCACGACGCTCGCGCTCACAATCGGTTCATGCAACATTGGGGGGAGTGATGAGGCGCCAGTCATCTCCTCCCTCAATGCCCAGGAAGCAGATGCCGCCGCCCCAGATAATTTTAGAAACCTCATGGACAACAGGCCACTGTCATCCGCCGAAGGCACCGTAATCATGAGCACATCAGGCAAGAATGGCGCGAAAGATACCGTCACTGGCGACCTGACGACGACCGTGGTGAGCCGAGATCCTTCCTCCACTAGATTCCAGTGGGCTGTGTCCATCAAGCCCGCAGTCGCCGACCAAGAAAGGACCAAGTACACAAACAGCGCCCAAAGCACTATAAGTAAAGACATGGACCGGTCGTCGACGGGAAGCGCCGTCGTCAGTCCTGACGGACGTTACCTGTCGCTGATCCTCCTTCCCGCCGAGCAGAAGACGGAAGATACGGCAGCTGATCAGCGCACGCACATTGTCGTCCTTGACGCCAAGACCGGCAAGACAGTAAGGGACGCCACAGTTTCCGGAGTCATCCTGGGGCAGGCCCTCACCAACAGCACCCTTGCCGTCGAGACCGCCCAGAACTATTTCCCGGCCGGATCCGGCAAGGGAGCCATCAATATCTTCTCCCTGAAGGACACGAGCGCTCAGCCCTCCTCATTCCCCACCGACAAGTGGCTGGCGGGTGCCACCCGGGAGAACCTCGTGCTCGCACCCAACCTCCTCTCGGACGACTGCTTCTACGGATGCTCGCTCACGACCATCTCCCTCGTCAGCACCGACGGGACCACGGCCGGGAGCGTCTCCGGAGTCGTCGCTGTCCACCCCGGCGGCTGGATACACAGGTTCGCGGACCCGAAAGCAGCCGGCGACCTTCAGCAACGCTCAAAGGCAGCGTCAGAGGAGGAGAGGAAGTCACTCAGTCCCTCCTGGGACGCGCTTGAGCAACAACTCGTCAATCCCAGCACCAAGAAGACAATCGATATCACGGGAAAGACCACCGTCGAACGTGGCGTACCGACTGGCCCCGGACTGGTCGTCAAGCAGGACGTCCCCACAGGGAAGGGCTCAACGGAGGCCAGGCCCGCGTTCTGGCTCAGTTCCAACGATGACGGTCACCCCCACACCGAGAATCTCGAGCAGTTCAAGGATGACTGAGGCGAGATAGGCCTGCGCCCCCGCCTCCTGTCACCCCACTCCCGAGGTTTACACGCATTCTGCCGTCGCGGTAGGCGGACGCGGCTCTCTCGCCTCGCCCGTCGAGCCTCGCCTATCCGAAGTGCCGCTCGACAGCGGCGATGTCCCCGTAGGAGGCCTGCGCCCCTACTGAGGTCGTCGCGAAGGCGGAGACGGCCGAGGCCGCACGTGCCGCCTCCCTGAGTCCGGCGCCTGCAGCGAGCGCCGCCAGCAGCGTGCCCAGGAAGGAGTCGCCGGCACCGGTCGTGTCCACGACGTCGGCCGGGAAGGGATCGATCGGGGTGATCTCCTTCCCCTCGATCACCATCGACCCGCGTCCCCCCAGGGTCACCACAGCGGAGGGGATCCCCATCGCGGCCAGTCTCCTTGCGCAATCGCCCCAGTCCATGGCGTCGTCGCCTCGCTCGTGCTCCGGCTCAGCCGCTGTCTCAGGCATGCCCGGCTTCAGCATGTCGGCGAGCTCATGCTCGTTGACGACCAGGACGTCGATCGCCTCCAGGAGCCCCGCAGACAGGACAGGGTGGAATGGAGAGTTGTTGAAGACCACGCGGGTGCCGGCGTCGTGGGCGATGCGGGTCGCGGCCTCGACTGCGTCGGGGCTGACCTCCATGCACAGCCCCAGCACACGGGCCTCGCGGATGACGTCCTGGTGCCGCTGCGCCGTCGAGACGTCCACTCTCCCGTTCGCTCCGGGAGACACCACGATGGTGTTGTCCCCCGTGCTGTCGACGGTGATGATGGCGGTTCCGGTAGCCACGTCCTCACGCTGAACCGCGGCGGTGTCCACGCCGGCGCGCTGGAGGGACTCGATGAGCAGATCGCCATGACCATCCCCTCCGACGGCCCCAATCATCCTCACGCGAGCACCGAGAAGACCGGCCTGAACCGCCTGATTCGCCGACTTGCCTCCCGGCAGGATCACGAGGTCCTCCCCGCTGACCGTCTCACCGGGCTTGGGGAAGCGCTCCGTTCGGACCGTCAGGTCAGCATTGAGCGACCCGAAGACGGCGACCTCTCCGGATACGTCACCCAGGACAGCTCGCACACCAGACCCCATTTTCGGTTCCTCTCTGCGATGCAGCACGGATACACGCCCCATCACACCACACCTCACCGAGAGGCAGCACTCCCGCCGGTCCTGACCGCGGGCCGGCGCAGGCTCGTACGGCGGCCCGCCGTCCGGCACGCCTCCACCAGGACGTCAATGGCCAGAGGCCGGGGCCTCTCGGCGCGGGCGACCACCTCGACGCGCCGCTGCTCGCGGGCCAGCGGCCGCACCTGGACTCCCTCGTGCCGGTAGGCGCTCAGCGCCATCCCGGGCAGCAGGGCCGCCCCCACCCCGGCGGCGACGAGCGCCTGCACGGCCACGTAGTCGTCGGAGGCGTAGGCGGTCTCGGGCGTGAAGCCGTTGGCCCGACCGACGGCGATGAGCTCCTCGTGGCAGCGCGCGCAGCCGGTCACCCACCGGCACTGGGCGCCGTCGGCGATGCGCGTGATGCCGCCGGGGTGGGTGACGAGGTAGAGGACATCGTCGAGCAGGTGCACCGACTCCAGTCCCTCACCGGCATCGTCGTCGATGTAGGAGAAGGACAGGGCCGCGTCCACCCGCCCGCGCCGCAGCGCGTCGAGGGCCTCGGGCGGCTCGGCGTCGACGAGCTCGACCTCCAGGCCCGGATACTGCTGGCCGACGACGTCGAGCACCCCCGGAACCAGGGAGGCCACCGCGGAGGGGAAGGCGGCCAGGCGCACCCGCCCCGCTTCCGCGTGCGCCATGGAGACGACCTCGCGCTCGGTGCGATCCAGCAGGTCGAGGACCTCCTGGCCCCGGGCCGCCAACGCCCGTCCCTCCTCGGTGAGCCGCACCCCGCGCCCGGCCCGTGTCAGCAGGACCGCGCCGGTCGCACGCGACAGGGCGGCGAGCTGGTGGGAGACGGTGGACTGACTGAAGCCCAGTGACTCCGCGGCGGCCGAGACGGTGCCGAGCCGGGAGAGCTCCACGAGGGCGCGCAGCTGCTGTACATCGATCACGCCACCAAGTATGGCTCATATCGATGGGTATTCCATAAAACATTCATTGGACCGATAGCCCGGCCGTCATCATCATGGAGCCATGACCGCAACCGACACCCTGCCCCAGGCGCCCGCCACCAGCACGCAGGCGATCCTCGACTTCGATGCCGTCCTGCGCACCTACGAGGCCGTCTCGCGCGTCCTGCCCGAGACTCCCGCCTGGTCCTACCCGCTGCTCAACGCCGAGGCCGGGGTCGAGGTCGTGGTCAAGCACGAGAACGTCCAGCCCACCGGTGCCTTCAAGGTCCGCGGCGGGGTGGCGCTCATGGCGACGCTCAGCCCCGAGGAGCGGCGCCGCGGTGTCGTGACCGCCTCCACCGGCAACCACGCCCAGTCCCTGGCCTGGGCCGGCGCACGCAGCGACGTGCCCGTCACCGTCGTCGTCCCGGTGGGCGCACCGGCCCGCAAAGTGGCCGCGGTGCGCGCCCTGGGCGCCCGCGTCGTCGTGGAGGGCGAGACGATGTGCGACTCGCTCGCCCACGCCGAGGCCCTCTCGCTGGCCGAGGGGATGCGCATGGTCTCCCCCGGCGACGAGCCGGCCATCGTCCTCGGACACGCCACCGTCTACCTCGAGCTCTTCCGTCGCCACCGCGGCCTACGGAGCGTCTACGCCCCGGTCGGCTCAGGCTCCGGGGCCGCAGGCGCCTGCCTCGTGCGCGATGTCCTGGCGCCCGAGTGCTGGGTCATCGGCGTCCAGTCCAGTGCTGCTCCGGCCGCGCACCGTGCCTGGAAGTCCGGCAAGCCGGCCACCGTCGTCAGCCGCACCCGCGTGGCGGGCCTGGCCGTCGGGGCGAGCTTCGCCCTCACCCAGTCCGTGCTGGGCCGCAGCCTCAACGACTTCATCCTGGTCGACGACGACGCGATCCAGCACGCCGTCGGCCTCATGTCCACCCACGCCCACACCCTGGCCGAGGGCGCCGGGGCCGCGAGCCTGGCCGGACTCATGGCCGACCCCGTCCGCAGGGGTCCCTGCGCCATCGTGTGCACCGGCGGCAACGCCGACGACCACGAGCTCACCGGCATCTCCACCTCCACCACTGTCGGCTCCACCGTCACCGACGACGTGACTCTGACCTGCTGAACCAGGGATCTACCCATCGGACGATTTGGGGAATACTCCCCGTTGAGCCGGGGTGGCTGCCCGAGTGACACTCAGGTGAGGGCCGGGAAGCGCAGTCGGGGGCGCATACCCGGCCCTCTCCCTTGCTCCGACCGGATTGAGTGACCACCGCGCGGACATGAACACGGTCTCAGTCTGAGCCCCAATTTGAGATCCGCAGAATTCCGCGGTTCTCTCGCACGACTCCCTTCCTCAATGGCTTTTATGTCCGCTGGGTGGACATCCTCATGCGCTGCGAGACGCCATCCTCACTCTTGCCGCGCCCGGATGGGCAGCGAGGACCCTCCTGACCTCGTCGACGATCCTGCCCGAACGCACGTTGTTCGCCGTGAACCGGATGGAGGTGTATCCCAGCCGCGCCAGCTCCCGGTCACGGGAACGGTCCTGGTCGAAGGACCACATGTCCGAGTGGTACTCGTAGCCGTCAAGCTCGACGACGAGCCACCCCGCGATCAGAAGATCCACCTCACCAACGCCACCAATCTCCACCCCATCAACCACGTCGAGACCGGCACCCCGCAGTTGGATACGCGCCAACGTCTCCAGCGGGCTGCGCGCCCGGCTGCTCGTCCGCTGCAGGCGCCGGCGCCCCAGCACCCGGCGCGATCCACGCAAGTAGGTACCGACCTGCTCGTACGTAACCCGGCCCTGATGGAGGGCGGCGTCAGCCGCAACCAAGGCGGTCCATTCCTGCGCACAGCACAGAAGATCAGCGAGACAGCGTGCCAGGGGAGCAACGGGGAAGGCGCTCAAGGGCACGGGCGGGAGATCCCGGGTCTCATGCTGATGCTCACCCCATAACGGCGCCGCCTTGTGCCCCAGCGGTATGAGGACATGAAGAGTCTTCGGCGACGACGGCAGCGGCAGCCGGTAGTGCGCAGCCGCGTGCTCACACGTGATCAACCCCCGATGAACGCGAGCGATCAGCACTCTCTTGTCGACGTCGGGCAGGGCCACCACACCATGCGGATACCGCCTAAGGTGGCCGGAGTCCACAAGTGCTTGAAGGCGACGACGTTCCGAACGCTCTAGGTGAAGATCCACCTGACGAGCCGCACCATGAGCATTACTGATACGAGTGAGCAACGCGCTGGTGTCCATGACCAACATGTTGAGCCGATACGGAGACAGACACCAGAAGAACGGAGATGCCTGTGGATAACAACCGGTGGCCGCCGGCATTCTCAGCGGGGCAGGTGTCCACAGCGCGGACATGAACCGGCTCGGGCTCACTACTCCATCCGGAGAACCGCGGAATGACGCGGTTCAGAAACTGCGCCCGACGACGTCGGCGGCTTGATGTCCGCTTGGTGGACACTTGCCGCGGGGAGTCAGCGTTCAGCAGGGCCCGCGTGCACAGTGGAACCGATCGACGCCAGCCGGCTCGAGCGCAGGTAGGCGACCGTTGCGGCCAGCACCAGGATCCCGCCCACCCAGAAATGAGGCATCCACAGAACCAGCCGCCACCAGCCGTAGCGCGAGAGCGGCTCCCCCGCCAGGAGCCTCGGGATCGCCGGCGCCGAACCGGCCATCCCGTAGGCCATGAGCAGGACCCCCGAGACCCAGCCGAAGGCCAGGCGCATCCAACGCGGCACCCTGATGACGTCCGGGCGCAGCAGGGCGAAGCCGAAGACGACGAACCCCAGCTTCACCAGCCCGGAGACGAAGACGACCACGACGAACCAGGTGGGCCGCTCCTGGGCGAGCCGCAGGGCATCGCCCTGAAGGACCGTATCGACCAGCCACGGGGAGCCCAGTGACCAGGACACGCTGACGCAGCCGAAAAAGGCCCACCACAGCATCATGACGACGACCACCACCCGCGAGCGCCCCGTCATCTCAGCACCTCCTCACATCACATCGGCCACGGCATCGCATCGTCGGCCTCCTTCGACCTAAGTCCTGTTGCGTATGTCCGGACGGCGCTGCGAGGCCCACCCCGGAATCCAGATCGAAGAACGCACCCGCGCGCTTGATCATGCCTCTTTGTCGCCCCACAGCAGTCACCCCATCCATGGGCGGGACAGACCGCAAGGGCCGGCCCGGCTCAGCCGACGGCGTCGAGCACGGGGGACAGGGCGTCTAGCAGTGGGTCGAGGTCCTCCTCCCCAGTGGCCGTCTCGAGCTCGCCGATCTGGATGCCGACGACCTCGCCGCGGGCGAGGACCTCGGCCGCCTGGCGCAGCTCGGCCAGGCTCAGGCCTCCGCCGACGAGGTAGTCGGTCGGCACGACACCGGGCTCCAGCACGTCGCAGTCGATGTGGATATAGACGGGCCTGCCGTCCACCACCCGCCCGAGCCGCTCAGCGAAGCCCTCTCCAGGCCCGACGAGGGGGATGCCCGCACCCTCGATGAGATCGGCCTCGGGCGGGTCGATGTCGCGCACCCCGGCCAGGACCACGTTGTCCGTGCCCAGCCCTGCGCCGAGTCCGGAGTCCCACAGCCCCAACGGTCCGGACAGGGCCAGGCCGCCGAGGTAGCCGCTCGGCGTGCTCTCCGGGAAGTTGAGGTCGGCGTGGGCGTCGAACCACACGACGAGCGCGTCGGGCCGGTTGGCAGCAACGACGGGCAGGGTCGCCAGCGCCCCGGCACAGCGGCTCAACGCGGTCACCGGTACGGCAGAGCCGGCCCACAGCACCTCGTAGTGGGCCGCGAGCGCCTCCAGTTCGTCGCGGGCGGCGTCGAGCTCGACCTGCCAACCCACGCTCAGCGCCGGGCGGGGTGATCCGATGACGACGGGCTCGACGTCGTAGCGCCGCGCCAGGGCGGCGGCCAGGCGCGGTGAGGCCGCCATGGCTCGGTCGTTGTGGTCGCCGATCCTCCCGGCGACGTGAGTGACCACGACCCTCTCTCTTCTGGCCCCTGTGCTCATCTCCAGCTCCTCTCGTTGCGCGGGTTTCACGTTACCCGCAACGCTAGGGACCGGCGGTGCCGTGCCTCAGCCACCGAGGAGGAGCCGTAGCCCCCGCCTCCCGTCACGACTGTGGGCTGATGTCCGCACGCCAGTCGCCGACGTCGCGGTCGTACCTTACTTAGAACTCGCGTTCGAGGGGTAGAGGGTACGAACACGCGGACGCTTCACCCCACTTTCGCAACAGGCCCTACTCGGCCTCGACCAGGATCGTCACCGGGCCGTCGGCCTCCATGTCGATCTTCATGTCGGCGCCGAAGCGGCCGGTGGCCACCTCCAGGCCGCGCCCACGCAGGTCCTCGGCCACGGCCTCCACCAGGGGCTCGGCCACCTCGCCGGGGGCCGCCTTGTTCCAGGTGGGGCGCCTTCCCTTGCGGGTATCGGCATAGAGCGTGAACTGGGAGACGACGAGCACCGGCGCACCGGCGTCGGACACCGAGAGCTCGTCCTCCAGGAGCCGCAGGTCCGCAATCTTGCGGGCGACCGTGGCCACCTGCTTGGGGCCGTCGTCGTGCGTGGCCCCCACCAGGACCATGAGGCCGGGCCGGGTGATCTCCCCGACCACCTCACCGTCGACGCGAACGGCCGCCCGATTGACTCGCTGAATGACCGCGCGCATCAGCGACCAGCGCTCCAGTCGCGCGGGCCGCGACCACCGCGCCCCGGCCGACGCTGCGAGGCCCGCCCCGGGATGCGGATCGAGGAGCGCACCCGCACCGGCGCCAGCGCCTGCAGGGCTGGACGCACGTCCACCAGGTAGACGGCACTGGCCACCACACCCAGCAGGCCGAGCATCGAGGCGGCCCCGAGGACGCCGACGACCACTGTTCCAACGGCGTTGACCACGGTCCAGAACCGTTTGGTGTTCTTACCGGCCGCCACGTAGTACTGCGTCGGGCGCAGCAGCGAGTCGACCAGCGCCCAGACACCCATGAGGATCGCGACCACCTGGGCCGCGAGCCAGGTCCACTTGACGGCCGCAGCGAGGAAGACGGCAACTTGAAGAAGGACGCTCACGCGCACCAGGCTACCGGTCGGTGGCCCACGAACCCAGTGATACAGCCACGCCCAGCGAGAACACTTGACACCTCAGGCACCCGGTGGCTGCTTGGTGACGCGCCGGCCGACGAGAGGCCCCCGCAGCCGGGAAACGCTCAGAGCCGCAGCCCCTTGCGCAGCTCGGCTCCGGGGCGCTCGGCGGGGCTGGCCTGGGCGCGTCCCTCAGGTGAGACCAGCGGCTCCTGGGCGGCGTCGACCCGCCCGACGACGACCGTCTCACCAGTGGCCTCATCAACCTCGGTGATCTCAACGGTCAGCTGCTCGCCCGCAGGCACGGCGCGGCGCAGCAGGGCCAGGGCGATGGGGCCGAGCTCGTGGTGTCGCGCCACGGAGGTCACCGCTCCCACGGGCCTCTCCCCCATGCGCACGCTCGCACCCGGCCGGGGCAGGTCGCCGCCGAGGCCGTCGAGCTGGAGCACCGTCAGGCGGCGCGGCGGCCGCCCCAGGTTGAGGGTGCGCGCGATCGTCTCCTGGCCCGGGTAGCAGCCCTTCGTCAGGTGCACCGCCGTGCGCAGCCAGTCCAGCTCGTGCGGGATCGCGCGGGCGTCGGCCTCACGGGCGCGGCGCGGGCGTCCCGCCTCGATGCGCAGTGCCTCCCAGGCCAGCGCCCCGGCCAGCCGGCGCCTCGGCTCGGCGGCGAGGAAGGTTCCCGCCACGACGTCCACGCTCCGCGCGGGCACCAGGACGAAGCCGGCCCGGTAGCCCTCGCCGGGATGCGGCCGGTCCGCTCCGACGTCGTAGCTCGTGCCGCCCTCGACGACGCCCGGCCACGGGTCGCGCCACAGACCGATGAGCGAGCCCCGCACCTCGGCTGTACCGGCCTGCACGTCGGGGGCCTCCGACGCGTCCAATGCCGTGTCGCGTGCCGCCTGCGCCAAGGCGTCGAGCCCCTCCCCCACGGCAGCCAGCACCATGACGTCGGGCCGCTCGGCGATCTCGACGCGCAGCATGAAGCGCATGGAGTCCAGGAAGGCCGCCAGGTCCGCGCCGCTGCCCGCCTCGGTGGTGAGCCAGAGCGTGTGGCCGTCGTCGAGGGCCGCGAGCGCGTGGGTGATGTGCCCCTGGGCGTCGAGGAGCAGCGCCTCCGCGCCGCCGTCGCCGGGTTCCAGGGCGGTGAGGACCTGACTGGACAGCGTGGTCAGCCAGCTCAGGCGGTCCGGCCCGGTGACGGCGACGACGTCGCGCGCCAGGGCGCAGGCGGCCCGACCCTCGGCCAGGGCGGCCTGCTCGCGCCCAGGGTCGCCGAAGTGGGAAGGGACGGTCTCGTCGGGGTCGCCCGGGGCGGAGGCGACGGCGCCAGGGCGGGTCAGCAGTGGGGAGGTGAGCATCAGGCGGTCGGCTCGGCGTCGTCGGAGGCGGGCTCGGAGGGCTCAGACGCCTCGTCGGCCGGTTCGAGGCCGGAGCCGGGCTGGGCGGCGGGGTCGTCGGGGTCATCGACGCGGCCGAGCCGGCCGGAGGCGTAGGTGGTCACCTCGCTCTGACCGAAGGCGGCCATGTCCTGGGTCCACATGAGGTCGCCGCCCACGAGCCCGAACATGCGGGTCATCTCCTCCACGGGGGCGGCGGTGCGGGCCCGGCCCACGGCCTGGGTGCCGACCTGGGCGCGCGGCCCCTGGATCCAGCCCTCCCAGACACCGACGTGGCCGGCGGGGTCGGTCGAGACGAGCTCGAGCCGGGTGACGGGGATGAGCGGGCCGGTGCTCTCGGCGTCGTCGGCGGCCTCGGTGCTCTCAGCGGCGGCGTCTGCGCCGTCGGGCTGCTCCTGGCCGACGGGCCGCCAGTAGGTGGTCTCGGTGGACCAGATCTGGGCGGGGGCAAGCAGGGAGGCGCCCTGGAGGCCGGGCATCTCGAAGTCGAGGTTCTTGGAGCGCGTGGCGTCGACCGTCCAGATGGTGGTGGTCTGGCGCAGGTAGGGGCCGCCGTCGTGGTCGAAGCTCATCTCCTGGTAGACGGCCTGCTCGGGCACGGTCTCGCCGTAGGTGAGAATGCCGTAGCCGCGCCAGGTGCCGACCAGCCAGGCCAGCGGATAGAGCTCGGGGGCGAGGTCGTCAGGAAGAGTGAATGCCATGCCCGCAGCCTACGACGTCACCCCAGCCCGGGACACGCGCCGCCCGCCCGGGCCGTGCGGAACCGCCAGCGCCCTGAGTGTCCGGCGCGGTCCGGAGCTGAAGATCCGGACAGGATCAGCACCGCAGTGTCCAAATCGGAGACAAAGGCGGTGAAGAACACTGAGCGCGCCAGATGAAACCGCATGATTCCGCGGTTCCTTCGCTTGACCGCAGAGACTCGGAATCTCTTTGTCACCAATTTGGACATTCAGACACCTTGATGCGGGTTTTCGGGCCCTCGCAGGGCTGGGTGGCCGTCGTCAGCCGGCGAGGAATCCGCCCATGAGGCGGGCGATGGCGTAGACCGGGACGCCGACCGACAAGATCGGCACGAGCGCGGAGGCCACCGCCGCCCGCCCGCCGGGCACCCACCGGTGGGTCCACAGGACCCGGTTGCCGGCGGCCATGAGAACCCCGGCCACGAAGCCGACGACGAGGCAGGCCACGGCACTTTGCAGGGCCGCCATCGCGCTGATGTGGGACAGGCCGAAGAAGCCGGCTGCCGCCAGCACGTAACCGGCACCGCCGGCGAGCAGCGCCGGGACCATGACGGTGAGGGCCTCCAGCATCCGGGCGCGCACGTTGAGGACGGTCAGGACTGCGCCGACGAACAGCGCCAGACAGGTGGGCACGACGACGGCCGGGTCGGCCAGCCCGGGCTCCAGGGCGCACCAGGCCGATCCTGAGACCACGACGAGGCATCCGGCGACTGTTGAGGACAGGTCCTCCACCAGATTGTGCCGGCCGTCGCGCCGCAGCATCTGCCCGACGAAGGCCACCAGGATCGAGAAGGCCATGACCAGGCCGGCCACCCCCATGTCGTCGAGGAAATAGACACTGGCCGCGGCCGCCAGCCCACTGATCGTCATGACGATCGTGGCCCCCAGGTCGTGCCGGGCGCGTACGAGCGCGGGCCAGCCCTGGGCGGCGGCCGGCACCAGGACGGCCACAAGGGCCAGCCTCACCCAGCCGGGCAGCACCGAGCCGACCGCCAACAGCAGCGGCACGAGGCCCGCGAAGGCGAGCCTGGTCCAGGCCGGGTCCACCAGGCCCGGCTCCTTGGGGCGGTTGGAGGCCCGGCGGGTGGCGTAGCCCAGATCCTCGGCGACGTCGAGGGTGTCCACCGAGTCGGCCGAGCGCGCGGACGCCGGAGAACCGGCCGAGGACGCCGATGCGCTCGTCCCCCCGGACTCACTCGTGCCGATGACGCTGGCCCAGTCGGTCGCACCGCGCACGTCAGCGGGGGCCATAGGAATGGCTCCATCGTTGGAGTCGCGGGAGGCTCCACGGGCGCGCGCAGCCGGTTGGGCTCGTCGGTGGTGGGTAGTCACAGGAGGCATCGTCCCACACCCCGGCGACCGTCACCCCCACTCCGACCTCCCTCGGCCCGGATCCCCCTATCCGGTCGGTTGCCGTCCGAAGGATTCCTCACTCGGCCACGTGTGGTTGACTTACCCTGACAGAACCGCCGCTGCTCAGGTCGTACGCACCGGCGAGTCCCGGTCGGAGCCCTGGAAGGAGCGGCCATGCGGATCATCATGTTCACTCATGCGAGCGACGCCACCAGCGTCCTGCCCGCCGCCGCCTTCCTCGACTCCCAGGTGGAGTGCCTCCCCCCGATCCCCTCCTCCTACGTGGAGGTGGACAGCGCCGACGTCGTCATGATCGACGCGCGTGGGGACCTGACCCGGGCCCGTGCCCTGTGCCAGCTGTTCACCGGCCCCATGGACTGCCCGCCCATCATCCTCATCCTGGAGGAGGGCGGCGCTGCCGCGGTCCAGATCGACTGGGGAGCCGCCGATTTCGTCATGTCCGGTGCCGAGCCCGCCGAGCTGTCGGCCCGGCTGCGGCTGCTGCGAGCCCACGTCCCGGTGGTGGCCGAGGTCGATGACGACCGCATCGAGGTCGGGGACCTCGTCATCGACGTCACTGCCTACACTGCCCGTCTGCGCGGGGTGATCCTGGACCTGACCTACAAGGAGTTCGAGCTGCTGAAGTTCCTGGCCGCCAACCGGGGAAGGGTGCTGACCCGCGATGCGCTCCTGCACGAGGTGTGGGGCGAGGACTACATCGGCGGCTCACGCACGGTGGACGTCCATATCCGGCGCCTGCGCGCCAAGCTGGGCACCGAGCACGACAACCTCATCGGCACGGTCCGCAACGTCGGCTACCGTCTGGACGCACCCGAGGACGTGTAGGGGCGGTCGGCACTCACGGGAGCTTCGACCGCTGGGCGGACACCGGGACGGTCACAAGCCCGGACCTGTAGACTCGTGGGCGGCGTCGGGCCGTGACGGGCCCCGGGCTCCAACTCAAGCCGCCGCGAGCGGCATTCGCGCCGACTGGCGCTCTCCGGCCCGACGTCCCCATCTCTCCCGAGCGGCCTGTCGCCCGCCTCCGTCTCGTGACCGCACCGCCCTGTCACGCAAGGCGCCCAAAAGTGTCACTCCGGGCGACTTTTACCTGCGCGGCACCAGCCCCCGGAGCGACATATCACGCACTGACCTGCACAAACGTGAATCAGGGTGCGCTCAGAGCGGCCTCAGACGGCCTGAAAAGTCGCCATTCGTGACACCTGGCCTCTCATTCCTCAGCCGAAGCGCCCGGAGATGTAGTCCTCAGTGGCCTGCTGGCTGGGGGCGGAGAAGATCTTGTCAGTGGAGTCGTACTCGACGAGGTGGCCCGGCTTGCCAGTGGCCTCCAGGTTGAAGAAGCCGGTCATGTCACTCACGCGCGAGGCCTGCTGCATATTGTGGGTGACGATGACGATCGTGTCGTCCGTCTTGAGCTCGGAGATGAGGTCCTCGATGGCGAGCGTGGAGATGGGGTCCAGGGCGGAACAGGGCTCGTCCATGAGCAGAACGGCGGGCTTGACCGCGATGGCTCGGGCGATGCACAGGCGCTGCTGCTGGCCGCCGGACAGGCCCAGGCCGGGACGGTCCAGGCGGTCCTTGACCTCGTCCCACAGGTTGGCCCCGCGCAGGGAGGCCTCCACCAGGTCGTCGGCGTCAGACTTCTTGATGCGGCGGTTGTTGAGGCGCACCCCGGCCAGGACGTTCTCGGCGATGGACATGGTGGGGAACGGATTGGGCCGCTGGAAGACCATGCCGATGGCGCGGCGCACCTGGACGGCGTCGACGCCGGGTCCGTAGAGGTTGACGCCGTCGACGATGACCTGGCCCTCGACGCGGGCGCCGGGGATGGTCTCGTGCATGCGGTTGAGGGTGCGCAGGAAGGTGGACTTCCCGCAGCCGGAGGGGCCGATGAGGGCGGTGACGGACTTAGGCTCGATGACGACGTTGACGTCCTTCACGGCCAGGAAGTCGCCGTAGTAGATGTTCTCGCCGATGACGTCGATGCGCTTTGACACGTCGGTTCCTTTACCTGAGGTGAACGGTGGTGGGCTCTGGTGGCGCTGCGGGCGCGGTGGGCCCGGCGGGGCTCAGCGCCGGCCGCCCTTGGGGCTGAAGTACTTGGAGATGAGGCGGGCCGCGAGGTTGAGCAGCATGACCAGGATGATGAGCGTCAGCGCCCCGGCCCAGGCTCGCTCCATGGCGGCGGCCTCCCCGCGGGAGTACTGGTCGTAGACGAGTACCGGCAGGGTGGACATGGAGCCGTTCAGCGGGTTGGTGTTGGTGCGGATCGTCAGCCCCACGGTGATGAGCAGCGGGGCGGTCTCGCCGATGACGCGGGCGATGGCGATCATGACGGAGGTGGTGATGCCGGCCACCGCGGTGCGCAGCACGACCTTGACGATGGTGAGCCACTTGGGCACGCCCAGCGCGTAGGAGGCCTCGCGCAGGTGGGAGGGGACGAGCTTGAGCATCTCCTCCACGCCGCGGATGACCACCGGCGTCATGAGGACGCTCAGGGCCACGGCGCCGATGATGCCGGCCTGGTAGCGGGGACCGGCCGCGATGAGGAAGATCGAGTAGGCGAACAGCCCGGCCACGATCGAGGGGATGCCGGTCATGACGTCGACGAGGAAGGTGATGGCCCGGGCGATCCAGCCGCCGTTGTACTCCACGAGGAAGACGGCGGTGAACAGCCCCAGGGGCACGGAGATGAGGGTGGCGATCCCCGTGATCTGGAGGGTGCCGACGATGCCGTGGTAGAAGCCGCCGTTGGAGGCGTCGGCGCCGCGCATGTTCGTGGTCAGGAAGTCGTAGCCGAAGCGGGCCGATCCGCCGGACAGGACCATCCATACCAGGGAGACCAGGGGCACCATGACGATGGCGAAGGACAGGTAGATGAGAAGGGTCACCAGGGTGTTGCGGCCCCAGCGATCGCCCTCGCGCACCCAGGAGACGGCCGTGGCGCCCACCACCCAGACCAGGGCGGTCAGGGTGACGACGGCGGCGATGCTCCATCCGGCCAGCAGGCCGATCCCGCCGACGACGACGAAGGCGGCTCCCAGCGCCGCCCAGATGAACCAGTCGGGCAGACGGTAGGAGGTCAGGGGCACGCCCTCGATGGAGGGCGGGTCGGCCAGCGGGTCGACCGGGGCGGCCGGGGCCTCGGCGGCCGCGAGCGCGGCCTTGAGGGACTTGGGCGCGGGGGCACCGGTCTCGCCGGCAGCACCGGTGGCCGGGTCGGGGCGGGAGGCCGCGCCGTTGGAAGCGGCGTCGGAGGTGGGCTCGGGCGTGTGTGTGGGCGTCATATCAGCTGGCTCCTGAGAAGTCGGAGCGGCGCGCGATGATCCACCGCGCCAGGGAGTTGACCGCGAAGGTGATGATGAACAGGACCAGGCCGGTGGCGATGAGCACGTTGACGCTCAGCCCGTAGGCCTCGCGGAACTGCGAGGCGATGTTGGCGGCGATGGTCTGGTGCTGACCGGCCTGGAGGACGCGGAGGTTCAGCCCCATACCGGGCGAGAGGATCATGAGGACCGCCATGGTCTCGCCCAGGGCGCGCCCGAGCCCCAGCATGGACGCGGAGATGATGCCGGATCGGCCGAAGGGCAGGACGGCCTGGCGGATCATCTCGTAGCGGGTGGCGCCCAGTGCCAGGGAGGCCTCCTCCTGAAGCGTCGGCGTCTGGAGGAAGATCTCGCGGATGGTGGCGGTGATGATCGGCAGGATCATGACGGCCAGGACCAGCGAGGCGGTGGTGATGTTCTTGGCCGGGGCCGTGTAGTCGGCGAACAGCGGGATGAAGCCGAGGTTGTCACTCAGCCAGGTGTTGATGGGGTCGAGCAGGGGCACCAGCCACAGGAAGCCCCACAGGCCGAAGACCACCGAGGGGATCGCGGCCAGCAGGTCCACCATGTAGCCCAGGGCCTGGGCCAGGCGCCGCGGGGCGAAGTGGGAGATGAACAGGGCCACCCCAATGCTCAGCGGCACCGCGACACCCAGGGCGATGGTCGAGGACAGCAGCGTGCCGAAGACGAGTGGGGCCACGTAGCCCCACAGGCTGCGATCGCGCATGAAGGAGACCGACTCCAGCGTCTCGCGCGAGGCCGTCAGGGCGGGCAGCGCCTCCCGGATGAGGAAGGCGGCCACGAGAGCGAGCACCACCATGATGAGGGTGCCAGCCCCGAAGGACAGCCCGGTGAAGATCCGGTTGCCGGTCTGCCCGGGGGCCTTCCCGGGCTGGATGGCGACGTCGTCGGAGCTGCTGGGCGCGGTCACGGCGCCGGGCGGTGGGGCCGACGACAACGGTGCGGTGGTGCTGGCCACGGCTGACCCTCCTCGGGGTGTCTGAGACGGCGGCTGGGTGGGCGGGTGCTGGCTGGACATGTGCGGTTCGGTGCGGCGTCGTGATGGCTGGCCGGCCGGCTCAGGCGGAGATCTTGTCGATGGCGGCGTTGATCTTCTCGCGCATCTCGCGGGTGATGGGGGCGCAGCCGGTGGCCTTGGCAGAGGCATCCTGCCCTCTTGTGGAGGCCGCGAAACGCAGGTAGGCCTTGACGACGGCGGCGATCTGGGCGTCGTCGTAGCTCAGGCGGGCGGCGAGGTAGGAGACCAGGACGATGGGGTAGGCGCCGTCGGCGTCGTGACTGGGCGTGTAGAGCAGGCGGGTCTCGTCGGCCTCGGCGCCCAGGGTGGCGGCGTCGAGGGCGGCGGCCGCAGCGTCGGCGGAGACGGGCACGTAGGCCCCGTCGCTGCCGACGGCGACGGTTCCCAGGGTGGCGGGGACCTTGGAGGCGTCGGCGTAGCCGATGGTGCCGGTGGCCGCGGAGACGGTCTGGATCATGCCGGCGGTGCCGTCGCCGGACTGGCCGCCGCGCAGCGGCCAGGTCTCCTCGGGCTCATGGGTCCACACCTCGGGGGCGACGGTGGCCAGGTAGGTGGTCAGGGCCTTGGTGGTGCCGGAGTCGTCGGAACGGCCGACGACGATGATCCGCTGGTCCGGCAGCGCGGCGCCGGGGTTGAGGGCGGCCAGGGCGGGGTCGTTCCAGCGGGTGATGGCGCCGGAGAGGACCTTGGCAAGGACCTCTCCGGTCATCTTGACGTGGGATTCCCCGGTGAAGCCGGGCAGGTTGTAGGCCACGGCGATCGGGGAGATGTAGAGGGGCAGCTCGACGACGCCACCGATCCTGCTGATCTCGTCGGTGGTCATGGGGGTGTCGGTACCGGCGAAGTCGACGGCGCCCTCGACGAGCTTGGTGCGTCCGGCCCCGGAGCCGCCACCGGCGTAGTCGACGGTGGCGCGCAGGTTGGCGCCCATGAAGGCGTTCATCCAGGAGTCCTGGGCATCGGACTGGGAGGTGGCTCCCGCGCCGCGGATCTCCCCCTTCAGGTCGCTGGAGGCGTTGGGGTCGGCGGGGCCGGCGTCACGCCCGCAGGCGGCCAGCGCGGTCAGGGCGGCCGCGCTCAGGGTGCCCAGGGCGCCGCGACGGGTCAGGAGCACAGGCTCTCCTCGCTGAGTCGGGAGGTGGGTCGGGTGCCGGACGACTGTCAGGCAGCGGTGACGATAGGCGCCCCGGATGAAGGTTCCGGGTGACGTCGGTAAACGAAAGGTAAACACTCTCCGTGAGGAGCGTCACCGGTCGGTTCGGCGTGGTGGTCGGAGGCCCCGGTCAGCGCCCCTCGGACAGCACGGGGCGCTGTTTCTCAATGGCGACGGCGCGGATCTTGCCGCGGGGGCGGCGGGCCATGTGGACCACGAGGATCTCCCCGGTCTTGAGCCAGGGGTCCCTATCGGGCACGGAGCGCAGGAGCTTGCCGGGGGCGTACTGGGAGACGACGTCCATGATGGTGGGCAGGACGGGCCGGTGGGTGCACAGCGCCGTCGGCTCCTCGCGCACGCGCAGGACCTTCTTGACCAGAGAGCGCACGCCCTTGGGGTTCTTCGCGTGGGCCATCTCGGTGAAGGCGCCGGCCGTCTCCAGGGTCAGGCCCGCAGCCGTGGCGTAGGGGGCAACCGTGTCCACGCAGCGTTTCCAGGGGCTGGTGATGACGCGGCCCACCCCGTAAGCGGCGAGGATCGGGACGAGGGCACGGGCCCGGGTCTCGCCCTGGTCGTGGGTCAGGGGGCGGGTGGCCTCGTCGGTCTCCTTGTCCCGTTCCTTGGGGCGGTTCCACACGGAACGCTTGACAGCGCGGCCGTGGCGCACGAGGACCAGGGTCCAGGTGTCGAGCTTGCCGTCCTCCCACAGGTCGACGAGCTCGCCGAGCAGGTCACGGTCGTAGGAGTAGGTCAGGCGCTTGCGGGCCTGCCCCACGCGCAGCCACTCGACGGCGTCGACCTCCTTGGTGGAGGCGGGCTTGACGGCGCAGCGTGCGGCGACGGCGGCCGAGGCGTCGAGGGCGACACGGGCGGCCCAGTAGTGGACCTTCTTACGGGAGCCGTCGGCGAGCTTGTAGTGGACGCGGCTGAGGGGCTGACCCAGGACGACCTGCACGCCGGTCTCCTCGGCGACCTCTCGCACCGCGCAGGTGCGCACGGACTCGCAGGGGTCGACCTTGCCCTTGGGAATGGACCAGTCGTCGTAGCGGGGACGGTGGACCAGGAGCACCTCGAGGTGCTTGCCGTTCTCGCGCCACACGAGGGCGCCTGCGGCCTTCACGGTCTCACGCGAGCTGTTCTTCTTGCTGGACGAGCTCATGGCACGGCCGTCTCAGTGACGACCCTTGACGCGCGAGCGCGCCCGGGCCATGAGGCTGGTCTGGATGTCCTCGAGGCGGTTGCCCTCCGCGTCAACGAGGTGACGCTCCCAGGAGCCGTCGGGCTGGAGGTGCCAGGAGGAGACGTCGTCGGAGGCGCAGTGGGTGACCAGCCACTCAAGGTCCTCGACCATGGCGGGATCAGTGATGCGCACCAGGGCCTCGACGCGGCGGTCGAGGTTGCGGTGCATGAGATCGGCCGAGCCGATGAACAGCTCGGTCTGGCCGCCGCCGGCGAAGGCGTAGATGCGCGAGTGCTCCAGGAAGCGCCCCAGGATGGAGCGCACGCGGATGTTCTCACTGAGACCCTCGACACCGGCGCGCAGACCGCAGATGCCGCGCACGACGATGTCGACCGGCACCCCCGCGCGCGAGGCGCGGTAGAGGGCGTCGATGACGGTCTCGTCGACGATGGAGTTGACCTTGATGCGGATCCAGGCGGGCAGGCCGGCCCGGTGGTTGGTGATCTCCTGCTCGATGCGCTCGACGAGCCCGTCGCGCAGGCCTCGGGGAGCCACGAGCAGGCGGCGGAAGCGGGCGCGCGGGGCGTAGCCGGAGAGCTGGTTGAACAGGGTGGTCAGGTCCTGAGCGACGTCGCGGTCACAGGTCAGAAGCCCCAAGTCCTCGTAGCCACGGGCGGTCTTGGGGTGGTAGTTGCCGGTGCCGACGTGGCAGTAGCGGCGCAGGCCGTCGGACTCCTGGCGCACGACGAGCAGCAGCTTGCAGTGCGTCTTGAGGCCGACCATGCCGTAGACGACGTGGACGCCGGCGCGCTCAAGCTTGCGGGCCCAGGAGATATTGGCCTCCTCATCGAAGCGGGCCTTGATCTCCACGATGGCGACGACCTGCTTGCCGGCCTCGGCGGCCTCGATGAGGGCGTCCACGATCGGGGAGTCGCCGGAGGTGCGGTAGAGGGTCTGCTTGATGGCCAGGACCTTGGGGTCGGCGGCGGCCTGGGCCACGAACTCCTGGACTGAGGTGGAGAAGGAGTCGTAGGGGTGGTGCAGGAGGACGTCGTGCTCGCGCATGGCGGCGAAGACGTCCGGCGCGGAGGAGGACTCGTAGGCGGCCAGGCCCGCGGCCGTCACCGGCACGAAGCGCGGGTACTTCAGGTCGGGGATGTCCAGGTCGTGGAGCTGGTTGAGGCAGGTCAGGTCCAGGGGGGCGGGGAGCTCGAAGACGTCGTCGCCCTTGAGACCCAGGGCCCGCACCAGGTAGCGACGGGTGAATGAGGAGATGGTGTCCTCCACCTCCAGGCGCACGCAGTCGCCGAAGCGGCGCCGCTCGAGCTCCTTCTCCATGGCCTTGAGGAGGTTCTCGGCGTCGTCCTCCTCGACCTCGAGGTCCTCGTTGCGGGTGACCCGGAAAAGGTGGTGCTCCAGGATGTCCATGCCCGGGAAGAGGTGGTCGAGGTGCTGACCGACGACGACCTCCAGGGGGATGACGGCGCAGCCGGCGGCCTTGTCCGCGGCGTCGAGCTCGCGGCCGGGGACCTGGACCAGGCGCGGCAGGGAGTCGGGGACCTTGATGCGGGCGAAGTGCTCCTTGCCGCTGCGCGGGTTGCGCAGGATGACAGCGAGGTTGAGGGACAGGCCCGAGATGTAGGGGAAGGGGTGGGAGGGGTCGACCGCCAGCGGGGTCAGGACCGGGTAGATCTGGTGGCGGAAGTAGCGGGTCAGGCGCTCCTGCTGGTCGGAGTTGAGCTCGTCCCAGCCCAGGATGTCCACGTTGTGACCGGCCAGGGCGGGGCGGATGTCCTCCTGGAAGAGGGCGGCCTGGCGGGCGGTGAGCTCCTTGGCGCGGCTGGTGACCTGGGCCAGGACCTGGTTGGCGTCCAGGCCGGAGGCGCGCACCGGGGTGATGCCGGCCTTGATGCGGCGCATGAGCCCGGCGACGCGCACCATGTAGAACTCGTCCAGGTTGGAGGAGAAGATCGCCAGGAACCAGGCGCGCTCCAGCAGGGGCAGGGTGTGGTCCTCGGCCTGCTCCAGGACCCGCTCGTTGAAGTCAAGCCAGGTCAGCTCCCGGTCGATGAAGCGGTTCTTGAAGGACTTCAGGGGCGGCAGGAGGTCCTCGGGGTCGACCTGGGCGGTGTCGGCGGAGGCGGCCGAGGCCGCGGCGTCGGCCGCGGTGGCAGCGGTGGCCGAGGAGGCTGCGCTGACAGGGCTGACGGCATGGCCCGAGCTGGCCGCGCTGCCGGGGGCGGAGGCTCCCTGCTCCCCCGGCGCGGCGGTCGACGGCGTCGCCAGGGCCTCAGCGGCGGAAGGTGCCGACTGCGAGCTGGCGGAGGTGATGGAGGAGGGCGCGATGGCGGGGGTCGCGGTGCCGATGGGGCCGGGAGCCGGGGCCGCCTCGCCGCCGACGATGTCGTCGAAGTCCTCATCCTCGTACTGGGGGCCGGAGTCATCGGCGAAGTCTCGCGGATCGGCGACCTCGATGATGTGCTCCTCCTCGACGGACTCCTCGCTGTCCTCGGAGTCGGCTGAGTCGTCGGGTCCCTCTGGGTGTTCGGCAGCCTTGTGTCCCTCGGGGCTCCCGTCGTCGGTGGGCGACCCGTCGGGAGAGGCCGGGGCGTCGTCAGGCTCACTCTGGCCCTCGGGCTCGGCGACCTCGGCCGAGACCGCCGGCTCGCCGGGGCCCGCGGCCTCCGGGGACACCGCCGACTGGGCCGCCTCGGCCGCCTCGACGTCGTCGGACACCTGCTCGGGCTCCTGGGGACTCGGGTGGCGCATCCACCCGCCCAGGAAGCGGGAGAGCGGCGTGGGGGCGGAGTGGTGCGCGTCGTTGGTCATGTCCACATGGTCCCACGTCCGGGCGGCCTTGTGGGGCGGCGATCCGCTCCAGTTCGGCGAGTGCGCAAGCTACCGCCACTCCCGCCCGCTCTTGAGGACTCACGGTCGATAGGCGACCCCGCTCGCGCTCCCCCACGTCTCCTCCGGCGCACCTACCTGTTCCTCACGGCGATCCAGTCCTCGTGCAGCGGCTGTTCGGCAACCGCATCCGAGCGTCAGCACGGCCTTCCTGCCCACAGCGACAACGATGCGCGTGGGTACTGCACCGACGCAGCGCTCATGATCTCGCCGATGGTGCCGTTGGTGTCCTAATCGGTGACAAAGGAGCCTGCACACTCTTCACGCCTTCAGCAGAACCGCGGAATCATGCGGTTTTGATCCACCTACGGGCGCTTGCTCCGGGCCTTTGTCACCGATTTGGACATCCCGCGCTCGGATAGCCCCTGCGCAAGGCCCTCTCAGTCGAGGAGGCCTGCGGCGGCGCGGCGGGCGGCGTCGGTGAGCTCGTCGGCAGTGACCAGGAGGGCGGAGTCGCGGCGGGTGACGCGGTCGGCGAGCTCGTCGGCGTCGTCCTCGATCCACACGGGGTTGGAGCCGGCCGCCAGAGCGCGCAGGAAGCCGGCGGTGGCGCTGAGCAGCGGGGCGATCGCGGTGACTGAGCCCTCGACGCCACCGGCCAGGACGGCATCGAGGCGCTCGCGCAGGTCGGCAGGGGCGAGCACGGCGCGCGCCTCACCAAGGGCGGACTCGAGGCGGGCGGTGGTGGCTTCGTCGGCCTCGGTGAGGTCGACGAGGGTGGCGTAGCGGCGGGCAACGAGCCCGGGATCGCGGCGGATCCACTCGCGCACGAGGAACAGGCGCCACAGGGTGCCGGGCAGGGTGGTGGCCGGGGAGTCCGCCCACAGCTCGGCGATGTCGTCGACGCCGTTGGTGGCGACCGCGGTGACGATGCCGGAGCGGGTGATGGGGTCGTCGCCGTCCTCGGTACCGGGAAAGCCGCCGATGAGGGCCTGAGCGGCCCGGTGGGCGAGCTCGGAGGCGACGGCGGTGTCGGCGCTGCCCTCGATCTGCTCGGCGGCCTCGGGGTCGAGCCGGGCGGGACGGTGGAACTGGCGGGCCATGGGGACTCCTCACGCGGTGTGGGCGCGCCGGCGACGACGCGCAGGCTTATTGTCTCGCGAGAGGACAAGCCCTCCCTCACCGGTTCACTTCCGGCCGACGGCGGAAAGGCCGGCGGCCAGCCGCGCGGCGGGTTCGACACAGTGGTCGGTTGTCCGGTTATGCTGACACCTGCCGACGGCGTCTGGACTCTGCTTCCGGCCGTTGGTGCGCCCCCTTAGCTCAGTTGGTCAGAGCTGCGGACTTTTAATCCGAAGGTCGTGGGTTCGAGCCCCACAGGGGGTACCGCACCGGCCTCGGCCCCACCAGGGACCGGGGCCCTACTCGTTCCTGGGACGTAAGCCGAGATAGGCACTGAGGGAGTCACGGACAACGGTAGTGGGGCCAGGCCGCGCGGCCACAACGACATATCCGGGTCTCACGGCTGAGTCTTACGTTTCGCGTACTGCTCCAAAGACTCACTATCCAACCTCCGAGGCAGCCTTTTCTTACTTTCCGCTTGCAGCAGCATCAAGCACGCGCCCGACGTAGCGGCCGAATTTCTCGGTGATGCTGCCATGGTCGTCGTCGGGCCATTCGCTCCAGGTGTGACCGAAGCCCGCCGAGCGGTAGTAGGCCAGGCTGTTGCGGGCGTGCCCGATGCCGTCGAATCCATCGAGGCTGTTGCTGGAGACGTCACGGGTTCCGGTCACCCAGTTCAGCGAGAGCCGTTCCTTGGCGTCTCCGGAGAAGGCCGCCGCCCTCTCCTCGGGCGCGTCACCGCCCCCGAAGTTGATGAAGCCCCCGCCCGGCATGCGCTCGGCATAGGCGGGGAAGAACCGCTGACTGATGAACTCAGAGCCGCCGGAGTAGCCCACGAGCCACAGCTGATCCATGTTGGCCCCGCACTCGGCGGCCACGTAGTCGAGCGTCTCCTCCAGGTAGCGGATCTTCCCGTCCTGGTCCTCCAACCACCACATTCCATCGTCTCCGGGAGAACGCACCGAGACGACGTCGAACCCTCGAGCGCCCGCGGCCTCGACGACGCCCCCAACACCTGCCAGGCCGCCGGGAGACCTCTCATCCTGACTCTGACCGCCCTGACTGTGGAAGAACTGCCCATCGCCGTCGAGGTAGACAACCAGCCCCACAGGCGCACCGTCCGCTGCGTAGAAGATGCAGTCGGAGGTCTCGTCGTCGGAGTCGGTGTAGGAGAAGGCCGCGGGAGCAGGCAGGTCCCCCGACGCCGGGTCCAGGTTGGGCTCATCGCCCAGCCCACGCGAGCGCAGGTACGGGGGCGGGGTCGGGTGCGCAGACGCCTGCCTCGGACCGCGAGCAGCACACCCGCCCAGGAAGAGACCTGCCATCGCCCCGGTCAGGGCCCTCCGCGAAAAATGCGCCGCCACGACCTCCACCCGCCTTCCCGATCGTCGTCAGCCACTCGACCGTAGCACTGGTGCTCCAGTTCCGCTCGGCCCGGGCCTGGGTCGGGCTACCAGCGTCCGACGACGCTCACCGACGCGGATGGGGACTCAGTGCGGGAGCGAGGCGTCAGGCAGGACTTCCCTGGCCTCCCTTGGCTCCGCGACCCCGGGCTCCGCGCCCACCACGAGCTCCGCCGCTGCGGCCTCCCCGACCGGAGGGCTGCCCGGAGCCCCGTTGGCCGCTTCCGCCGCGCCGCTTCGCACCGCGCCCACCGTGCCCTCCACGCGCCCCGCCGCTACGGCCGGCTCGTCCGGCTCGGCCCCGTCCCGCCTCACCGTGACCGTGTCCCGGCCGTCCGGTGGAGGCCCGCCCGCTGGGGCTGCCGCCCTTGACGGCCACGCCCTCGGGCATGTCCTCCAGCGCGATCGCGTCGGTGACCTGTCCCACGAGGGCGGTCACGGCGCCGTCGTCGGGTCGGATGCGCTCGATATCCGCGCGGATCCTCGCCTTCTTGAGCAGGACCTGGACATCGTGCTTCTGCTCGGGCAGGACGAGGGTGACGACGCTCCCGGCGGCCCCGGCGCGGGCGGTGCGGCCCGAGCGGTGCAGGTAGGCCTTGTGCTCGGCGGGCGGGTCGACGTGGACCACGAGCTCGACGCCGGAGACGTCGATCCCCCGGGCGGCGATGTCGGTGGCGACCATGACGTGGACCTGCCCGGTGGAGAAGGCCCGCATGGCGCGCTCGCGCGCGTTCTGGCTCATGTTGCCCTGCAGCTCGGCGGCGGGGATCCCGGTCTGGACGAGCTTGCGAGCCAAGCGCCGGGCGAGGTGCTTGGTGCGGGTGAACAGGATGCGCTGCCCCTCCCCGGAGGCCAGGCGCCGCACGACGCCGTCCTTGGCGGTCTTGTCCGCGACCATCCATACGCGGTGGGTCATGGCGTCCACGGGCGAGGTCGAGGGGTCCACGGAGTGCTACAGCGGGTTGTGGAGGAACTCCTTGACCAGCGCGTCCACGCCGTTGTCGAGGGTGGCGGAGAACAGCATGCGCTGGCCGCGCTGCGGGGTGGCGCGCAGGATGCGACGGACATTGGGCAGGAAGCCGAGGTCGGCCATGTGGTCGGCCTCGTCCAGGACGGTGATCTCGACCTCGTCGAGGCTGACGAGCCCCTGCCCCATGAGGTCCAGGAGCCGGCCGGGGCAGGCGACGACGACGTCGACCCCATCCTTGAGGGCCTTCTCCTGCGGCTTGGCGGAGACCCCGCCGAAGATGGTGGTCACGTCCATGTCGACGACGCGGGCCAGGGGCTCGATGACCTCGGCGATCTGGAGGGCGAGCTCGCGGGTGGGGGCCAGGACCAGGCCGATGGGGTGGCCGGGGCGGGCCTTGTCCTGCTGAGCCAGGCGCTGGACCAGCGGGAGGCTGAAGGCCAGGGTCTTGCCCGAGCCGGTGCGGCCGCGTCCGAGCACGTCGCGCCCGGCGAGGGTGTCGGGCAGGGTGGCGGCCTGGATGGGGAAGGGCGCGGTGAAACCGCGGGCGTCGAGGTCGGCGGCGAGGTCAGAGTCCACGCCGAGGGAGGCGAAGGTGGCCTCCCCGGCGGCCGGGGTCTTCCCAGAGGCGAAACGATGGGAGGCGGAGGTGCGGTGTGCGGCCACGAGGGTCCTGTCGATTGGGACCGCGAGCACGCCGGCGCGAGTCGCTGGCGGCGTGCGCGTCGGTGCGTGAGGTGCCGGCGGACACGGTTCGACGGCGCGGCGCGTAGATGTGTCGACGCGCGCCGGGACCGGGGCACCAGCCAGGCCGGGCGGCGCCCGGACCAGGGAGCCATCCTGCCCGAGGATCCGCCACGTCCCAAGGACCCCGCTCACATACCTCGACGGCCGGTCAGAGGACTCCCAGGGCGAGCGCCAGGAGGCTGATCGTCGCCATCGCGACCACGGACAGGACCGTCTCCATCAGCGACCAGGTCTTGAAGGTTTGCCCCACAGTCATCCCGAAGTACTCCTTGACCAGCCAGAAGCCGGCATCGTTGACGTGAGAGAGGAAGACGGAGCCGGCACCGATCGCAAGGACGAGAAGAGCGACCTCGGTCTGCGGCATGTGACTGGCCAACGGCGCCATGATGCCGGCCGCGGTGATGGTGGCTACGGTCGCCGATCCGGTGGCCAGGCGCACGGCGACGGCAACGAGCCACCCGGCCAGGAGAGCGGGTACGGCCGCCTGCTGGATCCACGTGGCGATGATGCTGGCGATCCCTGAGTCGACAAGGGTCTGCTTGAACCCTCCTCCTGCCCCGACGATGAGCAGGATCCCGGCGATGGGTCCGAGCGAGGCCCCGACCCGTCCGCTGACGTTGTCGGCGCTCAGCCCCAGGCGGGTTCCGAAGAGGTACATGGAGGCCAGGACCGTGATTAGCAGGGCGACGATCGGCTTGCCCACGAACAGGGCCGCGTGGACTGCCGGGTTGTCACTGTCCTCGGGGACGAGGGTCTCGACGACGGTGCGCAGAAGCATGAGTCCCACGGGCAGCAGGACCACCATGATCGAGGTCGCGAAGGAGGGTCGTGGCCCCTCGTACTCGTCGTCCGAGGCCCCCAGTGGCTCGGGCGCCTCAATCGGCACCCACCTGGCCATGAAGCGGGCCGCGATGGGCCCGGAGATGATGACCGTGGGTACGGCGACCAGCAGCCCCAGTCCGAGGGTGAGCCCCAGGTCGGCCTTGACGGCGTTGATGGCAATGAGCGGTCCGGGGTGCGGTGGCACGAGACCGTGGAGCGCGGACAGACCAGCCAGGGCGGGCACGCCCAGCGCGATGAGCGGCTGGTGGGCCCGCCGGGCGACGATCATGACCACGGGGATGAGCAGGACGATGCCGACCTCGAAGAACAGCGGGATGCCGACGACGAAGGCGATGAGCGCCATCGCCCAGGGAAGGCGGGGGCCGGGCGTGCGGGCCAGGACGGTGTCGACAATCTGGTCGGCGCCACCGGAGTCGATGAGGAGACGGCCGATGATCGCCCCGAAGGCGATGAGGGTGCCCACGTCACCGATCGTGGATCCCATTCCCTTGGTGAATGCGGTGAAGGTATCGGCCAGCGGGATGCCTGCGACAACGGCCAGGACCGCCGAGCCCAGCGTCAGGGCAAGGAAGGGGTGCATCTTGCGCCAGACGATGAGCACGATGATCGTGGCGATGCCGAGCAGGGCGGCCGCGATGAGCTGCATGTGATTGTCCGTGTGGCTCACGGTGTCGGCTGCCGGCAGCACGACCGGTTGGGCCGGAAGAGTGAACGTCATTGTTGTCTCCGTTGTCGTCGGAAGGTGGAGTGGGGACGGGGTGTGCGCATGCCGGGTTCGGCGGGCCGGGATGGCTGTGCGCCGCGAGCCTCGGTCGGTTGGCGTGGACGCCGGCGATCGTCAGTGAGGAGCGATGCTCAAACGGCGGCCGAGGCCTGCTCGAGTGCGGTGAGGATCGCCTCGAAGGTCTCCTCCGGCGTCGCCCGCGAGACCACGGTGACGCCGTCCTCGTCGTCGGACAGAGGCTCGAGGGCGGCGAACTGGGAGGGCAGCAGGCTCGGGGGCATGAAGTGTCCCTCACGGTGAGCCATGCGCTCCTGGAGCTCATCGGCCTGGGCGAGCAGATGGATGAAGAAGACCCGCCCCTGCGCGCTGGAGAGCAGGTCGCGGTAGGAACGCTTGAGCGCGGAACAGGTGACGATCGTCTTGACGCCGTCGACGGCGCGCTCGCTCATCCAGTCGCGCATGGACTCCAGCCAGGGCCAGCGGTCCTCGTCGGTCAGGGCGATGCCGCGGCTCATCTTGTCGATGTTGACCTCGGGGTGGAAGTCATCGGCCTCGGCGACGGGCCAGCCCAGTGCGTGGTGAAGGTTGAGCGCGGCCGTGGTCTTGCCGCAGCCGGAGACTCCCATGAGGACGAGGTGCTCAACGGATCGACTCATATCTGCTCCTTGATGACGCCGTTGTCGTGAACTGATACGACAAATCTACCTCAAACGTAGTACTTTTAAAAGGGTCGGATAGCATCTCCCACAGACATCTCGCACCACTCCTCCGGAAGCCCGCCTATGCCCTCCACTGACCGCCGTCGCGACGTCCTCGACTCCCTCGGGCGTGCCATCGTGACCGGGGAGATGACGCCGGGCCAGAGCCTGACACTGGAGGCGATCCAGTCCCGTTACGGTGTCTCCCGGACACTGGCGCGCGACTGCGTCCACACCTTGGAGTCCGTCGGCATCGTCGCCTCGCGACGTCGGGTGGGCATTGTGGTTCTACCGCGCGAGCACTGGTCGGCCCTGGCGCCCGAGCTCGTGCGCTGGCAGCTCGAGGCCGATCCGCACGGTCCCAAGCTCGGCGCCCTGACCGAGCTGCGCGCCGCCATCGAGCCGGTCGCCGCCGCGGCGGCGGCCCGCCGAGCCACCGAGGACCAGCGCTCCGGGCTACTGACGCTGGCGACCGCGATTCGAGCCAAGGGCACCACCGGGAACGTCGCCTCCTACCTCGACGACGACATCGCCTTCCACAGCCTCATCCTGGAGGCCAGCCACAACGACACTTTCAAGGCGCTAACCGACGTTGTCGCGGAGGTGCTCTCCGGGCGGGCCAGGCTCACCGGCCAGGTACAGGTGCCTCAGCCTGAGGCGCTCGAGCTCCATGAGCGAGTCGCCGGCGCGATCGCAGCCGGAGACGCCGCAGCGGCGGAATCCTCCATGCGAGACCTCGTCGCCGAGGTGCGCAGCGCCCTGCTCGAACGCGGCCTGCGCGGCTTCCTCGAGGTCTGATCCCCGCCAGCGCACACCCGCATCGGCCCATGTGTCACTCCGGGCGACTATTCACCGCGCAGGCACTCTCCGCGGCCAGCATCGAAACGCTGTGACCAGCGGTTTTACGGCGCAGCCCAGGGACGACGGCCGCAGGATCGACGGAAAAGTCGCCATTCGTGACACCTGAGGCCCCAACCCCACCCCCAACGGCCACAACATGAGGCGGGCTACCTTCCCAGACGGCGCTCCCGGCTGGCGAAGTCGCGCAGCGCCCGCAGGAAGTCCACGCGCCGGAAGGCCGGCCAGTTGACCTCGCAGAAGTAGTACTCGGAGTGCACCGACTGCCACAGGAGGAACCCGGAGAGCCGTTGCTCGCCCGAGGTACGGATGACCAGGTCGGGGTCGGGCTGGCCCTTGGTGTAGAGGTGGTCGGTGATGTCCTCCTCGCTGAGCGAGGCGGCGACCTCCTCCAGGCTCGCCCCGGCGGCGGCCCGCTCGCGCAGGAGCTCGCGCACGGCGTCGGCGATCTCCTGACGGCCCCCGTAGCCGACGGCGATGTTGACCTGCATGGGCCGGTCCTCCGGACCGACGGCCTCGCCCTTCTTCCCCTCAGCCTTGGCTTCCGGCGGTTGGGACCGGGCGACGGCGGCACGCAGGCGCTCGGCCAGCGGCTCGGGCAGGAGGTCGACAGCGCCCACGAGCCGTAGCCTCCAGCGACCGGTCTCGGCGAGCTCGTCGACGGCGTGGGCGATGATGTCGAGCAGGGGCGAGAGCTCGGCCGGATCGCGTGAGAGGTTGTCGGTGCTCAGCAGCCACAGGGTGACGACCTGGACCCCCATCTGCTCCGCCCAGCCGAGGAACTCCTCGATCTTGTCCGCGCCGCGCTTGTGCCCCTGGGCGGCACCGAAGCCCATGGACCTGGCCCAGCGCCGGTTGCCGTCGAGAATGACGCCCACGTGGTGGGGCACCGTGGCCGGATCGATGCGCGCAGCCAGCCGACGCTCGTAGATGTCATAGAGGAAGTTGTCGCCTGCCATGCCGTGTTCCTCAGGGTTCCTCGGTGGTGGTGATAAGGGCGGGGACCCGACGGCGCGGGGCCACCTCCAACGGTATCGCGCGTCATCCGTCCGGCGCTGAGCGAGACGATTAACAGCCCGGTCAAACCCGACCATCAGGTTCACTCAGGGTTGCCGGGGGACAACGGGAGCACGTCAGTCCTTTCGGCCGCATCCACCCATACGGCGCTCGCCGAGCGACCGACCGGAGAGAACGACCGTGCCACTCGAATCACATCGTCCTCCAGATGGATACCACCACAACCTACGCTCACGTAACCTACGGACTCGTAAGGTTAGAGACACCGCCCCTTTCGCGGCCCGCGCCACCCAGAAGGACGCCCACGCCCATGTCATCGACATCGCCATCGACGCCGCCGGCTGCGCCCCCGAAGCGCTCCGCGTCCACGAGCGCCAAGGGCGTCATCGCCGCCGTCAAGCCGAGGTTACGCGGATGGATCCACGCCGGCACCGCGCCGCTGGCCCTGGCGGCCTGCATCGTGCTGACGGTACTGGCACCGGGGGCGGGCCTGAAGTGGGCCTGCGCCATCTACCTAACCTGCTCGCTGCTGCTGTTCGCCAACTCCGGCATCTACCACATCGGCACCGGGCACTGGTCCACGAAGGTGGCGGCCACGCTGCGGCGGATCGACCACGCGAACATCTACCTGCTCATCGCCGGCACCTACACGCCCCTGTCGGCGGCGCTGCTGCCCACACGCACGGCCGCCCTGGTCCTGGGCATCGTGTGGGCGGGCGCCGCGATCGGCACGGCCACGAACCTGCTGTGGATGCACGCTCCGCGCTGGTTCACCACCGCCCTCTACATCATCCTGGGCTGGGTGGCAGTCTGGTTCCTGCCGCAGTTCTGGAGAACCGGCGGCCCGGCGATCGTGTGGCTGCTGGTGGCCGGCGGCGTGACCTACACGCTGGGCGCAGTGGTCTACGCCCGCAAGACGCCCGACCCCTCGCCGCGCTGGTTCGGCTTCCACGAGATCTTCCACGTGTGCACCGTGGCCGCGTGGGCCTGCCAGTGCGTGGCCTGCTTCCTGGCGGTCCTGCGGTAGACGGTTCGGGAGGCCGGCCGGAAGGCGACTGGGCACTGCTCGACGACCGCCACGCCGTCGAGCGGGCCATGTGTCCTACCGACTTCCTGACAACAGCGTCTGACACTGACCGGGCAGGTCAGCGTGGATTCACACCCCTCGGGCCACCGTCACAAACCCTCAACATTTCAAGACCTTTCGTCAAGTGCCCAGTGTCTCTTCAGACTACGGCGTAGACTCGCGCTTCAAACCCGGTTGGCCCTACGAGGAGCCGCCGGGTGTCGTCGTCGCAAGGAGGCCCTACCGGCCGCCGCGCGACCAGTACCAGTCATCCAAGGAGGACCCATGTCCGAGCAGTCACAGGGCACCTGGCTCACGCAGGAGGCCTACGACCGCCTGTCCGCCGAGCTCGAGCACCGCAAGACGACCGAGCGCAAGGAGATCGCCCAGCGCGTGGAGGCGGCCCGGCAGGAGGGTGACCTGAGGGAGAATGCCGGTTATCACGCGGCCCGCGAGGAGGCGGGGCTCAACGAGGCGCGCATCATCCAGCTCGAGGAGACCCTGGAGAACGCCCAGATCGGTGAGGCAGCCGATGACGGCTCGGTCTCGGCCGGCACGATCGTCACCGCGAAGGTAGCGGGCAAGGAGCAGGTCTTCGCCCTCGGCGGCCAGGAGATCACCGCGGACGTGCCCGACGGCGTCAAGGTCTTCTCCCCCGACGCCCCGCTGGGCCAGGCCCTCATGGGGCACCGCGCGGGCGACACCGTCTCCTACGAGGCCCCCACCGGCCGGGAGATCAAGGCCGAGATCGTCAAGGTCGAGCGGGTCTGATTCTCTTTCCGCCGAGCCGGGCATTTCTCTCGGCTCCCCTCAGAATCTCGGTGGGGCGCCGAGAGAAATGCCCGGCTCGATGTCTCGCCCCTCCTCTTCCTCGCGGTCAGTGAAGCGCGGGCGGGAATAGAGGCGGGGCGCAGTACCGTGTCCTCATGTTCAACGCCCTTCGTCACTCGCTCAGCGGATCGGCGCCGGCCGGCCGCGAGACGCCGGTCCTGCCCACCCCCGGAGACCACCCGGTGCTGGGGACGCCCCTGGACGGACCGTGGCCCGAAGGCAGTCGGGTCATCTACCTGGCGGGCGGCTGCTTCTGGGGCGTGGAGCGGATCCTGTGGCGCCAGGACGGCGTCGTCTCGACGTCGGTCGGCTATATGGGCGGCGAGACGCCCAACCCCACGTACCAGGAGGTGTGCACCGGAACCACCGGTCACGCCGAGACGGTGCGCGTCGTCTACGACCCGGCTGTCTGCGGCGAGAGCGGGGAGACCCTGCTCAAGACCTTCTGGGAGAACCACGACTCCACGCACCTGAACCGCCACGGCAACGACATCGGCACCCAGTACCGCTCGGCGGTGTGGACGACGACGCCCGCCCAGCGCGAGACGGCCGTGCGGGTCCGCGAGGCCTTCCAGGGTGAGCTGACCCGCCTGGGCCTGGGCACCTGCGTGACCACCATCGAGGACGCAGCGGACGCGCCGGCTCAGTTCGGCGGGCCCTACTACCTGGCTGAGGACTACCACCAGGCCTACCTGCACAAGAACCCGAACGGCTACTGCAACCACGGCCCCAACGGGGTGACCTGCCCGGTCGGCCTCACGGACCTGCCCGCCCAGACCGACGTCCTGGCCCCCGAAGACGCGCCGGCCTGAGGAGAGCACCCCAGCCTTTGAAGCGTAAATCACCAGGGTTCTCACACGTTGCCTTGAGACGCTGTCCCCTGGCCGCCAGCCAGCACTCCCAGCCTTGAGCGCCCGCGACCGCTTGACCTGTTTCCCTGCGCACCACAGGAGGCTCAACCCTGATGAGCAGCCAGCAGACCAGCACCCCGTCCCCGGACCAGACGCCGGAGGGGACGCAGTCGGAGACCCACTGGGCCGAGGACACGGACTTCCAGTGGCGCGCCGCGACCGAGCTGCTCATCGCCCTGGGGGTCCCACGCTCCACCGCCCGCCTCACCAGCGACCTGCGCACCTCCATCGCCCACCTGGAGGAGGTCGACGCCCACCTGCCCCGAGACGGCAAGCCCCTGCCGGAGGCGGACCGTCTCACCCGCAACAACGCCGTCGACGACGTCGCCCGCGCCATCCTGCCGCTGGCGCACGCCACGCTGGAACGGATCCGGGCCGAGGAGCTGCGCACCGAGGTTGTCGGCGTCGACTACGACGCCCTGTGCGACGCTGTCGAGCAGCTCGAGGCCACCTACCGCGCCGGCTGGTGGCGCGCGGCCGAGAGGGAAGGAGCCGACTTCTTCCTGCGCGAGGTTGAGGCCCTCGAGCGCCTCAACGTTCCGCCAGTCCGGGCCAACTGGCGCGACGCCGGCAGGATCGTCAGCGTCCTGCGCAAGATGCCCGACTCGACGCTGCGGCGCATGGCCCGCACAAGCAACCCCATGGCGCTGCGAGTCATGGTGCTGTTCGGCCTCCAGGCCGGCTACCGCGACGGGCTGTTCGACAAGACCATCTCGATCCCCCGCCTCATCCACACCCGCACCAGCGAGTACCGCAGCGCGTACCGGACCAGCTCAGCCGCCTAGCGCGAGCCGCGCAGCCACCACCGGCTCACTCACCAACAAAAACTTCAGAAACGACGCGGCTCCGGGTCATTTCTGAAGTTTTTGTCGAAGTGTGGGTGCGGGGCCAGCGGTCAGTCCTCGCCGGGCCGGCCGGCCAGCTCGAGCTTGCGGTAGCGGCTGACGGCCGCCCCGACGTCGACCATGCGCGGGCGCACGAGGAAGGCGGGCCGCTCGTGCTCGTCGGTCAGGGCGTCCAGGCCCTCGTCGTCGAGCAGGGCCTCGAGATCGTCCAGGCACTCGCGCAGCGGGGAGACCCCGTCGAAGCGCTGCTCCAGCAGGGCGCGCAGGGCGTAGGCGATGGCCTCGGCCTGCCCGGGGTCGGTGACGCCGCCGACGTCGGAGATGTCGATGTCCTCCCGGTCCAGGACGAGGGTGGAGGTGCCCTGGGCACGGGTGCGCACCGGTCCCCGACGGGTGCGCGGCGGGGCCGGCTCGGGGACGCGCCGCCGAGGCTCGGCGAAGTCCTCCAGCTCGGTGACGGGCCGGGGCTGGTCGGCCACGACCCGGCGGGCCTGCTCGGTGACGTCGCGCAGGTGGTAGGCGTCCATGAGCAGGACCCGGTCGGCCACGTCCAGGTAGTCCCCAGAGCCGCCCATGACCATGACCGTGGAGACGCCCCGCCGGCGGAAGAGCGCGGTGATCCGGTCCACCAGGGGCGTGATGGGTTCGCGCTCGGCGGCCACCAGCTCGCGCATGCGCGAGTCGCGGATGAGCAGGTTCGTGGCGGAGGTGTCCTCATCCAGCAGCAGTGCGGTGGAGCCGGCCTCGACGGCCTCGATGATGGAGGCGGCCTGGGATGTGGATCCCGAGGCGTTGCGGGTGGTGAAGGAGGCGGTGTCGCGCCCGGCCGGCAGGTGGGAGATGAAGGGCGTCAGGTCGACGCCGGTCACGGCGCGCCCGTCGGCGGCCCGCACCTTGACGGCGTCGGGGACCGTGGCGACGAGCTCGCGCCCGTCCCCGGGCACGTGCGGGTAGACGCCGCGCTCGATGGCGCTCAGCAGCGTGGACTTGCCGTGGTAGCCGCCTCCGACGATGACGTTGACCCCCGCCTCGACGACGGTGCCGCGCACCGTTCCGGCGTGGGGGAGCTCGACCGTGGCGGCCATGGAGTCGGGGGCCTCCAGGGGGACACCACCATCCAGGGGCTCGTCGCTCACCCCGGAGCGGCGCGGCAGGACGGATCCGTCGGCGAGGAAGGACACCCAGCCGTTGCGGGCCACCGTCGCGGTCAGGGCCCGGTGGTCCTCGAGGATGGCGATGTGGCGCACGAGCCGGTCGCCCCGCTCGCCGGTGAGGTCCATGGCCTCCTCCAGCTCGCGCACGAGGTCGCGCCCCACGATCCGGGAGGCCTCGTGGCCCTGGATGGAGCGGCCCTGGGCGGGCAGGGCCAGGCGGGCGCGGATCTCCAGGACCCAACCGGGCCCCTCCTTCTTCTCATCGGGGCGCACGATGATGCTGGAGCGCTGAAGGATCTCCTGCCCGGGAGAGGCGATCGACAGCGCCGTACCACGGAATCCGGCGTGCAGCTCGCGGGTGAGGAAGTCGCCCACGGCCAGGCGCCGGTCGACGTCGGCCAGCAGGTCGGCCTCGTCGAGCAGCTCCAGACCGTGCAGGTCAGTGGGCACGTCCACGTGGATGCGCGTGGGCGGGGCGTAGGGGTCGGCCTGGACGCGGTCGATGTGCAGGAACCAGCCGGCGGGCGCGCGGTAACGCCCGACGATCGCCTTGTAGGCGGCGTAGGAGCGTCCGTCGAGGGCGTGGAGGTGGCCGACGAGGTCGGCCAGGAGGCCGTCGCGGGGCTCGTCGTCGTAGACGCGGCGCGAGCGGCCGCGCTCGCCATCCCGGTAGCCACGGTCACCACCTCGGTAACCGCGGTCGCCACCACGGCCCCCTCCCCCGCGGCCTCCACCCGAGCCGCCTCGGTAACCGCGGTCGCCGCCACCAGAACCACCCCGGTAGCCGCGTCCGCCCCTGTCGTCCCGGTGGGAACCGCCTCGCTCGCTGCGCTCAGTCATGATGGAAACCCTACCCACCCGCTGATCCGAGACCCGGCAGCCGCAGCACGAACGACGTCGCCGCCGGGGCACCCGCAGGTACCGCCGACGGCGACGTGGTGGACTGGCGTCCTCCGGTTCAGCTGGTCAGCCGAGTTCCGCGCCTTCAGCGCAGGGAGGCCAGGGCGTCGGAGTGGGCGACGACGTCGCGCACCATGGCCGGGACCTCGGGGTCGTGGAAGGAGGCCGGCGAGAAGGCGCCGTCGGCGAAGTCGGTGTTGAGCGACAGGAACACGTTGGAGGCCACGACGGTGGCGCCCATGCCCTGGAGGATCTGCTGGAGGTGGCTGACGGCGCGGATGCCGACGCTGTAGGAGTAGCCGACCACGCCCACGCCCTTGTTGGCCACGGCGCCGGGCTGGAGGAAGTCGATGGCGTTCTTCAGTGCGCCAGGGATGGAGAAGTTGTACTCGGGGGTGACGAAGATCAGCGCGTCGAAGGACTTCAGGGCTGCGTCGAAGGCGGCGCCGGCCGGGTCGCTGGGGACGGCCATGCGCGGGGGGACCTCCTCGGAGAACAGGGGCAGGTTGAAGGAGGCGATGTCGACGATCTCGGCCTCGACGCCTTCGATCTCGTTGGCCTGGTCGACCACCCACTGGGCGATGGAGCCGCCCACACGGTTGGGGCGGACGGAACCGACGACGACGGCAAGACGGGTCATGTTATTTCTCCTGGTCAAAGGGAGGCCGGGCCGGGATCGCGTCAGGTGGAGGCCGCTCTACGCAATCACGGCACGCCCGGCCGCGACAAATGAATCATCAACAATTCTATGGGAACTCCAACAGAGGCAGCGACCCCTTATTGCATGATACCTGCCACAACGGGCCCAGCCGCTCCACCCCCTGCCTTCAGGGTGCCGGGAGGCCCCATTTTTCACGGATCAACGGGCCAGGAAGAAGCGGAAGGCGGGGTCGGTGGTCTCCTCGTTGTAGGAGTAGCCGAGCCGGTCCATGTGCTCGGTCAGCTCGACGTCGTCGGGCCCGGCCGCGAAGGCGCACAGGATGCGGCCGTAGTCGGCACCGTCGGTGCGGTAGTGGAACAGGGTGATGTTCCAGCGGGTACCCAGGACCTCCAGGAAGTGGGCCAGCGCCCCGGGAGACTCGGGGAAGAGGAAGGAGAAGAGGCGCTCGGGCACGCCCGGGGTGGCGCGCCCGCCGATCATGGAGCGCACGTGGACCTTGGCGAGCTCGTCGTCGGTGAGGTCGATGACGTCGTAGCCGGCCTCCTCCAGGTCCGCCACGATCTCGGCACGCTCCTGGCGGCGGGCGATGCGCACGCCCACGAAGATGCGGGCGGGGTCGGTGGCGGCACGGGCCGCGGAGAGCCGGTAGTTGAACTCGGTGACCGAGCGGGCGCCCAGGACCGAGGCGAAACGCAGGAAGGAACCCTGCTCCTCGGGAATGGTGACCCCGAGGATGGCCTCGCGCTGCTCACCGATCTCGCTGCGCTCGGAGATGTAGCGCAACTGGTGGAAGTTGAGGTTGGCACCGGACAGGACGAAGGCGAGGCGCTCGCCGGACAGGTGGTGCTCAGCGGCGTAGCGCTTGAGACCGGCCAGGGCCAGGGCCCCGGAGGGCTCGGAGATGGCGCGCACGTCATCGAAGATGTCGCGTACGGCGGCAGAGGTCTCGTCGGAGGAGACGGTGACGACGTCGTCGAGCAGGGCCCGGCACATGCGGAAGGTCTCCTCGCCGATGCGGCGCACGGCCACCCCTTCGGCGAACAGGCCCACGTGGTGCAGGGTGATGGGCTCGCCACCCAGGAGGGCGGCCTTGAGACAGGCCGACTCCTCGTGCTCGACGCCGATGACCTTGACGGCGGGCATGAGCTGCTTGATGAGGACGGCGACGCCGGCGGCCAGGCCCCCGCCGCCCACGGGCACGAAGACGCGGTCGAGGTGGGCGTCCTGCTGGATGAGCTCCAGGCCGATGGTGCCCTGGCCGGCGATGACGCGGGGGTCGTCGAAGGGGGCGATGTAGGAGTAGCCCTCGGCCTCGGCCAGGCGGGTGGCCTCGGCCTTGGCGGCGTCGAAGTTGTCGCCGTGGAGGCGGACCTCGCCGCCCAGGGCGCGAACGGCGTCGACCTTGATCTGCGGGGTGACGGTGGGCATGACGATGATGGCGCTGATCCCCAGCAGGGCGGCGGAGCGGGCCACGCCCTGGGCGTGGTTGCCGGCCGAGGCGGTGACGACGCCCCGCTCGCGCTCGGCCGCGCTCAGGGAGCGCATCGCGTTGTAGGCGCCGCGGATCTTGAAGGAGTGGACGGCCTGGAGGTCCTCGCGCTTGACCTCGACAGTGTTGCCCAGGCGGGCTGACAGGGCGGGCATCTCCTGGAGCGGCGTGTGCTCGGCCGCCTCGTAGACGGGGGCCTTGAGGATCTCCCGCAGGTAGCGGGCGCTGTCCCAGGCCGGGGTTCCGTTGCTGCTGACGCTGTCGAGCTCATTCACGAGTGACAGCGTAACGGGCAAGGCGCCGCCTGGCTCAAGCCGGCGCTGGCGCACGCACGTGTTGCGCACGAGGCATATGAGCACCAGGACGCTGAATTCCTCTATAAGAGGGAGCCAAAAACGAAGAAGCTGAGGTCCCGCGCTCCAGGCGCGCTGCCGCTCATGAGGCCAGCCAGCGTATTGAAGAGAAGAACGGGGAAGATCATGCGCGCCGCATCAGTCAGCTTCACGGCCACATCCTCGTGGGAGCAGGTCAGGCAGGAGTCGCTGGCCTCGATGGCCGAGGCCGAGCGAGCCGAGTACGACACGGCTGCCATCGAGGCCGAGGCACGCCTTCAGCTTGCTGAACTGGTTGACAACACGCCCCGAAGCGCGCCCCGGACCGAGAACTGATCGGCCGCTGATCGCGACGAAGGGCTCAGAATGTCCAAATCGGTGACAAAGGAGCTCCGATGTCGGTAAATCGCGCGCAGAAACGTTGAAATCATGCGGTTCTTATCTGACGCCTTGGACCTGTTTCGGGTCTTTGTCACCGATTTGGACATTCTCAGGCCGACCTCCTCAAAACCGACGTAACAAAACCGCCAGGCCACCTTGCTCTACCCGCCGGCGCACCCGGAGCGTCAAGGCCCGGCGACGCACAACTGTGCGCAGAGCCGGAGGAGGCTCACACCAGCACTGGCGACCAACACCTCCCATAACTGTCTATATCTAGAAATATTCATGCCTATGGGAGTCCGCAGAGCGAGCACATCATCAGCTCACGGGATCCGGCGGGAATAATTCGGATGGACCGCAAGGTTGGTATGCACACCCTACGGAAAGGAGCCGTCATGTCGCTCCAGCTCTTCGAGCTCGTCCCCGCAACACCGTCACGCGAGGCCGCCGAGGCCCTCATCGCCCGGATCTCTCAGGCCGTTGAGGCCGCCGGCGCCTCCGTCCTGGAGTCGCAGGTCACCGCCAGCCACGAGCGCATCTTCACTGTCGTCGAGCTCGGCTCCGACGACGTCACCGCCCTGACCGAGGCCGTCCGGTCCGCTGCGGCCGACGCCGAGGTCACCGGCCCCGACGAGGTCCGCCTCGTGGGCGCCCAGATCGAGGACGTGCGCGCCCTGGCCCGCAAGGCCGACTACCTCGTGGAGTGGGACATCCCCGAGGAGATCTCGATGGAGACCTACCTGGCCCGCAAGAAGGCCAACTCCCCCAAGTACGCCCAGGTCCCGGAGGTGAGCTTCCTGCGCACCTACGTGCGTGAGGACACGGTCAAGTGCCTGTGCTTCTACGACGCCCCCGACGAGGAGGCCGTGGTGCGCGCCCGCGAGGCCGTCTCCACCCCGATCGACCGCCTCCACGCCCTGGAGGGCTGAGGTCCCGATCGACAGACACGGCGGGTGCCAACCCATGTTTCGGTTGGCGCCCGCCTCTGTTTCTTGTGCACGGTGGCGCCGGCCCCTCGCGCCTCACCACACCCGCTGCTGCAAGGTCTCAGCGCCTGGCGCTGCGGGAGGCGGCCACTGCCGTGACCGACAGGACCACGAGGGCGGCGGCCGGTGTGACCACGGCCCAGGGGGCCCGCTCGATATAAGGCAGGGCATCGGACAGGACCAGTCCCCACTCAGGAGTGGGGCTCTGCGCCCCCAGACCGAGGAAACCGAGCCCGGCCAGGGCCAGGGCCTTGCCAGGGAGCCTCAAGGCCGCATGTCGCGCCAGGGGCCCGATGACGGCGGGCAGGACCCGGGTCAGGGCGATCCGCACACGTCCCTCCCCCAGGACCGGTGCCAGAAGGACGTCGGGTCGCTGACGGCTCTCGGCGACGAGCCCAGCGGCATGGGAGGCCAACGGCGCCCAGCCGACGCCGGCCACGGCGATGGCAGCGCCCGTGGCGCTGGGCCCGGAGACGCCGGCGACGATGAGCCCGGCCAGGATCGGCGGGGCGGCGTTGGCGACCTCGATGAAGCCCGTGGCGGCCCGCGGCGCCAGCCCCACCAGCAGGGCGATGACGAAGCACACCACCGTGACGATGACGGCGCCGCTCACCGTGGACACGGCCCCGTGAGCGACCCGTGCCAGCACGTCGCGCCCGAGCGAGTCGGCGCCCAGCGGGAGGGCGGCGCTGGGCTGCGCGAGCTTGTCCGCGACGACGGCGTAGGGGTCGCGCCGAATCCCGACGGCCACCATGAGGGCCAGCAGGGCGGCACCGCTGACGGCGATGACGCGGGCAGCCCGCCCCGGGTGCTCCACCGGAGGCGGTGCTGTGAGTCCGCCCGCCCCAGCGGCCCGCCCCATGAGGAGGCGTCGGACCGCTCCGGCGATGACGCCGGTGGTCAGCGCCAGGGCGAGCAGCAGCAGGATCTGGGCCTGGAGGGCCGGCACGTCCTGGGCGGAGGCGGCGTCCAGGAGCTCGCGCCCCAGCCCGGGGATGGCGAAGATCTTCTCCACGGCGACCGCGCCGCCGGTCAGGGCGACGACGACGAGCGCCACCTGCCCGGTCAGTGGTGCCAGGGCCCGCCGCAGGACGGCTCCGGCCAGGGGTCGGCCGCGGATGCCGGCGGTGGACCAGGTGGCCACCCACCGTTCGGAGAAGGTGGCGGTGACGGCGTCGGAGACGAGTCCACCGAGGTAGCCGCCGGTGGGCAGGCCCAGGCTGAGGGCCGGCATGATGACCTTCTCGGGGCTGCCCCACCCGAAGGGCGGCAGGATCCTGAGGTAGACGGCCAGGACGAGCATGAGGATCGGGGCGAGGAGGTACTCGGGCAGGGAGATGAGGACCGCGGATGCGGCGCCGCCGCGGGGCCGGGGTCGCCCTCGCAGCCCGTCGCGCAGGGCGGGCAGGACCAGTGCGGCGGCCACGACGACCCCGACGCCGAGCGCGGCGGCCATGAGGCTCAGGGAGACTCCGAAGGCGTCCACGGCATCCGGGCCGACGTCGGCTCCCGAGACCCAGGAGCGGCCCAGGTCGCCGCGGGCCACTCCGGCCAACCAGTGGCCGATGACGTGGAGGGGGCCGCCGTCGATCCCGATGCTCTTGCGGATGGATGCCAGGACCTCCGGTGTGGGCTCCCGGTCGGAGGAGGTGGCGCGCAGGATCGTCAGGGCCGGGTCCTTGCCCGAGAGCCATGGCAGCATGCCCACCAGACCCACGAGGCAGGCCAGGGCGAGCAGGCGCGAGATGCCGGTGACGAGGTCGCCCGTTCGCAGGCGCCCGGCGAGCCGAGTGAGCACGCCGCTCACTTCTTCACGGTCGTGGCCGAGGTGATGAGGGCGCGCTCGCCCGGGTCGCGCTGGGCGCCGGTGACTCCGGCGGCCTCGCCCTGGATGAGGCGCTCGTGGGCCAGCGGGATGGCGGCGCCGGAGGCGAGGATGGCCTGCTCGGCGGCCATGATGGCCTTGTGGCGCTCGTCGCCGGGCTGCGTGGCGGCGGCCTGGGAGATGGCGGCGTCGACCTTCTCGTCGTGCAGGCCGCTCATGGAGTAGGAGCCGGAGGAGGAGAAGTCGGCGGTCATGTAGGCGACGGCGTCGCCGGAGTCCAGGACGGTGGAGCGCGACACGAGGACGGCGTGGAACTTGCCGGCGAGGGCCTCGGACTCGATCTGGTTGTACTCGCGCACGTCCTGGGTGACCTTGAAGCCGGCGGCCTCGAGCTGCTGGGCCAGGAGGGGGACCATCTCTCCGAGCTCGGGGCGGTCGGTGTAGGAGGCCAGGGTGATGGCGGTGCCGGCGGGGACGGTCCCGGCGGCGGTGGCGCCGGGGACCTTGCCGGTGGCGGCCGCACCCGAGGCTCCGGGGTAGGTCTCCTTCTTCCAGGCGCGCAGCTCGGCGGCCCAGGGCACGGCCGGCCCCAGGAGCCCGACGGGGGAGTCGGCGTGGCCCTCGAAGACGGTCTTGATGAGGGCGGCGGGGTCGACGGCATTGCGGGCGGCGGCGCGCAGGGCGGGGTCGGCGAAGGGGCCGGAGCGGGTGTTGAGGTAGAGGGTGGAGGTGCGCGGGGTGGCTACCTCGTGGAGAAGGTTCTTGTCGATGTTGCCGACCTGGGCGACGGGGAGGGCTTCGACGATGTCAGCGGTGTCGGTGCGCAGGGCGTTGGCGCGGGCGGCGCCGTCGGGAACGTAGGTGACGTCGATGCCGGGGGCGGTGGCCTTCGTGCCCCAGTACTTGTCGTTGCGTTCCAGGGTGGCACCGGAGGAGCCGTTGGCCTGCTTGAGGATGAAGGCGCCGGTGCCGTGGCCGACGGGGTCGATGGCGCCGTCGGCGGAACTGGGGTAGGCGGCCGGGGACAGGATGACGAGCTGGGGACTGGACAGGCGCTGCGGCATGAGGGGGTCGGGGGCCTCGGTGGTCAGGAGGAGGTCCTTGCCGTCGGCCTTCGCGGTGAGCTTGACTCCGTCCAGGACGCGCGGCGGCTTGGCGGCGGTGGCGGCGAAGGTGAGGGCGGCGGCCGCGTTCTCGGCGCTCAGGGCGGTGCCGTCGTGGAAGGTGACACCCTCGCGCAGGGTGAGGCGCCAGGTGGTCTCGCCCTCCCGCTTCCAGGCGGTGGCGAGCAGCTCCTGGGCGTCGCCGTCGGCGTTGAGCGTGGTGAGGCTCTCGGCGCAGGACCAGCGAACGAGCTTGGAGCCGTCGTTGGTGAGCGGGTTGAGCTTGCTCTCGGGGGCGTGGAACATGGCCAGTCGGATGCGGCCGTCACCGGTGGAGCTGCGCGAGCAGGAGGCGATGGCGGCGGCGCCTGCTCCGACGCCGAGGGCGGCGAGGACCTGGCGGCGGGTGACGGCGGGGGCGGGCAATGACATGGATGCTCCTTCGGGCCTGTGTCGGGGTGTCATCGGTCGGGGCGGTCGTCAGCCGGTTGTTGCGGTCGGCAGGGTGGGAACGGCGTCGCGCAGGGTGCGGGTGGCCGGGTGGCTGGGTCGGGTGAGGATGTGGTGCATGGGGGCGTCCTCGACAATGGCGCCGTCGTCCATGACCAGTGCGCGCCTACAGACACGGGCGACGGCGGCCAGGTCGTGCGACACCACCAGTAGGGCCGGGGCGGGCCGGGCGCAGTAGTCAGCCGGGGCGGGCCGGGCTCCGGCCTCGGCGGCGGGCTCCTCCTCGTCGCTCGCGGCGGCGTCGGGCTCGGCCTCGATGGCCGCAAGCAGGTCGAGGGTCTGGCGGCGCAGGGCCGGGTCGAGCCCGGAGACCGGCTCATCGAGCAGCAGGTAGCGCGGCGACAGGGCCAGGGCCCGGGCGATGGAGACCCGCTGGGCCTGGCCCCCGGAGATCTCGTGCGGCCGCGATCCCCAGATGTCGGCCGGTACGTCCAGGCTCTCCAGCACCTGCCGAGCCCGTGCATCGGCGTCATCGCGATGACGCACCACGCCCAGGGTGCGCAGCGGGGTGGTCACCTGTGCCAGTACCGGGCGGCGCGGGTCGAGCGTGGCGGCGGCGTCCTGGGGCACGTACTGCACCGCCCGGCGAAAGGCTCGTAGGCTCCGGGCACCACCCCTGCGCACGGCCTCACCGTCCAGCAGCACCTCGCCCCGGTCCTGCGGGCCCGGGGAGTCGAGCAGCAGCAGAGCCCGCAGCAGCGTCGTCTTCCCGCACCCCGAGCGCCCGATCAGCGCCACGTTCTCCCCCGGCGCCAGGCTGAGGTCCACGCCACGCAACGCCACGTGATGCTCACCGTCGAGCCCCGGGTGGGAGCGCGTCAGACCACGTGCCTCAAGCCCGCTCATGCGGCGGCTCCGGCAGCGGCCAGGGCCCCGTCGATGGTCTCCTCGGCGGCGGCCTCGCACATGGCGGCCGTGACCGGATGCTCGGGGTGAGCCAGGACCTGGGCTGCGGGGCCGCGCTCTATGACGGCGCCGCCGTGAAGGACGACGACGTTCTCGCAGATCGCGGCGGCGGGCAGGTCGTGAGTGATGAGAAGCAGGGCCGGGGCCTCGGGCAGGCTGGTCAGGGAGGTCAGGAGCCTGAGGATCTCGGCTCGGGCGACGACGTCGAGGGCGGTGGTGGGCTCGTCGGCGATCATGAGGGCGGGCTCGGCGGCCAGGGCCAGGGCCAGGCTGATGCGTTGGCGCTGGCCTCCGGAGAGACGACTGGGCACGCGGTCGGCGAGAGACTCGTCGAGTCCGACGGCGTAGAGATAGTCGGTGGCGCACTGATCGGCCTCGCCCAGGGTGCGTCCGGCGGCCTGGGAGGCCAGGAAGATCTGGCGACCGACCGCGATGAGCGGGTGCAGGGCGGTCGAGTGGTCCTGGGGCACCAGCGCGATGCGGCAGCCGCGGGGACGCCGCGCAGCTGGCAGCCCCAGAAGGTTGGTGCGCTCGGTCCTGCCTCCTTGATCGCAGTCCGCGCGCGAGCCGTTACCAGAACCACCGCCGTCGGGATCAACGGTTAAGGAGCCGGAGACCTCCAGTCCGGCGGGGAGGGTGCCCGCGAGCGCGGCACAGGTCAGGGACTTGCCCGCACCGGAGGCGCCGACCAGGGCGGTCCGGCTCCCGGGTGCAAGACGCAGGTCGACGCCGTCGACCAGCGCAGTGCTGCCGGAGCGCACCACCAACGATCTGAGAACGATTGTCACACGCAAACTTTAGATACGAGTGACAACGATTTTCAAATACGCAATTGGTCAGTCCGGGTCGTCACCCCCGGCCCGCCCGGGCTACTTCATCCCGAGGCGCTTGAGGTCGCGTACAGCGCCCAGGTCGGCGCTGGTGGCGAGCATCGCGTAGGCGCGCAGTGCTGCGGAGACCTTGCGGGGCCGGTCCACGTGCGGGGTCCAGGCGTCCTCTCCGCGGGCCTCCTCCTCGGCCCGGCGGCGCTCGATCTCCTCATCGCTCAGGCGCACGGAGATGGAGCGGCGCGGGATGTCGATGTCGATGACGTCGCCGCTGCGCACCAGGCCGATGAGTCCGCCGGCCGCCGCCTCCGGGGAGACGTGACCGATGCTCAGGCCGGAGGTGCCCCCGGAGAAGCGCCCGTCGGTGAGTAGGGCGCACTCCTTACCCAGGTGCATGGACTTGATGTACGTCGTCGGGTAGAGCATCTCCTGCATACCGGGGCCACCGCGCGGTCCCTCGTGGCTGATGATGACGACGTCACCGGAGGTCACCTGCTTGCCGAGGATCCCGGCGACGGCGTCCTCCTGGGACTCGAAGACGACGGCGGGCCCGGAGAAGGTCAGGATCGACTCGTCCACGCCGGCGGTCTTGACGATGCAGCCCTTCTCGGCGATGTTGCCGAAGAGGACGGCCAGGCCGCCGTCGGCGGAGTAGGCGTGCGCGATGTCGCGGATGCAGCCGGCGGCGCGGTCGGTGTCGAGGGACTCCCAGCGGGAGGCCTGGGAGAACATCTCGGTGGTGCGCACGCCGGCGGGGGCGGCGAGGTAGCCGGTGCGGATCTCCTCGCTGACCTGGGAGCCGGGGACGCCGTCGGGGCCGGGGCGGGCGATGTCGTAGGCGGCGAGCTCGTCACCCAGGGTGGAGCGCAGGACGTTGGTGGTGGAGGTCTCCAGCAGGCCTCCGCGGTCGAGCTCGCCGAGGATGCCGATAATGCCGCCGGCGCGGTGGACGTCCTCGATGTGGTAGAGGTTCGTCGACGGCGCGACCTTGGCCAGGTGGGGGACCTTGCGCGAGAGGCGGTCGATGTCGGCCATGGTGAAGTCGACCTCGGCCTCCTGGGCGGCGGCCAGCAGGTGCAGGACGGTATTGGTGGAGCCGCCCATGGCGATGTCCAGGCTCATGGCGTTCTCGAAGGCGGCCTTGGTGGCGATGGAGCGCGGCAGGACGGAGTCGTCGTCGTGCTCGTAGTAGGCCCGGGTGATCTCGACGATCTGGTGGCCCACCCGTTTGAAGAGCTCGCCGCGGTCGGCGTGGGTGGCCAGCAGGGTGCCATTCATGGGCAGGGCCAGGCCGAGGGCCTCGGTGAGGCAGTTCATGGAGTTGGCGGTGAACATGCCCGAGCAGGAGCCGCAGGTGGGGCAGGCCAGGCGCTCGATGGCGCTGATGGTCTCGTCGGCGACCGTGGGGTCAGCGGCGTCCATCATGGCGTCGATGAGGTCGAGCTTGCGGGTGGTGCCGTCGGCGGCGATCATCTTGCCCGACTCCATGGGGCCGCCGGAGATGAAGATGGCCGGGATGTTGAGCCGCATGGCGGCCATGAGCATGCCCGGGGTGATCTTGTCGCAGTTGGAGATGCACACGAGGGCGTCGGCGCAGTGGGCGCTGACCATGTACTCCACGGAGTCGGCGATGAGATCGCGGCTGGGCAGGGAGTAGAGCATGCCGTCATGGCCCATGGCGATGCCGTCGTCGACGGCGATCGTGTTGAACTCCTTGGCCAGGCCGCCGGCGGCCTCGATCTCGGTGGCCACGAGGCGCCCGACGTCGCGCAGGCCCACGTGCCCGGGGACGAACTGGGTGAAGGAGTTCGCGATGGCGATGATAGGTTTACCGAAGTCCGAGTCCTTGACGCCTGTGGCCCGCCACAGAGCCCGGGCGCCCGCCATGTTGCGGCCGTGGGTGGAGGTGGCGCTGCGGTACTGCGGCATGAGCGGTTCCTTCTCAGGCAAGCGGACTGGAACGGCGTCGCAAGGAGCCGGCCGCAGGGGAATGGCCAGCGCTTCACGACGCCGTGTTGCCATAGCGTAGCCCTCGTTGGCCCCTGGTGCCGCACCGCTTCCTCTCCCTGAGACGTGACACCCGCGATAACGCTGATCCGGCGCGGTCTGGAGGAGGCTACCGGGCACCGACGCCGACGCCCGCCAGGCAGCCCTCGCAGCCACGATTTCCGGAACACCTCTCTTGCGTCAACGGCCGCGATGACGGCGCTTGGCCCGCTCCCGACGGCGAACCCAGGCCTCGTCCGCCTCCTGACGGCGGCGCCGGCTCCGGTTGCGGGCCCCGCGAGCGGATGACTCCTCGCGAGCAGCGGCCAGGGCGGCCTGCGCAGCGGTGGACGGGCGCGCCCGGGCGGCCTCCTTGGCGGCCTGCCGGGCGGCGCGCTTGGGATTGGGGCGGGGAGTCGACGACGAGTCCACTGATCTGGGCGCCGGTACCGGAGGAGAAGCAGCGGCCCGGTCGATGAGGATCCCGCCATGAGTCAGGAGGAAGTCGTAGAGCTCGACGTCGCTGGGCTCGGCGCCGAAGACGTGTCGTGCCGCCCGCACCGTGATGGCACGACTGTTCGCGTCGCCGCCATGGCGGAGTTCATGGTGCTCGAGGACGCCGACCCAGAAGCGGCCGTCGAAGAACACGGTGAGCTGGGCTGAGATGCTGGCGGGGACACCGGTCCGCCTGTCGGGGGTGGGCGTGCTTGACATGGGACTCCTTTTCGGGTGCGAGTGATCGCACCCGGCGCAGCAGGAGTCCCCGTGACGTCCGATGAACGGCATCCCCGAGGTGACGAACGCCTGGTTGTCGCTTGCCCACGACAAGTTCGGGGCGGATGCAGGGCCTGTGGCCCGACGGCGTCATCCGGACTTCCTCCGGACCGTGCAGTTCGTGCTACCGGGTGTGGCGCGAGCGCGCCGTCTCTAGAGTATCCCAGGTGCCGCAGCCCCGAGCTGTTCAGGCGTAGCTGGCAGTGATCCGGTGCGAGGCGCCGTCAAGAGTCATGGTTCCGCCGTGCGGCACGATCCACTGGGGGCGGGTGTGTCCGAAGGGGACCCCTACGCAGATGACCGCCTCAGGGTTGTAGCGCCCGACGGTCTCGACGACGGCATCACGCTGCTCCGCTCGGAAGCGGGCCCTGGCCGGGGCGTCCCGGCGGTCCTCCAGCGAGGAGGCGGGTGGGCGAGCCACGAGGACCGCGTCGACGGCGGCCAGCAGTCCGCGCTCGCCCATGGCGCGCAGGATCCACGCCACCTCAGAAGCTGACGGGAGCATCTCCGAGGTCTCGATGAGCATGACGGCGCCGTCCAGGACGTGGGGGTCGGCCGGGAACCGGCCGGCGGTCAGCACCCACTGGAGCACCTCGAGGCAGCCACCCCAGGTGGGACCGGTCACCGAGCGGGACGGCCCCGCCCAGGTCCAGGGCTCGGTGGCCTCGCGCTCACCGAACTCGGTGAGGGCTCGGGGGTCGAGCCAGTCGTGCCCCATGTCCTCGGACTCCCCCGGTTCGGTGATCTCCAGCTCTGCCCCGGTCAGCAGCGCCGCCCGCAGCGAGTCGAGGTGGATCGGGTCGACGTGCGGGCCCGGGCCGACGTGGACCTGGGTGGAACCGCCGTAGAAGCTGGCGATGCCCAGCGACCACAGCCACTGGTGGAGGTTCGTGTTGTCGCTGAACCCGAGGAATGGCTTGGGGTCGGACAGCGCCGCGGCGCCGTCGAGGTGCGGTATGACCGCGATCTGGTCCTCGCCGCCCACGGTCGCCAAGATCGCGCGGATGCTTGGATCGGCGAATGCGGCATTGAGATCGCGGGCACGTTCCTCGGGCGAGGCGCCGAGCTGCCTCGTGGTCGGGTACTCCACGGGGACCAGGCCGGTGAGAGCGGCGAGCCTGGTCATGGCCTGCTCGTGAACCGCCGGGGCGAAACCGGGGGCCGCCAAGGAAGGGGACAGGATCGCGACGCGATCACCGGGACGAGCCTTGGGCGGAAGCAACTTCATCGCACCATGACAGCAGCCGCGTGAAAGAGCCGGCAAGCATCCGGCGGGCGAGCGCACCACTCACAGGTCATCGCAGCTATCGCCGAGCCGAGCCGCCGCGAGCAAGCGCGCGTTCGTACCGTAGGGCTCCGGGACGCACCCCTGAGGTACGTCTGCGGCGCCTACCGTACGAACGCGCGGACCAGTGGACGGGAGAGCCCGGCTCAGATGACGCCGAGGATCTCCGTGACGAAGACGAGGGTGTCGCCGCCCCGGATACCGGCCTGCGGGACGCCGCGGTCGCCGTAGCCGAGCTCGGAGGGGATGGACAGCAGGAGGCGCGAGCCCACGCGCTGCCCCACGAGGGCGTCGTCCCAGCCACGGATGACCATGCCGACACCGACCTGGAAGTTCAGCGGCTGACCGCGGTCGTAGGAGTTGTCGAAGACGTCGCCGCCCCAGATCTGCCCGAGGTAGTTGGCCACGATCGTGTCACCGGCCTCGACCACCTGGCCGTCGCCGGCGTCGAGCACCTGGACCTGCAGGCCCTCGGGGGCCTCGGGCCCGGGGAAGGTGAGCGTGGGCTTGGTGCCCTTGGCGCCCTCGACGGAGGGCATGTTGATGTTGATCATGCGGCGAGCCTACGTGAGGCCCCTGGTCCGAGGTCGCTACGGGCCTCGGCCCATCGCGAACTCCCCACGCGGGTCTAACGGGGCCGAGGCGCCCCGGAGCGCGCCGAGGAAACCACGGCGGGCACGCAGCGGACAATCGCCCGGATACGCGGCGGGGCCGGGACGCTGCAACACGTCCCGGCCCCGTCCGAGGCGGTGGCGCAAGCCCGGACCGGACGAATCGGCCTCGAGCCCGCGAATCGAGTCAGTCTCGTAAATAGCTCAGCAGGCGGAGGAACTCCACGTAGAGCCACACGATGGTGAGGACCAGGCCGAAGGCCCCCGCCCAGGCATAGCGCTGAGGCAGCCCGTTGCGAACCCCGTTCTCAATGGACTCGAAGTCGATCGCCAGGAAGAGGGAGGCCAGGACGACCGCAAGAATCCCGAGCGGAATGCCCAGCGGGATCCCCATGATGGTCATGGAGCGCAGTCCCCAGGCCCCGGTGGTCGCACCGGTCGCCATGAGACCGAGGTTGATGAGGCAGAAGATCCCGTAACCGAACGTGGCCACGACCACCACCCGGCGGAACCGCCCCTGGACCCGGAAGCCACCGTAGGAGTAGGCGGCGAGCATGGCACCGAAGGTGGCCAGCGTCGCCAGCACGGCCTGGACGACGATGCCCTCGTAGCGGGCCTCCATGAAGCCGGAGAAACCGCCGAGCAGGAGGCCCTCGAAGGCCGCGTAGGCCAGGATGAGGGCCGGGGAGGGCACCCGCTTGAAGGAGTTGACGAGTCCCAGGACAAGGCTGCCGACGAAGCCGACGAACATCGCCATGAGGCCCAACCCGATGGTCGACTCATCCGTACTGGTTACCAGGTTCCAGGACAGGGCGCCCAGGGCCAGGATGAGGGCGAACATTCCGGCGGTGCGGATGATGACGTCGTCGTAGGTCATACGGCGCATGTCCGCGTTGGTGGCCGACGGCGCCTGGTACTGGGCCTCCAGGCCGGCCATCTGCTCGGGGCTCACCTGGCCGTATCCGGCAGTCTGACCGTACTGGTTGGCGGCCTGACCGTACTGGCCGTACTGCTGCCCGTAGCCGGCGGCCTGCTGGCCGTACTGACCGTATTGGCCGGCCTGGTAGCCGGGCATCGTGGGGTATCCGTTGGGCGTCTGGGTCGGGGCCGACCCTTCCACCCGGCCGCCCTCCTGGAAGGCGGCGCTACGGTTGAAGAAGGGGTTGGACATGATCCTCTCAATCCTCTCTGAGGGGGTCTGGGGCGAACGGCCCGGGGGCGCCCGCTCGCAGCCCGGCCGGCCGTGGAGGGCCGTTACCGGAGACTGGACCCAATTATGCGCACTCCCGGTGCGCCGAAGGGAACCCTTTTCCCTGACGACGTAGCGCTCAGGGGAGAGGTACCCATCCATTCGCCACACGCCGGCGCCTTCCTCCAGCGGTTTTCTCCGGTCCGCCCGGACACCCCGATCAATCGGTTCTCATCCTCCAGGACGATCCGCCTCCCCCTGGCGGCTTGGCCCCGGATAGTCCCAGGTTCGTCACCCCGGCCGATTCGCCGATGACGGCGCCTTTCTAGGCTGGAGCCATCCGGTTGGCCCCTGGAAAACCAGGCAAGCCAGCCTCCACCTCATCCGAGGCCTACGTCGAAGAAGGAACATCATGATCGAGGCAGTCAATCTCACCAAGCGCTACGGTCACAAGACCGCGGTCGACAACATCTCCTTCACCGTCAAGCCCGGCACCGTGACCGGCTTCCTGGGCCCCAACGGGGCCGGCAAATCCACCACGATGCGCATGATCATGGGCCTGGACAAGCCCACCAGTGGCACGGTCACCGTCAACGGGCACCCCTACCGGGAGCTGTCCGCTCCCCTGTGCGAGGTGGGCGCCCTGCTGGACGCCAAGGGCCTGCACGGATCGCGCAGCGCCCGCAGCCACCTGCGTCAGCTGGCCGCCTCCAACGGCATCCCCACCAAGCGGGTCGACGAGGTCCTGGAGATCACCGGTCTGACCTCGGTGGCCAAGAAGCGCGTCAAGGGCTTCTCCCTGGGCATGGGACAGCGCCTGGGCATCGCCGCCGCTCTCCTGGGCGACCCCGGCGTGCTTCTGTTCGACGAGCCCGTCAACGGCCTGGATCCCGAGGGCGTCAAGTGGGTGCGAGAGACCTGCCGCCGCCTGGCCGGCGAGGGCCGCACCGTCTTCATCTCCTCCCACCTCATGAGCGAGATGGCCCAGACCGCCGACCAGCTCCTGGTCATCGGTCGCGGTCGCATCCTGTCGACCGGCCGGGTCGACGACGTCATCGCCTCGGCCACCACCGACCGCGTGCGCGTGGCCTCGCCGCAGGCCACCCGGCTCGCCGAGCTCATGGCCGCCCGCAACCTGGCCGCTCGTCCCGTGGCCCCCAGCGTCCTGGAGACCACCGACGCCACCGCCGCCGCCATCGGCGAGCTCGCCGCCCAGGGCGGCATCGTCCTGCACGAGCTCACCACCATCCACGCCAGCCTCGAAGAGGCCTACCTGAACCTGACCAGCGACTCCGTCGAGTACCGCACCGATCCCGCCCACCAGGACGTGCCCCAGTCCCAGAACCGGGCGGCCTAGCAGGCCCGCATTCGCACGTCACCACCTCCGCACATCAGCTGCACCAGTCCTCTTGCACAGAAAGTCCTGCCATGACTGCCAACGCCCCCACCACCCCCGTCTTCCAAGCACCCGCGAAGACCACCGCCAACGCTGCGAGTAACGTCTTCCCCCGCCGCACCGGCGTGCACATCCAGGGCCGCCAGACCATCCTGCGCTCCGTACGCGCGGAGTGGATCAAGCTCTGGACCCTGCGCTCAACCTGGATCACGTCCTTCATCGCCATCGCACTGACCGTCCTGTTCGGCGCCGGCCTCGCCGCCGCTTTCGGACAGTCCGAGCAGTACCAGGACACGGCCAAGGAATCCATCACCGCAGGTCTGAACTTCGGGCAGATCGTCGTCGCGGTCCTGGGAGCCCTCATCATCACCGGCGAGTACTCCTCCGGACAAATCCGCTCCTCCCTGGCCGCCGTCCCCAAACGCGGACGACTCCTACTGTCCAAGGCCGTGGTCCTGGCCGTCGTCTCCTTCATCCTGGGATCCGTGTCCGTCTTCCTGTCCTGGGCGATCTCCAAGCCCTTCCTCGGCGAGCACGCTGGATCCCTCACCGACGCCCACTACGCCGGCTACATCTGGGGCTCGGGACTGGCCTACGCCGTCATCGCCCTCATGACCCTGGGCATCGGCTTCCTGCTGCGCTCAACCGCCGGCGCCATCACCGTCATCGTCTCCCTCCTGTTCGTCGTCGCCGTCCCCCTCCAGCTCGCAGCCAGCAAGTGGGAGTGGATCAACAAGGTCATCGGCTGCCTGCCCAGCACCGTCTCCTCGGCCGTCTCAGACCCGTTCCAGAACGCGACCCAGTGGGGAGGGGATGGCGTCCAGTTCCTCAGCCACGGCCAGGCCATCGCGGTCTTCGTCGCCTGGGCGCTCGTCCCGCTCATCGCCGCCTGGGTCGTCTTCTCCCGGCGCGACGCCTGAGTCGGCGAACCGTCCTGTCATCCGGAGGTCTTGACCCATGTCAGTCCCCACGCCTCCTCCCTCAGCCCCTTCACCCATCTCGCCTCGGGAGAACTCCGGTTCTCCCGAGGCGAGGGAGTCGCTCCGCTCGGTCCTGAGCAACCCGGCCCTCCTGCGGGCCATGGTCCGTTCCCTGCCGACGGCGACCACGCCCCAGCGCCAGCCCCTCTCCCCCGACGACGCACACAGGCCCCGCTCCCAGCGGCCCGGGTCAACGCAGCCACTCAAGTCGTCGTCGATCACAACCCCGTGGAATGACACACTGAGACCTATGCCCAGCCAGCTGCCCAACCTTCAGCCAGGCCATCCCGCCACTGACTTGTCCGCTGACATCGACCCAGGTCTCCACCCAGCGCCCAGGCCCCGAAGCATGTGGCGCACCATCGAGCAGTGGTACCACCGTTCTCCCGCAATCGCCGATACGCTCATCGCTGTCGGGATCGTTCTGCTGAACCTGTTGATGATCCTCTTGGCCACCGTAGGGCCGGACGCCGACCACGACGTCACTCTGCATCTGCCGATAACACTGTCCACACTGGCGATTGGTGGAGTCGCACTCGCGCTGCGACGACGTTATCCCATATGGGTGTGGGCCATTCTGCTGGTAATCCCTGAGATCTACCTCTTCATGCAGGTGCACGTCTATCACCTCACTGACCAGCAGCGTGGCTCCATGTCATTCGGTATCGCCTTGATCCCCCTCCTGGCCATGCCGATCTGCCTGGGTACCCTCGCCTCTCACCGTCGAGCCTCCACCACCTGGGCGGCATGGGCGATCAACGTGGTCGTCTCCACCACTGACACCTACTTCATCACCTCCTACCCCCTCTTCGTGCTCGTCAAGAACATCCTCATTGCGAGCCTCATCACCGCTATCGGTGTCCTGGTGGGTTTCAACGCCCGCAATACTCGTCTGCGTCTCGAGGCCCTCAAGGCCCGCTCAGCCAGGATGGCTCTGGCCAGTGAGCAGACCGCGCTGCTGGCGGCGGCCGAGGAGCGCAGCCGCATCGCCCGGGAGATGCACGACGTCGTCGCCCACTCCCTGGCCGTCATGATCACCATGGCCGACGGCGCCGCCGCCACCGTGGAGCGGAACCCGGCCGTCGCCAAGCAGGCCATGGAGACCCTGGCCGAGGCCGGACGCAGCGCACTGGCCGATACCCGCCGCCTGGTGGGGGTCCTGCGGGAGGACCCGTCGGTCGCCGACGGCCCCACCACCGACCTGATCGGCTCAACAGACCCGGAACCCGCAACATCCTCACAGTCCCCGGAACCGCCAGCGCCCTCAACGGCCTCGGCGTCCTCGGCGCACAGCCACGAGGTCCGCGACGTGCCGGTACCCGAGTTTGCTCCCTTGGGAACGGTCACACCGGTCGAGCCCAGTGCCCCCATCGCCAGCCTGCGTCAGCAGGCCACCGACGGCGGAGACGACCGGTCCCAGGGAGACCTGCCCCTGGCTCCGGCCCCTGAACAGGCTGATATCACCGAGCTGGTCAGGCGTTTCGAGGCGGCGGGCGTGCCCGTCAGCTACCGGTGGGTGGGCACCGCTCTCCCCGAGGACAAGTCCCTCCAGCTCACGGTGTTCCGCATCGCCCAGGAGGCGCTGACCAACGTGCTGCGCTACGCCCCGACGACGCCGGCCGTCAAGGTCGACGTCGAGCGGCACATCGGCACCGTGATCCTGACCGTGGACAACGAGGCCGCCCCCGGCACACGTCCGATGCACGGATCTGGCAAAGGTCTCATCGGCATGCGGGAGCGCGCATCGGTCTATGGTGGGACCGTACAGGCCGGCCCGACACCCACGGGCTGGCGAGTCCGAGCGGTCCTGCGCTGGGACGAGCATGACGAAGGGACTTCCTCATGGCAGATGCCCCTGTGAGTAACGGCGAGCCCCTCCAGCCCGGTGGGGCCGAACGGCCCGGTGAGGTCAGCGGCACCATCAGCGTCGTGCTCGCCGACGACCAGGCCCTCATGCGCATGGGCTTTCGCATGGTGCTGGAGGCCGAGGAGGACATCGCCGTCGTCGGTGAGGCCTCCGATGGAACCTCCGCCCTGGCCCAGGCCAAGGCCCTGCACCCCGATGTCATCCTCATGGACGTGCGCATGCCAGGTATGAACGGCATTGAGGCCACCGAGCGCATCGCCCGCGAGTGCCCGGGCACGCGCGTGCTCATTCTGACCACCTTCGACCTGGACGAGTACGCCTTCGCCGGGCTGCGCGCCGGGGCCTCCGGCTTCCTGCTCAAGGACACCCGGCCCGCCGAGCTCGCCGAGGCGATCCGCACGGTGGCCTCCGGGGAGGCGGTCGTCTCACCGCGCATCACCCAGCGGATGCTGGAGATGTTCGCCTCCTCGCTACCCAACTCGGGGACGCCGGCCCAGGCCTCGGATCCGCGCATCGACTCGCTGACTCCGCGTGAGAAGGAGATCCTGGTGCTCATGAGCCAGGGCATGTCGAATGCGGAGATCGCCGAGCACCTCGTTGTCTCGGCCACCACCGTCAAGACGCATGTGGGCAATGTGCTGGCCAAGCTGGACGTGCGCGATCGGGTCCAGGCCGTCGTCGTCGCCTACGAGACCGGCCTCATGGCCTGAGCCCGGCCCTCATCGAGGGCAGCCGACGACGGAGCGCCCCTCGGTCAGCGGGGCGCGTGGAGTCGCTGCTGGGCGGCGTCGAAGCCGAGCGTGACGACCTGCTCGACGGCGTCGGCGGCCTGCTCCAGGGTGACGCCGAGGTCTGCGCGATCACGGCCGGGGAAGTCGGACAGGACGAAGTCGGAGGGGTCCTGGCGGCCCGGTGGGCGGCCGATGCCCACACGCAACCGCGCATAGTCCTTGGTGGAGACGGACTTGCTGATGGATCGCAAGCCGTTGTGGCCCCCCTCGCCGCCTCCGCGCTTGAGGCGCAGCTCGTGGGCGGGCAGGTCGAGCTCGTCGTGGATGACGAGCAGACGTGCGGTGGGGTCGATGCCGTAGTAGGAGACGAGCCCGGACACGGGGCCACCGGAGAGGTTCATGAGCACCGAGGGCTCGGCCAGGATGACGCGGGGGCCGGGGGCGCCGCCGGACATCATGCCCAGCCGCCCCTCGGCCACGCGGGCACGAGCCTTCTTGTGGTTGGAGAACCGGGACCCGGTGCGCTCGGCCAGGACGTCGAGCACCATGTAGCCGACGTTGTGGCGGTTGCGGGCGTACCGGGTCCCGGGGTTCCCCAGCCCGACGACGAGCCAGGCCTCACTCATGCGGCCTGTCCCCGAACGGACCGGACACAGATGGCGCAGGATGCACTGAAGATGCCGGCCGGCACGTCGTCAGGGCTGAACATGTAAGTCACGCGTGATTCACTCGGCCGCGGCCTCGGCGTCGTCGCCCTCAGCGGGAACGACCTCAGGAACCTCGGAGGCGACGGCGTGCTCGTTGGCCACGTTGACCACGGCGGTCTCGGCGTCGGAGACGGCCTCGACGCCCTCGGGCAGGGTGATGTCGGCGATGGTGAGGACGGTGCCGGCAGCCACACCGGTGATGTCGACCTCAATGGCCTCGGGCACGGAGACGGCCGGGGCGGAGACCATGACAGTGACGGCCTCGATCATGTGCATGGTGCCGGGGGCGGCAGTGCCGATGACAGTGACCGGAACCTCGACGTCGACGCGCTCGTTGCGGTTCACCAGGAGGAAGTCGACGTGCTGCACGCCGGGACGGATGGGGTGGCGCTGCACGTCCTTGGCCAGGGCCAGGAGGGTCTCGCCGCCGTCGATGTCCAGCTCAACCAGGGCGTTGTCGTTGTTGCGCAGGGCCAGGCGGGTGGCGTGCTCCTCGAGCAGGAGGTGGCGGGGCTCGGTGCCGTGTCCGTAGACGACGACGGGGACCTGGCCGGCGCGGCGGGCCTGGCGGGCCGAGCCCTTGCCGAACTCGGTACGGTCCTGGGCCTTGAGGGTGATGGCGTTGTTGGCCATGAGGCTCTCCTTGCGGATGAGGCGGGGCCCGGTGCCCCGCGGCTGATGGTGGTCCGGCTGGGCGCGACGACGCGCAGTACCGCCAGGTACCACCACGTCGATCACGGATGCGCACCTTCTCAAGGCACGTCCCTCGCCGGGGCAACGTGGGCAAGACTACGGCATGGGCGCACCCCGCGAACAGCCAGGTGCCGGTGGGGCGCCTCACCTGAAGGGGCTGATGGGCCAGGCACACGCAACGAGCCCCAGCAAGACCGGACCGGTTCGCGCGGTCGCGCCTTAGGTCGCGCGGCGCCCTCTCTCCCCTCGAAGGCTCGACCTACCCTACGAACGCGTGAGCCGCAGGCCTGCAGCTAGACTGTCGAATCACATGTGGTACTCCGTCGCAATGAGGACCATAAGGCGGGAGCGGGATCAGCCGTACCGGTTGAGGCCTTGGCAAGAGCCTGGGCGCTGCCAGACTCAAGATCCATCACCGCATGCGTCCATATCGGGCGGTCCCGCGGGGGCCGGACCTACAGCCCAGCGGCCGCGAGCGCGCGGCGGACGATGAGTCGGGCGGCGGGATCGTCGACCTCCTCGCGCCGGAAGAGGGTGAGGAAGTAGGTCTGCGCGGCGATCATCTCGCTAATGGAGGCGATGACGGACTGGTCGACGTCGGCCGCCACCTCCCCACGCGCGGCGGCGCGGGTGAAGACCGGCTCGAAGCGCCGGAGGCGGGTGGCCCAGAACTGCGGCCAGTCGCCGATGCGCTCCAGGACCTCCGGGGGCGCGTCAATGAGGGCACGGGCCATGGCGATCCCGAGGTCCGTGCGCAGGAAGGCAGCTACCGACACCGCCGTGACGCACAGGTCGTCCTCGAGGGAGCCGGTGTCGGCCACCTCGATGGCGTCCAGGCTCAGGTCCTGGGCGGCGTCGAGGATGAGGGCATCGACGCCGCGCCAGCGGCGGTAGATCGAGGAGGCGTTGACCCCGGAGCGCTTGGCGACCTCGGCGATGGTGACCGCCCGGGCACCGCCCTCCTCCAGCAGCTCAACAACGGCGTCCAGCACCGCTCGGCGCACGCGCCTGGAACGGCCGCCGGGGCGCAATCGCACGGTGCCCACGGAGCTCACGGCACCGGCCGGGCCACCCTTCCCCGGCTCTTCACTGCTGCTCGGCTCCATGACATCAGCCTAGGACAGCGGCTTGCGTCGACGACGGATCGCACACTACAGTCCTAAACGCAATTTTCTTGCTTTTATGGATCAAGGGGCCCTCATGGACGTCACGTACGCACTCGACCTGGATGCACCTGCTATCGGCTTCCGTCGCCTGAGCAGCAACCGCTTCCTCAACCTGCAGGCCAACCGGTGGCTCGTCACTGAGCGGGCGGTCGCCGACTTCCTGCCGGTGGTGCCGCGCACCACCCGGATCGCCGACTGGGTGCGGACCTACCTGGACCTCGCCGATCGGGTCCGGGATCAGGAGCACGACCTGGAGGCGGCCTTCTTCGCCCGCGGGGCGGAGTTCTTCATGCAACCCGGTAACCCGCTCAAGGCACCGACTCGTCGGAGGTTCGTCTCCTCTCTGCGACGCTGCTTCGCGCTGGAGCCCGAGCTCATCCCCTTCGAGGGCGGGTTCCTGCCCGCCTATGAGCTGACGGACCCCGACGCCGCACAGCCTCCACGAAGTACGTGGGTCGTCCTCGGCGGCTTCGACTCCTATATCGAGGAGACCTTCCCTGTCCTGGCCGCTGTGGCGAAGCGCGGACGGAGAGTCATCGCCTTCGAGGGCCCTGGCCAGGGCGGCACTCTGGAGGCCGATCTGGAGGCAGGTACGTCGCCCGGACTCAGGACGGGCCAGAGGCTCACCATGCGCACCGACTGGGCAGCGCCGGTCTCGGCGGTCCTGGACCACTTCGACATCGAGGAGACCACACTCGTCGGCATGTCCCTGGGAGGCGGGCTCGTCATGCACGCCGCCGCCGGCGAGCCGCGAGTCAGGCGCGTCGTCGCCTTCGACGTGCTCGACGACTTCCTGGAGGTCCTCGTCTCCCAGGCGCTTCCGCCGGCTCTGGCGCGCGGTGCCGGGCGGTCTCTCGCACACCTCGAGCCGCTCATCACCCGGACTCCCACGAAGGTTCTCAATCGGGTACTGACCGAGCAGGCCCGTCGCAGCCCGGTGACCTGGTGGGGCATGTGGCAGGGCATGCACGTCACGGGGACGCACTCGCCCGCTGAGTTCCTACGCGCTGCGGCCACCTTCTCCACGGCCGGCGTCTCCCCCAGGGTCGCCGGGGACGTGCTGCTCATGCAGGGTGCCGAGGACGAGTTCGTGCCGCACCACCAGATGATTCGTCAGGCCGAGCGCCTCACCGCCGCCCGCTCGGTGACCACCCGCACCTTCACCAGGGCCGAGAGCGCGGCGAGTCACTGCCAGACCGGCAACACCGGTCTCATGGCCCGCACGATCCTGGCCTGGGAGGAAGGCCTGTGAGACACCTGCGCAAGATCGCCAGGAGGACGAGTCAGGCTCGCAGCAGCTCCAGGCAGCGGCGCACGTCCTGGATCGGCAGCTGACCGGGGGCAGAGGCCTGGGTCTCCCCCTGCTCGTCAGGGACGACGGCGAAGGTCAGCGCTGACCCGAAGACCGGGGCCACACGGCTGACCGCGCCGAGCGCCCCCATGGACATGGCGGCCACAGGCAGGCCCAGGCCCGTTCCCTTCCCCGGGGCCGCCGTGGCCCGCGCGCACACGCCCAGGAGGCGGGCGACGTCGTCCGCACCGGTGGGCCACACGGCGATCTTGGCCAGGTCCGCGCCCTCGGAGGCCATGCGAGACAGAACGTCCTCGAGGACGTCGTCGGCGGGGGTGGTCTTGAAGTCGTGGAAGGAGGCGACGACGTCGATCCCCAGCCCGTGGGCCTGCTCGGAGACCTGCGGCAGGCAGCCGCGCTGGACCTCGACGTCGATGGCGCTCGGGCGGCGCCCGGGCTCCCAGCCGGCCAGCTCGTCGAGGACGGAGCACAGGAGGGCGCCGTAGCCGGAGTCGTCCAGGCGGGCCCGGCCGCCCTCGGCAGCGGTACGGCACGTGAGCAGCAAGGGAGTGGCGTCAACGACGTCGGCCATACGGCGCAGGCACTCCAGGACCTGGGCGGCCGCAGTGGTCACGACCATCGAATCGGTGGTAGACGGCTCCTCACCGAGGGCCTCGGTGAAGGCGACGAGGGCGTCGACCTCCTCGAGCAGGTCGACGCGCAGCTCGAGAACGTCGGCGCCGGCATCGATGCCATGGCGGGCCTGGGCCCGGGCATGGGCGGCGGTCGGACCGGTCAGGGAGACGGCCACGGCGGGCACTCCCCCGTCGCCGGGAATGGTGCATCCGCCCCAGGTCAGCGACGACGCTCTCACACCTCGTCTCCTTCCGGACCTGCCTGTGCAGGCACAAGCGACAGGGCGATACCGTCGAGGATGTCATAGAGGCTGGTGGTGACTCGCTCCAGCGGGCGCCCGGCAGCGGCGGTCCGCTCCACCACTCGGGTGACGACCTCGCTCCACACGAGGGCTCCGGCGGCGATGACGTCGCGGCGCCCGGGGGCGAGGTAGCCCCAGGAGGCGCGTTGCTCGGCGGTGGAGTGGATGATTGCCTCGCAGGACGCCAGGACGGCGTCGGGGCTCAGCTCGGCGCCGTTCAGGGCCTGCGGATCGAAGTCCTGGAGGCCCAGGGCGTGGGCGGTGACGGTGGTGATGGTGCCGGCCAGCCCCACCAGCCGGCCGGGGGCGGACAGGTCGACGACCCGTTCGGCATCGTCCAGGAGACCGCGGACCTCGGCACGCGCGGCCGCCTCGGCCCCCACGGTGACGCCGCTCGACAGGAACCGCTCAGTGATGCGCACGCTGCCGGTGTCCAGGCTGATGGCGGCGCGGGGCTCGTCCATCCCCAGGACCAGCTCGGTGGAGCCGCCCCCGAGGTCGACGACGAGACGCGGCGCAGGCACTCGCCCGGCCCGTCCCTGTACTTCTGCGCCCTCTGCCCCGCGGGCTCCTAGGAGCGAGCCGCTGAAGGACAGACGAGCCTCCTCCTGACCGCTGACGACCTCGGGCTCGACCCCCAGCAGCCGGCGCACGCCGGCCACGAAGTCCTCCCGGTTGCTGGCGTCGCGAGTGGCGGAGGTGGCCACGAAACGCCGGACGGCCTCGCCGGGGGCCACGCCCAGCTCATCGCAGTCGGCGGCGTAGGCGGCCACGACCCTCAGGGTGCGCTCCAGGGCCTCGGGGTCGAGCATGCCGGTGCGGTCCACGCCCTGTCCCAGGCGCACGATCTCGTTGCGGCGGCGCAGCACCTCCAGGCGGGGGCGACCCGACTGATCTCGGTCTGCCTCGGCAATGAGGAGGCGGATGGTGTTAGTGCCGCAGTCGATTGCGGCGACGCGGGTCATGACGAGGGCCTCCTGGGCTGGGGCGGGCTGATGAGGGTGGGGACGAACAAGGACCGGACGGGCAGTGCGGACGCCGACGGCCGACTGGACAGCCGTCAGGCCCGAGGCAGGCCGGGCGGGCCGCCTGACCGGTCAGCAGAAGCAGCGCTCAGGATCCCACAGTCCGCGCTCGCGCAGAACCTCCAGGGTGCTGTCGCCGATCGGGTTGACGCCGGGGCCGGTGGCCAGGGCGTGCCCGAGCAGGGCATGGAGGCACTTGACGCGCACGGGCATCCCGCCGGCGGAGACGCCGTCGATCTCGGGGACCTGCCCGAGCTCGGCGCGCCGGGCCAGGTAGTCGGCATGGGCGGCGGCGTAGGCGGCGGCCAGCTCCTCGTCGGCGGCGAGGTCGGCGTTGAAGGTCTCCATGAGGTGCTCGGCCTCGAGGGTGGAGCAGCCCTTCACAGCGGCCGGGTGGGTGAGGTAGTAGCTGGTCGGGAAGGGGGTGCCGTCGTCAAGGCGCGGTGCGGTGCGCACCACGGTCGGACGCCCGCACACGCAGCGGGCGGCGATGGCGACGACGCCGCGCGGCACCCGCCCCAGCTGGTCCGCCAGGGCCTCGAGGTCGGCGGGCGTGACAGACTCCGTCGTCCGCTCAGCGCCTTGCTCACCAACATGCTCGCCGACATGCTCACTGGCTTGCTCAGCAGCCGGCTCGGTCTCCTGAGGCTCGAGGATCGGGCTCACGGGGTCTCCTTCGTCTGCGGGGTGGGAACCGGGCTCGGCGAGGTCTTGGGCGGCTCCGACGGTGCCTGGCTGGGCGCGCCGGTGGGCAGGCCCTTCTGGGTGGGGTTGAGGGCCTTACCGCCCGGGTCTGTCTTGGAACCGTCCGTCGAGGCGCCGTCGGTCCCGCTCCTGCTCTGGCCGGCGGCCTGCGAGGACTCGCGTAGCGCCTGGTACCAGGGGACGTCCTGGGAGTCCTGGGTGGCCTCGCCGCCGGCGCTGGGCTGCTTGACGGTGTCGGCACCGACGACGACGTAGCTGGTGTCGCCGGGCATGACGTAGCCGAGGCGCTCGCGCACCTGGGCGCGCACGTAGGTGTCGTCCTTCCACTGGGCCAGCTCATCCTCCAAGGCGGTGGAGGTGTCGGAGGCCTCCTTGATCTTGGCGACGACGGCGTCGTACTGAGCCTGCTGGGACAGGTAGGCGCGCAGCGAGGTGAAGACGACGACGAAGGCCAGCAGGCCCACGACCGCCAGGGTGACGATCCGGGGCGGCAGGACCCGCTCGGGCACTGTCGTCGGCAGGCCCTCGGGCTCGGAGCCGGCCGATCCCGATCCGGACGAGGAGGCCGTCCGCTCGGCCGGAACCTGACGGGGGCGGGCACCGCGGGAGACGCGGCGCGTCCCGGACTGGCTGGAGGCGGGGCGGCGCGGAGTCATACCGGCATCCTGCCTCACCGGGAGCCGCACGAGGCCGCACCTCACCGGGCGCGTTGCTCACGCTCCGGATTCGCCCCGGTCCTTCGCCGACACCCCTGCACCGTCACAAACGCTCCGGGGCGGACAGGAGGACCCGTCCGCCCCGGAGCGGGGAGCGTGCACCGTCGTCGAGCCGCTGTGTCAGCCAGCCGCCCGACGGCGGGAAGTCGCCTTCAGGCTCAGGCCTGGAAGCGGGGGAAGGCGCCGGCGCCGGCGTAGACCGCGGCGTCGCCGAGGGCCTCCTCGATGCGCAGGAGCTGGTTGTACTTGTTGACGCGCTCGCCACGGGCGGGGGCGCCGGTCTTGATCTGACCGGAGTTGGTGGCCACGGCCAGGTCGGCGATGGTGACGTCCTCGGTCTCGCCGGAGCGGTGGGAGGTCATCGTCTTGTAGCCGGCACGGTGGGCCATCTCGACGGCCTCGAGGGTCTCGGTCAGGGAGCCGATCTGGTTGACCTTGACCAGCAGGGCGTTGGCGGCGCCGAGCTTGATGCCCTTGGCGAGGCGCTCAGGGTTGGTAACGAAGAAGTCGTCGCCGACGATCTGGACCTTGTCGCCGATCTGCTCGGTGAGGTGCTTCCAGTCGTCCCACTCGTCCTCGGAGAGCGGGTCCTCGATGGAGACGATCGGGAAGTCCTTCACGAGCTGCTTGTAGTACTCGACCATCGAGGCGGTGTCCTGGGCCTCGCCCTCGAACTGGTAGGTCTTGGTCTTCTCGTCGAAGAACTCGGAGGAGGCGACGTCCATGGCCAGGGCCACGTCCTTGCCGGGCTTGTAGCCGGCCTTCTCGATGGCCTCGACGATGAGCTCGAGGGCCTCGCGGTTGGAGTCGAGGTTGGGGGCGAAGCCGCCCTCGTCGCCCAGGCCGGTGGACAGACCGCGCTCCTTCACGACCGCCTTGAGAGCGTGGTAGACCTCGGCGCCCATGCGCAGGGCCTCACGGAATGTGGGGGCGCCGATGGGGGCGATCATGAACTCCTGGATGTCCACGTTGGAGTCGGCGTGGGAGCCACCGTTGAGGATGTTCATCATGGGCACGGGCAGGACGTGGGCGTTGGGGCCGCCGACGTACTGGAACAGGTCCAGGCCAGCAGACTCGGCGGAGGCCTGGGCGGCGGCCAGGGAGACACCGAGGATGGCGTTGGCGCCGAGCTTGCCCTTGTTGGGAGTGCCGTCGAGCTCGATCATGAGCTGGTCGAGGCCGCGCTGGTCGGCGGCGTCGAAGCCGATGATCTCGGGGGCGATGACGTCATTGACATTGGCAACGGCCTTCTCGACACCCTTGGCGCCGTAGCGGCCCTTGTCGCCGTCGCGCAGCTCAACGGCCTCGAAGGCACCGGTGGAGGCGCCCGAGGGGACGGCGGCGCGAGCGGAGGCACCGTCCTCCAGGAGGATCTCGACCTCGAGGGTCGGGTTGCCACGGGAGTCGAGGATCTCGCGGGCGTGAACGTTCTCGATGAGGGCCACTTGGTGCTCCTTGCTGAGGGGAATCGTGATGCGGTCGTCGGAGTCGGCACGCGACTCGCGCACGACTGCTGAATGCAAGGCCAGCCTAGCGGGCCCGCCATCTCACCACGAGGGCCATGGTCCTGAGGAATGCACAGTGTTCACGCCCGGCGAGAAACACTGGACGGCGACCATCGGTTCCGGCAGCCGTCTACTGACCGTTCCCCTCGGCCTGGCCGGTGTCCTGGCCTCCCTCACCGGCACCGCCGTCGGTCTGGCCGTTCTCGGTCTGGCCGGAGTCGGACGGCTGCTCGGCCCCGCCCTGCTGGGGCTGTTGAGGGGCCTGCTGCTGACCGTTCTGCTGCTGACCGCCCTGTTGCGGGGCCTGCTGCTGGGGCTGTTGCTGGCCGCCACCCTGCTGGGGGGCCTGCTGCTGGCCGCCCTGCTGCTGGGGCTGTTGCTGGCCGCCCTGTTGAGGAGCCTGCTGCTGACCACCACCGGCAGGATTGTTGGCGGACTGGAGCCGGGGGTCCTCCTGGGTCCACCAGGCCGGGGCGCTGTCCGGGTAGCGCGGCGAGCGGTTGCCGCTCATCGTGGCGCGGAGCTTGCTCAGGTCAGCGACAATGGCCTGAGCCTGGGCCTGCTGCTGACGGAACTGGTTGAACAGGAGGTTCGCCCGCAGGTAAGTCAGCGTGCTCGCCCGGCGCGGTTCGAAGCCCAGCTGCTCCTTGGCCAGCTGCACGATCTCCGCATCGGTGATGGTGATGCCGTGGGCCTTGCCGACCTCCTCGATGATGGGGGCCTCGATGAGGGCGCCCGCGATATCGACCCGCGTCGGGGTCTGACGCTGCTGCCCCGTCTGCTGGCCGGGCTTGGGCTCCATGTCCTTGGCCACGACGTCGATGTCCTTCTCGGTCACGACGATGGAGTGGCTGGCACCGTCCAGGCCGGTGAACGTCATGTCGGCCGCCTGGCCGGGGCGGTCGGAGCAGCCCGCCAGCGCCCCGACGGTGAGAAGAAGTGCAACGCCGGCAGCGAGGACGCGCGTACGTGCGGGGAGGCTTCGGGTCACGGTCTGCTCCTGGAGGGGACGACATCGGAGGGCGACATGGTGTCACAACGTTTCTGGCCCCTGACCTTACCGTTCCGCTCCCGACGACGCACGCAGCCCGCACAACCGCCACTCGTACCCATGCCCATAACGCCATCTCTTGATAGGAGTGAGACGCCGAACCCCGGATATCTTGTGCCGGTTGCATGACGCCTGCTCGCATCCGGCCACTTGGGTCGATACGTGTTGAACTCTCCTCAACACACCCCTCACGGATTCCAGCGCAGGTGAGAACGTCCACCCCAGATGAATCCCCGCCACCTGACCTTGAACAGTTCCAGCAACCGTCACACAGCCACAGCACCTACATCAAGGCAGCCCAGAGAGTGAAGCGGACACAAGGCTCCGTCCGGCGCTCAGCCCTTCTTGTAACTCTCCTTGAGGGAGTCGAGCATGATGACGGCGGAGTAGTAGTCGAGGCGGAAGGTGGAGGCCGGGGTGTAGGCCACCCGCCCGTGGGTCACCTGGGTCGCTGTGGAGAAAGTCGGGTCGTCGACGACCTTCTGGCGGCTGGCACTGTCTGCGGCGACGATCACCCAGTTGTCACCAGGCAGCCCCGTCTGGACATTCTCGTTGGACAACTTGACGATGTCCTGCCGCTGCCCCTTGGAGGTATCGCCCTTCACCTCCTCGGGGATGTCGGCCATGGTGAACCCGAGAGAGGTCAGGATCTGAACCTGGGGAGACTCCGCGGTCAGGGCCGCGGCGCCGCCGCCACCACCGCCGTAGACGATGAAGGCCGATGTCGTCCCCTCGGGAACAGTGATGGCCTCCTTGGTCGCAGAGACGTGCGCGTCGTAGTCGGCGATCACCGTGTCCGCCTGCTGCTCGTTCCCTGTGGCCTGACCGATGGTGCGGGTGACGTCCTGCCAGGAGCGCCCGGTGTAGTCGACGACCAGGACCGGCGCGATGTCACGCAGCTGCTCGACCTGATCGGCCGCCGAGTCGCCACCGCTCTTGGCCACGACGATGAGGTCCGGCTCGTAGCCGGCCACCTTGGTGACGTCGACCGACTTGATCTCGTAGAGCTTCTCCACCTTCTGCTTCTTAGCCGCATCAGACCACTGGACGAAGAAGCCGGAATCGTCACTCAGGCCGTCGGTGTTAGGAGCCGTCACGGCCGAGGCCACCACTGGAGCTCCCACCGCCAGCAGCGAGCCGGTCAGGGCTATGGAGGTGGACACGATGCGCTGGGGCTTCGAGGAAAGGGCGAGGTCGCCGTCGTCGGTCTTGACGGTGCGGGGCCATCCCTGGGATCCCGACGACGCCGAGCCGCTGGAGCCGGCCGAGCCTCTGCCGCCGGAGCGTCCGCACGCGGCCAGGCCCAGAGACACAACCCCGGTCAGGGTCGCAGCCAGGAGCCGCCGCCGTCCGATGACGAGACGCGGGAACGTATTCATCGCGGTCCTTCCCATGGATGGCCTCACGACCAGAGGAGATCTGCGACCTCCTTCACAATCGCACTTTAAGTATGGCTAACCTAAATCCGACCTCATGGTGGGTCAACGCCCTGTCCAGTAGATGGGAACCGAATAGGATCCGGCCGTCAGCGGCGTTTGCGGTAGGTGGTGGCCTCGGTCTCGTAGGCGGCATCGCCCTCGACGACGGCGTGCAGAAGCACCTCGGCCCACCGCACGACCTCCTCGCCGGACAGCGCCGCCCCGCCCATGCGGTTGGTGCCCGGCGCGGGCACCACGATGGTGCGCGTGGCCGGCTTGAGGACCGTGCCCGGGTAGAGGCGGGTGACCTTCATGCGCGCCGACTCGGGCAGGTCCACCGGGGCGAAACGCACCGACTTGCCCTGGGCGACGATCTCGCGCACCCCCAGCTGGGCGGCCAGGGCCCGCAGCCGCGCCAGCGCCGCCAGACGGGCGGTCGCCTCGGGCACCGGCCCGTAGCGGTCGGCCAGCTCCTCCAGGACGTCGTCGACCTGCTCGCCCGAGCGCGCCGCCGCGAACTTCGTATACGCCTCCAGGCGCAGGCGCTCGTGGGGGATGTAGTCCTCGGGGACGGTGGCGTCCACGGGCAGCTCGATGCGCAGCTCGACGTCCTCGTCGTCGCCCTCCTCGAAGCCGACGGCGTCGGCACCGGCCTTCCCGGAGCGGGCCAGGGCCTTCTTGTAGGCGGAGACGGCCTCGGAGACCATGCGCACGTACAGATCGAAGCCGACCCCGGCGATGTGCCCGGACTGCTCGCCGCCGAGCAGGTTGCCCGAGCCGCGGATCTCCAGGTCCTTCATGGCCACCTGCATCCCGGCCCCCAGATCGGTGTTGGTGGCGATGGTGCGCAGGCGCTCCAGGGCCGTCTCGGTCAGCGGCTTGTCCGAGGGGTAGAGGAAGTAGGCGTAGGCCCGCTCCCGGCCGCGCCCCACGCGCCCGCGCAGCTGGTGGAGCTGGGACAGGCCCATGCGGTCGGCGCGGTCGACGATGAGGGTATTGGCGTTGGACACGTCCAGCCCGGTCTCCACGATCGTGGTGCACACGAGGACGTCTGTCTCCTTGCGCCAGAAGGAGTCGATGACGGCCTCCAGCTGGTGCTCGTTCATCTGCCCGTGGGCGGTGGCCACGCGCGCCTCGGGGACCAGCTCGGCCAGGCGCGCGGCGGTGGCATCGATGTCCTCGACCCGGTTGTGGACGAAGAACACCTGCCCCTCGCGCAGCAGCTCGCGGCGGATCGCGGCGGAGACCTGCTTGGTCTCGTAGGCGCCCACGTAGGTCAGGATCGGGTGACGGTCCTCGGGCGGGGTCGCCAGGGTGGACATCTCGCGCAGACCGGTGACCGCCATCTCCAGGGTCCGCGGGATCGGGGTGGCGGACATCGACAGGACGTCCACGTTGGTGCGCAGCGCCTTGAGGGTCTCCTTGTGCTCCACCCCGAAGCGCTGCTCCTCGTCGATGATGACCAGGCCGAGGTCCTTGAACCTCACCTGGCCGGTGATGAGGCGGTGGGTGCCGACGACGACGTCGACGCTCCCCTTCTCCAGGCCCTCAAGGATCTTGGCGGACTCGGCGGCATCCTGGAAGCGGGACAGGGCCCCCACGGTCACCGGGAAGCCGGCGTAGCGCTCGGTGAAGGTCTCGGCGTGCTGGCTCACCAGCAGCGTAGTGGGCACCAGGACCGCCACCTGCTTGCCGTCCTGGACGGCCTTGAAGGCGGCGCGCACGGCGATCTCGGTCTTGCCGTAGCCGACGTCGCCGCACACGAGCCGGTCCATCGGCTGGGCCTTCTCCATGTCGGCCTTGACCTCGTCGATGGTGGAGAGCTGGTCGGGGGTCTCGGTGTAGGGGAATGCCTCCTCCAGCTCGGTCTGCCAGGGGGTGTCGGGGCTGAAGGCGTGGCCGGTGGTGGCGGCGCGGGCTGCGTAGAGTCGCACGAGTTCTCCGGCGATCTCGCGCACGGCCTTGCGGGCCTTGGACTTGGTCTTGGCCCAGTCGGCGCCGCCCATCTTGCTCAGGGCGGGGCTGTCGCCACCGACGTACTTGGTGACCTGGTCCAGGGCGTCGGTAGGCACCAGGAGGCGGTCGCCGGGCTGGCCGCGCTTGGAGGGGGCGTACTCGATGACGAGGTACTCGCGGGTGGCCGACGATCGGGCCCCGCCCACGGTGCGCCGGCTCAGCTCGATGAAGCGCCCCACCCCGTGCTGGGCGTGGACCACGAGGTCCCCGGCGTGCAGGGACAGTGGGTCCACGGAGCGGCGGGCGCGGCGGGCAGGCAGGCTGCGGCGCTCGCGGGGGCCTGCCGAGGCCCGCCCGGTGAGGTCGGACTCGGCGATGAGGGCCAGGCGCAGTCCCTCGGCGAGGAAGCCGTGGCCGGCACTGGCCTGGGTGACGCGCACGACGCCGTCGCCGGGGCCCGTGATCGGGGCACCGTCGGGTCCGGTGTCGCCGGCCGAACCGTCCGTCTCATCGGCAGGGACGACCGGGGCGGGGGCCCAGTCGCCGTCGCGGCCGAGCTCGGTGACCTCCGAGAGCCGGTCGACGATGCGGGCGGGGACGTCGCCGTCGCCCAGGAGCTGGGCCATGCGCCGGCCGGGTCCGGGCCCGTCGGTCGCGACGACGACGGTCCAGCCCTGGCGGGCCAGCCGCCCCAGGTCGGCCACCGCCCGCTCGAGCTCGCCGCGGTAGGTGCGCGGGTCGCTGAGGTCCAGGCGGGTGGTCTCGGGGCCGGCGGCCAGGGCGGTGAAGGACCACCAGCCGCGGTTGGAGGACAGGGCCAGGGCCCGGGCCTCGGCCAGGTGGGCGAAGGCGGCGGCGGACAGGTCGACGGGGACCGTGCCGCCGGAGGCCGCCGAGGTCCAGGCCGCGGCGAGGAACTCGGTGGTGGTGGCCGTGAGGTCCTCGGCGCGCTTGCGCACCCGCTCGGGCTCCAGCAGCACCGTGAGCCGGTCGCCGACGAGGTCGAGCAGCGGGACCATCGCGTCGACCAGCACCGGGGCGAGGGACTCCATGCCCTCGACGGCGATGCCCTGGCTGATCTTCTCCAGCATGTCGGCGGCGCCGGGGACGGCGTCGGCCAGGGCGGCGGCGCGCTCGCGGACCGTGTCGGTGAGGACCAGCTCGCGGCAGGCGGTGGCGGTCACGGCGCCCAGCGCCTCGATGGTGCGCTGGTCGGCGACGGCGAAGGAGGAGACCTCGTCGATCTCGTCACCGAAGAAGTCCACGCGCACCGGCCGCGGCTCGGAGGGCGGGAAGACGTCGAGGATGCCGCCGCGCACGGCGTACTCGCCGCGGGACTCGACCATGTCGACGCGCGTGTAGGCGGCGGCCTCCAGACGGCGGGCGGTCTCCTCCAGGCCCACGGTCAGACCGGGGGCCAGCTGGACGGGCTCGAGTTCGCCGAGCCCAGCGATGACGGGCGCCAGCAGGGCGCGCACGGGGACGACGAGGACGCGGATCGCCCCGCCCTCCTCGGGGTGGGCCAGACGGCGCAGGACGGACAGGCGCTGGGCCACGGTGTCGGCGCGCGGTGAGAGGCGCTCGTGGGGCAGGGTCTCCCAGGCGGGCATGACGGCGACGTCGTCTGCCGGCAGGTAGCTGCGCAGGGCCAGGGCGGTCTCCTCGGCCTCGCGACCGGTGGCGGTGACGACCAGCAGGGGCGTGCCGGAGGCGTCTGCGAAGCTACCGTCAGTGTCCTTCCGCCCGACGGCGGCCGAGCCGGCCGCCTCGGCGTCGTCGCCGGCGACCCGTTGGACGCCCTCCTCGCCCAGGGTCATGGCGGCCAGGACGGCGGGGCGGGCACCCGGTGCCACCACGAGGCTGCGGTCGGAGCGCGAGCGGGAGGAGGCGGCGCGAACGGTGCGGGCGATGTCGGCGTCGGCGAGCAGCGGAGGCAGGAGCGCGGTCAGGAGCACGGCCGCGAGTCTAGTGACTCCGCGCCTCGGCGCCATCGGTGGCGTGGACGGCCGAGCGGACCGGCCGACCGGCGAAAGCCCTGCGGGACCAGTCCCCGCTGCGGATCCGGTTCCAGGGGTTGTCGTGCCCGGCGACGACACCCACGCCCCCGCCCGCGGTGTTGTTGCGACTCTCCAGCAGGACGGAGACCTGCGCCGAGGCCGCCATCCCGGCGATGAGCCACATGACGGTGCCGATCTGGGTGATGAAGGCGACCGTCCCGTAGGCCGGGATGAGGCTGAGCAGCGCGATCTGGGCGGGGTTCGAGCGCTGGACGAAGGCGCGTGCCAGGTAGACCAGCAGTCCCGCCATGACAAGCACCACGGGAATCCAGCCGAAGCGCAGCGCCGTCAGCAGCAGGTGGTTGTCGATGGAGGTGTAGCCGCCCCAAGCGACCGAGTCCCCCGACTTCTGATAGGCCGAGGACAGCCCGAGCGGCTTGAGCTGGCGCACCAGGACAAGGATGTCGCCGCGGTAGACGGCCGAGTCCTCCTGCTCGCGGCCGGCCGAGTCGAAGACGCCCAGGACGTAGGGAAGCAGGACGCTGCCCACACCGACCAGCACCATGAGGAAGCTCATCCGCCACAGAGCGGGGATATTGGTGTGCACCTGCATGAGGCTGAGGATGACGGCGATGACGGCGCAGGCGATGGCCGTGCGGGAGAAGGTCGGGATGGTCGCCCCCAGGACAAGGGCCCCGGCCGCGATCCGGTAGCCGGGCCTCCACCGCGTGGCCAGGATGAGCGGGATCCCCGCCGCCAGGCACACCCCCAGGGCGATGGGGTGGCCGAAGGCCCCCTCGACGCGGGTGAGGCTGCCCCTGGCCAGGGGCGGGGCCCACTCCTCGTAGAGGTTGTTGTGCACGGTGATGTAGCTGAAGGGATTGACGGTGGTGACGGCCTCGAACAGCGCCAGCACGGACACCATGACCCACACGACCGCTAGGACCTCAGCCATGCGTCGCAGCCCGAGCCGCTCCACAAGCAGCCGCCCGGCGAGGTAGGCCGGCAGCGCCCCGAAGACGACGTCGGACAGGACGTAGTTGAGCGGTGTGGCCGCGGCGACTGACAGGCCCACCAGACCCCAGGCGGTGGCGACCATGAGGTCCCCACTGGTCAGGCGCCACGAGAAACCGGGTAGAAGGGCGACGATCACCAGGAAGCAGGCCAGGGTGGCAGGAGGCACGTTGGGCTCGACGGGGATCATCACCCACACCGGCACGAACCCGATGGCCCCCATCACCAGCCCCGCCCCGATGATGGGCCGGCGGTGGATGCGGTCGGCCACGAAGATGAGGACAGCCAGGGCGGCGGCCACTACAGGGAGGACGATGAACAGGGTCCTGGCGAGGGACATCGTTCCTCCCTTGTTCTGGTGGCGTCTCGGTGACGCCGTTGTGGGTGATCGTTGGGTGGGTGGCTCGTCAGTGCGCGTCCAGGAGCGAGGAAGCGCAGTGAGAACCGCCCGAGAAGATGCTGAGAGCATCTTCGACACCCTGACCGAGGTCAGGTAGGACCGGAAGAAGTCCGACGACGTCGACCGCCTCGGGCCGACCTCACCGTCTTTTTCACCGTTGTCGTGGGAGTCCTCAGGACCCTCACCTGCCGCCCGGCTCCGGTGAAAGACTCACCACATCGACGGATCCCTCACGACCGAAGAACCTCCAGCATGGCCAGGCGCGCAGCGAAGGCTACTACAGTCACCGAGACCTGAGCGTGATCTTACAGTTAGGGTTGGACCGTAGCCTTTCCATATCCGCCGGGTCCTCGGATCCCTGCGGCCACCGGAATCGACCCGATCCAGACCAGATGAGGAGCAGCGTGCAGCCTTCGCAGATCCTTCACGCCATCCGCAGGAATCTCGTGGCCTGCCTCGTCATCCTGCTCGTATGCACCCTGGCCGGGCTGGGGGTGGCCCTGTCCACGAAGCCGGTCGCGGCGGCGACCACGACTTTGGGCATCCAGCCCAAGTCCAAGGAGACCCCCTCCTTCTCCACCCAGGCCAAGGACCTCATGCCCACCCTGGTGGAGCTCTCCACGAGCCCGAAGGTCCTCGATCCGGCAGCGGCCTCCCTCAACATGAAGACCGCTGACCTGTCGGATGCTCTGACGGTCACCAACCCGCCCGAGACCCTGGTCCTGTCCATCACGGCCAAGGCCGACAGCAAGCAGAAGGCCGTCGATATGGCCAAGGCGACGGCGGCCTCCCTCAACAGGGAGCTCTCCTCCGGCGAACTGCTGGGCAAGCAGGCCCTGGGCATGACGACGAGCACCACCTCGCCGGCCACCCCCGACAACACCACCATGGAGCGCCCCGGTGCCCGAGCCTCGGCGGCCTCCGGGCTGCTGCTGGGGCTACTGGCCTCCATCTCCTACGCCATGTTCCGTCACCGCCGCGACAGCGGTCACAGCGGTGAGCGCAGCGGTGTAACCGGCACCGGCCGGGCGGCGGCCGCCCTGCGAACCCTTCGACAGAAGACCTCCGACCTGCTCCGACCCAAGCCTCCTGCTCAGCCCCAGTACCAGCAGCTCCAACCCCAGCCACAGGTTCCGGGCTCACCCAACAACACCGCCTTCCCGCAGTCCCCCGAGTACGCCCAGGCCTCCGGCGCCATCGCTTCTCAGCCGGCCGTTCCAGCAGCCGATCCGACGTCGCTCTCCCAGGCCCCAGCCCCGTCCTCGCCGATTCAGGCGACCAGTCCCGCGTGGAGCGCGGCATCCGGCCTCGAGGTGGGCTCGGCACCCGCACCCCAGGGAACGTCGTCGGCCTCGGCTCCGGCCGCCACGTCCCAGCCGACGGCGGCATCCGCGGCGGGCACGCCCCTCTCCGCGCAGCAGGCGCCGCAGCAGACCACCGCCCTGCCCGCCGTCTCCTCGCCCGCATACTCTCCCCCTCTGGCACAGCCCGTCGTTCAGGACCCGTCCCACGCCCCGCTGCCGACACCGGCCTCGGTGTCGCCGGTCTCCTCGGTGCCCTCCACATCGTCGACGGAGTCTGCGGCCCCCATGAGCTCGGCAGCCTCAGCCACGTCGATCCCCTCGGCGGCTCCGCTGTCCTCGGCGTCCGCGGCCCCGGCCCCCGCGCACAGCTCCTTCACCGCCGGCATCTCCTCAGCCCTGCACCGTCAGCAGAGCGGCGGGCACGCAGCCTCCGCATCGACCGGGACCACCTCGGCGGAGTCCTCGCCCGAGACCGCACCGTCCTACACGCACGCCCCTCTGCCGCCACCGCCTCCGACTCCCGAGGACCTGACGGTTCCGGCCTCCCCCTCGCTCGCGGTGCAGTCCTACACTCCCGCCCCGACCTCCGGGAGCCACCGGTCCCCGGGCGCACCGGATGCCCCGACCCGGCGCAGCACAGCGCTTCCCACCGGGCAGACGGTCCCGGCGTCCTCAGCCTCCCCGGCCTCTTCCACGCCCCCGGTCGGGGCCTCGTACCAGTACCCGTCCTCCACGACGACCTCCGCGTCCCTCTCGTCCTCTCCGGCTCCAGCACCCGGCCGGAGGCGTGCTTCGGCTCCGACGTCGACCTCCGCACCAAGTGTCCCCACCCGCCGTCGCATCACCTCGCCGTCGGCGGACCGTCCGGCGTCGTCGACCGGCTGGCAGGACGCCTCGTCCCTCCCGACGACGAGCCGCCGCCGGGTCCAGTCCTCGGCCTCGTCCTCCGAGCCCGCTCCGGCCACGGAAGCCACGCGCTCCGCCGCCCGCGTCCAGGACTCGGCGCCCGAGGCGGAGTCCTCTCCCGTGGCCCGCCCGACGTCGGTGCGTCAGCAGGCTCCTTCGCGCCGGCAGACCCTCGCCCGTCGTCGGCGGATGTCCAAGCCGCGCCTGACCCTCGTAGCGCCGCTGGCCGAGGACTCCTCGACCGATCAGACCCGCCACCTCACGCCGGTGGCGGCCTCGGTCGGCGGCCGCCACCGCAGCCCCGACCCACCGGACGCCCCACCGCCGCCTCCGCCGCCGTCGATCCAGCCCAACCAGCAGATGGCCTCGGCGTCATCAGCGGCCTCGGCGCGGCGCAGTGCGCAGCCGCCACGCCGATCCTGGTAGGCCGACCCACCGAGTCGATACACCTGTCGATACACATTCAGGGCGGGCCCGATGCTCATGCATCGGGCCCGCCCTGTTGTACCGGCTCCTGAGTCCCAGGCGTCAGCACCGCCTCGCTCCGAGAGCTCAGTTACCGTCCTCCTCCTCGGGCTCGTCGGCCTGTTCGTCGTTGTTGGCCTGGTTATTGCCGTTCTGGTTCGCGTTCTTGGCGGCATTCTCCGCATTCTTGGGGACCGTGACGCTCGGGAGCTGGGCAGTGATCGTATTGCCACTGGGATCGGAGACCACGAGTCGGTAGGTGTGCTCACCGGCCGGGCAGCTGCTGTCCTCCATGCTGTGGGACCCCAGCGCCCAGCGGGTGTCACCGATCTTCTCGGTGACCACCGGCGTGGTCTCGTTGTCCCGGTAGAGGCTGTAGGTCAGCGTCGGGTCGTCCCGGTCCCAGGTGGCGGTGAAGGAGACCTTGACAGTGCCCGACGTCGTCACCTCGGCCTTGGCGGCCAGGGTCTCCGCCTTGCCCTCGGGCGGCAGCGTACGCTGGCCCGCGCGCCGGGGGTAGCGCACGATCCCCTGCTGGGTCTTGCCGTTGGCCTCAATGAACTCGCCCACCATGACGATGTACTGATCGGTGACGTCAACCTTGTAGGCGGCCTGCGACGCGCCCGTGACCTTCCCCGCCTCCAGGTCCGGGTACCAGCCCACGATCGTGGGGCTCTTGAGCCCCGAGGTCGACCAGTCCTGATAGCCATCGACCACTCCCTGGTGGCGGATGGTGATATCAGCGCTGTTGGTGAAGGCCATGGCCCGCGCGTACAGGGGGTGGGTGCCGTCCTTGCGTACCTCGGTCATGTTGGGGAAGCCGTAGATGGTCTCGCAGGAGTGGGCGTGGCCCACCGTATAGACCATCTCCTTAGTGGGAGCGATCCCATAGGTGTCTCCATGGCAGGGCTCGAGCCAGATGAGGTTGCCCTCCCAGTCGGCCTTGAAGGATCCTTCGAGATTGGCCTCATCGAGGCGCCCGACGGAGGAGTAGGCGGTGCCGTAGAAACCGGCGTCGTCGACGGCGATGTCGAAGATGGCGGCATGCTGTCCGGCCGTGCGCACGGTGTCGTTGACGGGCATGGGCAGCATCTCGCCGGTCGAGGCGCTCAGGAGCGCCATCCCGTAGCCGGGCTGGCTCGAGCCGTTGACCGAGGAGAAGGACCCGCCGATGACGACCTTGGAGTGGTCCGGGGAGACCTCGATCGCATAGACCTGCGCGTTAGGGCCCTCCGCGGAGGCGGTCCAGTTCAGGAGCTCGCCGGTGGACGCCTTGAGCGCGGCCAACCTGACGCGCTTCTGATCGTTCACCTTGGTGAAGAAGCCCCCGACGTACACAGTGTCGCCGGCGACCGCGATGTCCTTGACGACCGTATTGAACTTGGGCCGGAAGGAGGAGATGAGGGTGCCGTGCCCCTGGGAGATGTCGAAGGCGGCCATGCGGCTATGCGCCTCGCCGTTGACCTGGTCGAACTCTCCGGCGACGTAGAGGGTCTTGCCGTCCTGAGAGACCGCCAGGCTTCTTCCCGCGCCGTTGAGACTGGGGGCGAAGTCCTCGATGAGCTCTCCGGTATTGAGGTCGTAAGCCAGGATGTTGGACCGCGGGACCTCCTGCTGCCCCTTGGGCGCTCCGGCCGGGCGGGCATTGTGGAATTCGCCGACGACGTAGACCACATCGCCGACAACGAGCTGGCCCCAGGCGACACCGTCGATCTGGACCGTGGGCAGAGGCGCGGCCGTGTACGGGGGCTCCTGGGGTGACTGACCGGTGGGCTCAGAGGCCTGTCCGGCGACGTTGGCCTCGGCCTTCTCCTCGGCCACGGCCACCGGAACGGTGGGGGTCAGGACAACCATCGAGGCGAGGAGGATGGGAAGGAGGGAGAGGATGATGGCAGGACGAGGGATGTTGGAACGACGGCGCACAGGGACCTCCGGAAGATAGGGCTGCGAGGTGCACGCAGGATGTCGGCAAAGCGGCGGATTCCGCGGGGATGCATGTGGCACGCACCGCCATTGGAACGCCTGTGACGGACATTAAATTAACCGGTAAAGCGCGTTAGTTCGGCGAACACGCTCCGTGCAAACAGGACACGATTTGGTGACGACTCCACGCTACGCAACCGTATGGTTGAATCGCAACCAAACCGTTATCTAGTCGGTCATATCACTGTATCCGCTGGTTGAAGCTTGCCGACATGGGCCGTACTGCCCACCGGGCTCATGGCAAAACCTCTCGCCGGGCCCAGCGGTGGGGCCCGGCGAGAGCAGGTGTATGTCGCGCGTTGGGGTCTGGCAGGCTCTCAGGCCTGCCGGCCTCAGGCGCCGGCGACGCCGACGGTGTCGAAGAGCGAGGCCACCGAGCCGTCGTCGAAGACGGCCTTGATGGCCCGGGCCAGCAGCGGCGCGATCGGCAGGACCGTCAGCTGATCGAAGCGCTTGCCGGCGGGGATCGGCAGGGTGTCGGTGACGATGACCTCCCGGGCACCGCAGGTGGAGAGCCGATCCACGGCAGGCCCGGAGAGCACCCCGTGGGTCGCGGCGACGATGACGTCCTTCGCGCCGGAGTCCAGGAGCACCTGGACGGCCTTGGCGATGGTGCCACCGGTGTCGATCATGTCGTCGACCAGGACGCAGGAGCGCCCCTCGACGTCACCGACGACGCGGTTGGCCACGGACTCGTTGGGGCGGGTGACGTCGCGGGTCTTGTGAACGAAGGCCAGCGGCGTGCCGCCGAGCTGGTTGGCCCAGCGCTCGGCCACCCGGATACGGCCGGCGTCGGGCGAGACGACGGCGGCGTTGGCCGGGTCGACGCGGGTGCGCACGTAGTCCACGAGCACCGGCTGGGCCCACAGGTGGTCCCAGGGGCCGTCGAAGAAGCCCTGCTCCTGGGAGGTGTGCAGGTCCACGCTCATGAGGCGGTCGGCGCCGGCGGTCTTGTACAGGTCCGCCACGAGGCGGGCGCTGATGGGCTCGCGCCCCAGGTGCTTCTTGTCCTGGCGGGCGTAGGGGAAGAAGGGGGCCACCACGGTGATGCGCTTGGCGGAGGCGCGTTTGAGGGCGTCGACCATGATGAGCTGCTCCATGAGCCAGTCGTTGACACGGTCGCCGTGGGACTGGACGACGAACACGTCGCAGCCGCGCACCGACTCGTTGAAGCGGACGTAGGTCTCCCCATTGGCGAAGTCGTAGGCCGTGGAGGACAGCACCTCGGTGCCGAGCTCACTGGCCACGTCCTGGGCGAGCTCGGGATGGGCTCGTCCGGAGACGACGACCAGCCGCTTCTCACCCTTGGTAATGATGCCCGTCATGAAGTGGTTCCCTTCTCACGGCCGGTGCGGCCCTCGGTGTGACTGTTGGAGACGGAGGTTGAGGTCTGTGATCGGCCCGGCCGACCCGGTCGGGACCGGCGATCCGGTGCGCTCATGCGTCAGGCCTGGGCGGCGTCGGCGTCGAGCTGGCTGAAGGGGGCGACGACGCAACCGGCCGGGATGACGGCGTCGGTGAGGATCGCGTAGGCACCCACTCGGGCGCCCTGGCCGATTCGCGTGGTTCCGCGTATGAGGACCCCCTGCTCAAGGATGACGTCCTGGGCGAGCTCGGCGGTGACATCCACCCAGGTGGAGGCCGGGTCGACGACGCCGACGCCCTGAGCCATCCAGCCGCGCAGGATCCGCCGGTTGAGCTCGGCGCCGAGCTCGGCGAGCTGGGCGCGGTCGTTGCAGCCCTCGACGAGCCAGTGGTCGGTGACGACCAGTGCACTGGTGGACCGGCCGGAGCGGTGGGCATGGGCGACAACGTCGGTGAGATAGACCTCGCCCTGGTCGTTGTCCGTTCCCAGGGTCGTCAGGGCGGTGCGCAGGTGGACGGCGTCGAAGACGTAGACACCGGCGTTGATCTCCCGGATGGCGCGCTGGGCCTCGGTGGCGTCGCGCTGCTCGACGACGGCCGAGACGGTGCCATCGGCCTCGCGCACGACGCGCCCGTAGCCGCTGGGGTCCTCGAGCTCGGTGGTCAGCAGGGTGACGGCATCACCGCGCTCGTTGTGCTGGGCCAGCAGTGCCTGGAGGGTCGCGGTGTCCAGGAGGGGGACGTCCCCGCTGGTGACGACGACGGGCCCGGCCAGGTCCTCGGGCAAGGAGGCCAGACCGCAGGCCACGGCCCGCCCGGTGCCGGGGACCTCGTCCTGGTCGGCCGGGACGGCGTCGGGGGCGACCTCGGCGAGGTGGGCGACGACGGCGTCACGCTCGTGGCGCACGACGACGACGAGGTGATGGGGCTCGAGCCCCCTGGCGGCGGTGACGGCATGATCCACAAGGCTGCGACCGCCAATCCGGTGCAGGACCTTGGGAGTGACCGATCGCATACGAGTTCCCTTGCCTGCGGCCATGACGATGACGGCGGCGGGTGCGGTGGGGGTCACGTGTCCTCTTCTCACAGGTTCGCGCCCGGACTCCCGACGGATCCGGCCGATGACCGGACGGAGCCGGGGACGGACTCCAACGGATTCTGATCAGGTACGGATGGACGGACGATTGGCGCGCGGCCCGCAGACGACCGGAGGGCCGCCGATGGGCGTGAGAGCGAGGGAACCCCAACGCCCTCATGCTACGCCGCTCCGCCCCCAGGATTCGAACCCGGGCCTCAAGGCTCCAAAGGCCTGCGTGCTGCCGCTACACCAGGGCGGAAAGGTGCGTCCCGACCTCGTCGGACGGCGAGGGGCGCGACGCCGGGACAGTCTCTCACGTCCCGGTCGCCCTCAGCACCTTCGAGGCGCTTCAGCGCGCCATCGAGACGCTCCAGGCCGAACGTCACACGCTCCGAGGACGCGTACGGACCGATGCCACACTCACAGGACTTCTCAGTGAGCCGGGGCGACAGGGCAGGATGGCCCCATGTCCAGTTCCCCCTCCACTCCCCCTCCCTCTTCCGGCAAGCCGGCGGCGGTGAGGCTCGTCGAGCTCGACGGGCTGCGCGGGCTGGCCGCTGTCGTCGTGCTCATCCACCACGCTCTGGAGACCGTGCCGGCGCTGGCCGAGGTCGGCGCCCGCCCCGGAGTCGTCCCCACCGGCGCCTTCAACCGGATCCTCACCCAGAGCCCTCTCCACCTGCTGTGGGCCGGCCACGAGGCCGTCCTCATCTTCTTCGTCCTGTCCGGCGTCGCCCTGACCTACCCGGTGGCCCGTCGCCACGCTCAGGGGCGGCGCTTCGACTGGGTCGACTACGCCCCGAGGCGCTTCGTGCGCCTGTGGCTGCCGGCGGCGGCCTCCACCACCTTCGCGGTCATCGCGATGCTGCTGGTACCTCGCTCGGAGGACCCGGCGCTGGGCCGTTGGATGACGGTCACGCATCCCACGGGCCTCAGCGCGCGCCAGATGCTCATGGAGTACCTGCTCATTCCCAAGCACGCCTACCGCAACACGGTGCTGTGGTCGCTGCACGCCGAGGCGATCTTCTCCTTCGTGCTGCCCCTGATGATCCTCGGGGTGGCCCTGTGCGCACGCCGGCGGCTCTCCTGGCTGCCGGTGGCGGCCGCCCTGGCCGTTCCGGTCATCACCGCCAGCCCCGGCTCGGGCAGCTACCTGCCGGTCTTCACCGTCGGTGCGGTCATGGGCTGGGCCTGGGGGCACAACCCCGCTCCGGTCCCGGAGCGCCCCCGCCCCTGGGCGACGGCGCAGGCCCTGGTCTGCCTGCTGCTCATCACGCTGGCCTGGTGGCCGGGGATGGGGAGCCACACGGCCCAGCGCCTCGCCAACGCGGTCACCCTGGCAGCGGCCGCCTACCTGGTCCACCTCGTGGTGCGCGCCGGGGCGCTGCGCGGTCTGCTGCGCTCGCGCACGGTGCAGTACCTGGGGCTCATGTCCTTCTCCCTCTACCTGGTGCACGAGCCGGTCGTGGTCTCGCTGCGGCTGCTGACGCAGCCCCTCTCCCCGTGGTGGCTGCTCATTCTGGCACCGCTGGTCTCGGCGCCGCTGACCTGGCTGTTCCAGCGCTACATCGAGGCCCCCAGCCACCGGCTGGCCCGCCGCACCGGGGCCCTGACCTCGGCGCGCTTCGCCCAGTGGTCCGAGCGCCGCCGCTCCGGCCGTGCCGCCGGCCAGGTCGGTGAGGCTTAGAACCATGGCGGCCAAGCGCACCCGCATGAGCGCCAGCGAACGGCGCGAGCAGCTCATCGCCGTGGCCCGTGGCCTGTTCGCCGAGCGCGGCTTCGACGCCACGAGCGTGGAGGAGGTGGCGGCCCGCGCCCAGGTGTCCAAGCCGGTGGTCTACGAGCACTTCGGCGGGAAGGAGGGTCTGTACGCCGTCGTCGTCGACCGGGAGATCACCACGATCTCGGCCGCGATCTCCTCGGCGATCACCGACCCGGCCGGCGGTACCACGGTGGCGCCCGACGCCGAGGACCTGGGCACGCCCGACGCCCCCGGCTCGGCCTCACGGATCGCCGAGCGGGCGGCCCTGGCCCTGCTGACCTACATCGAGGACTCCCCCGACGGGTTCCGCATCCTCTCGGCAGGCTCGGACCGCGCGGCCGGCACCTACTCCACGCTGCTGGCCGACGTCGCCATCGAGGTCTCCGGGATCCTCGCCTCACAGTTCGCCGCCCACGACCTCGACCCGCGCACAGCTCCGCTGTACGCCCAGATGCTCGTGGGCATCGTGGCCATGCCGGCCCAGTGGTGGCTGGAGAACCGCTCGATGAGCAAGGAGGAGGTGGCCGCCCACATGGTCAACCTCGCCTGGAACGGCCTGCGCGGCATGAAGGCGAGGCCCACGCTCCACTCCGGCCCCACGGATCAGACCGGCAGCTCTCGCTCCGCCGGCGTCACCTCCCCGGAGAGCCGTACCAACCATGCCTGAGTGCGCCGCCCGTCACCACCCAGTGCTGCCCGGTGACGTCTCTCACCGTCGTCGAACCCGCTCCGACTGACGGGTTCCCGTCACGTTCATCACTCCCCAATCGGACGGTCGTCCCGGGCATACTCGCAATCCACACGCGCATCTCGGCCTAGCGGGCGCTGAGAAGTGCCCAGGAACGAGGTGATTCACCCCCTGCGTCCGGCTCGCGCCCTCACCGGCACGCTATTCTGTTGCTCCCGCAATCACCAGAACGGAACCCATGGACCCGGAAACCCTCATTGTCGCGCTGCGCAAGAACGCAGTCCTGGTGGTCATGCACGTTGTGCTGGGCGCCCTCGTCGGTCTCGGCTTCGGCCTGCTGACGCCGGCGCAGTACACCTCCACCGCGAGCGCGAAGCTGGCTGTGGAGAACAGGTCCGAGGACCCCAACGCGTCCTCCCCGATCAGCAGCTTCGACAAGATCATCCCGACCCTGGTGGAGCTCGGAACCTCGGAGAGCACCCTGTCCGAGGTCTCCAAGAGCACGGGAATCGACCAGGCCGAGCTGCGCAAGTCGGTGACCGTGAGCGCCAAGACCGGGACCTTCATCGTCGAGATCTCAGCCACCAGTACCGATCCGGAACGGGCCCACGCAATCGCCCAGGCGGAGATCGGCGCCCTGGACTCGGTGGCCCGAGGGCAGTCCTACCTGGTTCCGGGCGGTGGCGACCTGACTCTGGCGGTGGACAACCCTCCCACGACTCCCACCTCGCCCTCGAGCCTGTCGGCCCTGTCCACCACGCCCATCGGAGCCGCCATCGGCCTGGCCGCCGGTGCTGTCATGGCCATCCTTCTATACTTCCTGAGCCAGAAGAACCCGCAGGACAAGGTCGAGGACCCGTTGCTCATCATTGGGCGCCGTCGATCTCGGGAAGACTCCTGACCGGCCGTGGCCCAGCCCTGGTCACCGGCCGCTTCCCACAGCGGCTCGCAGACGTCGTTGGCGACTGATCTCGAGTCGAGGCCTGAGCCGAGTCCCCGACGACGACGCCTGGAGATGGCGATCGCCGTCGTCCTCCTGATCTGCGTGGGCGTGCGCCGCGAGCTGGCGGCCGCCCTGAGCGTCGGCGACTGCGTCGCGCTCGCCGCACTCCCCATCACCTGGACGGCCGTGCGCAAGGCGCGCCGCCTGTCTCTGCTGCTCATCCTGTCGATCCTGGCCGCGGGCACGGCCTACATCATGTCCCTGCTGGCCGAGAACAGCTTCGTCGTCGAGGCCTGGGCCCGCCGCGCCACCACCCTGAGCCTGCTGGCGGTGCCGTGCGCGGTGGCCGTCTTCGTGTGGGGAGCGCGCCGGCTGGGAACGAGGCGCGCGGCGATGGCGGTCGGCTTCGGCATGTTCCTGGACGCGTTACCGCTCCTTCAGACCAGTCCCAACCCGTGGAAGTTCGGGGTCGGGGCGGCGGTGACGATCATGGTCCTCAGCTTTGTGGCCAACCGACGCAGGCTCGTGCAGATCGTGGCCCTGCTGGGGCTCAGCGGTGTCTTCCTCGTCTCCGACTCGCGCTCCACCCTGGCCTTCCTCGCCATCATCCTGGGCACGGTCATCTGGCAGGCCCTGGCCTCATGGGCGCGGTGGAACGTCCCCACTCCGAGGCGTCTGGCGGTCTCGCAGATCATCGTGCTGGCGGTCGTGGGTGTGACGGCGATGGCCGGGGTCGTTGCCGCCTCGGAGTCCGGGACCCTGGGCGAGGACGCCCAGAACCGCACCATCGCCCAGTCCTCGAGCTCTGCGGGCCTGCTGCTGTCCGCTCGGCCCGAGCTGGGGGCCTCCTGGGCCCTGTTCCGAAACCGCCCGTGGGGGTACGGCGCAGGCGTCAAGCCCCGCTTCGAAGACCTGTGGGTGGCCAAGAGAGGAATGGCGGCCCTGGGCTACGACCCGGAGAACGGCTACGTCGAGAACTTCATGTTCGGTGGTCGCATCGAGCTGCACTCCGGGGTCATGGACATGTGGGCGGCGGCCTCGATCCCCGGGGCTCTCCTGCTGCTGCTCATCGCCGGGATGGCACTGGCGGCGATGATGCGCGACCTGGGGCGGCTCAAGGCCACGCCCTGGCTGTTCTTCGCGGCCCTGACCGTGGTGCAGAACGTGTTCGTGGGGCCGTGGACGGTACTGCCGGCCTACCTCCCGATCGTGCTGGGCGCCGCCGTGCTGCAACCGGCCCTGCGCGACGCCGCCCAGCTGGGCGCTGATGACGAGCCGGGTGACGCCCCGGAGGACGAGAGCACCGACACCGATGCGGCGCCCTCATCAGAGCTCACCCCCGACGTCGAGCCCCTCCCCGCGGCAGATCCTCACCCGGAGGCCGCGGCACCCGCCCAGTAGCCGTGAGCACCGGCGTACTCCACGAGGTTCAGGGCGCACTGGCCAAGGGCTGTGCATACTGCACCAGCCCCCGCACCTCGGGAAGCACACCCGAGCCTCACCCAGTGGCCCCCGACCCTCGTGCAGTACACGCCAGGCAGCACCCCAACGGCTGCGTTCCCCGAACCACGCCGGATCCAGACCGCCCACTGGCACGATCTCTCGGCCTGAGACTCATCCGCGGACCGAGGCGGTCCAGCAGAGTTGGATCCCAGACCCGCTGCTCAGTGGTCGTACTCGCGGTGGACGCCGCCGCCGGTGCTCGCCGCCAGGATGCCGCGACCGCGCGCCAGTAGCCGTGCCCCCTTGGCCGCGTGCCTCGGATCGCCGATCAGTGTGCCGCCGGCCGTCCGAAGGCCCCCGATGACGATGCGCACCAGGCCACCGGCCGCGGCCCGGGCCCGGATGGCCGGCTGGGCCCCGCCTCCCGCCAGAGCCAGCTCGACGCGCACCGAGGTGGCGGCGTGGGATCGCTGCCGGCGCAGGATCCAGGGACGGGCGAGCCGGGAGGCCGGGACGTGGTCGCGCACGCGCGCCTCCGCGCACCAGCGGATGACCCCGCCCGCGGCGCACAGCTGACGGGTGAAGAGCGTGTCCTCTCCCCCGGTGGCCCCAAAGGCCTCGTCGAAGCGCAGCCCGACCCGTCGCACGAAGCCCAGGTCCAGCAGCAGGCAGTTGGAGGCCGCCACCGGGCGAACAGTTCCGGTGGGCCAGGTCTTGCGCACGAAGAACTCCCCCTGGCGTACCCACTCCTCCGGCTCGACCTCATAGACCGGGATGACCGGCCCGGCCACCGCCTGGCAGCCGGTCGAGGCCTGGAGCCCCACGAGGGCGGCGAGCCAGCCGGGCTCGGGCTCCTCGTCGTCGTCGATGAAGATGAGCAGGTCGCGCTCAGTGGTCTCATCCAGTGCGCGGTTGCGCACCGCCGCCACACCGGGCCGCTCCTCGACGACGTAGCGCACGTTCATATCCCCCGCCGTCGGCTCATCCGCCGAGGCACGCACCGCCACCCCGGCATCCGCCGCCGCGGCAAGAGCGGCCTTACGCCCAGAGCACTGCGCGTCGTTGTCGATGACGAGGACCTCGGCGTCGGAGACGGTCCCGCCACTGGGCTCGCGCGCAGCCTGCTCCGCGACCTGTTTCAGGACCCCTCCGATGGCCCGCTTCAGGTCATCGGGACGCCGGAAGGTGGGGATGGCGATCGTCAGCCGGCTCATGCGCCCTTCCTTCCCGTGCGCATCGCATTCCGCCGACTGCGGGGGCGACCGTACTCGCGCACGTGCCCGCCCAGCGCGCCCACGACCATGCCCAGCCCCCCGCGCGAGGAGACCTCGTAGCGGGCCTGTGCGGGCACGTCACCGCGGATGCGGGCCACGCCGGCGCGCGCCCCGTCGACACCGGCCTTGGCCAGCCCCTTGATCCCGTAGCCCAGACGCAGCCTCAGACGCGCCAGTCCCCCCGACGTGCCGTCGGCGGGTCCGGCCGTGTCGATACGCACCCGGGCCCAGGACGAGCCCGAGCGCAGGGAGCGCTCCAGCACCCAGGTACGCCTGGCTCGGGCGGCGGGCACGCGCTTGGTGACGACCGCCCCGGCCGCGAAGCGGATGACACCACCGGCCCGGGTGAGCTGGCGGGTGAAGAGGGAGTCCTCGCCGCCGGTGAGCCCGTAGCGCGGGTCGAAGCGCAGTCCCAGGCGCTCGACGACGCCCAGGTCCAGGAGCAGGTTGCCGGTGTCGGCGCTGCGAACCTGGGCGCCGTCGGCGGCCTCCCAGGAGTCGAAGGCTCCCGAGGCGGTGACCCACGGCGAGGGGGTGTCCTCGAAGGTGGGCGGCGTGGGGCCGGTGACCGCGGCGCATTCCTGGGATCGCCAGGTGCTCACCAGGGAGGCCAGCCACCCCGGTGAGGGGATCTCGTCGTCGTCGATGAAGACGAGGGCGTCGGAGCCGCGGGCCTCGCTCAGGGCTCGGTTGCGTCCGGCCACGATCCCCGGCTCGGGCTCGTGGACGTAGATCAGCCGCGACGTCAGCGCAGAGACTGCCGAATCATCCTCCCCGAGCGGTTCCGGCGATTCCGCCGGATCGCTCCCCAGCGCCGCCCGTGCGGCCTCGACGACGGCTCGCGCCCCGGCCTGGGGGTCGTTGTCCACGATGAGCACACCCGCCGTCGCATCCGGCCCGGAGACGTCGTCGGCCTGCTCCAGCAGCTGGGGGATGACCTGCGCCAGGTACTCGTTGCGGCGGTAGGTGAGCATCGCGATGGTCAGGTGCACGTCCAGCCCGTCCTTCCTCCCGCCTACCGGCGGCTCACGGCGTGACATCAGGGTCTAACGGTACTATCACGAGCCGGGTACGCCCCCACGGTCCGTTCCCCGCCCGACGTCGCGAATCGCCCTGTCGGTTCTCGACCCGTCCTGTCACTGGAAGGCTCCTGTCCCCATGACCGCCACTTCTGAGCCCACCCTGAGCACCGACGCCGCCGAGACCGCGGAGTCGGCCGCGCCCGAGAACGTCGGCGGGCTCTCCGGCCACGAGCTGCTCTCCCGCACGGCGGTCGTCGTCGTCAGCTATGACTCGGCGGCGCTGCTGGAGCGCACCCTGGCGCGCGTGGCCGAGGACTCCCCCGAGGCCCGCATCGTCGTCGTGGACAACTACTCCACCCCCGCCGCCCGCGAGGAGCTGGTGGCGCTGGCCTCCTCACGCGGCTGGGAGGCGGTGCTGCCGCAGACGAACACGGGCTTCGGCGGCGGCATGAACCTGGGGGCGGCACGGGCCCGCGAGCTCGGTGCCGACCTGCTCGTCCTGCTCAATCCCGACGCCGTCATCGCCCGGGCCGACCTCATCCGACTGGCGGCCAGGGCCTACGCGGACCGCTCGGCCCTGGTGGCGCCGGTGCTCAAGGACTCCACCGGCCGTATCGTCTCCGACGGAATCGTCGTGTGCCTGGCAGATGGATCGATGCGCTCGCGCCGCTCGCCGCGCCCGATCCCCCCGGGCGGTACCCAGCCGTGGCTCTCAGGGGCCTGCCTGGCCCTGTCGACGGATCTGTTCGAGGCAGCCGGGGGCTTCGACGCGCGCTACTTCCTGTACTGGGAGGACGTGGACTTCTCGGCCCGGGTGCTGGCGGCCGGCGGCAGCCTGGACCTGGCGCGCGGCGCCGTCGCCGTCCACGACGAGGGCGGCACCCACTCCGAGGCTCAGGGTTCCCATGATTCGCAGGACTCCGAGCAGGGGAACCGTTCCAAGTCGGACATCTACTACTACTACAACGTGCGCAACCGGCTGCTGTACGCGGGCCTGCACCTGGACCGGGCCACGCAGCGCCGTTGGGTGGCCACCGCCGGTCGGGCCGCTCGTGAGATCGTCCTGCGCGGCGGCAGGCGCCAGCTCCTGCGCACCCGGCGCCCGCTCGTCACCGCCGCTCAGGCCACCCGCGACGGGCTGAGACTGCTCCGGGCAGCTCGCCGTGGCGAGCTGCCGGACGTCGATGAGCCCCTCATCCGCGGCTGATTCAGCCTGCGCTTCCGTATCCCGTCGTGTCCTGTCCGCCTCGCTTCCGAGGCACGTGAGTGTCATGTCACCTGAGACACTCGCTCCGGCGGGAATCCACGGTAGGGCTGGTCGTCCTGGAGGCGACGACGAGCCGATGAAAAGGGGCCTGGCAGGTGCGGGTGTCCATGAAGCGGCATCAACACCGCGCAGGCTCCCACAGGCCGAGCCAGAACCGCAGAACTCCGAGGATCTCTGCCGGACTCATCGACGGCGGGCTCACTGATGTCCGCTGTGTGGACACCGGGCCGCTCGCGTAACCGGGGCCAGGATCTTCACGGCAGATCCTGACACCCCCGGCCTCATCCGCCCCTGCGCAAGGTCCCAGTGGCACTGACTCAACACCGGCTCCGACCCGAGCCCTTTCAGGTCGGCCCACTCCGCAGGGGTAGGGATGTACTGGCCAGGGATTGTGAGTACTGCCCGAGTCCCCGCGCCTCATGGAGTACACCCAGACCTTGCCCAGTAGCCCCCGGTCCTCGTGCAGTACACGCCAGGCACCACCCAAACGACCAAGCCCGCTGCCGACAGAACGAACAACGACAATCGCGCTCGAGATACCCGCCCTGCCGGCTTCTTGAGATGTCATGACACCGAAGCTCTCGGAAGCCACGAGACAACGCATTCTTCGTCCCGCCGCCGACGTCGAATCGGCGGCGGGACGCATCAGGCTGTCCGCCTCACAGGTAGTGGGCGCGCAGGTCCTCGGGAGTCGTGGCGGACAGGTCGGCGAGCGTCACGTCGAAGACGGTGCGCGCACCGGACTCGCCGCGAGCGGCCAACCTCGCCACCGCGCGCGCCGTGGCGGCCAGGACCGAGCCGGTGAACTCCGGGTTGGAGCCGAGCTGCAGCTCGAAGCTCACGGTCTCGGCCACGCCGTCGGAGGTGTGCCCGCGACGGATGACGGAACCGCCGTGCGGGATACCCGCATGCTCGGCGGCCAGCTCCTCGGCGGTGATGAAGGTGACGGTGGTGTCGTAGTCGGCGAAGTAGTTGGGCATCTCCACGATCTCCCGCTCGATGCGGGCCAGGTCAGCGCCCTCCTCGGCCACCACGTAGCAGTCGCGCGTGTGCATGGAGCGAGTGGTCAGCTCGACGTCGTCTCCGGCCTTGACCGCGGCGACGGTCGCCTCCACCGGGCGGGTGTACTGCTTGGCGTCCACGACGCCGTCGATGCGGCGCAGGGCGTCGGAGTGCCCCTGGGAGACGCCGGGCCCCCAGAACGTGGTGGTGGCGCCGTCGGGCAGGACGGCCTCCCCCAGGACCCGCAGCATGGAGAACAGGCCCGGGTCCCAGCCGGCAGAGATCAGGGCGACCTTCCCGGCGGCCTTGGCGGCCGCGTCGACGGCGGCGAAGTGCTCAGGGATGCGGGCGTGGGTGTCGAAGGAGTCGACCGTGTTGAACAGGGCTGCCGTCGCCGGGGTCTGCTCGATCAGATCGGTGGCGGAGCCCCCGCAGTTCAGGCAGACATCGACCTTGTCGGCCCAGGCGGCCATGTCATCCACGTGGGCGACGGGGGCCCCCTGGGTGGTGACCGAGGCCGGGTCGCGCCGGGTGAAGACGACGACGAGCTCCATGTCCTTGTTCTTGGTGATGGCCTGCTCGGCGCCACGGCCGAGATTGCCGTATCCGTTGATCGCTACCCTGATCATGGTTCCTCCTAGTGGATTCTCGCTACAGGGAGATCCTAGAGACGGACCGTGTTGCCGCCGTGTGACATATCGGAGAGTGGCCGAGTGCTGGTCGGCGGGCGTCCAGCCGGATCCATGCCTGTGGTCAAGGCGGATCACATCGACGCCACGGCACCCCCGGTCCGCGGGCAGCCGTTCCCTGTGCAAACCACAACGGGCCGGGCCGGGAAGAACAAGCTTCTTCCCGGCCCGGCCCGTTGCCAGCAGGTGTCAGTGCTGCTTGATGGTGACCTTGTCGACCGACAGGGTGACGGTCTCCGGCCCGGCCGAGCCGGACATGTAGGTGGTCAGGCCCACGTTGCCGGCCTCATTGAGGGTCTTGTCGTTGTCGACGACCTCAACACCCCACTCGGCGGGCTCGGTGTTGCCGGCCCAGAGCTTGGCCTGGATGTTGGTCGACTCCGCACCGTCAACCACCATGCGCAGGTGGAGCGGCTGGCCAGCCGTGTAACCCTGCGGCAGCACGTAGCTGCCCAGCGAGGTCTCCCGGCCCTTGACCACGCGCGAGACCGTGATAACGGGGTTGCCGGCGCTGCCGACCCGAACCGTGGCCTGGTACTGGCCGGCCTTGGTCGAGCGAGCGGCGTAGGAGATGAACGCACCGTTGCCGGAGGGCACCGCGTCCAGGGAGAAGTCCACGACGGCGTCGGTGGAGGTCGACTTGATCTCGTCAGAGATGATCGACGCCGAGGAGCGCGGACCGGCCATGGCGATCCGGCCACTGGTGCCGTCGACGGAGAAGGCCGCTGCGTTCCAGGTGGTCTTCCAGGAACCGCCGGTGGCGGCCTTGCCCCAGCCACCGTTCACGCTGCGCTCGAAGGGGTCCTCCAGCAGAGCCTTGCCCTCGGGCTGCTTGTCCTTGTCCTTACCCTTGCCGGCGTTGTCCTTGCCATTGTCCTTACCCTTGCCGTCGCCCTTGTCCGGCTCGACCTGCTTGCCGGTGGCGGCGGTGTAGTGCTCGGCGATCTGTCGGGCGGACAGCGGTGTGCTGTAGACAGCGGCCTCATCAATGTCGGCCTGGATGTTGGTGTTGGAGGGCTGCCCGTTGACACCGCTCAGGGCATCCCCACCGATACGCCAGTAACCGGAGTAGCTCTGCCCCTTGGTCATGGAGCCGTCGAAGGCGGCGAGGTTACCGTCCACATAGAGCATCGCGCCGGAGGTTGGGCTCAGCGAGGCCACGATGTGGTGCCACTGGCCGTCGTTGTAGCTCTTGGGCGTGGTGATGGTGGCGAGCTTGCCCGGGTAGAGCATGAAGCTGAGGGTGCCGTCGTCACGCATGTACACCATGCGGTCACGATTCCACGACTGGTTGGTCGCGGAGGAGCCGTAGCTCATGATCGCCCCGCCCGAGGTCGAGCTGGTGCGCACCCATGCCTCCATCGAGAAGGCCGTGGGCGCCTGGGAGGCAACGCGCGTCGCGGCGTGCGACTTGTTATTGGCGTCCGAGGTCATGGTCAACGAGGCTCCGGAGCCCAGGACGGACCCGCCCCCGCGCTTGTAGGCCTTGCCGCGGATCGTCATGTTGCGCTCGGCCACGAAGTCCTCGGCCTTGTCGCCGCTGGTCTCATCGAAGGACCAGTAGTGGGCGGCGCCGTCGGCCAGGACGCGGGCTCCGTACTTACTCAGGCCCTGTCCCTCACCGGCCTTGACAGTCACCCAGTCGGAGGTCGTGGAGGCGCCCCACTGGTCGGTGACCTGAACCCGGTAGCGGTGAGTGCTTCCGGGGTCGACGACGTCGGTGGCGCTGAGGTCGGGGCGCTCCCAGAAACCGGCGGTCACCGACTGGCTGGAGACCGGCTGGCCGTTCATGGAGTCACGGAAGACGTTGTAGGTCAGGGTCTTGTCATCACGGTCCCAGTTGGCCTTGAAGGACAGGGACACGACGCCGGCGCGCGGCGAGGAGCCGGAGACCTTGAAGGCACCGCCCTTGTCCATGGGGCCCTGCTTGTTGGGGGCGATGTCGCGGCGGGCGAAGCGCACCAGACCCTGCTGGGCAGTGCCGTTGACGGCCAGGAACTCACCTCCGTAGACGACGTACTTGTCATTGCCCTCGACGGTCCAGGTCGCCTGGACGGCGCCGGAGATCTTGCCCGGCGTGAAGTCGGGGTAGAAGTTGAGGTTCGTGGTGGCGTTCTGGCCGGCGTAGTTCTTGTAACCCCAGCCGTGGTTCTCCTCCACCGTTCCGGTGGCGGCGTTCGTGTAGGCCACCGCGTTGTGGTAGTGATACGCGACGTCCGGGAAGCCGCCGATGTTGGAGCAGTCGTGGGAGTGGCTGGCGGCGTAGACGACGTCGCCGGCGGGCAGGACGTCGTAGGAGTCGCCGTGGCAGTCGGCCATGTAGTCGATGTTCCCGGTGGTCCAGTTCAGGCGCATGACGCCTTCGAAGGTGCCCAGCCGGGAGTAGCTCGCGGCGTACAGGCCCTGCTCGTCGGCCTTCACGCTCATGACAGAGGCCTCGGCTCCGGCACCACGGACCACGCTGGAGACATTGTTCTTGCGCAGGGTGCCGTCGGTCTCGAAGACGGCGATCCCGTGACCGGGCTTGTCGCTGCCCCCGACGGACTCGAAGGCCCCGCCGATGGCCACGGCCGAGCCGTCAGTGGCCTCAACGATGCTGCGCACGTAGTAGTTGTCGATCTTCGGAGCGAAGCCTGTCACCTTCTGGGTGCTCAGGTTGATCGCGGCGACACGCTGGCGGGCCGAGGAGTTGATCTGAGTGAAGGCACCGCCGATGTAGAGCGTCTGGCCATTGGCGGAGACGCTGAGGGCCTTGACGCTGTTGTTGGCGGAGGCCCCCAGGGGCACCCGCTGACCGTCGGCGGCCCTGACCGCACCGACGCGCCACGCAGTCTGGTTGTTCAGTGTCGTGAACTCCCCGCCCAGGTAGAGGGTCTGACCGTCGGCGGAGGCGGCGATCGTGTTGATGGTGGCGTTGGTGGTGGGAGCCCAGTCGAGGATCTCTCCAGTGTTGATGTTGTAGGCCATCGCGTTGCCGCGCGGCGACTCGTTCTGGCCGGCCGGCGAGCCCGCGGGCCGGACCGCGGAGAACTTTCCGACGGCGTAGACGACGTCGCCCACCACGACCTGATCCCAGACGATGCCGTTGATCTGGGCGGTGGGCAGGGCGTCGGCGGAGACGGTGCTAGGAGCGCCGGCAGCGCCGGCGGGGGCCGGGTCCGCGGCGGCGGGTGCTGCCGGGGCAAGAGTGACGGCGCCAAGGGGGATAAGAGCCGCAGCCAAGAGGCCGCTCAGAAGTCGGCGGGGGAGCTTCACAGGTATTCCATTCAGAACATACGCAGATCACGGACACACAACCTCACGAGCGGCTGGTAATCCGTACCCGACCAGGGTCGACGGGTCGGCTTATAGTACACCGACAACAACTCCCCTGCCGAGTACTTGGCGCATACCACAGCCCAGAACATTTTCGGACGACGTCAACCTTTCGGTCAGATCGCACCAAATCCCCACTATGGCAATGGTTTCGCTACACCCATAAGTCTTAATCATCAAAACCAGACTTTGCATCGACATTATTCAGGTTGATCTCAGAGAGAGGTCAGGCAATGTCACAGCACGGCAACACGACAGCCCTTGCCTCACCGCTCAGCGCAGACACACAGGCGCCGTCCGAGCTCGCTTCGACGAGCTGCGGACGGCGCCTGGAGGGGAAGAGCCGTAGGAGGACAGATCCTGCAAGAACGACGACCTGCGTCAGCCGGCGGACCCCCGGAATGTGGCAGCACCGTGGTCCGCCCCCAGATCAACAACCACCTTGACGCTCGCGCGATCCTCAGCCGGGATGACGAAGGCGCGATTGACGGTCACCGTCTGACCGGCGGCGAGCGAGGCGGGCACTGCGTCCGAGGCCGAGACGATCTCACTGGCGGGCGTACCGCCACCCTCGCCGTAGTTGACCGTGGTGGACAGCACGCTGGCCAGTGCCAGGTCCTGACCGGAGTTGTTCGTCACCGTCACCGGCACCAAGACACCGGGACCTCCCACTTCAGCGGGTCCCGAGGCGAAGTCCTGAGCCTGGAGCTTCCCCAGGGAGATGACGACGTCCCCGTCAACGCGGACCGACTTGTCCAGAGACACCTCAGGGTACTCGTCCTTGGACAGGTCGCCAGTCTCAACGGCCTTGGGGTCGATCGAGGAGGCGTCCGGGGTGGCGACCTCGTTCGACGGCGACGGAGGAGCCGGCGACGGCTTCGCGGTCTGGACCGTCGGAGTGGTGGCGTTCGAGGCCGCGGCAGGTGCCGAGGCCGCAGCCGACCCACTGGCAGACGCGGACGAAGCGGATGAGCTGGCGGCACTGTGGGACTTCCCGCCTCCGCAGGCGGCCAGCCCCAGCCCCAGTACCAGGACGGCGGGCAGGATCAGCAATCGAGTTCGTGACACATGCCGAAGCGTACGACCTCCACGACGCGCAGCGACGCCATCGGCGGCCACTGAGTTCGGGAGCACATCGCTACCGATCTGAGAACCGGAGGACTCAGCCGGACGTCGGAGATGACGGGCGGACTCGGCGGGATTCATGGTCACCACCACCACCAACCGCCACCCTGGTTGTTGTCGCCAGCGTTCTGGTCCCAACCGTCCTGGTTGTCCCAGTCGTCCTGGTTGTCCCAGCCGTCCTGGTTCTTCTTGTTCTTCTTATCCTTCTTGTCCTTGTTCTTCTTGTCCTTGCCGTCGTTGTTGTCGCCGTTGTCGTTGCCGTTGTTGTCACCGTTGTTGCCCGGCTGAGCACCGGCGTTGCCCCCGCTCATGGAGAAGCGGACGATCCCCTGCTGGGCGGTTCCGTTGACGGCCACGAACTCACCGGCGTACACGAGGTACTGACTGTTGCCCTCGACGGTCCACACGGCCTGACTCAGCCCGCTGTAGCTACCGTTCTCAAAACCAGGCAGGAAACCGTCGTACTGAGTGGGGGCGGGCTGCCCGGCGTAGTCGCTGTAGCCCCGCGCCGTGTTGGACCTCACGGTACCGGTGGCCGTGCTGGAGAAGCCGACGGCGTGGTGGTAGACGCCCTCGTCCGAACGGTCGGAGAAGCCTCCGATGTTGCTGCAGTCGTGGGCGTGACTGGCGGTGTAGATAACGTCATTGGTGGGTAGTACGTCGTAGCTGTCACCGTGGCAGTCGGCCATGAGGTCGATGTCCCCCGTGGTCCAGCTGGCGCGGAACATCCCCTCGAAGGTGCCCTCCTGGGAGTAGCCGACGCCGTAGAGGCCCTTGGAGTCCGACTTCAGGCTCATAATGCCGGAGTCCTTCCCGCCGTTGTGGACCACGCTGGCGACATTGGTGTGCCGCAGGGACCCGTCCTTCTCCAGGATGGCCACGCCGTAGCCGTCGGAGGATCCCCCCACCGTGGTGAAGGAGCCACCGATCGCCACTGCGGAGTTGTCAGCTGCCACCGTGATGGACCGCACCATGAAGTCGTCGACTGCGGGCGCGAAGTTGTTGACCTTCTGGGTCTTGAGATCCACGGCGCCTGCGCGCTGACGCGCCGAGGAGTTGATCTGGGTGAAGGAGCCCGACATGTACAGAGTGGATCCGTCAGGCGAGAGCTCCAGGTCCATGACCGCCCCGTTGGCCGAGGCAGCCAGCGGCTTGCGCTTGCCTGCAGCGTCGACCGCAGCGACTCGGTAGGCGGTCTCATCATTGACGGAGGTGAAGTTGCCACCGAGGTAGATGGTGGATCCGTCGGCAGAGGCCTCGACCGCGCTGATCTTGCCGTTGACCTTGGGCGCCCAGTCCAGCAGCGCACCCGTGGTGATATCGAAGGCCATGGCGTTGTAACGAGGGGACTCGTTCTCGCCGTCGGCAGCGCCGAACGGACGGGCGTTCTTGAACTCTCCGACGACGTAGACCGTGTTCCCCACGACCGCCTGATCCCAGACGATGCCGTCGATCTGAGGAGTGGGCAGAACCTGCGGGGAGGCGAGAGTGACCTGCCCCTGGGCAGCAGCAGCCGGGGGCGCGGCAAAAGTAGGGGCGACGAGCGCACCAAGAGCGAGGGGGAGGGCGGTCAGGACCGCCCCCACACTGGAGACAGCACGGGAAGGATGCACGAGTGCTCCGTTCTTAAGACGTGAGGGAACCTGGGTAAGTGGCGCAATATGACGGGGCAGCCCCACTCGCAGCCCGAAGGGCTGGTGGTAAGACCGGCGCCGGTCACGAGGCTATTACAGAGGTAACGTCTTGATAACGGTTCAAGCAGACTTTGTTCCACCTCTTGTTGTGGAATCAATCACTAACGTTGCCAGAGCGTACCCTCTGCCCACTTTTCTCACAGATAGCCTCTCATTAACCTGCGCTGGGTTCCACACCTGATTCTTGACCGGAATGCCCAGCCCGCGCCCAGGTGGAGTAGACCACCTGCACCGGCGCCAGTCGGGTCCTGCTCCCGCACCCCGACGGCTCCGCGATGGCGCACCGATGGCGCGCCAGTACGGCCCCACTGGGCATCCTCGCCTGAGAAATTGCAACGGAACCGCACGCATTCCGCAGGTGTCGGATCGTGTCTGCCTCTAGACTCCTGACCAGGTGTCCCGGGGTCTACGTCTACGCGGCGCAACCACCCGGCGGGTACGCACGAGCTCGCGGGCAGGAGCCGAGTCTGCTCGTCATCCTCGTTGCCCGTATTGTCCGCGTTGTCACCACCCCGGCGTCATCCTCCTCGGTGATCCTCCACCCGGGCCGCCGTCGGCGGTCAGATCCAACCAGGGTCACCGGTTCCCATCCCTGACCGGCTCCGCCGCCTTTCGAAAGGACTCCGTTGACTGCCGTGAACCCGAACCGGCTCCGCATCGCCATGATCGGGACGCGTGGCGTCCCCGCCCGCTACGGAGGTTTCGAGACCGCAATCGAGGAGGTCGGCCGCCGCCTGGCCGACCGCGGCCACCAGGTCCTGGTCTACTGCCGCAACCCTGAGCCGCAGACCCCGCTTCCCAGCACCTACCTGGGGATGCGTCTCGTCGAACTGCCCTCGGTCAAGAACCGCAGTCTGGAGACCCTGTCTCACACGGCACTGTCGGTAGTCCACCTGCTGCGCCGTACCCACCCGGACGCCGCCTTCGTCTTCAACGCCGCCAACTCCCCCTTCCTGCCCGCACTGCGCGCCGCCCGCGTCCCGGTGGCCACCCACGTCGACGGGCTGGAGTGGCGCCGCGGCAAGTGGGGTCCCACCGGCAAGCGCTACTACCGCGCGGCCGAGGCCCTGGCCGTGCGCTACTCCGACGCGCTCATCGCCGACGCCCAGGGCATCGCCGACTACTACACCGACGAGTTCAACGCCCCCACCGACCTCATCTCCTACGGTGCGCCCCGGATCACGGCGGACACCTCGCGCCTGGCCGAGCTGGACCTGGTTCCCAAGGGCTTCCATCTAGTCGTGGCCCGCTTCGAGATGGAGAACCACGTCGACGTCATCGTTGAGGGATACGTACGCTCCGGGGCCACGCTGCCGCTGGTCGTCGTCGGCTCAGCGCCCTACGCCGACGACTACACCGCCCGGATCCAGTCGCTGGCCGACGACCGCGTCCGGCTGCTCGGAGGCCTGTGGGACCAGGAGCTGCTCGATGCTCTCTACGCCGGCGCCCTGGTCTACTACCACGGCCACTCCGTGGGCGGCACGAACCCCTCCCTCCTACGCGCCATCGGCGCTGGGGCCGCGGTGGACGCCTTCGACGTCTCCTTCAACCGCGAGGTTCTGGGGGAGGCCGGTCGCTACTGGGCCTGTCCCGACGACGTGGCCGCCCTGGTCACCTCCGCCGAGTCCGACGTCGAGGCCCAGACCGCACGTGGCGAGGAGTCCCGAGAGCGGGCGGCCCTCTACGACTGGGACGAGGTGGCCTCCGGCTACGAGGCCCTGGCCCGGCGCCTCGCACTCGAGGGACCGACTCGCCACCGCCCCAGCGGGCGTCGTACCGGGAAGGTGAGCCTGTGAGCCGGGGCGAGGCGGGCGGTGAGCGCACCAGCGCCGCTCGGGTCCTCGTGGCGCATCCCTCCCCCGATCTCTACGGCTCGGACTGGCAGCTGGTCGAGACCATCCACGGACTCATCGAGACCGGTCACGAGGTCCTCGTGGCCCTGCCCCTGGACGGTCCCCTGGTCGAGGTGCTGCGCGAGGCCGGCGCCCGCGTGGCAGTCATGCCTTTCACGGTGCTGCGCAAGGCCTTGCTGAGCCCCCGGGGACTGGCGAAGCTGTCCGTTCAGGCCGCTCCGGAGATCGCCCGGCTGCGCGCCGTCATCCGCGCCAGCCGGGCCGAGGTGGTCCTCACCAACACGGTGACGATCCCGTGGTGGCCGGTAGCCGCGAGCGCGGCCGGCGTTCCCGTGCTGGCGCATGTTCACGAGGCCGAGGACACTCAGCGCCGGATCATCCGCGCCGGACTCAATGCACCGTTGCTGGCGGCCTCCCGGATCGTGGCGAACTCCGGGGCCGCCCGGGACGCGCTCCTGGAGGTCCAGCCGCACCTGGCCTCCCGCACGGAGGTCGTCCATAACGGGGTCGCGGGTCCGGACCATCCCCTGGAGGCCTTACGTCGACGCCGCCCCGGCGATCCGTTCCAGATCGCCATGGTGGGACGCCTGTCCCCTCGGAAGGGTGTGGACGTGGCCCTGGACGCCGTCGGGCTGATGCGCCGCTCGGGGGTGGATGCCTCCTTGAGCGTGTGCGGATCGGTCTTCCCCGGGTACGAGTGGTACGAGGAGGAGCTGCGCGAGCGTGCTGCCCAGCCGGACCTGGACGGGCACGTGGAGCTGCTGGGCTACGTGCGCCCCACCTGGCCGGTGCTGGAGGCCGCCGACGCCGTCGTCGTGCCCTCACGGGCCGAGCCCTTCGGCAACACGGCGGTCGAGGCGATGCACGCGGCCAGACCGCTCGTGGCCTCCCGGGTCCAGGGCCTGGCGGAGGTCGTCACCGATGAGGTCACCGGACTGCTCGTGCCCGCCGACGACGCCGAGGCTCTGGCCGAGGCACTGGGGAGTCTGGCGACGGACCCGGACCTGGCGACCCGGCTGGCCGAGCAGGGCGAGCGCGAGGCGGCCGAGAGGTTCTCCGTGGTCGGCTACCGCGCCACCATGGCCCGGATCGTCGACGAGCTCCTGGGGCGCTGATCCGCCCAGGCCTGCAGTTCTCGCGTAGCCCTGCTGAACAGCTGCAGGGCTACGCGAAAGATGCCCGACTCGGCGCCGACGACGCAAGGCATCAGCGCCGGGCGGGGCGCAGGGGGTCGTCGGCCAGCCCCAGGGACAGGCTGAGCTCACCCTCGAAGGGCTGATCGGGCCGCTCGAAGGGGACGACGCCGTCGCACAGGAAGACGGCCATCTCCACGAAGCTGGAGAAGGAGGCCCCGATGAGGTGCTGGGAACTGGCCAGCAGGTAGAGGTCGACCAAGCCCGAGCGCACACCCTTGATGGTGTTGTAGCCGCCCTTGTCGGTGAGGAAGACGCAGCCGTCGAACTCACCGGCCAGCTGCTCCTGGGCCTCGGGGGTGTCGCAGGACAGGAAGAAGGGGACGTCGGGGTGGTCGGCACGGATCTGACGCATCCGGTTGGCGAACCACTCCACCGGTGAGGACTCGATGGTCTTGGCGTGCGAAACCGCGTGGGTGCGAACCTGGATGCCGACGTAGGGGCGTCCACGCAGGTGGGCGTCGTAGAGGGAGCGGACCTGGTCGGCGATCTCATCGACGGGCGTGAGCTCGCGCAGGCGCTCGGTCCAGGGGCGCGGTCCGGTGCGTGCGACCCCCTCCTCGGCTCCACCCTTCCAGGAGGGGTCCTCCCAGGTGATGGGCAGACCGTGGGAGTGGATCTGCCACAGGTGGGCGCGGCGCAGCACGGGCGTGATCTGAACGCCCTTGGGCTGTCGCAGTCGTGCCAGGGGCATGAGCGCCCGGGAGGTCAGTCTCGACACCGCGGTGCCCTCATCGAAGTGCCAGAGCTCATCCATTCGGGGGCCGAAGTACTGGTCGGTGCTCCACACGTAGTAGAGGTCGCGGTCCTCGACCCGGGCGAGCTCCTGGGCGGACAGCAGCGCACGCACACGGTTGCCCAGCCCATCCTTGCGTCCCGTATAGACCAGTAGCGCCTTGCGGCCGGTAAGCAGAGACATAAGATTCCTTAAGCGTCGATTGTCAACGGGGTGGCGGAGCGCCGCGATCTACTGGGCGTCGCGCCGCAGGTCCCGGTACCACTTGGGCAGGGCCAGAACCACGTAGCCCACGTACCCCAGGAGCATGACGCCGTAGATCCACAGGAAGACCGTGGGGGCGAAGCGGGTCATGAGCACGAAGCACATGAGCCCGTAGTCCGTGGGAGCCGACAGGACGGACTTGATGACGCCCGGACGGGACTCGTCCTTGGCCAGTGGCGTACCGCCGTGATAACGCAGCTGATAAGTCAGAATATAACTGAAGAAGTGGATATTCTGAATCGCTCCGAAAGCGAGCGGAATAAGCAGTACCGGCGGCGTCAGGTCCGCAAAACGAAACAAGGAGATCGCGATGGCTCCATGAATTGTCGAGAGCTTAATAACGTCAGCAACATGGTCGAGCCATTCACCGGCCTTAGAACCACCATTGCGTAATCTTGCCAGCTGCCCGTCAGCGGCGTCGAGGGCATAACCGAACATGAGTAGCAGCGCGGTCGCCACGGCCGAAGCGACTGTGGGACGCCACAGGGCGATGAGGGCGATGCCACTGTAGGTGCACAGTGCGGAGAGCACCGTCACCTGGTCCGGGGTCGCGCCCAGACGATGGGCGACGGCCGCCAGGACCCGCCCTGCTGGCCGATTGATAATGCGGGAGTAGAGGGGGGCGCCGGCCTTGGACTTCTGGGCACGGGACAGGGCCCGGATGTTCTCGGCGATCGTGGGGGAACCGGAAGGGGCGCTCATGAGGCATCTCCTTGGATGAGGCCCGGGGGCCGGGCCGGGATGTTGGATGGAGAGGAGGGGAGTCAGGGAAGGTCGGGGAGCGGGCGAGCAGGACGGAACCGCACAGGCACGCGGGTGGCACCGACAGGCCCGGAGCCGTCGGACGGTGGGGCGGCACTCACCGCCCCACCTCCTGCGCCTGAGACTCCGCCAGCTCGCGACGACGCCTGGCCACGTCGCGGCGGACCCACCAGGAGTACGGGACGATCTGGCACAGGATCACCGAGATCACCGAGCCCAGGATAGGGCCGGCAGCATCGAAGGGCCCAATGAGGACCCAGGAGATGGCGAGGTTCATCGGCACCAGGATGAGGACCGGCACCACCTGGAACTGCAGCCCGCGTGGATCGGTCATGTACATGCCCAGAGGCTGCTTGCCGGCCTCAACGGCGACGTAGGCGGCGAAGGCCCACACAAGAGCGGCCGGCAGGACGATCTTGCCGTGAGACATGACCCGAGCGGCCCAGGGGGTGACGGCCACCAGAGCCAGTGCCAGGAGGAATCCGCCCCCACTGAAGATCATCGCCGGCTTGAAGGGGTTCTCGATGCGCCTGTCGGCGCGGGCGCGGGCGAACATCGGCCACATCGCCACCCCGGCCGCCATGACGGTCTGGGTCAGCATGTTGAACAGGTTGTTGGCCAGGTTGTACTCGGCCAGAGCCTGTGACTGACCCAGGTGGGACAGAAGGAGCCGGTCGGTCTGGAAGGCGATCGGGATGGCCAGGGACTGGAGGAGCTGGGGGCCCGCGGTGTTGACGATGCGAACGCCTCGTACACTGCGCAGACGGGGCACGTCCTGGAGAGCCCCCGCGAACAGGGGCCGGGTGGCGCGCCAGGCGACGACGATGCAGATGACCGAGACCAGCGCGTTGGCGACGTAGGAGTAGATGGACACGGCATTACCGCGCCCCAGGCCGGTGACGATGGCCAGCAGGAGGAAGCAGGACATGGCCGGGGAGACGACGCCCTGGCTGATGACCTGCGTGGCCGAGCGCCCCAGGCCGATGATGACGCGCTGCCCCACGGACAGGGGGAGGGCTGCGGCGTAGATGACGAGGCAGACGGTGGCCGTGAGCCCACCGCCCTCCATGAGCTTGCCCCCCAGGAGCCAGGGCCAGGCCCCCAGCAGCAGGATGACGATGCCGACGGTACTGATGACCAGGGCGGAGCCGAGCAGCACCCGGACGGCAGTGGTGATCGTGCGACGCACGACCGAGTCGTGAGCCGGGTCGGTTGAGCTGGCCACCGTATTGAGGATGACCGCACCGATCCCCAGGTCGGTGAAGGGCATGAGCGTGGGGAAGGTGGCCAGCAGACCGTACTGGGCGAAGGCATCGGCTCCGAAGTGCCGGATGATGAGACTGGTGTTGACCAGGCCGAACACACCCGAGACTCCCATGACCACAACCTTGGCCACGGCTGTGGTTCCCACAGAGGACCAACTGGCACCCGATGACGACCCACGGCGCGCAGCTCCCCCGAGCCGCCGCAGCAACGAGCGTCGGGAAGCCGGGGGCGGCGTCGTCCCAGCATCCGCCTCACCCCCTGAAGGGCCGAGAGCTTCTGCCGCCCCTGCAGGTTGTCGACAACCAGCAGAGCCCAGTGGATCGTCACCCACCGTCGAGGCCGTCATCGAGGGCACCGCAGGTGTCGAGGAACTCGACTGGGTCACATCGCACTCCTGATGTTGTAGGAAGGTAACAATCTGGCATCGGGAGGACACCTGAAGTCAGACACGAGACTAGACACATCATCCTCTACGACCTGCTATCTTTTGTTTATAGACTTGTGACATTGACCGACCCCCACCCACCCCCCTTGGCACAACCCCAGCAAACCTGGCCTGAGCAGGCCAAATGCCCCCTGCTGGAAGAACCCTGAAAGGTCCCTCATAAGTGCATTGGCATCCCTGTATCGTTGCGCACCTGTAACATACACTCGACCCAAACTCACCTCGACTCCTCACTTCAACCCTGCGATCTTGGCCACTTCCCACAAATAACGCCCGCAAGAGTTAGTAGCATTCTAAAACTGCTGCTGTTCACGACGTCCCGTCAGCACTACTCGACAGTTATTGCCCACCCTCGATCATCCCTGCGGAGTCCACCTTGTCTAGTTCGACCCTGACACTGCCCCAGCGCGAGCAGCACCGGCGTCCCTCGACAGCAGCAGCCGGTGCCATCTCCCCCACCGCTCCGCGCAGTCCCTGGGCGCGCACGCGCCACGACCTCGTCATCTGGCTCGTCCTGTCCGACCTCTTCGCCATCGCCGTCCCCATCTGGGTCGCTCTCCTGAACGGCCACCTGCCACTGGTCTGGTCCGCCGCCACCGTGGGCGCCACGATGGTGCTCACGGCCTGGTTCCTGGGCGCCCTCGGCATCGACGCCGTCGAGCAGGCCGGGCCGGGCACGGGCCGTTACGTCGCCGCTGCTGCCGTGAGCGTCCCGGTTGCCCTGCTGCTGGCCGACCTGTCCGAGGTTGCCCGGACCACCTTGCTCGTCTCCCTGGCGGTCCAGCTCCTTCTGGCCATCACCGGGCGATCCATCGAGTCCGGTTGGCTGCGCCGTCGCCGCCTCGAGGGGCACGCGCTGCGCCGCACCCTCATCGTCATGGGCTCGGGCGCCCAGCCCATGCTCACCCAGCTTCGCCGCCATCCCATGGACGGCTTCCTCATCGTGGGGTACCTGTCCTCGGGCCAGGACCGGGCCTTCCACTCGGCCGAGCCCGTCCGCAGTCCCCAGCACATCGCCCAGACCCTGCACGCCGAGCGCATCGACGCCGTCATGACAGTCGGCTCGGTCACTCCGGAGGACCTGGTCACCCTCATGCGCGGCCTGGAGGGCACCCAGGTGCGCCTCGTCGTCGCTCCGGGCCTGCAGGACGTCGTGCCCGGACGCATGCGGGCCCTGACCGTCACTCAGGGGTGGACCGGCCTCATCGCCGTCAAGACCCGCCGCACCCGCGCCGCGGGCAAGGCCCTGTTCGACCGAGTCGCCGGCGCCGTCGGGCTGGCCCTCATCTCTCCGCTGCTGGCGGCCACCGCGATCGCGATCCGCATCGACTCGCCCGGACCGGTCTTCTACACCCAGACCCGCGTGGGGCAGAACGGCAAGCCCTTCACCATGTGGAAGTTCCGCTCCATGTACACCGACTCCGACGCCCGCCGCGCCTCGGTGGTCAAGTCCGGCGGCGACGCCGGCAACGAGGTGATGTTCAAGGACCGTCAGGACCCTCGTATCACCCACGTGGGCCGCTGGATCCGACGTCTGTCGATTGACGAGCTGCCCCAGCTCATCAACGTCGTGCGCGGGGACATGAGCCTGGTGGGGCCACGCCCCGCCCTGCCCGTCGAGGTCGCCAAGTACGACGCCGAGGCACTGCGTCGTCTTCTGGTCAAGCCCGGCCTGACCGGCCTGTGGCAGATCTCCGGGCGCTCGGACCTGTCCTGGGCCTCCACCGTGGCCCTGGACCGTCACTACGTGGAGAACCGGGGCGGAGCCCTGGACGCGAAGATCTTCGCCGGAACGCTGCGCGCGGTTATCGGCGGAAAGGGAGCCTACTGATGATCACCGGCTACGTCCCCGGCGGCTTCGACATGCTGCACGTGGGGCACCTCAACATCCTCACCGAGGCGGCCAAGCGCTGTGACCACCTCATCGCGGGAGTGGCCACCGACGAGTCGCTCGAGCGGATGAAGGGGCGAGGCCCCATCGTGCCCCTGACCGAGCGCATGTCCATGGTGGCCGCCCTGCGCATGGTGGACTCCGTGGTCCCGGACTACGACCAGGACAAGCGCCTGGCCTGGAAGCGCTCGCCCTTCGACGTGCTCTTCAAGGGCACCGACTGGAAGGACACGGACAAGGGTCGCCGCCTCGAGGCCGAGATGGCTGAGGTCGGCGCCTCGGTGGTCTACCTCCCCTACACCCCCACCACCTCCTCGACGATGCTGCGACGAACCCTCGTCCAGGAGGTCGCATCTCGCAGTCCCCAAGGGGCCCAGTGACCACTTCACGTAACGACTTCGAGGCGCTCGACAGCTCGTCGAGCAGCATCGACTCCGCCGCAGCCGCCTCCGGTGCCGGTGACGGCGGAAGCAACCGATCCGACTCCAGCACCGCTCAGACCGATCAGGACTCCACCGGCCGTCCCGGTCTCCTCGCCCGTGCCGCGAGCGCTCTGCGCCCCCGGCGGCGGGCCAAGGCCTCCAGCAACTCCGCCAAGGCCGCCTCCGACGACGCCGTGGAGGGCATGGGATCGGGGCTCACCTCCGGAACCACCACCTCCCGCCTGGCCGCGACCTTCCGCATCCCCCAGTCGCGGGCCCAGCGTCAGCGGCTGCGCAAGCGCCTGTCCTCCCTGGCCGCCGTGCTGTGCGTCGCCGCCCTGGGAACGGCAGCCTGGCTCCACGAGGGCGTGGCCCAGGCAGACCTGCACCTCAACGACGGCGGCGTGTGGGTCACCTCGACCTCCAAGCACCTGGTGGCCCGCCTCAACTACCCCTCCCGTGAGGTCGACGGCACGATCCGCACCTCCTCATCCTCCTTCGACGTCACCCAGAACGCCGAGGACATCCTGGTCCCCGACTCCGGGGACGCCTCGGTCTCCTCGGTCGACCCCACCCAGGTCTCCTTCTCGGGACGCACCCAGCTCACCAAGGGCACGACAATCGCCCAGGGCGGCGACCGGGTGATCGCCATCGACAAGGTCCAGGGAACGATCCGCGCCGCGAAGACCAAGTCGGCCGGCTCCCTGACCGCCGCGGCTCCCGTGGTCTCCGGCATGCCCGACGTCGTGGCCGTCGTCGGCCAGGACGGCGCCATCCACGCAGCCTCGGCCACCAGCAAGTCCCTGGTCTCCCTGGAGGCCAACGACAAGGGCTGGGAGGAGGCCACCAACACCTCCTTGAAGCTGACCTCCGGCACCGATCTGGCCATCACCGCCGTCGGCGACAAGCCGGTGGTCCTCGAGCGCAGCACCGGTATCCTCCACCTGCCCGAGGGCAAGACCGTCAACCTGGACACCTCCGGCCTGGCGCTCCAGCAGCCCGGCCCTGACGCCGACTCGGTCCTGGTGGCCTCCCGCAACGAGCTCATCTCCGTCCCTCTGGACGGGGGGAAGGTCACCAGGACGCCGTCGTCCAAGGAGAAGTCGGCCCCTGAGGGCGTTGCCGCCCAGCCGGTACGCCTGGGCAAGTGCGTCTATGCGGCCTGGTCCGGCTCGGGCCAGTTCGTGCGCAGCTGCTCCGGCTTGTTCAGCGGCGGCACCGAGACCCTCCACGATGACAAGCTCGCCGCGTCCTCGGCCCCGATCTTCCGGGTCAACCGCGACGCCATCGTGCTCAACGACCTGGAGACGGGCTCGGTGTGGCTGCCCAACGAGGACCTCGTCCTCATCGACGACTGGACGGACAAGACCGCCCAGACCGACGACAACGCCGACCAGAAGGACGACTCCGCCAACACCTCGGACTCCCAGACGCCGCCGGAGCGCACCGAGGAGAACCACGCCCCCAAGGCGGTCGACGACAACTTCGGTGTGCGCCCCGGCCGCTCCGCGCTCCTGCCCGTGCTGGCCAACGACTCCGATCCCGACGGCGACGTCCTCACCGCCACCCCGCAGGACAACGGCGGATCGCTGTCGGCCACCAAGGCCCAGGGCGGACTGGCCCTGCGCATGGATATCCCCGACAACGCCTCCGGCAGCTATTCCGTGCCCTATACCGCCGATGACGGGCGCGGCATGAGCGACTCCGCCGTCGCCACGGTGGACGTCCATGGCTGGGACGTCAACGGCGCGCCGAAGCAGATCACCACCCCGACCCTCACGGTCGCCGAGAAGGCCTCCGGCTCCCTCGATGTGCTGGGGCACTGGCTGGACCCCGACGGCGACGACCTCTTCCTGGTCTCCGCCCAGGGTGAGGGCCTCGACACCAAGGTCTCCAACGAGGGGACGGTCACGGTGCGTGAGCTGGGGGCCGGCACCGGCACCCGGGACCTGACCGTCACCGTCTCCGACGGCCGGGAGACCACCTCCGGCGTGGTCAAGGTCGATGTGCAGCCGGCTCAGTCGGCCAAGCCGATCGCCAATGCCGACCACATCCGCGTCGTCGCCGGCACCAAGGCCGTCGTCTCTCCCCTGGAGAACGACACCTCCCCCTCCGGGGCGACCCTGCGCCTGGCCGCGGTCCAGGAGGCCCCGGCCGGGACCTCGATCGACGTCGACCAGCAGGCGGGCGTCTTCACCTTCTCCGCCGACGCAGGTGCCCAGGCCCAGACCTACTACCTCACCTACGACGTCATGGACGGGGCCAATACGGCTCAGGGAATCGTGCGCGTGGACGTCACCCCCAAGGCCGACGCCACGGTGCCGCCCGAGGTCGAGAACGACACCGCCCTGCTGCGCAACGGCGGCTCGACGACGATCGCCCCGCTCAACAACGACTTCGACCCCTCCGGGGGGATCCTGGTCCTGCAGTCGGTCAGCGCCCCGCCCGACTCCGGCGTCACCGTCACGGTCGTGGACCACTCCCTGCTGCAGATCACTGCGGCCAGCACCGTCCCGGCCAATCTGACGGTGGACTACACAGTCACCAACGGGACCTCCTCCGCCACCGGGAAGGTAGCGATCGTCCCGGTGACCCAGTCCCAGCCCCAGCCGCCGGTGGTCACCAATGACACCGCCGTGGTGAGAGCCGGCGACGTCGTCACCGTACCCGTCCTGGACAACGACTCCTCCCCCTCGGGCCTCAACCTGTCGGTGGACTCGCAGGTCAGCCTGGTGGGCGACGAGCTCGGCACCGCCTGGGTCAGCGAGGACACCCTCCGCTTCCGCGCCGGCGACCAGCCCGGACGCACCTCCTACGCCTACACGGCCAAGGACGATCAGGGGCAGACCGCCTCGGGGGTCCTCACCGTGGAGGTGCGCGCGCAGGACGCCGAGCACAACTCCGCGCCCTCACCGCGCAACCTGGAGGCCCGTACCGTGGCCGGCTCGTCCACCAACATCACCGTGCCCCTGGACGGCATCGACCCCGACGGCGACTCGGTGAGTCTGGTGGGCCTCAACCAGGCCCCCTCCCTGGGCTCGGTGGAGGTCAACTCCTCGTGGCTGACCTACAAGCCCTCCGAGGGCGCCTCGGGCACCGACACCTTCACCTACGTCGTCGAGGACCGCTTCGGGGCCCAGTCCACCGGCACGGTCCGCGTGGGCGTCGCCCAGTCCTCCCCGCTCAACGTGGCCCCGGTGGCCACCGACGACCTGGTCGTGGCCAAGCCCGGACGCACCGTGGCCGTGGACGTCCTGTCCAACGACCTGGACACCGACGGCGACACCCTGTCCCTGGAGGGCGACCCGGTCTCCAGTGACCCGTCGCTGGGCGTGTCCACCCGTGCCGGGCGCCTGGTGCTCAACCTGCCGGACAAGGAGGGCAACCACTCGGTGGCCTACACCGTCTCCGACGGGCGCGGCGGCACCGATACCGGCACCGTCACCGTCCAGGTCTCCAAGGACGCGCCCCTGGCCAACCCGGTGGGCGTGGACGACTACGTCACCGTCGACCAGGTCGACGCCAACGGCAAGGTGACCATCCCGGTCCTGGACAACGACAAGGACACCGACGGCTCGCCGTGGGACCTCAAGCTCTCCTCCTCCGACCCCGACGTCGAGGTGGGCAAGGACTCCATCAGCCTCACGGTGGGCGAGACCCAGCGGCTCGTGCTCTACACGATCACCGATGCCGACGGGCTCACCGGTCACGCCGTCGTCGTGGTGCCTGCCCGGTCCGCCCTGCGGCCCCGCATCAACCCCTCGGCCGTCCCGGCCCATGTGCCGGCGGACAAGACCACGGACATCAACCTGTCCTCCTACATCCTCACTCGGGAGGGCACCAAGCCCGTCATCACGGACGCCTCCTCGATCCACATGGCCAAGGGCACCAAGGACGCCAAGACCGCCTCGAGCGGAACAGCCCTGTCCTTCACGCCCGACTCGGGCTTCACCGGCCAGACCTCGGTGACCTTCACCGTGGCCGACGGCACCGGCTCGGACGCCCTGAGCTCGACGCTCACGCTGCCGATCGTCGTGGACTCCTCGACCAACAAGCCGCCGACCTTCACGCCCACAGAGGTGAAGGTGGCGCCTGGAGAGGGAGCCGTGACGGCCAACCTGGCGGCCATGACCAGCGACCCGGACCCGAGCGACAAGCTCTCCTTCCAGGCCGGCCCGGCCCCCGCGGGCTTCGACATCTCCCTGAGTGGTTCGTCGCTGTCGGTCAAGGCGTCCGACAAGGCCACCGAGGGCACCACCGGCTCCATCCCGATCACCGTCTCCGACGGTGTCAACCCACCGGTCAGCGCCTCGCTGCCCGTGCGGGTGAGCGCCTCCAACAAGCCGCTCATGACAACGGCTCCGATCAATCTGGAGTCCCGTAACGGTGAGGCGGTGAGCGCCGACGTGTCCAAGGCGGTGACCAATCCCTTCCCGGACAAGCCGATCACCCTGTCCGGCACCCCGACGATCACCTCCGGTCAGGGCACCGTGAGCGTCTCGGGCACCACTGTCACCATCACCCCGAACGCCGGCTTCCACGGCACCATCACCGCGCAGTACAAGGTGCTGGACTCCACGGGCTCCGAGTCGCGCGCCGTCACCGGCACGATCACCGTGCAGGTTGGGGGTGTGGCCCCCGCGGCCCCCTCCGGTGTGAACGTGGTTCCCGTGGGTGCCGACTCGGCACGCGTGTCCTGGACCGACGGCGCCGCCAACGGCTCCCCCATCACCGGTTACAAGGTGAGCGTCAACGGCTCCGAGCAGACCTGCACCACCTCGAACTGCCTCATCGGCAACCTGACCCCCGGCCAGACCTACAACATCCAGGTGGTGGCCACCAACAAGTACGGCGACTCCGAGGCCGCGACGGTGCCCTACCAGCACAACGCCACGGCCAAGACCCCGGCCGCGCCCGTTCTGGCAGCGGGCGCGGGCAAGGTCACCGCCAGCTGGACCGAGGTGGAGGACCCCTTCGGAGGGGCAACGACCTACGACGTGCGCCTGTCGGACGGAACGATGCTCACCGGCGTGGCCGGGGCGTCGACCTCCTTCGACGTCACCCCGGGACGGGCCTACACCGCCCAGGTACGGGCCAGGTCCAGCCAGGGAACGGTCTCGGAGTGGTCCTCCTCGTCGAACCCTGTGACGCCCTACGGTGAGCCCGGCGCCCCCGGGACCCCCGTCATCACCCCCAATGGGAACACGGTCACTGTCAGCTGGCAGGCGGCCAACGGCAACGGCAGTCCTGTGAACTACACGCTGCACTACTCCAACGGGAACGACAGCGACTCCAAGAGCGTGGGGGGCGCCACCTCCACCACGGTCACGATCTCCCGCGGGACGTGGACCTTCTGGGTCGAGGCGGACAACGGCCACGGGTCCAAGACCTCGCCCCAGGCCAGCTACAGCTACAAGCCGGCCCCGCTGACCCCCTCGACCCCGGCGGTCAAGGCCACCGGCAACAGCGGCGAGCTCTCCGTGAACGCCTCGCCCCGGGCCGGCAACGGCTGGAGCGTGGGCGAGCTGACGGTGGAGTACTCCGTCGACCAGGTCAACTGGACCAGCTCCTCGACCATCCGGGGCCTGACCGACGGGCGGGCCTACACGGTCTACGCCCGGACCAACGGCGGCGGACAGTACTCCGACGTCGTCGCCTCCTCCCCGGTAGCGCCCTACGGTCCGCCGTCGGCGCCCTCGGTCAGCTGTGAGCTCACCGGCAAGAAGCAGAAGAAGGTCTCCTGCTCCTGGACGCCCGGCGGCAACAACGGCGCGGGCACCAGCTACGAGCAGACCGATAACGGTGGCGGGACCGTGGAGGAGATCGAGGTCGGTGACACCTACGAGGGCAAGCTCAAGCGCGGCGAGTCCCTCACCTGGTGCGTACGGGCCCGGACCAACGCCGGCACCTCGGAGTGGGGCTGCGACACCGTCACCAGGCCGCCCAAGCAGAGCGACGATGACGACGATGATGACGACGACAAGCAGCGCGTTGCGGTCGGCACCGAGCAGCAGTTCTACGTGGACCACACGCAGAGATGCCGTCCCTTCGGCCCCTGGGGCACCTGCTACCAGATGGTCTTCGACCTCTCCGGCAACCCCAACAGCACCCTGTCCTGCGGCTACTGGTACTGGGACACCTGGAACTGGCAGCCCGCTTGGAACGAGGAGGAGATCACCCTCGATAAGAACGGCTACGCCCGACACAAGTTCCCTCACCGGACACCGAACTGGAACCAGACCGTCACCTGCACCCAGCAGTAACCGGATCATTAACCAGATCGATGCTCGGTACGCCACAAGTCACATACTCACCTCTCTCCACCCGAAGGATCATTGATTCCATGCCGATGACCCCCGAGAACGCGACATGGTTCGCTGACGCCTTCTCCACCATTGTCAACAACGTCGGTCAGGCGCTGCTCGACAAGGAAGACGTGATCAAGCTGGCCCTGACCACCATGCTCTCCGAGGGGCACCTCCTGCTGGAAGACGCCCCCGGCACCGGTAAGACCGCTCTGGCCCGGGCGCTGGCGGCCTCGGTGCAGGGAACGCACTCTCGTATCCAGTTCACCCCCGATCTGCTGCCCAGCGACATCACGGGTGTGACGATCTACGACCAGAAGACCGGGTCGTGGGACTTCCACGCCGGCCCGATCTTCTCCTCCATCGTCCTGGCCGACGAGATCAACCGGGCCAGCCCCAAGACCCAGTCGGCTCTCCTGGAGGTCATGGAGGAGTCCCAGGTGACGGTTGACGGCGTGCGCCACACGACCGAACGCCCCTTCATGGTCATCGCCACCCAGAACCCCATTGAGCAAGCCGGCACCTACCGCCTGCCCGAGGCCCAGCTCGACCGCTTCCTCATCAAGGCCTCCGTGGGATACCCGGGCAGAGAGGCACTCACCCAGATCCTGTCCAGCTCGGCCCACCCGGACCGTTCCAAGAACCTGTCCGCGGTGGTGGCCTCATCCGTGGTGGCCTCCATGGCGGACCTGGCCGCCACCAACCACATCGAGAACTCGGTGCTGGACTACATCGGCGCCCTGGTTGAGGCCACGCGCACCGCCGAGGAGACCCGCATGGGCGTGTCCACCCGCGGCGCCATCGGCATGGCCCGGGCCGCCCGTGTCTGGGCCGCCGCTCAGGGTCGCAACTTCGTCCTGCCCGACGATATCAAGGAGCTTGCCGAGGTCGTCTGGGCCCACCGTCTGGTCATGGACCCCGACGCCGAGTTCACCGGCGCCACCGCCTCCGGCGTCATCACCGCCGCCCTGGGCCAGGTCCCCGCGCCCACGACCCGCGACTGAGCCGCATGACGCCTCACACGACGTCGCAGGCCCCTGCCCGCCAGGTCCGCCCGGACCCCGCGGGCCAGGCCGACGCACCCGCACCTACCGTCGCCTCCCCGAGGTCCTCGGGAGCGTCGACGTCCTCGAAGACCGCAGCATCGGCTGCGTCGTCGGCATCCGCGAGCGCCGCCCTGACGGCCAGGCCGGCGCGGTCCCGCCTGACCGACGCCGTCGCAGTGCTCCTGCGTCCGCTGCGCTGGTTGACGCACACCATCACCCCGATCGGTTGGGGCAGCGTGGTGCTGCTGGTGGCCTGCGGACTGACCGGCGCCGTCATGGGGTGGCAGGAGGCCTGGAGCGCGGCCATCGTCGTCGGCATCGTCGTCGTCACCGCCTGGCTGTGGCTCATCCCCCGCGGCGGCTACTCGGTCAACCACGACCTGCTCGAGCCCCGCGTCACCGTGGGCGACCACGCCCTCATCCGTCTGACGGTCACCAACCCCCGCCCGCGGCCGCTGCTGCCCTCTCGCATGGAGATGCCCGTGGGACCGGGGCGCGCCGTCTTCGTCGTCCCCACCCTGACCCCCCGGGCCGTGCACGAGCGCGGCTTCATCCTGCCCACGCAGCGCCGCGGCATCGTCACCGTGGGCCCGGTCCTGGCGGTCCAGCGCGACCCGGTGGGTCTGCTCCAGCGCGAGCGCTCCCTGACCACCCCGCAGGACATCCACATCCACCCGCGCACCCTGCGACTGGGCACCGTCCTGCACGGCGTCCTGCGCGACATCGAGGGCGCCGTCACCCAGGACCTGTCCAGCTCCGACGTCGCCTTCCACGCCCTGCGCGACTATGTTCCCGGCGACGACCGGCGCAATGTCCACTGGCGAACCACCGCGCGCACCGGCAGGCTCATGGTGCGCCAGTTCGAGGAGACGCGCCGCTCCAGCCTGCTCGTCCTGCTGTCCACCCGCCAGGACGACTACACCGGTGGGGAGGACTTCGAGACCGCGGTGTCCATTGCCTGCTCCCTGGCCATGGACGCGATCCAGGACGGGCGCGAGGTCCGCTTCATCACCCAGATCGGCGCCCTGCCCACCTCCTCGGCCCTGCGCATGCTGGACACATCCTGCCTGCTGAGCACCGGTGAGGACGATGTCAGCTGCGACCTTCTGGTGCGACACGCCTGTACGGCGCACCCCGAGGCCTCTATCGTCGTCCTTGTCACCGGTCAGCGGGTCGACCGCGCCACCCTGGCCCGGGCCCGCGGCTTCGCTCACGCGTCCATGGTGACCGTCACCTTGCGCGCAGGTCAGCAGGGCCTGTCACGCCACCACGCCGGAACGATGCCGGTTGTGGACATGGACCGTCTTGAGCAGCTTCCCACCGCCCTGAGGCGAGCACTATGACCCCGTCGACGACTTCCACCACACTGCCCCCGCGCACCGCGGACTCCCCGCTCTCCGGCTCCCCCGCCGGAGCACCGTCCCCGGCAGAGGCTCCCTCGCACGGCTCGGGAGCCCCCTCGACACGCTCACCGGAGTCGGCCTCCTCCTGGTCGACGACGTCATCGCGGGCGCGCAGCCTCTACAGCACCGAGACCACTCGGCCGGCCCGATCGATCACCGGCGCCGGTCCGCTCCTGTCGCGGCCGTCGCGGCCGGCGCTCTCCGCCCGCCGCTTCCTGCCCCCCAGGCGCGGTGCCAAGCCGCCCACACCTGCTCTCGCCGCCCTCGAGCTGACGGTGATGGCCGGAGTCATCGCCGTCGGCGCGATTCCCTTCCTGCCGGTCTTCGCCTCCCTGGTCGGCTGCCTCGCCGTCGGCTACGGGGCGCTCGTCGGCACCCTGACCGCGATGGCCTGCTCGCGCCTGCGCCTGTCGGTGCTGCCGAGTATGGCCGCCCTGGCGCTGGTGCACGTCCTGGTCGCCCCGTGGCTGCTGACCGACGTCGGCTCCGGGCTCGCGGCGGTCAAGACCGTTCTGGCCTCCACGGTCACCGTATGGCGCGATGCACTGACCGTACCGATGCCGCTGAGCTCCTTCAGCGGGATGACGGTGCTGCCGTGGCTGACCGGCCTGGTGGTCTCGGCACTGGCGGCCCGTCTCATTCTGGCGGGCCGTGAGGTTCTGGCAGGTCTGACTCTGGTCGCCCTGCCCGTTGTCGGCATCGGCTGGGGCGGGCAGGAGGCCGTGCGCCCCACCGCGCAGGGCATCCTGTTCGTCGTCGGCGTGCTGACCCTGTGGACCTGCGGTTCCTTGCGGCAACGGCGCAGCCACGTCATCGAGGCCCTGGACCTGAGCTCCTTCTCGACCACCTCGGGGACCACGAGTGCCAGATCCACCGGCGACCTCGGCCGGGTGGCCCTGCGCGGGGCCGCCATCGCAGCCGTGCTGCTCATCGTCACCTCCCTGGCCGCCCTGGCTCTCACCCCCACCGCCCCGGCCTCCCGGACGGTGGTACGCGACCTGTTCCAGCCGCCCCTGGACGTGACCGAGTACGCCAGCCCGTTGTCACTGATCCGCACCCTGGAGACGGACAAGGCTCACACCCGGCTCATGAAGCCCACCAACCTGCCCTCGGGCGGACGCATCCGCATCGCCGCCATGGACTCCTACGACGGCCTGTCCGCCCACATCGGGCAGAACGAGAACGGCCAGTCGCGCTTCGAGCGCATTGGTGACAAGACCCAGCTGACGGTCAACCGGCTCGACGGGCGCAAGCAGACCTCCTCCCTGACCATCGAGGACTACAGCTTCCCCTGGGTCCCCACGATGCCCGAGACGATCCGTATCGAGTCCTCCGGCCCGCGTCAGTCGGCTTTGCGCGAGGGCATGTTCTACGACAAGTTCTCCTCCACCGGCATCGCCACCAGCGGTCTGGCCGAGGGCGACGTCCTCACCGAGCGGGTCGCTCCCTACACCTCGCCCTCCGAGGCCGCCCTCAACAAGGCCTCACTGGCTCAGACCGCGCTGGGGCCGATCGAGCAGGTGCCCCCGTCGGTGGCCTCCTTGGCCAAGGAGACCGTCGGAGCGGAGTCCAACCCCATCGCCCAGGTCCGGGCGCTCCAGCAGCGCCTGCGCACGAGCTACTACTCCGACGGCACCAAGAGTCCCTCCCAGCCGGGACACGGGGCCGCCCGCATCGCCTCGATGGTCGAGGCCGACTCCCTCATCGGCGACGACGAGCAGTACTCGGTCCTCATGATGCTCATGTGCCGCTCGCTCAACATCCCGGCCCGCGTGGTCATGGGCTTCGACCCGACCACCGACGGCGACGCCAAGACCGTCACCGGTGAGGACGTCAAGGCCTGGGTGGAGATCCCCTTCGAGGGCCTGGGGTGGGTCTCCTTCGACGTGACCCCGGACCGCGACCAGGTCCCTCAGCAGCAGACCACCCAGAAGGTCTCCAACCCTGAGCCCAACGTGCTTCAGCCCCCGCTGCCGAACGAGGACCCGGCCCAGCTGCCCCCCAACTACGAGGACCCCCAGCGCGACGACCCCCAGGACGATGACAAGGGCGGGCTGCCGACCGCGGTCATCGTCGTCGGCGGCTCCCTCCTGGCCATCGCAGCGGTGGTGGGATCCGTCCTGGGCTGGAAGGCCTGGAGACGCAGCCGACGGCGCGCACGCACCGGTGTCGGCAAGGCTCTGGGAGCCTGGGAGGAGATCCTCGACCGAGCCCGCGACCTGGGTCGCGTCCCCGGGTGGGGAGCCACACGGCGCGAGGCGGCCGAGCAGCTGGACCCACACTTCCCGCAGGCCGATCTACCCCGTTTCGCCGGAGCAGTCGACACTCAGGTCTTCAGCTCTGGGGAGCCTCCGTCGTACGCTCTAGGGGAGTTGTGGGATTCCTCAGACGCGATTGTCCGCTCCATGGGCGCGCAACGTTCACGTCTGGGACGGGCGCTGGCCCGCTTGTCCCCGCGTTCTCTTATCCATCCCGCCGGGAGGCGGTCACGTCGACCCAGGAGGTTGCGGTCATGACGGTCACGGCTGACCCCCGTAGCAGCGCCCCGACCGCTGCGGGACCACCGACTTCCTCGTACTCATCCAGTGACTCCTCGGGAGCCGAGGCCATCAGTCCCTACGGTGTCGCACTGAGTGACTCCCCCGATCGGGGCCGGACCGGCGAGGCTCGCCGGTCCGGAGGCACCGAGTCCTCGGCCTCTCCCGAGGACAGGCCGCACCCGCCTCGTCGTCGTCTCCCCCCGGCTCCGGTCAGGGCGCGTGTTGTGGCGGGGGCGATCGACCTCCTCGCCGGTTCTCTCCTGTTCGGGGGGCTGACGACCCTCATCTGGCAGGTCGCAGGCCGCCCGGCCATGTTCAGCGGGCTGATCGCCTTCGGGGTGGTCGTCGGGCTGCGGTGGCTCGCCATCGCAGCCACTGGCTGGTCCCTGGGAGGGCTACTGCTCAGGATCCGCATGCTGGGCGCCCGCAACCAGACCCCCTCGCCGCTGGGCTCCTTCCTGCACGCGGACCTCATCCTGGCCGTCAGCATCACCACTCTCGGCCTGGGCACCGTCGCTCTCATGCGCACGGCGGCCGCCGACCCCGAAGGGCGCGGGTGGCACGACAAGCTCTCCGGGATGGCGCTGCTTCACACCCGCAAGACGAAGCGACCCGACCGGCCCACCATCTCGGCAGCCGAGCCGGGGGGCCGGCCCACGAGCGAGCCCGCCTCCCGGGCCGCGGTAAGGTCCGCCGCTCCGGAAGGATCCTTCACCCAGGACGCCGGTGAGGCTTGGGACGCTGCCAAGCGCGCCGCCTTCTCCGCCCCGCGCAGCGAGCAGAGCGCCGCGGGCCAGGAGCCCACCACGCCACCATCCTCGAAGGCCGCTGAGGCGCAGGACGAGTCCCCCTCCCGCCGTCGGCGCTCCGAGAGGGCCGAGCGGAAGGCCGAGAAGAAGGCGGGGAAAGCCGCAAAGCGCAGTTCTCGAGAGGGCTCCGCACGCTCACGGGCCGGCGATCAGGTTCCGCAGGAGGGTGCCGAGACCACCACCGTGGGAGCCCAGAGCGCCACAGAAGCGGGAATCATGACCTCCCCCGGTGGGACGGCATACCCGACGACATCGGATCCGGTGTCCTCCTCCATCCGCAGGCCCCGGCCTGCGCGGCCGGGGCAGCCCGCACGCCACGCCGGCCGCGCCCTGACGACTGGTTCGCCCAGCAGCGCCACCTCCCAGACGGCTTCAGCCACCGCCGCCGCCTACACTGCTGCGGTCTCAGGCAAGGCGGCCTCCGCTGACGGCTACGGCGTCATCAGGGCTCCCAAGGTGGTCAAGGCGGCGAAGGCGGCAACCGTGTCATCGTCCTCGGCGGCGTCGGCCGCATCCGCCAGCCCGGCCGTCTCCGAGACCGATGCCGCGGCCGTGGCGGCGGCCTCCGCCACTCCCATGGATCCTCAGGCCTCCGCCGCGCTGGCCGCCGCTGAGGCTTCCGCCATGTCGGCCGAGCAGAGGCAGTCGACACGATCGGCGCAGTCCGCACCGTCCGCCACCTCCGCCACGGCGCCTGCCCAGAAGGCCGTGGAGAAGTCGGCAACGAGCAGGACGTCCACGAGCACGGAGCCCCCCGCGAAGCCGGCCGGCGCTCCCTCCGGGGCGGGCCGCCCCTCCTCCAAGCAGTCCTCGCAGATGGACGCCGAAACCGCCACCCTTGACGCGGTCGAGGACACACCGGAGCCCTCTGAGTCCACCGACCAGTCGGAGCCGTCATCGACCCACGGGCCGCCGTCGGAAGCGACGACGCCCTCAGCGGAATCCTCCAAAACGGCGGCTGATTCTGAGGCATCCCAGGCCTCCACTTCGCAAGATGCGACACCATCGACACAAGTCCCGCGCTCGAAAGCCACAAAACCCGTAACATCACAGACGATGGAACCACGACACGCCCACGCCCAGCGCTGGAGGATTCAGTCCGGTCTCACCGGCAAGAAGACCTCCGCCTCGTCTGCTGCACCTACTGAGGATCAGCGAGAGCCGGCGTCACAGCCCGGTGTTCCTCGTCGCGAGAGCCTCTTCACCCCCGAGCGGCACCACTTCGCCTCCGGGGCGGCCTCGGCCCCGGAGGTCGCGCACACCTTCGACACCTCCAGCATCCTGCCCTCGGGGGACCGCAACACGCAGGCCCTCATCGACTCGGTGCCCTGGTCCTCGGTCCCGACCTCGGTGGACGCCGCCACGGTGGACTCCCTTCCCGAAGGAGTCATCGTCACCGACGACGACTCCTCCCGGAAGCCCGAGGAGGCCGAGGTGTCCTCGCCCCGGGCGGCCCAGATGGACCTGACTAATCCCTCCACAGTGCCCGGTGGTGTGCCGGCATCGTCAGAGGGCCAGGCTCACCCGACCGTACGCAGTCACCGCAGCCATGCTCAGGCCCCCGTCAGTAGCGGCTCGACCAGCGCGACGGCCACGGAGGAGACGCCGTCCCGGCGACCCCACACCACGCACCGCTTCCAGGGTCCGGGAATCCCGGCGCCCGCGGAGGAGGCCGAGGCTCCGGCCTCGCGTCGTGAGCGTCGGGACGCCGCCCAGGCCCCGGCGGGTTCCCGGACGAGCTCGGCCGCGAGCACGTCACGGCGTAGCGGAGCCCGTACCGGGGACCGCACCGCCGGCGTGGCGGGCAGCCTGACGAACGCAGCGGCTCCCACCTCTGCCCCTGCGGCCGCTTCTCACCCCACTGCCGCCTCGGTTCCCGCCGTCAGCGCCCAGGCGGCCACACCATCTCTGCCGTCGGCCTCCTCGGCCTCTCCGGCCCTGTCAGTGCGTCTTGTCCCGCTGCTGGGTGGCAACCCGATCCTCATTCACGAGCCCACGGTCGTGGGCCGCGACCCCGACAACATCTCGGCCTACCCCGGTGCCGAGCGCGTCGCCCTCGACGACCCCACGCGCTCGGTGTCGAAGACGCATGCGGCGATCTTCCCGCTGCTGGACGGAGTGTGGGTGACCGACCTTCACTCCACCAACGGCACCCGGGTGGAGTACCGCGACGGACGCAGCGTCGAGGCCGTACCGGACAAGGCGCTGTCCGCCCTGGAGGGCAGCACGATCTTCTTCGGTCGTATCGCCTTCAAGGTGGAGGTCGTCTGAGTCCGACGCCGAATCCTGCACGCAGCCGGGGCCCGCACTCGAGTGCGGGCCCCGGCTGCTTCGCTTCCTCACCTGCCTGGAGGGTCGGCAACCGCCTTCACGGAGTGTCGACGCAGGCGGTCTTGGCCTGGGAGGCCTTACCGTCTGAGCGCACCGCCGTGACCTCGAGGCAGGTGCGCCCCTCCTGGGCCCCGACGACGACCTCGTTGGTGCGGACGGAATCCAGCTCGGTCTCCTCATCGGGAAGTTTGACGCGGTAGAGGTAGCTGCCGGTCCAGCCGGTCTCAGGCTCTCCCCAGGTGAACCGCACCGTGCCGTCACCCAGTGCCTCACCCTCGATATCGCCCACCATCGGAACGGATGCCTGCAACGGGTTGACACCGGTCGGCGGGGCGATGGTGGCGATGGGGTTGTCCGGCTTCTTCTTAGTGTCCTGGGTCTGGGAGAAGATGATCGCGCCGATGACGGCCACGACCATCGCCGTGACCAGCACGGCGGTCAGAACGGTGCGCATCCGGCTCGGGCGGCTCGAGTCGCCGCCGGCCTCTGAGCCCGACGAGGCGGACTCGTCGTCGCCCTCGGGGTCCACCCGCATGGCGATGTGCTCGCTGGTGACGTCGACCTGGTTGAAGACCCCCATCTTGGTGGCGGTGTCGTTCTCATCCGAGCTGGGGCGCCTGGCGGACTTCGCAGCCTTGTCCGGCTCCTGGAACAGGTCGACGGTGGTGATCGGCAGATCCAGCTCGGCCTGGACCTGCTGCAGCGCACGTGCGAAGGCCAGCGCCGTCGGGTAGCGCGAATCAGGATTCTTGTCCATCGCCACCGACAGCACGCGGTGCAACGACGGCGGAGCGTCCTGACGACCCAGCGGAGGCAGCGGGTCCTTGACAATGCGGCGGGAGAGCTCGTAGATGTCCGGGATGCCGTCGGTCTCGAAGGGGCTGCGCCCGGTGAGCATCGCGAAGGTGGTCGCGCCCAGGGAGTAGATGTCGGAGGCCGGATTGGCCGAGCGCATCCCGACCAGCTGCTCGGGGGGAGCCCAGGGCACGCTCATGCCCCGCAGCTCCTCGGATGCCTCCGGGCCGCTCATGGCGGAGATGCCGAAGTCCGAGAGCACCGGGCGACGGTACGTGGTGAACAGGATGTTGGCGGGCTTGATATCCCGGTGGACGATGCCGGCCCGGTGAGCGGTCTCCACCGCTCCGGCGATCTGGATCGCCGTCGACAGGGTCTCAGCGACGTTGAGAGGGCCCTGGCGCAGGATGGCGCCCAGCTGCGGCGGTGGGCAGTACTCCATGACCAGGAAGGGGTGTCCGTCGGCGGAGACGCCCGCGCCGTAGATGGACAAAATGGCTGGGTGGGAGGAGACCCGCGCCATGAGGTTCGCCTCCGACTCGAAGCGGGAGGCGGTCTTGTCCTCGACGTCAGCGTTCATGACCTTGACCGCGACCTCGCGGCGGGGCATGTGCTGCTCGAAGAGGTAGACCGTGGAGTAGCCTCCCGCTCCGAGTCTCTCCAGGTAGGTGAACCCAGAGATAACCGGAGGCGGTCCCTTGTGATCCAGCATCAGGGGAGGTTCTCAAAGGCGAGGGTCTGGCCGTCGCCGAGGTCGAGGACGTCTCCGCTGCGCAGGAGCACCGGGGTTGCCGAGGACAGGCGCACAGGCGCCTCGTTCTGGCGGTTGAGAACGGTGCCATTGCAGTTACCCAGGTCCTGGGCCAGCACGCTCCACGCATCCAGATCGATGAGGATGTGGTTGCGTGAGACGAGCTGGTTGGGGCTGGCGACGGTCAGCGGGCGGAGGGGGACCTCCGCGACGCTGGTGATGTCGTCGGCCACAGGGTTGCGACCCACCAGGAGGGGACGGTTGAGCTCGATGCTCTCGCCGCCGGAGGTCACCACGCGCCCCAGAGGGGGGCAGGCGACCGACTTGGCCGGACGGTTGAGCTCGGCTCCACAGACGCGGCACACGGTGTAGTTCGTGGGGTTGGGGTGGCCTTGGGGGCACACCGCCGACAACACGATCCGGATGGCGTCGGGCTCGCTGGGAGAGCTTGCCGAGGCCGGGGACGCCGGGCTGGATGGTCCGGAGCCCACGAGCGAGACGAGCTCGCCCACCAGGTCCTCGGGCAGGCCGTTGATGGTCTGTCCGTCATGGTCGCCGCGGCCCGGCCCCTCGGAGCCCCCGGTGGAGGGCTCGTCGGCGGAGGGCTGCACGAGCCCGACCACCGTCTCGGCGACTGCGGCGGATCCTGCCGACTCAGCAGCCTCCGCCGAACGACTCGGCTCCAGGGGACCGAGCCCCTGGTTGAGCAGCTCGGCGCGCAGCTCCTGGGAGAGGTCCTCGGGCAGGCCGTTGATGGTCTGTCCGTCATGGTCCCCGGAGCGTACGGGCTCGTCCTCGGCATGCGCCTGCGCAGCGGCCTCGGCGACAGCGGTGGCCTCCGCGACCACAGCGGCCTCAGCTGCCTCGGCAGGCACGACGTCAGCCGGGGTCTGGGCGACCTCGGCGGCCTCGACGGCAGCGTCCTTGATACCAGCAGCCTCAAGATCCTCGCTCGACGGGGGTGGCGGGGGCGGGATCATGGCCTCTGCCTCCGGAGAGGAGGGGATCGGCAGGGCCGGGATATCGAAGACGGGGGCGATCAGCATGTCCTCGCCGGAAGCCTCCGGTGAGGACGGGGTGGTGACCTCAGCAGCCTCAGGAGACTGGGCGTCCAGGGTCACGGCAGGAGCCTCAAGGGGCTCAGCACTGTGGGCACTGTGAGCAGAGGTCGCACTCTGGCTCGACTCCTCGACGGCCTGAGCATCGGCCTCAGTGACCTCGGCGGTCCGAGTACCCTCAGCGAGCTCCTCGGAAACCTCGGCCGACTCGACTGACTCGACCGGCTCGGCTGACTCGACTGACTCAGTCGACTCAGCGGCACTCGCGATACCGGCGACGACGGCCAGCAGGTCAGCGGGTCCGTCGGACTGGGCGAGCTGGTCGACCTCCTCAGGGGAGCCCGAGACCTCGGCAGAGGTTGCGGACTGGCCCACCTCGGCGGCCTCGAAGGACGCGGCGAGCTCGGCGCCGTCAAGAGCCTGCTGCTCGGCGTTGTCCTGCGCGATCTCGATGAGGTCGTCGACGACGTCGGGAGAACCGGCGGCTTCGGCAGGAGCCCCTTCAGACGAGTCGTCCTGCTCCGAGTGGCCCGACGACGCGGACTGACGGCGCGAGGAACGACGCGATGCTCGACGGGAGGACCGAGAGGACCTCACCGCGGCGGCGGGGGATCCGGCAGAACCGGCAGCGGTGGTGGAGTAGTCAGGACCGGCCGGGTCAGGGTCATCGTCGTCGGAGTCACCGGACCCCTTCGACGATGCACGGCTGGGGGACGGGGTCCCGCTCGACTTCTCCGACCCGCGCAGCACCAGGTGACCGGTGCTCACGACGGCGTCCACCGCCGGGCGACGCACCTGACCGGCGCCGTCGGGCGCGCTGACAATGACCGAGTTGGGGGCGGTCACCGTCGTCTCGAACCAGGTGGTGACCGCAGAGGCGTCCAGCGCCTTGCCGTCGACCTCCATCTGCGGGGCACCGCGCAGCGCCACGTGGAAGACGTCCTCGGGCGCGGAGACGGCGAGCACGAAGTCCGGGATCGCGCCCAGACGTCCGCCCATCCCCATCACCAGCTCATCCAGGGCCCGCGTCAGCGAGGCCTCCTCACTACGCAGCAGCCGCCACAGGCGCTCGGTGAGGTCCTGCGGAACCGACGGGGGCAGGATCATCACAGCACGTGGCGTGACCACGCCTGTCCACGAACCCTCGGTCCACCAGACCTCGTTGTTCGCGCTGCCGTTCGGGCTGTTTGTCATCATATTTCTCCTCAACGGACGATACAGACACCGTCACCCAAGTATGCCTGGCGTCCTCGGTGCACGTACTCCGCTCGGCCCGGCGAGAGTCGATGAACCCCCTCCTCGTCCTCGACGTGAGTGCCGTTGGTGGACCCCAGATCTGTGACCAGCACCCCATCGGAAGCAGGCACGAACAACGCGTGCGTCTTGGACACGGAGTCCTCCGAACGGAGCACCGCAACGAGCTGGGCATCCGGGTGGGACTCGATCGGGGCCGGCCGACGCCCGAGAACAATCGGCCCCAGAACTGGGATTACTGACCCCTCAACCACTAGGGAGCAGGTCGACACCGAGGTCGGCCTGGCACTGAGGAGGACCGTTCCGGACAGTCGATCAAACCAGGTGCGCTGTTCAGCACGCCATAGTGAGAGGATCCACAAAACAAGGGGGGCAACCCCTGCGGTTGCCGCCAAAGAAAGGACTAAAAATGCGACGTAAATCACCGCTGAGCGTCCCGGCGAGCCGTTCGGGTCGACCACCTTCCGGAGGCGGACCCCGGTCACCAACCCGCCGGGTGTGGCGCCGGTCATCGCCATCATGGCAGTCATCACAACGATAAGCAGCACAACTGCCCCGACAGCGAATAAGATTCCACAGCAGCGCTCCGTGACGGCACAGAGTGCGATGATGAGCCCGGCATCTACTAGCACGCGGACCACACGGCGGCGTGCGGATGCAGGCATAATTGTCGTATGTCGCTCTCGGGTCCTCATAGGACAGACATGGTAAGCGCCCAGTCCACTGCCTCGCAGTCAGACGAGGTCTCGGAAGGAGCACACAGTGCAGATCGCGGTCACGCCTGATCCCCAGCGATGGGTGATCATCCCGCCCTTCCCACCTCCGGGATGGGCCCGGGAGGAGGCGAGGCACCGCAGCGCCCACCTGGGAGTCACCGGTCCGCAGTGGCGTTCCGAGCTGGAGTCCCTGCTCAATGAGCTGCAGGCCATGGAGCGCCAGGGGCGCTTCGCTCGCCTCATGCACATCGACGACGTCGCGCACCCGCCCTTCGTCATCGACCTGAGCCTGGAGATCGCCAAGGATGACGGTTCCAAGGAGGGGCGCCGGGCCACGCAGCGCCAGATCGTCGCAGCCCTCCTGCCCGAGGCCGAGCTGGTGCGCCTGCGGCCGGGTCCGGACATGGTGGGGTTCTCCGCCTTCTACGAGTCCAACGGCCCCACCCAGGGCGTCGTGGTCCTACGACTGGCCGGACTGCCCACCGTCCCGGTGGACCTGGTCATGCGGCTGTGGGGCGCCGCCGCTGAGGACATCGCCCCCAACCTGGATCATCTCGTCGAGCTGGCCCGTCAGGTCGCCCCCGTCGTCTGATCCGCCCTCGAGAGGCCCCGGCCATCCCGCCGAGGTCGTCAGAGCAATCGGTCCCGTCTCCCCTCGTCCCTTCCTCACCGTTCTTCCCCGCCCCGTCCCGGTTTCCCCTCGAGGTCCTCCATCAGGGCGCGACGACCGCACTCGGATCAGGACTCCACCATCTCAGCCGCCTCGAGCCACTGCTCCTCCAGCTCGGCATGGGATGCCTCAGCGGCCACGAGCTCGCGGCCGAGCTCGGCCAGCTCCCCCACCCGGGCCGGATCGGCTGAGACCTCCTCCATGCGCACGTGCAGCGCAGCGACCGCCTGGGCCGAGCGCTCCATCTTGCGCTCGATGCGCCCCAGCGCCTTCCTGGCCTCGTGGCGCCTGGCCCCGCTCGAGGCACTGCGCTCGGCCGGGGCCCCGCCCGTGGCCAGCGTCGTCGTGGACTCCGCAGAACCGGCTGAGGCTCGCGCCCCCCTCGATCCTGCGGCCTCACGGCGCAGCTGGAGGTACTGCTCCACCCCACCGGGCAGGTCGCGCACGCTTCCGTCCCCCAGCAGGGCCACCTGGTGGTCGGTGACCCTCTCCAGGAGGTAGCGGTCATGGGAGACGACGACGAGGGTGCCGGGGAAGGAGTCGAGGATGTCCTCGACGGCGGCCAGGGTGTCGGTGTCCAGGTCGTTGGTGGGCTCGTCGAGCAGGAGCACGTTCGGCTCGGTCATGAGCAGCCGCAGGAGCTGGAGGCGACGGCGCTCTCCGCCGCTGACCTCGCCGACCCGGGTCCAGGCGCGCTGGCGGGTGAAGCCGAGACGCTCAACGAGCTGAGCGGCGGTCATCTCCTTGTCACCGACGACGACCCTCTCCCCCACCATGGCCACGGCCTCGACGACGCGCAGGTCCGCGAGCGCGTCGAGCTCGTGGGTGGACTGGGACAGGGTGGCCACCTGGACGGTCTTGCCACGGGCGACACGGCCGCCGGTGGGCTCCTGGACGCCTTCGAGCAGGCGCAGCAGGGTGGTCTTGCCGGCTCCGTTGACGCCCACGACGCCGACGCGCTCACCGGGTGCGAGTCGCCAGGTGACGTGGCGCAGGATCTCCCGCTCCGACGAGGCCGCGACCCCGTCGGCCCCGTCGGCACAACCGGAGGGGACCGGGTGGCGCACGGTGACGTCCTCGAGGTCGAGGACCTTCTTGCCCAGGCGGGCGGTGGCCATGGCGGTCAGGGCCACGGTGTCGCGCGGAGGCGGTACGTCGGCGATGAGGGCCTCGGCGGCCTCGATACGGAAGCGGGGCTTGGAGGTGCGGGCCGGGGCGCCGCGGCGCAGCCAGGCGAGCTCCTTGCGCAGGAGGTTCTCTCGCTTGACGGCGGCCACGGCTGCCTGACGAGCGCGCTCAGCCCGGGCCAGGACGTAGGCGGCGTACCCGCCGTCGTAGGTCTCGATGCGGCCGGCCACCTGGGGGCGCCCGCCGCCGGGGTCGACACCGGGAACGACCTCCCACACATTGGTGCAGATGGCGTCCAGGAACCAGCGGTCGTGGGTGACCGTGACCAGGGCGCCGGAGCCTCGGCCGCCGGGGCCGGAGAAGCGGGCCTGGAGGTGGCGGGCCAACCAGTCGACGCCCTCGACGTCGAGGTGGTTGGTGGGCTCGTCAAGGATGACGACATCGGCACGGCGGGTAAGGACCGCTGCCAGGGCGACGCGGCGGCGCTGACCGCCGGAGAGGGTGGCGACATCCGCATCGAGGTCGAGGTCGGCGATGAGCCCAGCGTGGATGTCGCGCACCGACGGATCGGAGGCCCATTCGTGCTCGGGGACCTCACCGGGGATCGCGGTGCGCACGGTAGCGCCCGGCGGCAGGTCGTCGGACTGGCTGAGAACGGCCACGCTCACGCCGCCGGTGCGGGTGACGCGGCCGCCGTCGGGCTCCCGCTGGCCGGCCAGCGCCGCCAGGAAGGTGGACTTGCCGGCGCCGTTGGGGCCGAGGACCCCCACCCGGGTGCCGTCCTCGATCCCCAGAGTGACATCATCCAGGAGCAGGCGGGAGCCCACGGTCAGGCGCAGGTTCTCCACGCCGAGCAGGTGCGCCATCAGCCCACCACCCGGGCACCGGACACGGGGGCGTCGGCACGCAGGACACCGGCGACCAGGCCCGAGGCCTTCAGCGCGCGCGAGACGCGCTGGGCGCTGCCGGGGTCCTCGACCAGAGCGGCGATGGTGGGTCCGGAGCCGGAGACGATGGCGCGCAGGGCCCCGGCCTCCTCGGCCACGGCGATGACCTCGGCCAGCTCCGGGCGCAGGTCGAGGGCGGCAGCCTGGAGGTCGTTGTCAAGGGAGTCCGCCAGAGCACGGGCGTCGCCGGCGCGCAGGGCCGCGGTCAGGGCCTCGGGCACGTCGCGCACCGCGGGTTCACCGGCACCGGCCAGCTCGTCGAAGCGGCGGAAGACCGCCGGCGTGGACAGCCCGTCCTCGGCCAGGGCGAAGACCCAGTGGTAGGAGCCTCGGGTCATGATCGGGGTGACGAGGTCGCCGCGGCCGCTTCCGACGGCAGTGGCCCCGGTCAGGGGGAAGGGCACGTCGGCCCCGAGGCGGGCGGCCAGGGCGGAGAGCTCGGGCAGAGGGAGTCCCGTGCCCCACAGGGCGTTGCAGGCCACGAGGGCGGCAGCGGCGTCGGCCGATCCCCCGGCCATGCCGCCGGCGACGGGAACGCGCTTGCGCAGGAGGAGGTCGACGCCCTCTCCCACACCGGTGGCCTCGGCCAGGAGCTTCGCGGCCCGCACGGCCAGGTTGGAGGCATCGGTGGGGACGTCGGCATCGGGCTCCTCAAGAGTGAGGGTGACGGTGCCGTGGTCCTGGGCCGACTGGCGGCGGGCGGTGACGGTCTCGATGAGACGGACCGCCTGGAAGACCGTGGTGAGCGGGTGGTAGCCGTCGGGGCCGGGGGCGCCGACGGACAGGAAGAGGTTGACCTTGCCCGGGGCCTCGACCCGCACGGAGCTGGCCGAGCCGCTGCGGGGCGAGGCCGACGATGAGTCGCAAGAGGGACTGGTGGGACCGCTGGGAACGGCGCGCAGATGGCTCATGACTGCTCCTGTGAGGTGAAGGAAGACGCGGACGCGGCGGCGCCGTCGGCATCGGCGGGGTGCAGCGCCTCGGCCAGGGCGGCGAAGGCGGCGATGTCGAGGGTCTCGCCGCGCCGCGCCGGGTCGATGCCGGCGGCGCGCAGGGCGGTCTCGGCGGCGTCGGCTCCTCCGGCGAGCTTCGCCAGGGCCTTGCGCAGGGTCTTACGGCGCTGGGCGAAGGCGGCGTCGACGACGGCGAAGACCTGCTCGCGGGTGGCGCGCGTGACCGGGGGGCGGCGTCGGACGAGCTCGACGAGGGCCGAGTCGACGTTGGGAACGGGCCAGAAGACGTGCCGGGAGATGGTCAGGGTGCGGCGGACGGCGGCATACCAGGCGGCTTTGACGCTGGGGACGCCGTAGGTGCGCGAGCCGGGCTCGGCGGCGAGGCGGTCGGCGACCTCGGCCTGGACCATGACGGTGATGGTCTCCAGGCTGGGCAGCGCCTCCAGGACGGTGAGCAGGACGGGGACGGCCACGTTGTAGGGAAGGTTCGCCACGAGGCGGGTGGGCGGCTGCGCCCCGGCCTCCCCCAGGGGCTCGGGTCCGGTGATGCTCAGCGCATCGGCCTCGATGACGCTGAGGCGACCGGCGGCCTGGGGCATGCGGTTGGCAACAGTGACAGGCAGGGCCCGGGCCAGGAGGGGATCGATCTCGACGGCGATGACGCGCGCCCCGGTCTCCAGGAGTGCCAGGGTCAGGGAGCCCAGTCCCGGCCCGATCTCCAGGATCGTGTCATCGTGGTGCACGCCCGCGCTCTTCACGATGCGGCGCACGGTGCCGGCGTCGTGGACGAAGTTCTGCCCCAGGGTCTTGGTGGGGCGGATCCCCAGCGCCTGGGACAGGCCCCGGACCTCGGTGGGCCCTAGGAGACCGGAGGCTCGCGAGCCGGGCGCTGCGGGGCCCTGAGAATCGTGAGGGTCCTTGCGGGTGCGGTCCGCACAGGCGGGGTCGGATGAGACCTCCGAGGCGGTCTCGCGGGTTCCTGCAGGGTCAGGCCCGCCCATACGGGCGGATCCTGCCGAGGGCACCTGCGCATCGGGTACCGGCAACGTCATGGGGACACAGTAACCGGCGTCAGATGGTTGTCACTATGAGCTACCTGGGAACACGCCGTATGCTTCCTGCATGGTCGGTCGCGCCTCTCAGGTCGCGCGGGCCGCTCCGGCGCCTCAGCGCAGGCCGAGCTTGTCGGCGCAACCGGGCCACTGGCCCCAGCCGGACTGAGCCTGAAGCTTCTTGGCCATGGCGGTCTGGGTCGCGGCATCGGCCTCGTGCGGGTAACCGGTTCCGCCCAGGGCCTGCCAGGTCTCCAGGGTGAACTGGTACATGCCGTAGAAGCCATTGCCGGTATTGGTCTGAGGGTTACCACCGGACTCGCACTGAGCGAGCTTGGCCCACACGTCGTCACCGACGTCACCGCCGGTCGTGCCGGCGCTGCCGCCGGATGCCGAACCTCCAGAGTCTGCGGAACCTCCAGAACTGCCAGAGCTGCCAGAACCGCCAGAGCTGCCGGAGCTGCCGGAGGAGTCCGACGGCGCCGAGGGCGCGGGGGTCTGCTCCTGGGACTGCGGCTGCTCCTGCTTCTTGGCGGCGCCGGTACCCACGAGGACGACCTCATCCACCTTCTGGGTGACGACGACCTGCGCGATCGGAGTGCGGGAGACCTCCTTGCCGCCGACGGTGGTGATCTCGTAGGTGGTACGCACGACGCCGTCGACACCCGGCGTGGCGACCTTGGTCTCGCCCTGAGGCAGGTCACTGCTCTCCTGCTGGACGGTGCCGTGGGGATCGGTGGCATCAACCGTCTCCGTGGTCACCTTCTGGGCACTCGGCGTGACCGAGACCCCACTGCGTCCGCCCTCGGCGCCGAGAATGTCGGCGTGCTGGTTCGCCGTGTCGGAGGACGAGCCGTTCTGGCCGACTCGCACGGCGGCGTAGGCACCTCCTGAGACCGCCACCGACAGGGCCAGGGCCGCCAGACCGGCGCGCAGCGCCATGGTGCGTGTGCTTCGGCGTTCCTGGTCCGCCTCCTGCGAGGCCGGGGCGCCCGGGTCCTCCGGCAGGGCATGGGCGTGGCGATGGGGGGTGGGAGTCACGGGGAGACGTCCTTCCAATCGACGACGAGCGTCACGGTAACGGAACGACGAAGGTCCTGACAATAAGGCACCTCACCCCGATGTGAGTCGCCTCTCACTCAACACACGCCCGGCGGCGCCCACTCCGCGAGGAAGGGGGCGCCGCCGTGATGCGAGATGCCTGCGAACCCAAGCGGGTCCGGTCGACTCAGTACCAGCCGACGGACTCGGAGTGGGCCCAGGCGGAGCAAGGAGTGCCGTAGCGGCCGGAGATGTAGTTCAGGCCCCAGGTGATCTGGGTGCTGGGGTTGGTCTCCCAGTCGCTGGCCACCTCGCTCATCTTGGAGCCGGGCAGCGCCTGGGGGATGCCGTAGGCGCCCGAGGAGGCGTTCTCGGCCTGGTAGTTCCAGCTGGACTCACGGTTCCACAGGTTCTCCAGGCAGGAGAACTCGGAGTCCCCCCAGCCATGGCCGGCCATCATGGACCGGGCGATGGCCTTGGCGCTCTCAGGGTCGGTCCCCGCGCCGGGGTCGGCAGCCGGGGCGGGCGTGGAGGGGGCGGCATTCCCCTGAGCGCCCTGAGCACCCTGAGCGTCCTGTGCGGCGGAGTCGCCGGAGGACTGCTGGGCGGCTGCAGCGTCCTGCTGCGCCTGCTGAGCCCCGGTGCCGACGAGGACGACCTCATCCACCTTCTGGGTGACGACGACCTGCGCAACCGGGGTGCGGGAGATCTCCTTGCCGTCCTGGGTGGTGATCTCGTAGGTGGTGCGCACGAGCCCGTCGACGCCGGCGGTCTCGACCTTGGTCTCACCCTTGGGCAGGGCGTCGCTCTCCTTCTGGACCGTGCCGTGAACCTGCGGCTCATCGACGGTGGTGGTGGAGATCTCCGCGCTGGCGATCTTGCCGGCCCCCTGCTTCTCGGGAGCCTCAGTGGCCTTCGGCTTCCCATCGGCCTCACCGCCGATCAGTCCGAAGGAGCCGCCTGAGGAGGAATGCCCCTCGTCACCACCGGCGGAGATGGCCGCGTAGGCGGCTCCGGAGACGGCCAGAGAGAAGGCGGCTGCGGCGCCCCCTGCCTTGAAGAGCATGGGGGTCAGTGCGGTCTTGGCGGGGCCTTCGGCGCGTCGGCGGCCGTGAGCACCGGGAGCGGTCCGCTTCTTGGCGGCCATGGATCCAAGGCCGGCGAGTGTAGTACTCAGGGAGCTGGTCTGGGAGTGACGACCCACGATAGAACTTCCTTCGTTTGACGACTGCATGTCACCGTAACCGATGACCAAGGGGCGTGCCAATGCGCCTGCTCACACCCCGAGGGCTTGTGACCGAACCGTGCGGGCACCCCCTGATTCCTCGCTGCTTTCCGCCTGAGACCAGTCTGAAAGAACGGTGGTAGCCTGGGAGTGATTCGTCCGGACATATTCCGTCCTATGACGACTGCGCGCGCCCCTTTGCCAGACTCCGATACGCTCACGACCCGCGCCCCGCAGGACATCAGGGGTGAGGCTCGTCCTACCAGGCCCCGTAGACGGTCTCGGTGGTGGCCTGCAGGCGACGGCAGAGCAGCTCCTCGCTCAGCCCCCGCTGCTCGGCCAGGAAACGGACCGTATCCCCCATGAGGTAGGAGGCGTTGGGCCGGCCGCGCCAGCGCTTGGGAGGAAGGTAGGGCGCGTCGGTCTCCACCAGGAGGAGCTCATCGGGCAGGACGGCCGCGGCCTCGCGAAGGGGCCCGTTGGCCGGATATGTGAGCGGGCCCGCGATCGAGGCGTACCAGCCGCGCTCGGCGCAGACGGCGGCCAGTTCCGGGCCGCCTGAGAAGCAGTGGAACACGGTGCGCTCAGGGGCGCCGTCAGCCTCCAGCACCTCCACGCAGGCGGCGTGCGCGTCGCGGTCGTGGATCTGCAGGGGCAGGTCGAGGTCCTTGGCCAGGGCGATGTGCGCTCGGAAGGCCTCACGCTGAGCGGCAGCGCCCTTTTCACCGGTGCGGAAGAAATCCAGTCCGCTCTCTCCGACGGCGACGACGACGTCGGCGTTCGCCCTGAGCGTCTCCTCCAGGCGGGCGATCACGGACTCGATCGGCTCGGTGTGGTGCTCCTGCGCACGAGGAGCGAGCCCGTCAGGCCCGGTCTCGCGAACCCCGGCGTGGAGGACGGCCTCATTGGGATGCACGGCCAGGGCCACGCGCACGCCCGGCAGGTCTCGGGCCAGGACCACGCTCTCCTCCCAGGTGGTGACCTCGCAGGCGGAGGTCACCACGCGGGTCACGCCGACGGCGGCGGCGCGCTCAACCAGCTCGGCGGCACTCAGCGGCACCTCGGACCCGGGCCCGTCGACGTCCGCCGCGACCGGCAGGTGCGTGTGGTTGTCGGTGACCGGAGCCGCCAGGGGGGCGACGGCGTCGGCCGGCGGCCATGAGCGATCGCGCTTCCTGGGGCTCATAGGAGCTCAGGCGCCGGTGACGTCGTCGGGCACGGAGCCGGCATAGCGGGCCAGCTCGGCCTCGATGATCGACTCGTCCAGCTTGGTGAACACAGGAGTCGGCTTGGCCACGGGGGTACCGACAGTGACCGGGTGACGTTCCCAGGTGGGGGCGTCCTGGTAGTCGCCGGTGATGATCGGGTAGCCGGTGCGCCCGTCGAAGGCCTCGGGCAGACGCTCGGGGTCGAGCTCGTCGACCTCCTCGATGCGGGGCATCGGGGCGATCCGGCCGTTTCCACCCAGGACCCGGTCGACATCGTTGGCGGCGTGCGGCAGGAAGGGCGAGAGCATGAGATTGAGATCGGTGACCACCTGGGCCAGCGTGTGCAGGACCGTGGCCAGACGGGCCTGGGTCTCCGGGTCGTCGCCCTTGAGCTTGAAGGGCTGGGTGTCGGCGACGTACTTGTTGGCCTCGCCGACCAGCCGCATCGCCTCCCCCAGGGCCGCTTTCTGCCGGTGCTGGGCGATCAGGTCGCCCACGGAGGCGAAGCCGGCCTCGACGGCGTCGAGCAGGGCCCGGTCGATGTCCTGAAGCTCGCCGGGCTCGGGGATCTGCCCGAAGCGCTTGTGGATCATGGAGGCGGTGCGGTTGACCAGGTTGCCCCAGCCGGCCACGAGCTCGCCGTTGGTGCGACGCACGAACTCCGCCCAGGTGAAGTCGGCGTCCGCGGTCTCCGGACCGGCGGCGCAGATGAAGTAGCGCAGGGCGTCGGCCTGGTAGCGCTCAAGGAAGTCACGCACGTAGATGACGATGCCGTGGGAGGAGGAGAACTTCTTGCCCTCCATAGTGAGGAACTCGCTGGAGACCACCTCGGTGGGCAGGTTGAGCACGCCCAGGCGTCCGGGCTCACCGCCGTTCTTGCCCTGGCCGTTGTAGCCCAGGAGCTCGGCGGGCCAGATCTGGGAGTGGAAGACGATGTTGTCCTTGCCCATGAAGTAGTAGGACAGGGCCTGCGGGTCGTTCCACCAGGCGCGCCAGGCCTCGGGGTCGCCGCTGCGGCGCGCCCACTCCACGGAGGCGGACAGGTAGCCGATGACGGCGTCGAACCAGACGTAGAGACGCTTGGTGGGCTGGTCCTCCCAGCCGGGCACCGGGATTCCCCAGTCGATGTCGCGGGTCATGGCACGCGGGCGGATGTCGCCCAGGAGGTTCTGGGAGAACTTGATGACGTTGGGCCGCCAGGTACCGGAGGCCTCGCGCTCGTCGAGCCAGGCGCCCAGGGCCTGGGCCAGGGCGGGCAGGTCCAGGAACCAGTGGGTGGTCTCCACGAACTCGGGGGTCTCACCGTTGATCCGCGAGCGCGGGCTGATGAGATCGGTGGGATCGAGCTGGTTGCCGCAGGTGTCGCACTGGTCCCCGCGGGCGCCCTCGGCACCGCAGATCGGGCAGGTGCCCTCGATGTAACGGTCGGGCAGGGTGCGTCCGGTGGAGGGGGAGATCGCCGAACGGGTCACCTGCTGGACCATGTAGCCGTTGTCCCGCACGGTGGTGAACATGTCCTGGACCACGTGGTAGTGGTTGCCTGCGGTAGTACGGGTGAACAGGTCGTAGGACAGGCCCAGGGCCACGAGGTCCTCGACGATGAGCCGGTTGTTGCGGTCGGCGAGCTCACGGGCGCTGAGGCCCTCCTCGTCGGCGGCAACGAGGATCGGGGTGCCGTGCTCATCGGTGCCCGAGACCATGAGGACGTCATGACCGGCCATGCGCATGTAACGCGAGAAGACGTCTGAGGGAACACCGAAGCCGGCGACGTGGCCGATGTGACGCGGGCCGTTGGCGTACGGCCAGGCGACTGCGGACAGGATGTGGGTCATGGGGCCACCCTATCCGGTTCCCGACCGTTTCAGTCCCCACCGGCCGGGCGCACCAGCGTCATGGGTTCGATGCGGTGGAGGCGGCGGCCCCGTTCAACGAGTCGATGCCCCTGGCACCGCCGCGGGCACGGCCTCAGATACCGCTCGCGGCACGCTTGGGCCCCGGGGCGTCGCGCCGACTGGGGACCCGGCGTGCCGCACAGCCTGCGGATGCCCACCGGTAGCCGGTACTCTGTCCGGAGTCATACGGCAACCGCTCGACTCATGTCTAGACATGTCTGTGAGATGCTCCCGTCTCGCGATCGAGCCTCGTCCGCCCTCATGACATGTTCCCGCACGCCTCCGACATGGACACGATGGACCAGGAAGGCCAGCTATGTCCCAGTATCCCGGCTACCAGTACCCCGGCTCGCAGTACCCCGGATCCGTTCCCGGCTCCCAGCACTCCGCGAGCTCAGCCGGCTGGCCGGCGAGCAGCTATGACCCGGCCCTGGCCGGAGGGCAGCCTGCTCAGTACCCGTCGGCCGACCCCTTCCAGACATCTGAGGCCATCTACCCGGGAGCCGCCAACCAGCCAACGACGTCGAAGAGCCTCACGGCTCCGACTGTCCTGGCCGCGGCCGGACTCGCCGTCCTCCTCCTGGCCATCATCGGTGGGATCGGTTCCTCGGTGACCCGCGGACAGTTCGACGCCACCATCACGAGCCTTCCGGACGATCAGGCCGCCACGGTCGAGCTGGACAAGGGCAGCACCTACGGACTCTTCTACAGCGACGGTGACGACGCACCGGACTGCTCAGTCACCTCACCCAACGGCGACGATGTCACCACGAAGTCCAGCTCATCGTCCACCAAGGTCAAGGGCTCCAAGCTCTTCACAACCTTCTCCTCCAAGGAGTCGGGCGCCTACACCGTCGACTGCAGCAGCGCCTCGGGAGTCTCCGTGGGGGAGATCGTCGCCCCCTCGTCGGCGAAGAGCACCCTGCTGTCACTGTTCGGGCTCGTCGGCGCGATCATCATCGCCATCATCGGGATCGGCATGGGTGCCGGCGGTATGGCCTGGCGCTCCAAGCTGGCCGCAGCGAGCGCCACGCCCGCCCCGACCACCGCAGCCGGATCATTCGGCGGGATGACCGGCGCAGAGCCCGGAGCCCCGAACGTCTACACCCAGGGCGCCTGGCAGACGGACCAGCAGGCTCAGGGGGGCCAGTACGCGCAGCAGCCCCAGTACCAGCAGCCTGCGCCGGCCGCTCAATCAGCCCCTTACGCGCCCTCGGCAACCGGGGCCGGAGCGCCCCAGTACCCCCAGTACCCGCAGACGGCTCCGACCGCCCAGTTCGGCTGGGCCGGGCAGCAACCGGTTCAGCAGCAGCCGGGGCCGGAGCAGCCCTCGGTGTTCACTCAGCCCGTGCAGCCGGGCCAGTACAACCAGCCCGGTGGCTGGCCGGCGCAGTAGCCAATCCCCTTGATACCGCACGGGTGCCCTTGCCGACTCAGCCTCGGCAAGGGCGCCCGTGCGTCAGTCAGACCCCTGGGAGCGAGGGCCGCTGCGGTCTCAGAGGAGGCTCTCAGCGCGTGGGGGTCAACTCGACGCCGGCGGCACGCATGTCGTCTCGGGCTGCGCGCCCCAGCTCGGGGCTGACCGGCTCGGTGAGGTCGGTCAGGACCCGCACCCGGTAGCCCTGCCCGACAGCGTCCAGGGCGGTGTCCTTGACGCAGTGGGACTCGGCCAGCCCGACGACGTCGACGGCCTCGATGTCAGCGGCTCGCAGGATGTCCGCCAGGCCGCGCCCGTCGTCGTCGACGCCTTCGAAACCGGAGTAGGCGGCGGCGTACTGCCCCTTCTTGACGGCGGCGTCGGCGACGAGGCCGTCCAGGGCGGGATGCAGCCGGGCCTCGTCGGTGCCGGCCACACCGTGGACGGGCCAGGTGTCGATGAAGTCGGGATCGGGAGAGAAGTGGTCACCGGGGTCGATGTGCCAGTCCTGGGTGGTGACCACCAGGGCGTAGTCGTCCCGGTGGGTGGACGCGTAGGCGGCGATCCGCTCGGCGACGGCGTTGCCGCCGGTGACCGCCAGCGCGCCGCCCTCGCAGAAGGTGGGTTGGACGTCGACGACGATAAGGGCCCGGCGCACGCGGTCCCCCGGACCATTGGGCTGCTCGTTGCTCATGAGCCGACCATAGCGGAACCGACCCGGCCACGAGCCTCGGTGGCCTGAGGTACCTGACCCGGTCGAGGCGCACCGGGCCGGGTTGAGGACGGCCGTGCAGTGCCCCGCGGCTCAGGCCGTGGTCTCACGCAGCTCGAGGGCGGCCCGGTAGACCTCGTTGGGGCGCAGACCGAGCTCACCGGCCACCTGGGCGGCCGCGGCCTTGAGACGCATGCCGGTCCCGGCCAGCGCCAGGGCCCGGCGCGCGGCGTCCTCGGAGCCGACGACGACCGGCTCGGCACCGGCGACGACGAGGACCACCTCCCCCAGGACGCCGTCGGCCGTGGCCCGGACCAGCTCGGCCAGTGGGGCGCGCAGCACCTCCTCATGAGTCTTGGTCAGCTCCCGGCACAGTGCCGCCGGACGCTCACCGCCGAGGACCTCGGCCATGGTGACCAGGGCGTCGTGGACACGACGAGGGGACTCCAGGAAGATCATGGTGCGCTCCTGGGTGGTCAGGGACTCCAGCGCGCGTCTCCGTTCCCCCGGTTTACGGGGTAGGAAGCCCTCGAAGCAGAACCGGTCGGAGGCCAGCCCGGACAGAGCCAGCGCGGTCAGGACCGCGGAGGGTCCCGGAGCGACGGTGACGGGCACCTGGACCTGGACGGCCGCCTGAACGAGTCGGTAGCCGGGGTCGGAGACGGACGGCATGCCGGCGTCCGAGACGACCAGGACGCGTCTGCCGTCCCGGGCGGCCTCGAGCAGCTCGGGGGCGCGGTCGCGCTCATTGTGCTCGTGGAAGGCGATGACGCGGCCCCGGGTCTCAACGTCAAGACGCTGAGCCAGGGCGCGCAGCCGGCGGGTGTCCTCGGCGGCGATGAGGTCGGCCTGCTCCAGGGCGCAGCGCAGGCGCTGGGAGGCATCGGAGACGTTACCGATCGGGGTGGCGGCCAGGGTGATGGTTCCAGCGCGCAGATGAGGGCTGTGGGCGGGGAGCGCGGCACCGGCGGATTCGGCATCGTCCTCGGCGGGCGAGATGCTGTCAGTCATAGGACACAGTATGTCGGTGCGACCTCCATGACACCTCCGCCTAGACTCGGGGTGTGACGACTCCGAGCGCACTGTCTCCCGAACAGTCCCCCGAGCAGTCCTGCGACGGCTCCCTCGACACGGACGTGGAACAGGAACGAGCACAGGAACCTGCCCCGACACAGGCTGAGACGCCGGATACCGCTCCGGCCGGGCCCGACGCCGGCGGGCGCACCGAGACCGAGCTGCGCACTGCGCTCGGTCTCGGCCCGGTGGACCGCGTGCTGCCCCGTGCTGTGAGGATCCGTGGGTGGATCGCCACCGGCGTCGTCGGCGTCATCGCCGCCCTGCTGCGTCTTATCGGGCTGGGCCACCCCAAGACGCTCATGTTCGACGAGATCTACTACGTCAAGGACGCCTATGCCCTGTGGCACCTGGGCTACGAGGGGAACTGGGCGAATAACTCCGATGCCGCCTTCGCCTCCGGGGACTTCTCCGGACTGTCCACGGAGGCGGCCTACGTCGTCCACCCCCAGCTGGGCAAATGGCTCATCGGCGCCGGCATGGAGGTCTTCGGACCGTCGTCGTCCTTCGGTTGGCGGGTCATGCCAGCCATCGCCGGGATCCTCACGGTCATCCTGCTGACGCGCCTGACAATGCGCCTGACCCGCTCCCCTCTGCTCGCGGGCCTGGCCGGCTTGTTCCTGGCGATCGACGGCGTGGCCCTGACCGAGTCCCGTATCGGGCTGCTGGACGTGTTCATCGGCTTCTTCGCCACCTTGTCCCTGTACTGCCTGGTGCGCGACCGGGAGTGGTCGCGGGCGAGACTGGCCCGCAGAATGGCCGGGACGAAGCCCGGAGCACGGGCACCGCACGCCACGATCCGCCCCTGGCTGCTGGCCACCGGTGTCACCCTGGGACTGACCTGCTCGATCAAGTGGTCGGGGCTCTACCTCGTCGCGGTCGTCGGCATCGCCGTCGTCATCTGGGACACCCTGGCGCTGCGGCGGGTGGGGGCACGAGCCTGGTTCCTGGAGGGCACGGTCGCTCAGGGCGTGAGCGACTTCTTTCAGACGGTTCCGGTCGCGGTTGCGGTCTACGTCGGGTGCTGGTGGTCCTGGTTCACCCACCCCCTTGCCTTCAAGCACGGGTGGACGGCGGAGCAGCTCGAGCAGGGCGGGCCGGTCCCTCTCCCCTGGCTGTCCAGCTATGTCGACGACTCGCTGTTCCAGAAGATCAACGACTTCGTCGCCTACCACCAGCAGATGTACGAGTTTCACGTGGGTCTGGCCTCGCCACACACCTACCAGTCGAAGCCCTACGGCTGGCTGCTGCAGACCCGGCCGACCTCCTTCTTCTGGGAGGACAAGACGCAGGTGCCGCAGACCTGCTGGGGCGGCGACTGCGTCCAGGCGATCACCTCGATCGGGAACATCGTCATCTGGTGGTCGGCGGTGGCGGCGCTGGCGGCCGTCGTCATCATCGGGCTGAAGAACCGTGACTGGCGGGCATGGGTGCCCCTGCTCGGCTACCTGGGCCTGTACGTGCCGTGGTTCCAGTACAGGGACCGCACGATCTTCACCTTCTACACGGTGGCCTTCGTCCCCTGCGTCGTGCTCATCCTCGTGCTGGCCCTGGGGATGGCTGCGGGCCTGGTGCCACCGCTGCCGGGGTCCAAGAGTGCTGAGGCACAGGTGGAGGCCCTGAGGAAGCGGCAGATCGGTCCGGGCATCCGGCCCTGGCGCGGGGTGGGGGCCCGCTTCCTGGGCTTCGGTCCGCAGTTCGGGCGCACGCAGGTGTGGACACCGCCGGTGGTGGAGACCGACCCGGGCATGTACCGCATTGTCGAGACTGCCGGCAATGCGGATGACGACCTCGAGGCGGAGGACGGTGCCCCCGCTGTCGCCGTCGACGCCCTCCCCCGGGCCGAGCAGGACGGTTCACAGCGGGCTCAGGCCATGGCGGAGCTGACGGGTTACGGCACCACAACGGCTACGGCACCGGACGTCACCAGCGACAACGACGAGCTGGAGGGAACCAGTCGGCGCAGCCCGTGGGCAACGCTGAAGAACTGGACGTCAGTGCCCACATGGCAGATCCGCTCCGAGGGCATCTTCCTCATCATCATGGTCACGGCCCTGGCCTGCGTCGCCGCGGCCTTCTGGTGGCCGATCTGGACCGGGCAGAACGTCTCGCGCGCCTTCTGGCTCTATCACATGTTCCTGTCGTCCTGGATCTAAGCCGGACGTCCGGTGCCGCAGCAGCCGGGGCACACAGCCAGAATCAAGCCTGGCGAGATCGCCGCGACCGACGCTCCGTGATGGTCAGCAGGCCGATTCCGGCCAGGATCCACGCGAGCGGGACGGCATAGCCCCACTGCCATCCCGCTCCGTTGAAGTAGGCCTGGTTCAGGACGGCGCGCACGACGTTACCAGTGGGAAGCAGCCTGCTGATGATCTGATACGGAGGCGTCAGGAACGGCATCGGCAGGATCCCGGTGGCCGTGGCGTTGCCCAGCGTGACGAACAGGACGGCTGTCACCACCTGCCCCAAAGGGCCGACGACTTCGAGGAGAGCAGAACCCGTCGTCACCGCGGACAGGCACAGGAGCGAGACCATGGGCCAGCTGCTCCAGAAGGTACCGGGTGCGATGGCGAACCATGAGTCGAGCATGAGGGATACCAACAGGCCGGCGATGGCAGAGACCCCCAGCATGACTGCCAGCCGGGCTCGCAGTGACAGCCCAACCTGGGAGCCGACCGACGACAGCGCCTGGGAGAGGACGAAGCCGGTCAGAGCGGTACCGAACACTGCGAAGAACACGCTTCGGCCCGGGGAGGCGTTGGCCGCCACCTCCGGGGTCGTGTTGGTTACCCGCACCACCATCCCCGAACGCTCCGAGACTCGCTGCGCCACCGGCCGCATGTAGGCCAGCACGGAGGTTCCATCAACGCTGGTGTAGTACAGTTCCACGCTTCGAGCCTCCCCATCCAGCGAAACAACACCGTAGACCTCGTGGCGCGAGAGGCGCTCAAGCCCCTCCTCGCGACGAGTCATCTGAACCAGCCGGTACCCATCGCCCACAGCATCCTGCAGACGTGATGCGTCGGCACCAACGACAGCCACGGGCAGACGGTGCGGCTCCGGGGCGTTGAACACCTCGATGTAGAAGTAGCTGAAGAGCACTCCGGTCAGCAACGCGGAGATGGCCACGGTGAGCACCGCACGAACGACGGTCGCGCGCGGAACGGAACGGGTATTGACGGCGTCTTCGGCAGACGATGAAGACATCAGATCCTCCTGTAGTCATTGACCGATAACCAAATGAGGTTATCAGTCAATGACTACAGGTGTCACGGCGTCTAGGATGATCCCATGAGGGAGCCATCCACATCCGGCGACGCCGAGCCAAGGACGTCGGGGCGTGACCGCATCCTGGAGGCGGCACTGCACCTGTTCGGCAGATACGGGTTTGCTCGCATCACCACCGACCGCATCGCCCGTGAGGCCGGCGTCAGCCAGGCCTACGTGGTGCGTGCCTTCGGATCCAAGACCAAATTGATCCGGACCCTTTGCGAGCAGGCCTCCACACACATCGAGGAACTGTTCCGCGACACCGCTCCCTTGAGCGACCCCGGCCAGCGCCGCGAGTTCAGCAAGCGTTTCCAGGAGCTGGCCTTCTCGTCTGACGAGCTCAGGCTCCTGGCTCAGCTGTTCGTCTGCGGCACCGACGAGAAACTCGGCCCGCTGGCGCGCGAAGGATTCACTCGAGTGGCCCATCTGCTGCACGACGACCTGGGCATTCCACGTGAAGAGACCAGAAGCCTTCTCGCCGTCGGAATGCTGGCAACGACATTGTCAGCACTCGACTACGACCGCCCGGCGGACCCGCTCGTTGAGTACCTCTTCACGGGCGAGGCGCCCCTTGGAGACGACTCCACTGCTGGGAGTGGCCATTCTTCATAGTCCAGCCCCGTCCGGGTGGAGTATCTCGCCTGGGACTCGTTCAACCCCAGTCCGGCGGCTCATGCCTTCATCGACTCCATTCCAGCGCCTTCAAGGCAGCCACGCCACTGACCGACGTCTTCTTCACAGACAGCACGTACTGCGTTGCCATGAAGAAGACGTCGGCGTTGAGGGCCGGCCTGGACCACTGAGAGTCAACGGGTCCGGGGCAGGCACGGTGGACTCTGCACCTGGGCGGCGGAATCGAGCACCTGGCTGGGCACGCTCCGAGTCAAGCACATGCGCAGCCGCGAGGTGCCCGAGTCCGTTTCCGAGCCCATCACTTGTGGCACAGTGTGGCGTCGACGGCGTCCTTGTTCCGCTGGTGCTTCTCCTTGGCGGAGCTCTCCGGGTTGTTCTGGTCGGCGATGGCTGTGGGCAGGGCGGTCACGGCGACGGTGACGGCGGTGCCGTCAGGTCCGACGGCGTTGTCGGTCTGGTACCCGTGGATCGTCCCGCCGTGGCCCCAGGAGGTGCCCCCGCAGCTGAGCGGAGTACCGATGAGGCCCAGCCCGTACACCGTCCCCGGTCCAAGGTACGAGCTGGCGTCAACCGCTCCGTTCTTCATCTCGTCGATGCTGGCCTGGGTCAGCAGCCTGCCGTCGAAGACGGCCTGGAAGAAGGTGTTGAGCTCGCTCGGGGTCGAGACCATCGCACCAGCCGCCCACCCCCAAGCCGGATCCATCTCGGTAATATCCTCCAGCTTGCCCTCAGCACTGAGGTGGTACCCCTGAGGGTGGGTGCCCTTGATGCTCCTGTCTCCCGGGGCCGGGAAGTAGGTATGCGACAGACCCAGCTTCTTGACGATGCGCTCATCAATCTGCTCACCCACCGGCCGCTGGGACACCCGCTCAACAAGCATCCCCAGCACGATGTAGTTCGTATTGGTGTACTTCCACTGGGTCCCCGGCTCGAAGGCCGCCGGCTTGCCCAGAGCCGTGCCCAGCAGGTCCCTGGGCGGGATGTAGTGGTCCTTGACTTGGAAGATATCGCCGCTACCGGGAGTGGTGTCGGTGTACTCGGGCAGGCCGCTGGTGTGCTGGAGGAGCTGGCGCACCGTGATCTTTGAGCCGTCAATGCCCTCGCCCTTGATGAGGCCGGGCAGGTAGGTCTCGATCGGCTCATCAAGCCCCACCTTGCCCTCCTGAACCAGCTGCATGACCACCACGGCCACAAAGGTCTTCGTGTTCGACCCAATCCTCACCTCACCGTCCATCGGCGGGGCCTGACCCGTCTCCAGACTGCCCTTACCCACGGCCACCCCCGCGGACTCGCCCTTGCTGTCCGTCACCGCCGCCAGCGCCGCCGGGTAACCGGCCTCCACCAGCCCCTGCGCCCGGGACTTCAGGCTCTCAGCCTCCCCCTTCGACGGCGCCGCCGACGCCGCACCACCAGCGGCACCCAACGCGATCGCCGCCGCCACAGGCACCGCCAACACCCGCCACACCAGCAACCGGCGACGAGACGAGCGGGACGACGACGGGCTGGTGGCAAGGTCTACGGATCGAGGGCTGCCATGAACTGCTCTGCTATTGCGTGTGTTGCTCATGACCCCAGTGTCGACAATTCACCGGCCGAACACCCTCACCTACAGCACAGCACCCACTGTCCATCAGGACAGTCCGCGCACAACAAGAAGCCGGCTCGGAACCGTTGTGTTGCGGTTCCGAGCCGGCTGGTGGTGTGTGCTCGGTGGTGTCCTACTCTCCCGCACCCTGGCGGGTGCAGTACCATCGGCGCTGTCAGGCTTAGCTTCCGGGTTCGGGATGGGGCCGGGCGTTTCCCTGTCGCTGTGACCACCGAGACGACTGAACAGGCAGTGCGTCAGTGTGTTCCTGTGATTGTGTTGTCGGGTCGCCTACCGACACACGCACGAGCACGCTGGGTGCTTGTGTGTGGTTGGGGGGTGG